>JBBQUW010000004.1:0-147068 GCA_038212095.1 Gaiellales bacterium | reverse complement strand
CGTGTTGCTCGCGGTCATGGCGCGCGCGCGTGGGGAGTTCGTGGTTACGAGGGACGGCGACCTTCATAACCTGCCCGGCTAAATCCCCAAGCTCGTTGCGGCGATCCGCGCCGGCGCGGACGTCGCCAGCGGCAAGCGGATCGAGCGACATGACGGGCTGTTCCTGCGACGGCTGCCCTCGCGGCTGATCAACGGCCTGCTGGCCCGGCTGACGGGCGTGCCGATCACAGACTTCGGCTGCGCGTTCAACGCCTACCGGCGCGACGCGATCGAGCCGGTGATGCACCGCATCGGCCGCCAGAAGTTCACCAAGGCGCTCGTCTGCACGACCGGCGCCCGCGTCACCGAGGTCGAGCTGGGACATGCCGCTCGCCAGGGCCACAGCCGCTACGGCGCGTTCAAGCTGGTCAAACTGGCACTGCACGTGCTGACGGGTTTCTGGGCGCAGATGGTGCAGTGGGTGGGTGCCGTTCTCGCGATCGGAGGTATCCTGACATCGGTCGTGGTCGGCTCCTGGGGCCTCGTGTACTGGGTGCGGCACGGCAATTTTCCCGGTCCGCTGCTGCTCGGCGGGCTGGTGCTGTTCGTCCTCGGGCTGCAGGGGTTCCTGATGGCGGTGCTCGGTGAGCACCTCAGCCGGATCCAGCGCGACATCGAACAGCGACCCATCTACTTCATCGACCGCGAGATCGGGTAGGCACATGAAGCGAATCCTCGTCACCGGCGGCGCCGGGTTCATCTCCTCGAACATGATCCGGTACCTGCTCGACCGCACCGATCACGAGGTGGTGACGATGGACGCGCTCACCTACGCCGGCAACCTCGAGAACCTCGACGACGTGATCGGTCACGAGCGGCTGCGGTTCATCAAGGGCGACATCCGCGACGTTCAGGACGTGACCGAGGCGCTGGACGGCGTCGATGTGATCGTCAACGCCGCCGCCGAATCGCACGTCTCCAAATCGATCGAACAGGGCGGCGCCGAGTTCGTCACCACCAACGTGGTCGGCACCCAGGTGCTGCTGGACGCGATCCGTGAGCAGCCGGTCGAGCGCTTCATCCTGATCTCGTCGTCGGAGGTGTACGGCACCGCAGAGTCCGACCCGATGAGCGAGGATCACCCGCTCAACCCGCGGTCGCCCTATGCGGGTACCAAGGCGGGCGGCGATCGGTTGGCCTACTCCTACTGGTGCACCTACGGCTTGCCGGTGACCGTGATCCGACCGTTCAACAACTACGGCCCCTATCAGCACCCCGAGAAGGTGATCCCGCGGTTCATCATCCAGGCGCTGACGGACAAGCCGCTGACGATCCACGGCGGCGGCCACGCCAGCCGCGACTGGCTGCATGTGTTCGACACCGCCGAGGCCATCACACGCGCATGCGAGGTGCCGCTCGACCGGATCGTGGGCGAGACGATCAACGTCGCCACCGGGGTCGACGAGTCGGTGGAACAGATCGCCGACATGATCCTGGAGATGCTGGGCAAGCCGTCCAGCCTCAAGCAGCACATCGACGACCGCCCGGGCCAGGTCGACCGCCATATCGGCTCGACCGACCGGGCCGAGCGGCTGCTCGACTGGACGTCCAACATCGCGTTCGCCGACGGGCTGGAGCGCACCATCACCTGGTACCGCGACAACCCCCAATGGTGGCAGAAGGTTCTGTCGGGCGAGCAGACGGCCCAGACCGTCTGACGCTGATCGTCCTCGGGGGCGGTCCCGCCCAGCGCCACGCCGTCGACGCTGCGCTGCGCCTTGGCATCCGGCCGCTGATCTGTGACAGCGCTCCCGGGCTGGGCGACGTCGAGGTGTCGAGCGAGGACACCGAGGGTGTTCGCCGAGCCGCGCGCGAGCACGCCGCCGCGGGACTGATCGCCCCCGGCACCGACTGGCCGGTGCGGATCGCCGCCTACGTGGCCGCGGATCTCGGCCTGCCCCACCCGCTGGACGTGCCCACCGCGCTCCGCGCCACCAGCAAGATCGCACAACGCGATGCGCTGGCCGAGGCCGCCGTTCCACAGCCGCCGTGGTCGACGGCGACGGCGCCCGGCTATCCGTGCGTGGTCAAGGCCAGCGACCGCCAGGGTCAGCGGGCGATGAGCATCGTCAGCGGCGCCGGCGAGCTGGAGGCCGCCACGCAACGAGCGCGGCTGGCATCGCGCAGCGGCCGGGCGCTCTTCGAGCTGTTCGTGGAAGGTCCCGAGGTGACCGTGAACGGCTTCTCGCTCGACGGCCACTTCTTGCCGGTGGCGGTCACCGCCCGCGAGCACTTCCAGGGCGCCCCGGGCGTCGCCCGCCGCCACGTCTACCCCAGCGGCCATGACGACGCGGCGGCGATCGCCGTCGCAGGCGCGGCGGTGGAGGCGCTCGGCATCCGGCAGGGACCGAGCTACGTGCAGATGATCCTCTCTGCCAACGGCCCGGTGATCATGGAGGTGGCCGCCCGGCTGGGCGGAGGGCACGATTCCGAGCTGTGCCGGTTGGCGACCGGCGTCGACCTGGCAGAGGCATCGGTGCGGACCGCGGTCGGGCAGCAGGTCGGTCGCGAGGCACTCACCGCGCGGCCCGACGGCGCCTGCGTGATCGAGTTCCTCGCCGCCCCCGAAGGGACGCTCGTGTCGACCGACGGGCCGGCGCCGGTCACCTTCTATCATGTGCCCGGGCACCGGTACCCGCCCCTGCGCACCGCGATCGACCGCGCCGGCTATGTGATCACCCGGGGAGCGACCCGGGACGAGGCACTGGATCGGGCGCGAACGGCTGTCGAGGCGGTCCGGATCGAGGTCGAATGAGCAGCACCAAACCTTCAACCCTGGCGATCGATGGCGGCACACCCGTCCGCGACACCCTGCTCTCGTTCTCGCCTCCGGTGATGGGCGACGAGGAGATCGAGTCGGTGATCGAGACGCTGCGCTCGGGGTGGCTGACCAGCGGCCCGCGGGCGCGAGAGCTCGAGCAACGGTTCGCTGCCTACGTCGGCGCGCCGCATGCGATCGCGACCTCCTCCTGCACCACCGCCCTGCACCTGGCCCTGCTCGCGGCCGGCATCGGCGAGGGCGATGAGGTCGTGACCAGCTCCTTCACCTGGCCGGCGACCACGAACGCGATCATCCACGCCGGTGCACGACCCGTGTTCGCCGATGTCGATCCCGGCACGCTGAACGTCGATCCCGGCGCGCTTGCGGCCGCGATCGGCCCGCGCACGCGGGCGCTGCTGCCGGTGCACTTCGCCGGAGCGCCCTGTGACATGGACGCGATCGAACGATTGGCAGCCGACCACGGCCTGACGGTGGTGGAGGACGCCGCCCACGCCGTCGAGACGACCGTCGGCAGTCGCAAGGTCGGCGCCATCGGCGACTTCACCTGCTTCTCGCTGTACGCGACCAAGAGCTTGGCGGGCGGCGAAGGAGGCGTGATCACCACCGCCTCGGACGAGGGCGCCGAGCGCCTGCGGCTGCTGCGAGCCCAGGGCATCACGCGCGATCCCTGGCGCCGTCAGCAGACCCGCATGCTGGGCCACTACGACGTGCTGCTGCCCGGTTTCAAGGCGAACCTCGCCGACCTGCAGGCCGCCGTCGCGCTGCCGAAGATCGATCGCATCGACGCCTTCCATGCCGACCGCGCGATGTTGGTCGCCCAGTACGACCAGGGCCTGTCGCAGATGGCCGGGATCGCGCCCATCGAGCGGCCCTCGTTCGGCCGTCACGCCCATCACCTGTACGTGGTGCGGATCGACCCGCGGCTGGCGGGAGCCGACCGCGACCGCTACGCCGCGGCGCTGATGGCAGAGAACATCGCCACCGGGCTGCATTTTCTGCCCGTGCACACGCTGTCGTGGTACCGCAGCAACCTGCCGGCGGTCTCGCTGCCGGCCACCGAGGCGGCAGGTGCGATGGTGCTCTCGCTCCCACTGTCTGCAGCACACCGCGCGACGGACGTTGACGACGTGCTGGCCGCGCTGCGGAAGCTGCACGGCGCGTTCACGCGATGAGCCGCAGGCTGCGGGTCGGGCTCGGCACCGCAGTCTCGGCGGCGGTGTTTGCGGCGCTCCTCTGGTTCACCGATCCGACGGACATCTGGCACACGCTCTCGAACGCGGACGCCCGGTGGGTGGTGGCGGCCACGCTCGTGAACATCGCAACGGTGCCGATGATGGCCTGGCGCTGGCGGCTGCTGCTGAGCGCCAAGGGCCTGGAGGTGCCTATCGCGTGGCTGACCAGGACGTACTTCGTGGCACTGTTTCTGGGTCAGTTCCTGCCGGCGGCGATCGGCGGCGACGCCGTGCGGGCGGTCGAGCTCGGGCGCCGCACCCAGGCTGCGCCAGAAGCGGTTGCCTCCGTGCTGATCGACCGCCTCGTCGGCGTCGTCTCGCTGGTGGCGCTGGCGGTGTTGGCCTACGCGGCGGGAGGTCGCGGCGCCGGCGGGCCCGAGGTGGCGGTGGCCGAGGCGATCTTTGGCCTGGCGGCGCTGACGATGCTCGGGCTGCTGTTCTCGGGTCGCCTGCGCGGTCTGGCGGCTCGCTACCTGGAGCCGCGGGTGGCAGGACGGCAGCTGGCGGCCGGGCAGCGTTTCTACGACGCGCTGCACGCCTATCGCACGCACCGTGCGACGCTGGCCGCCGTCTCTTGCCTGGCGCTGTGCGTGCAGGCCGTGCGGGTGGGGACGATCTGGATGCTCGTGCGGGCACTGGGACTGCACGTGCCGGTGGCCGAGATCTTCGCCGCCGGGCCGGTGCTGTTCGCCGCCCTGATCCTGCCCGTGTCGCTGAACGGGATCGGCGTACGCGAGGCCGTGTTCGTCTCGTTCCTGCGCAACTCGACGACCCCCGAGCAGGCGATCGCGCTGGGCGTGGCGTTCTTCGCCGTCGGCACCGCCACCGCGCTGGTGGGATCGGTGATCCTGCTGCTGCGCTGGGCCCGCTACGGGGCTCAGGCCGTCCGCCCGCGGACGCGGATCGAGGATGAGCGGCCGCCGCTACAGTCAGCGGCCCCGGCTGCCGATTACCCGGGGCGTGAGCGACCAGCCGATCATCCTGCGCCGAGACCCGGGCCGCGACTCGACCGCGAGTGACATCGCGCGGTCGCGCGGCGAGTTCCGACGCCGGCCGCACGCTGAGGATCAGGGTTCTCCCGCCGCCCCGCCCCGCTCGAGCGCCGACGCGCCCAGCGCACCCACCGCCCCGACCACCCAACCGCCGCAGCGCGGCGGTCGCCTGCTGCATTGAGATCTCGTCGGCGTCCGGTGGGTGCAATAACCACGTCGCGTGGCGTCGGCTACCGCGAGGCGGCGGCGCCGCGGGCCGAGCGACGTGCCGGTTCCGGCCCTCTCGCTTGCCAAGCAGCCACCCCGATGACGCCCACAGCCTCCCCCCGCCGTACCGCCGCCGAAGCGCTCACGGACGCCGGCATGCGCCCGGTCAACCTGCTGCTGTCAGCGCTGGCTGTTGCCTGCCTGGCCGCCGCGGTGGCCGGCAGCCTGATCAACTAAAGCCCGAGCTCCCGTTCGGACGGTTCGTCCCTGGAGAATGCAGGCGGTGTGGCGGTGCCTGCCGCGGCGGTATCGCCGCCGCTGGTTTGCATACTCATGCATATGAATGGCATACTCATGCAATGCCGTCGCCCGCAGCCACCACGCCGATGACCGGCCGCGACCTGCTCTCGATCGACCAACTATCGCGCGACGATCTGGTCGCGCTGCTCGATCTGGCCGACCAGCTGAAGCGGCTGCAGGCGGAGGGCGTGTCCCACCGCTTGCTGCCGGGACGCACCCTGGCGATGATCTTCCAAAAAGCCTCCACCCGCACGCGCGTCTCGTTCGAGGTCGGCATCACCCAGCTTGGCGGCGTTGCGGTCAACCTCTCGGCGGCCGAGATGCAGCTGGGTCGCGGCGAATCGATCGAGGACACCGGCGTCGTCCTGGCCCGGTACGTGGATGCGATCATGATCCGGGCGCGTGCGCACAGCGATGTGCAGGCGCTCGCAGATGCTGCCGACGTGCCGGTGATCAACGGCCTCACCGACAGCCACCACCCCTGCCAGGCGCTGGCCGACGTGCAGACATTGCGAGAGCGGCTGGGGGACTTGGAGGGGCGGCGTCTGGCTTGGGTGGGTGACGGCTGCAACAACGTCTGCCACTCGCTGATCACCGCCGCCGGCCTGATGGGGATGCGGATCTCGGTGGCGACACCGCTTGGCTATGAGCCCGATCCGCTGGTGCTGGCCGCCGCCGGCGACGTGACGCTGCTGGATGACCCGGTCGAGGCGGTGCACGGTGCCGACGCTGTGGTCACCGACGTCTGGACAAGCATGGGGCAGGAGGCCGAGCGGGAGCAGCGGATCGTCAACCTGACCCCCTACCGTGTGGACACGGTGCTGCTATCTCACGCCGCCGCGGAGGCGATCGTGCTGCACTGCCTGCCGGCGCACTACGGTCAGGAGATCACCCGCGAGATCCTGCACGGCCCCCGATCGGCAGCCTGGGACGAGGCCGAGAATCGACTGCACACGCAGAAGGCGCTGCTCGCTATGGTCATGGCCTGACCACCGACCGACAGCCGTTGCTCGTGCTCGATGGCGACTCGCTCGCCCACCGCGCCTACCACGCTCTGCCACCGATCGAGGGGGCGGGTGAGCGGCCGATCAACGCTCTGGTGGGATTCGCCAACACGCTGCTGGTGCTGCTCGCCGCCGAGCAGCCGCGTGCGGTGCTGGCGTGCTGGGACACGCCCGGCGTGCCCACGTACCGCCACCTCGAGCTTCCGGCGTACCAGGCTCACCGACCGCCGTTCGAGCCCGAGATCGTCGAGCAGCTCGAGCGGCTGCCGCGACTGATCGAGGCGTTCGGGTTTGCCAACGCGTCGGCGGGCGGATACGAGGCGGACGACTTCCTGGCAGCGGCGGCCCGGGCCGAGGCGGCGGATGGTGGCACGGCGTTGCTGGTCACCTCCGATCGCGACGCCTACCAGCTTCCATCTGCCCGGGTCACGATCCTGGCGCCGCAGACAGGTGGGCGCCCTCCCGCCCGGATCGGCCCGGTCGAGGTACGCGATCGCTATGGAGTGACGCCTGACCAGGTACCGGACTTCATCGCCCTACGCGGCGACCCATCGGACGGCATCCCCGGCGCGCGCGGGATCGGCGCCAAGACGGCCGCGCTGCTGCTGGAACGCCACGGCTCGCTGCGCCGGGCGGTCGAGAGCCGAGAGACGCTGACCCCGCGGCAGTGCGAGGCGCTGGCCGACCCGCTGCTCGAGCTGTACCTGCGAGTGGCGACGATGGACGCCAGCGCCCCCCTCTCGCTGCCCGCCGACAGTCGGCTCGACCGGCCCGGGGCGGCCGCCCACGCCGAGCTGATCGGCGCCGGTCGGCTGGCGGCCCGCATCGCCGGCTGAGCGCGCTACGTGGACGGCCGCGTGCCCCAGGCGAACGTCTGCTTGTGCAGATCGAGGTACATGAACGTCTCGGTGGACTTGACGCCAGGAACGTCGCGGATCCGCTGCACCAGCTTCAGCAGGTGATGGTTGTCGGCGCACACGATCTCGACCATCAGGTCGAAGCTGCCCGACAGGATCACCACGTAGCTGGTCTCATCCCAGGTCGAGACGAGATCGGCGATCTGCTCCAGGTTGCTGTTGGCCTGGATGCCGACGATCGCCATCACGTCGAATCCGACCATCAGCGGGTTGGTCACCGCCACGACGTCGATCACCCCGGCCGAGGTGAGCTTTCGCACCCGCGCCCGCACCGCCGCCTCAGAGATGCCGAGCTCGCGCGCCAGTACGGTGAAGGCCCGGCGGCCGTCTCGCTGTAGACTCTCGATGATCTGCCTGTCTGTGCTGTCGAGCTTCACGCCGGATCCTCTCCGTAATCGAGCCCGCACGTGCGAAGTTCGCAGTTGACAGGCGCAATTTCCACGATATACGCTAACACGACCGTCTTGCACTCCCAAGGAGCATGAGTGGATCAGCCCGACGTCCGCCTCGAGCGGGTGACCAAACAGTTCGGCGACGTGAAGGCGGTCGATGACCTCTCGCTGTCCTTCGACCGCGGTGGGTTCGTCGCGCTGCTCGGCCCCTCCGGGTGCGGCAAGACCACCACGCTGCGCATGATCGGGGGCTTCGAGGAGCCCACGGCAGGCACGGTGTACCTCGGCGAGCAGAACGTCACCGGGCTGCCGCCGTACAAGCGCGAGGTCAACACGGTGTTCCAGAACTACGCCCTGTTCCCGCACATGAACATCTTCGACAACGTCGCCTTTGGCATCCGCCAGCGGGGCGCCTCCAAGCACGAGGTCGCCAAGCAGGTGCCCGACATGCTCGAACTGGTGCAGCTGTCCGGGTTCGAGAAGCGCAAGCCCACCCAGCTCTCCGGCGGACAGGCGCAGCGGGTGGCCCTTGCCCGGGCCTTGATCAACAAGCCCCGCGTGCTGCTGCTGGACGAGCCGCTGGGAGCGCTCGACCTGAAGCTGCGCAAGCAGATGCAGATCGAGCTGAAGCGGATCCAGACCGAGGTCAACATCACCTTCATCCACGTCACGCATGACCAGGAAGAGGCGATGACGATGGCCGACCGGATCGCCGTCATGAACCAGGGACAGATCGAGCAGATCGGGCCGCCGGTGGAGCTCTACGAGCAGCCGCGAACGGCGTTCGTGGCCGGCTTCCTGGGCGTCTCGAACATGGTCACCGCCACCATCGAGGATGGCGGCCACGTGCGTCTGGCTGATGGATCGAGCGTCGCCGTGCCGGCGGATCTGCTCAAGGATGCGCCACGCCAGGTGCGGATCGGCGTGCGCCCGGAGAAGGCGCGCCTGCTTCCGGCATCCGAGCCGGCCGAGGCCGGCGCGAACCGACTGTCCGGTACCATCCGCGACGTCAGCTACATCGGCGTCAGCACCCAGTACATCATCGACACCCCATCCGGAGACGAGCTGGTGGCGATCGTGCAGAACGCCGGTCGTGGCGCCCGTCACCTGCTGCGAGGTGAGTCCGTGCAACTCTTCTGGGATCCCGAGAACACGTTCGTGATCACCGACGAAGGCCAAGTCCCCACCGTGGAGGAACTGATATGAGCAACGAACGTCCGCTGTCCGATCTCGACCGGATGGCATTCGCGCGCGGCGCGCTCACGCGCCGCGACCTGCTTCGCCGGGCCGGAATGGCCGGCGGAGCGCTCGCCGGCGCCGGCCTCCTGGCCGCCTGCGGCAGCTCCTCCGGCGGCGGCTCGAGCGCCGTGGCGAGCTCCGGCGGCGGCGCGCCCTCGTTCCCGCACACGGTCTCTTCCAACTGGACATTCTCGAACTGGCCGCTCTACATCGATATCAAGAACAAGACGCACCACCCATCGCTGGATGCGTTCGACGCGAAGTACAGCACGACCACCAAGTACCTCGAGGACATCGAGGACAACGAGTCGTTCTTCGGCAAGGTCAGGGCGCAGCTCGAAGCCGGCCAGAGCATCGACCGCGACATCGTCACGCTGACCGACTGGATGGCGGGCAAGTGGGTGGCGCTCGGGTACTGCGAGACGCTGGACAAGTCGCTGCTGCCCAACGTCGATGCAAACCTGAGCTCAGCCTTGAAGGGCCGCTCGATCGACCCCAACAACGACCACCTGGTGCCGTGGCAGTCCGGCTTCACCGGGATCGCCTACAACCCGAAGCTGACCGGTCGCGACCTGACGTCGATCTCCGATCTGTGGGATCCCAAGTTCAAGGGCAAGGTCACCTGCCTGACCGAGATGCGCGACACGCTCGGTCTCGTGATGCTCGACATCGGCATCGACCCCACCCAGTGCACGGTCGCCGACGCCCAGAAGGCGGTGGACGCGATCCAGCCGCACGTCGCCGACGGTCAGATCCGCCGGTTCACGGGCAACGATTACGCC
Organism: Gaiellales bacterium; assembly: GCA_038212095.1. Lineage (GTDB taxonomy): Bacteria > Actinomycetota > Thermoleophilia > Gaiellales > JAICJC01 > JAICYJ01. Next base: position 137,182 of record JBBQUW010000004.1, on the reverse strand, counting down.
GCCGACCTGGCCAAGGGTAACGTGGCCGCGTGCATGGCCTGGTCCGGTGACGTGGTGCAGCTCCAGCTCTCCAACCCTGATCTCAAGTTCGTGATCCCGGACAAGGGCGGGATGATCTGGACCGACAACATGATGATCCCCAAGAACGCCGCCAACCCGTACAACGCGCACCTGTGGATGAACTTCTACTACCAGCCCGAGATCGCCGCGATGGTCGAGGACTACGTCAACTACATCTGCCCGGTGAACGGTGCCAAGGAGGCGCTGGTCGCGAAGGACCCCAGCGTGGCCAACAACCCGCTGATCTTCCCGCCCCAGTCATCGCTGGACAACGTGAACGTGTTCAAGGCGCTGACCCCGGATGAGGACCTGCAGTTCAACCAGCTCTTCCAGGGCCTGATCGGCGGCTGATCGACCGGTGGCTCGGTGAACAGAACTCCTGAAGGACGAGGACGATGAGATGGCTACGGCGACGGCCCGCGGGCCCGCTGCTCCTGCCTGCCATGCTGTGGCTGGGGATCTTCTTCTTCGTCCCGATGGCGTTCATGGCGTACAAGTCGCTGGAGACGGTGCACGTCGACCTGACCTACGCCCAGCACTACACGTTCAACTGGAAGTTCTCCAACTACACCGACAACATCAGCCAGTACAAGAGCCAGTTCATCCGGTCGTTCCTGTACGCCGCCATCGCGACCGTGGCCGCGTTCGTGATCGCCTATCCACTGGCCTACGTGATCGCATTCCGGGGCGGTCGCTGGAAGAACCTGCTGCTTCTTCTGGTGATCGCCCCGTTCTTCACCAACTACCTGATCCGCACCCTGGCCTGGCAGACGATCCTGGCCGACAACAGCATCGTCACCCGCGCGCTCGACGCAGTCCGGTTTCTTGATGTCACCGACAAGCTGGGCTGGACGTCGAGCCACCGGCTGCTGGCGACCCCGTTCGCGGTCGTCTCGGCGATCACGTACAACTACCTCGCCTTCATGGTGCTGCCGCTCTACGTCAGCCTGGAGAAGATCGACCCTCGGCTGCTGGAAGCCTCGCTCGACCTGTACGCAAACCGGGTGAGGGCGTTCCTCAAGGTGACGCTGCCGCTCTCCCTGCCGGGCGTCTTTGCGGGAACGCTGCTGACCTTCATCCCGGCCACCGGCGACTACATCAACGCCGAGATCCTGGGCAACCCGAACACGCGCATGATCGGCAACGTGATCCAGAGCAAGTTCCTGATCTTCAACGACTACCCTGCGGCCTCGGCGCTCTCGTTCACGCTGATGGCCATCATGCTGGTATTCATCGCCGTGTACGCGAAGCTGCTGGGCACCGAGGAGGTGACCACGGTCTGATGTCTGCGGCGACGGAGGCGGTCACGGTCGAGCCGGAGGCGGTCGAGGCGGCGCGAAAACCTCCCAGCGGCCTTGGACGCAGGGTGCGCTGGCACGCACTGAACGTGTTCGCCGGCCTGGTGCTGCTGTACCTGTTCATCCCGATCTCGGTCATCATCCTGTTCTCGTTCAACGGCCCGGCCGGCAAGTTCAACCTCACCTGGCACAAGTTCACGCTGGACGCCTGGAAGCACCCGTTCGGTGCTCCCGGCCTGCAGGACGCGGTCAAGCTCTCGCTCGAGATCGCCTTCCTCTCCACCGTCTTGGCGACGGCACTCGGCACGCTGGCGGCGCTGGCGCTGGCCCGCTACAGCTTCCGCGGCCGCAGCGCGTCCAACTTCGCGATCTTCACCCCGATGGCGACGCCCGAGATCGTGATGGGCTCCTCGCTGCTGACGCTGTTCATCGCCCTTCAGAACCCGAGCCTGGGGTTCCTGACGATCCTGATCGCCCACATCATGTTCAACATCAGCTACGTGATCGTGACCGTGAAGGCGCGCGTGTACGGCTTCGACCGTCGGCTCGAAGAGGCGGCGATGGATCTGTTCGCCAATGAGTGGACGACGTTCCGCAGGATCACCCTGCCGCTGATCATGCCCGGCATTGCCGCCGCGGCGGCGCTCGCGTTCGCGCTCTCGATCGACGACTTCGTCGTCACCCAGTTCAACAGCGGCGCCCAGATCACGTTCCCGCTCTACATCTACGGCGCGTCGCGAAACGGCGTTCCGGTACAGGTGAACGTGATTGGCTCGCTGATCTTCATGATCGGTGTGGGCGGCATGTTCCTCAACCTGGTGATCCAGAACCGGCGCGCGAAGCGCGACGCGGTCGCAAGCGCCGGCACCATGCGCCGCGCCCAGGCTGCCGAAGCAGCCTAGATACCCTTCTCCACCGTCAGCGTCGCGCGACGGCCGCCGGCCATGACCGTGTAGCTGCCAGCGCGCAGCGGCCCCAGGTCGACCACCACCGCCTTCAGCATCGCGATGTCGGCGCAGGCGGTGCCCGACGGCGCGTCTGAGCCCTCCCTCAGCCACAGCGTGATCGTCTCGCCGGAGCGACGCACGCGCACGGGCCGCAGCACGTAGCAACTGGGGATCCCGCCCCACCACGTCACGCGCGCCCACGCCCGGCCATCGTCGCCGACGCCGACCCGCAGTGCGACCGGTCGCACCAACGCGCCACGATCGCCACCGGCACGGGGCGTCACCAGCGTCGCTCCACCCAACCCGGGCGGCTGAGAGCTGGACGGCGGAGCGTGCGAGACAGGCGATTCGGGTGCGGTGCCGGTACCACCGCCGCCGCTCTGGCCGGATCCGCACCCGACGGCCGGTACGACGGTCAAAAGCGCGATCAAGAAGGCTCGTCTCATATGCGATCGGACGGCCGAGATCGCCATCCGGTTCCCGATGGATTCGGCAGTTCTGCACTCATGCCTCGGTATACTTGCGTCTCGTGCGCCTCTTCGCCGACCACGAGCAGATCGTCGTCTGCACTGACCGCGACTCGGGGCTGCGCGCCATCATCGCCGTCCACGACACCTCGCTCGGTCCGGCGCTGGGCGGCATCCGGATGTGGGACTACGCAAACGACGAGGCGGCGCTGACCGACGTGCTGCGGCTGTCCGAGGGCATGACGTACAAGAACTCGCTGGCCGGCCTTGACCTGGGCGGTGGCAAGACGGTGGTGGTCGGCGATCCGCGACGGGACAAGACCGCTGAGCAGTTTCGCGCGCTGGGACGCTTCATCGACCGTCTCGGGGGCGCCTACCTGGCGGCCGAGGATGTGGGTACGACCACCGACGACGCCGAGCAGGTCGCGTCCCAGACCCGCTACATCACCGGCCTGCCGGTCGCCCGCGGCGGATCCGGCGATCCCTCGCCGATGACCGCCTGGGGCGTCGTCTGCGGCATCCGCGCAGCGCTCGCCGAGGCTGGGCTTGGCAACGGGCTGGCGGGCGTGCGGGTCGCGGTGCAGGGCGCCGGCCACGTCGGCGGCGCGGTGGCCGGCCATCTCCTGGCCGCAGGAGCCTCGGTGACGGTGGCGGACATCCACGACGACCGGGTGCGGCCGCTGCAGGAGCTGGGCGCGGCGGTGGCGGAGGCGGGGCAGATCCACGCCATCGAGTGCGACGTCTACTCGCCCTGCGCGCTGGGCGCTGCGATCAGACCGGAGACGATCGGCGACCTGCGCTGCCGGGTGGTGGCCGGCGCAGCAAACAACCAGCTGGCGGACGCCTCGATGGGCGACGCGCTGCTGCGACGCAAGATCGTGTACGCGCCGGACTACGCAATCAACGCCGGCGGCGTGATCAACATCGCCGACGAGCTGATCGGCGACGGCTACGACCCCGATCGCGCCAGGCGCAGCGTGGAACGGATCGAGACCACGCTGAAGCAGGTGTTCGAGCGCGCCCGGGAGTCGGGAGTCGCACCTGGCCGAGCGGCCGAACAGATGGCGCGCGAGCGGATCGCAGCCGCTCGCGCCTCCCAACCCGTGCGGTGATACCGCTCCGAGACAACGTTCCCACCCGCAACCGGCCGGTGATGACGGTGGCCTTGATCGCGGTCAACGTGCTGGTGTTCGTCTTCCAGTTGATGGCACCAGTGCAGCACCTGCCCACCACCAATCAGCGGGTGTACAGCGTCGAGGGCAAAAGCGCGATCGACTACGAGTTCGGGTTCGTGCCCTGCGAGCTCGTAAGCGGTTGCCCGCTGGGAACCGATCGGGTCGACTTCGGCGCACGGGCGGACGTGATCGTGCATCACGTACCTGTGCTGGTGACCCTGTTGACTTCGATGTTCCTGCACGGCGGCTGGGCGCACCTGGGATTCAACATGCTGTTCCTGTGGATCTTCGGCAACAACGTCGAGGATCGGCTGGGTCGCGCTCGCTTCACCGCCTTCTACCTTCTGGGGGGCCTCTCGGCCAGCCTGCTGCAGTGGCTGTTCGACCGCTCGAGCGACGTGCCCACCATCGGCGCGTCCGGAGCGATCGCGGCCGTGCTCGCCGGCTACCTGCTGCTGTACCCGCGCGCGGTCGTGATCACACTGGTGGGCTGGATCCCGCTGCCTCTGCCGGCCGTGCTGTTCCTGGTTATCTGGATCGGCCTGCAGGTGGTGGGAGCGGCGACCGGGTTTGGACAGGTTGGCGGGCACAGCGGCGGCGTCGCGTACTTTGCCCACGTGGGCGGATTCCTGTTCGGCCTGGCGGCGGTGCGCTCGCTCGATCGCGGCGGATAGCTAGCCGGTGGCGCCAACGCCGAACGCCTGCATCGTCAGCACGATGCGGTCGGCGCGAAGGACGGCGTTGGGGTGCAGGCGATGCTGGGGCAGGTCGCGGGGATCGTCCCCGCGCCGACCCTCATCCACCGACACGGTCTGCTCGTAGAGGTCGAGCCTGACCTCGTACTCGTACCAGGAGATGTCCCAGGCGACGCAGATCGAGACCACGCGGGGAAGCTCGCAGCCCTCGACGGCCACGTTGACGACCGGGTCACCGAGGCTACGCGAGATCGCCACCACCCGCTCGGCATGGGCGGAGCGGTTGAACGCCTCCAGCGCCATCCGCCGGATCTGGCGCGCATCACCCTCGGTGCGGCGCGCGTCGGCCAGCTCTGCATAGCGGCGCCGCTCATGCTCCAACTCCTGTTCGAGCTGCGCCAGCCGACTCTCGTGCCGCTCAACCTGTGCGGACTGCTCGTCCAGCTTGGCGGCCACCTGATGGTGGCGGCTGATCTCGGCCCGGTGGGCGGCCTCAGCCTGCGCCGCGCGCTCATCGCTGCGCTTCTTCTCGTCGGCCAGGCTCCGCAGCTCGCGCTCGCGGCGGCGCACCTCGTTGGCCAGCTCCTTCATCTCGCGCTTGATGGTGCGCAGCTCACCCGACTGCTGCTCGGCCTTTGCCAGCGCGCTTCGCACCTTGTCGAGGTCGAACTCGACCGACTGAAGCTGCCCGCGCAGCCGGTCGATCAGCCCCTCACGCTCGCGCAGCGCGGCATCTCGCGGCGGATTGGCGTGCACTGCGACGATCGGACGGCCGTCCGCGCGCCAGCCGCGCCGATCGGCGCGCTCGTAGCACAGCGGGCAGACCTTGAGGAACCGCTTGGAGCCGGGATCCTGGTACAGCCGCGCGGGCTCGCCCACCAAAAGATGGCGACGACAGAGCGCGCAGCTCGCGGTGTTCTCGGCAGTACTCGTCATTTCCGTCCTCCGCTGCAAAAGCGGACTTGGGAGCATACAGGGCGCGAGCAGGACGTGGATGCCGAACGGCGAAGGATGTCAGTTTCAGCAGCTGTTGGCATCGTTCGAGGCTGCCGTCGATGCCAGGCTCGACGCATCCGGCTCGATCGCCAGACGCACGAATCCACGAGTCAGCAGCGTCACCGCGGTCATCCCATCTGCGGTCGGAGAGAGACAGGCGTCTGACGGCAGCGTCGTCCAGTAAGGGCTGTAGCGCACCCGCACCACGTAGCGGCCCGGGCCGGACACCCACAGCTCCACCTGCTGCTGATCGAGATAGCTGAGGCGCGCGGTGCGGCCGGCCGGTGCGGACACGATCGGTGTCGCCGCAGGTAGCTGGAAGAACGTCCAGTGGCGGGTGCGCGCCACCACCGAGAGGCCCGACAGTCCGCTACGCAGCAGGCGAGCCTCGCCGGCCGCGCTGAAGTCGAGCGGCGCGTCGGGCAGCAGCACGTAGCGCACGCCCAGCGAGCGCAGCCAGCGCTGATAGGTGACTGCGCTCAGGTGGCGGTCATACAGCGGCCGGTTGAGGGGGAAGTCGTCCTGCCGGAACCAGCCGCGCGCCAGCGGCACCTGCTGATGGGCGATGTAGTACGCGTCCCAGTGACCCCAGGTCGCCACCGCTTCCACGCGGTATCCGGCGATCTGGCTGCGGTGGCTGTCGACGAAGCTGATCGCAGGCCGCCAGTAGGCGGCGTTGGCACCCGGGTTGTTCCAGGCCGAGTATGCGTCTCTCACCCAGGGGCCGACCTGCAGCGCCACTGCGGCGGCCAGGATCGGAAACACCACCAGCCGCGACCGCCGCGGGCCGACGTTGGCGGCCAGCCAGAGCATCGGCGCGCCGGCGATCGCAAACAGCCGGTTGGGGTTGGATCCGATCGGCCCCTTGAGCAGGAACGCCACCAGGTTCAGCGCGAGGTAGGCGGCAAACAGCATCCGCAGCGAGCGCGCCCGGCTGCTGGTGCCGGTCACCCACAGCCCGACCAGCGAGAACACCAACACGATCGCGGCGTCGGTCAGGTCGTAGGGGTACCAGCCCTGGGTCGGAAATGCCCGCTGTGCGAGCACGCCGGCCAGGAACACGACCAGCACCAGGCCGAGTGCCAGCTTGTGCCGACGCAGCGCCAACCGCGGCTCGCCGTGTCCGAGCAGCGCTCCGGCCAGCAGAGCGCAGAGCAGCGCGAACGCCAGCGGCGAGAACGCGAGCGTCGCCCACACCGCCACGCCGAACGTGATCAGACGGCCCCGCTGCACCAATGCCAGCGCCACCAGCGCGGTGGCCGCGCCGCCCAGGAAGGGATAGACGCCTGCCACCATCATGATGAACGGCGCTGTGGCGGCGAACGCGAGGCTGGGGCCGCGCGAGGCGTCGCCCCACTCTCGCCGGCAGACAACGGCGAAGCTGCCGCCCAGCACGCCGGCCGCCGGCACCAGGACGCCGAGCTGCCCCAGCTGCGCCGCGAGCGCGTAGTACAGCACGCTGTAGTTGACGAACTCGTAGCGGCCCGCATACCAGTAGTTGTTCCAGACCTCGAACCCGCCGTGGCGGAACAGCCAGGTCTGGAACAGGTGCGACGGAGCGTCCCCGCTGGGCGCCGCGAGGCCGCCCACCGCCAACGCGACTCCGGCCGCGATCGCGAGACACGCGAGCGGCAGGACGTCGTGTCGCAGGCGGATTCGAGCCGATTCGAGCACAGCCACGCCGAACCATACCGCGGCGCCCGCCGCCGGCATGGATCGCTATCCTTTCTCAGGCCCGGGGCGGTAGCTCAGCTGGGAGAGCACCTGGTTTGCAACCAGGAGGTCGCGCGTTCGATCCGCGTCCGCTCCACTCGATCGGCGTCGATCTCCGCCGCCGGCGTCCGCCACCGATCAGCAGGGCGGCAGCGGTGGCACGATCGACGGTGATCTGGCACCTCGCCCGGGGCTACTCACTCGCTGTCTGTGGCGACACGGACTCTGGCTCCGCCGCGGCGCACCGAGTCGTCCAGCGCCTCGAGCACCCGCGCCTGGCCGACGATCTCCGCCCCCGAGACACGCGCCGGGCGCGACTTGTGCACGGCCGCCGCGAAGTCGTCCAGCTGCAGCCGGTACGGATCGCCTGAGGCGACCGCGATCGGCGCGCCCGGGCGCAGCTCGATGCCCGGCTGCAGGCAGTGCCACGGGTCGGCCACAAGCGCCGTCGCCGACTCGCCCTCGACCTCCACGCCCACCCGGTCAGGCAGGTCGATCGCCGCCTCCAGCTCGGCCACCACGCCGGCCGCGAACTCCAACCTCCCGCGCACGCGCAGATCGACACCGCTCGAGCCCATCATCGCCTCGGCCGTGGCGTACTGCGGCTCGCCCGCGAGAAGCCGCGCTGCGCTGACGCAGTAGCAGCCGACGTCGCGCAGGGCTCCCCCCTCCAGGTCGCGGTCGAGCACCACCGCGTCGCCGGGCAGCTCGGCGGGAAAGGCGAACCACGCCCTCACCCGCCGCAGACGTCCCAGCTCGCCGCTCGACGCCAGCCGGGCCAGGGCTTGGGTCTGGGGATGGTGTCGGTACATGAATGCCTCAGCGAGCACCAGCCCGGCGTCCGCGGCGGCGGACACCACCCGCTCGGCGTCGGCGCCCTTCGAGGCCAGCGGCTTCTCGCACAGCACATGCTTTCCCGCCGCCAGCGCACGCAGCGTCCACTCGACGTGCAGCGAGTTTGGCAGCGAGATGTAGACCGCATCGATCGCGGGATCGTCGAGCAGCGCCTGATACGCGCCATGGGCCGTTGCGATGCCGTTACGGCGGGCGTAGCCGGCCGCCGAGGCCGGTTCGCGTGATGCCACCGCGACGACGGTGACCGCGTCACCGGCGCGGGCCGCCACCAGCAACGAGTGGTTGATGCGGGCGGTCGAGAGCAATCCGAGTCGAAGCGCCACGCACGCAACCTACTCGAGACTACGGCTCAAGGATTCCGGTGCGTGGGCCGATTCCTTGGGGGATGGATCGGCCCACTCCCCGCCGTATACCCGTGCCCGGATCCGAGCCTCGCCGCGGAGGCTGGATCGATCGTTGGATGTCCACCGTCGCCGACCTGGCCGCGCTGAAGGACACACACCCGATGCTCGATGCCGTGATCGATGAGATCGACGGCCGGATGATACGAATCGGCGACCACTGGCTGGCCGATTTCGCCTCCTGCAACTACCTCGGCTTCGACCTCGATCGCGAGATCATCGAGTCCGTGCCCGCCTACCTCGACGCCTGGGGCACCCACCCCAGCTGGTCGCGGCTGCTGGGTTCGCCGGTGCTCAACGAGCAGATCGAGCAGCGGCTGACCGAGCTGCTGGGCTGCGAGGACTCGCTGGTGCTGCCCACCATCACGCACATCCACACCTCTGTGATCCCGGTGCTGGCCGGCGAGGGCACGATCTTCCTCGACAGCCGCGCCCACAAGACGATCTACGACGGTTGCCAGGTGGCACGCGCGCACGGCGCCACCATCCAGCGCTTCCGGTTCGACGACGCCGGCGATCTGGAACGGCTGCTGCGAGCCAGCACCAGCCATCCGCGCCTGATCTGCATGGATGGCGTCAACAGCATGACCGGCAACGCTCCCGATCTCCACGCGTTCGCCCGCGTCGCCCGCGAGTACGAGGCGCTGCTGTACGTCGACGACGCACACGGATTCGGCGTGATCGGCGAGCGGAGCCAGGACGAGCTGTGCAGCTACGGCCGGCGAGGCAACAGCCTGATCCGGCACGTCGGCGAGAGCTACGAGGGCATCGTGCTGGTGGGAGGATTCTCGAAGGCCTACTCCTCGCTGCTGGCATTCATCGCCTGTCCGAGCGAGATCAAAAATATGCTCAAGGTGGCGGCGCCGCCCTACCTCTACTCGGGCCCTTCCCCGATCGCATCGCTGGCCACCGTGCTGACTGGGCTCGAGGTCAACGAGGCGCGAGGCGACCTGCTGCGCGCCGACATCTGCGCCAAGACCGCGCGCGTGCTGGAGTGCCTGCGCCACCTGGACGCATCGACGCCCAACCGCTCGGGATTCCCTGTGATCGAGATCCCGATCGCGCGCCACGAGCAGATCGCCGAGGTCGGCAGGATGCTCTTCGACCGCGGCATCTACGTCACGCTGGCGGTCTATCCACTGGTGCCCCGCGACGAGGTCGGCGTGCGGGTGCAGATCACAGCCGCCAACAGCGACACCGAGATCGACCGCCTGATCATCGCGCTGACCGACCTCGCTGACCGCGGCCTGCTCCAGTCGCGCTCGGCGGCCGTACAACGGGCAGCGTGACGGTGACAGCGGTGGCGCGGCGGGCGGGCGTGTGGCGGGCCTACCTCGCGTTCGGGCTGACCGTGACGCTGCTGTACATGCTGGTGCCCCCGTTCAAGGGCAACGGCTGGATGATGCCCGTGCTCAGCATGTCGTCCGCCGTGGCGATCGTGAGCGGCACGCGCATGCATCGGCCGGGGGCGCGGCGCGCCTGGCAGCTGATGGCGCTGGGGCAGTTCCTGTTTGCCTGCGGCGACGTCTACACCTACAGCTACCCCTCCCTGACCCACCACGAGGTGCCGTTCCCCTCGCTCGGCGACGGGATCTACCTGGCGCTCTACCCGGCCCTGTTCGGGGGTCTGCTGCTGCTGGCACGGCGCCGAAACCCCAGCCGCGAGCGCGCGACGCTGATCGACTCGTTGATTTTGACCATCGGCCTGGGCGTGATCTCGTGGGCGGTGCTGATCTCGCCCTATGTCCACGACAACTCGCAGGGCTTGCTGGCGAAGCTGGTCTCGATTGCCTATCCGACGATGGACATCCTGCTGCTGGCCGGCGCGCTGCGGCTGGCGGTGGACGCCGGCCGCCGGGCCACCAGCTTCTACCTGCTGGCGGCCGGCGTCGCCTCGCTGCTGGCGACGGACTTCATCTACAGCCTCTACACGCTGCGCGGTACCTACACCGGCCAGTGGTGGCTGGACGCGGGCTGGATCAGCTACTACCTGTGCTGGGGCGCGGCGGCGATGCACCCTTCGATGGCCTCGCTCGAGGAGCCCGCGCCGGAGCGCGAGGTGAAGCTGTCGCGGTCACGTCTGGTGGTGCTGACGATCGCCTCCCTGATCGCGCCCGCCACACAGGTCACGATCGGCGGCGCCGCCGGCATCGACATGCGGGTCATGATCGCATCCTCGATCAGCCTGTTTCTGTTGGTGGTGGCACGGATGGCCGTGCTGGTGCGCCAGCAAGAGCGATCGGTGGAGCGGGAACGGGCACTGCGCGGTGCCGGCGTGGCGCTGGTCGCGGCCACCGCCCGTGACCAGATCGGCGCCGCCGCGCTCTCGGCAACCGGGGCGCTGGCAGGGCCCGGCTTCTCCGTCCGCCTCTGCCTGCTGGTCGACGAGCGGCTCCAACTGATCGACGAGCACGGCCGTTCGGCGCAGCGGTCGCTCTCGCCGAGCACCACCCAGCGTCTGCTGGTGGCCTCGGCCCAGCCCAACGGGCCATCAATGCCGGCCGATGCGATGGCCGAGCTGACCCTGCCCGAGACGACGAGGTTCGTGCACACGCTCTCGCTGGAGGTGCGTGACGATCCCCGCGGCGTGCTGGTCGCGGCCGGCGCGTCGCGCATGTCATCGAGCCAGCTGGACGCCCTCCAGGCGCTCGCGACCAGCGTCTCTCTGGCACTCGAGAGTACCTCGCTGACCGAGGACATCCACCGCCGTGAGAGCGAGGCCCATTTCAGCTCGTTGGTGGCCCGTTCCAGCGACCTGATCACCGTCGTTGCGGCCGACGGCACCGTGCTCTACCAGAGCCCGTCGATCGAGCGGGTGCTGGGCTACTCCACCGAGCACGTGCTGGGAACGCGGTTCGACGACCTGGTGTTCGGTGACGACCGGGCGATGATGCTTGCGGTGCTCAGCGGGGGCGTGCGCACCTCGGACGCGGGCCCGGAGGCGATCGAATGCCGGCTGCAGCACCGCGACGGTCGCTGGCTGCAATTCGAGGTGCTTCACACCAACCTGCTGGACGACGAGCACGTGCGCGGCATCGTCCTCAACAGCCGCGACGTCAGCGAGCGCAAGGCGTTCGAGGAGCAGCTCGCCCATCAGGCGTTCCACGACTCGCTGACCAAGCTCGCCAACCGGGCGTTGTTCGCCGACCGCGTCGAGCATGCGCTGGCCAGGGTCGAATCCGAGGGCAACGGGCTGGCGGTCGTGTTCGGCGACCTGGACGATTTCAAGACGATCAACGACAGCCTCGGCCACGGTGCCGGCGACCGCGTGCTGATAGAGGTCGCCCGCCGGCTGGCCGCCACCGTTCGCCCTGCCGACACGGCCGCCCGCTTCGGAGGCGACGAGTTCGCTGTGCTGCTGGAGCGGATCAGCGACGACGACGAGGCGACCGAGGTGGCCGATCGGATCCTGGAAGCGTTCGCGCAGCCGATCCAGCTGGACGAGACGGAGGTGTTCGTTCGCACCAGCATCGGCATCGCGATCGTGCGCGAGGGCGCAGACACCACGCCGGCGGAGCTGCTGCGAAACGCAGACGTCGCGATGTACATCGCCAAGCGAGATGGCAAGGGCGGCTACCGCGTGTTCGAGGATTCGATGCACGCCGAGGCGCTGGAGCGACTGGAGCTGCGCGCCGACCTGCAGCGGGCGATCGACGCTGACCAGTTCGAGCTGGAGTACCAGCCGGTGGTGCGGCTGGGCGATATGGTCGTGTCCGGCGTCGAGGCGCTGCTGCGCTGGCGCCACCCCACGCGCGGGGTGATCCCGCCCGCCCAGTTCATCCCGGCCGCCGAGGACATGGGGCTGATCATCCCGATCGGGCAGTGGGTGCTGAGGGAGGCTCTCCAGCAGGCGGTCGAGCTGCAGCGCCAGTTCCCCTCCGCCACTCCGCTGACGATGGCGGTCAACCTCTCGCCCCGCCAGCTGAACCAGGGCGACATCGTCGGCGACGTACGCCGCGCGATCCGCGACAGCGGAGTCAACCCGGCCACGCTGGTGCTCGAGATCACCGAGAGCCTGATGATGGCCGACGCCGACCTCGCGATCCTGCGGCTGGAGGAGATGAAGGCGTTGGGTGTGCGGCTGGCGATGGACGACTTCGGGACCGGCTACTCGTCGCTCAGCAACCTGGGCCGGTTCCCGGTCGATATCCTCAAGATGGACCGCTCGTTCCTGGAGTCGACGAGCGAGGCGGATGCCGGGCTGGCGGCCGCCGTTGTCGCGCTGGGCGAGACGCTCAAACTGCAGGTTGTGGCCGAGGGCATCGAGCTGACATCGCAGATGTCGTCGCTTCGCGACCTGGGCTGCGAGCTGGGTCAGGGCTTCCTGTTCGCCCGACCGATGAGCGTCGAGTCGGTGACGCGCTACCTGAGGGACGCACAGAGCGGCACCTCGGTGCTTCGACTCGCCCCTGAGCTCGAGCCGCGAAGCGATGCAGCATAGCTATGACGGGCACGACCGGCCGGGCGGTTTCAGCCGTGTGAACCTGCTGGCGCCGCTCCGGCATCGCGACTTCGCCCTGTTGTGGACGGGCCAGACGGCATCGCTGATCGGCGACGGCGTCTTCCTGGTTGCGATGGCCTGGCAGGTGTACTCGATCTCGAACGCGCCCGCGGCGCTCTCGATGGTCGGCATCGCGATGACGATCCCGACGCTGGTGCTGCTGCTCGGCGGCGGCGTGGTCAGCGATCGGTTCGATCGGCGACGGGTGCTGATTGCCGCCGACGTCGTGCGCGGCCTGGCGGTGGGCGGCATGGCCACGCTCTCGATCGCCGGCGCGCTGCAGCTGTGGCACATGTTCGTGCTGGTGGCGCTGTACGGCGCCGGCACGGCGTTCTTTGGCCCGGCGTTCGACGCGATCGTTCCCGACCTGCTGCCGGCAGACCAGCTGGCCCAGGCCAACTCGCTCGACCAACTCGTGCGGCCGATCGCATTCCGGCTGGCCGGTCCGGCGCTGGGAGGCTGGATGATCGCCGGCCTCGGCGTCGGTACCGCGTTCGCCCTCGACGCGGTCTCGTTCGCCGTCTCCGCGTCGGTGGTGCTCTCGATGCGCGTCCACGCGCCGGCCGGCGCGGGTGGCGACTCGATGCTGACGGACATCCGGCAAGGCTGGGCGTTCGTGCGCAGCAACGTCTGGCTGTGGGGCACGCTGCTCTCGGCCGCGATCGCCTACCTGCTGTTCCTGGGGCCGGTCGAGGTGCTGCTGCCCTACGTGGTCAAGAACTCCCTCCACGGCAGCGCGGCCGACCTTGGCCTGGTGTTCGCCGTCGGCGGCCTGGGATCGGTGGGAGCTGCGATCGCAGTCAGCCAGATCGGCCAGCCGCGACGCAGCGTGACCGTGATCTACGCAAGCTGGACGCTGGCCACTGTGGCCGTGGCCGGTTACGGACTGGCGCGCGCGCCCTGGCAGCTCATGATGGCGAGCTTCGCCTTCAACACGCTGGAGACGGTGGGCACGATCGTGTGGGTAACCCTGAAGCAGCGCGAGGTGCCGACAGCCCTGCTGGGGCGGGTTTCCAGCCTCGACTGGTTGATCTCGATCGGGCTGCTGCCGCTCTCGTTCGCGCTCACGGGGCCGGTCGCCGCTGCGATCGGCGCACAGATGACGCTGATCGCTGCCGGCAGCGCGGGGGCGCTGGTGACGCTGTCCGCGCTGCTGTTGCCGGGCATGCTGGCCGTGGAAAGGCCGCACGAGCTGCCCGAGCGGCTGCCCGAGCCGGCACCACCGCGGCGCCGCTCCACCTCCGAAGCGGCCTGACGCCCACAGGCGCCGGCCGGCCGCTCGCCCGGCAAGATGGCTACCGACGATAGTTAACCGTTCGCTGCATGGTTGCGGCATGATCTTCATGGAAAACCGCGCCGCTGTGACCGAAGATGCATGACCGCGACTCCGACGGAAGGATCTTCGTGTCCGCTCACAGCGACGGCCCTCTGGCCGGTTTGGTGGTACTCGACCTGGCGACCATTTTCGCCGGGCCGGCAGCCTGCCGGCATCTGGCCGATTTCGGTGCCGACGTGATCAAGATCGAGCGGCCCGACGGTGGAGACGGCGCCCGGCACCTGGGCGAGACGGATGGTGAGGACAGCTTCTACTGGCGCCAGGTGGGCCGCAATAAGCGGCCGATCGAGCTCGACCTGAAGGCGCCGGGGGGCCGCGAGGTGGTGCTGCGACTGGTGCGGGAGGCAGACGTCCTGGTGGAGAACTTCCGCCCCGGCACGCTCGAGCGGCTGGGGCTCGACCCCGAGACGGTGCTGCTGGTCGAGAACCCCGGCCTCGTCGTGCTGCGGGTGACCGGCTACGGCCAGAGCGGTCCGTACGCGAACCGGGCAGGATTCGGCACCATGGCCGAGGCGATGTCGACGCTGGCCCACACCACCGGCCAGCCAGAGGGGCCGCCCACGCTGCCGCCGATCGCTCTGGCAGACGAGGTCACCGGCATGCGCGGCGCGTTCGCAGTTCTGGCCGCGCTGCGCCACCGCGACATCACCGGCCACGGCCAGGTGATCGACATCACGCTGCTCGAGTCGCTGGTCGACATGGTCGGCCCCGGGCCGGCCATCTACCATCGCACCGGCCAATCGGACGGCCGGATCGGCTCACGGCTGTGCTTCTCGGCGCCTCGCAACATCTACCAGTGCGCGGACGGGCACATCGTGCTTTCGGGATCGGCCAACCAGGTCGCCCTGCGCGTGTTCGACGCCATCGGCCGCAGCGACCTGCGCCAGGATCCACGCTTCACCACCGGGCGAGCACGGATCGAGAACGTCGAGCTACTGGACGAGATCATCACCGACTGGACGGGCGCGCACAGCGTCGCTGAGGCGATCGAGACGTTCGCCGCGGCGGGAGCGGCGGTGGGGCCGGTCTACGACGCCGAGGCGCTGGTCAACGATCCGCACGTCCGCGAGCGAGCCAGCTTCGTCGAGGTCGAGAGCCCGGCCGGCTGCGAACCGATCCTGCAGCTGGACGTGCATCCGCGCATGTCGCGAACGCCCGGGCGGATCCGCCACGCCGGGCTCGAGCTGGGGGCGCGCACCGACGAGGTGCTGGCGCAGCTCGGATACTCGCCGGAGCAGATCGACCGCCTGCGCGACGACGGCGCGATCGGCGGCCGACCGGCCGTGGCGCCGCTCGCTGTGGCCTAACAGCGGTCAGCCCGACAGGCCGCGCAGCGCGATCGCGACGCCGCCGAGCGCCGCCGCCGCGAGGCCGATGTGACCCTGCAGCGAGGGTCCGCCAGCACCCAGGAAGAGCGCTCCCGCGCCCAGCGCGATGGTGATGCCGATCAGCGTCCGCATGCCGCATCCTTCGGCAGCGGAGCGATGCAGCTTGAGCTCTGGGAAGGCGCCGCTCACTGCTCGCGCGCGAGGCGGTTACCCACCTCACGAGCGATCTCGACCAGCGCCCGCACGTCGTCGTCGCTGGTACGAAAGTTGACGATACAGGGCCGCAGGTAGACGTGGCCGTCGATCACGGCGGGGGCGACGTAGACACGGGCATCGCGCTGCAGTTCGCGGCCCAGCCGAGCGTTGTGGCGATCGAGGTCGGCCACCCCTTCGGGGACGTGCCGGAACGGCACGATCGAGAGCTGCGGTGCCGCCAACGCCTCGAGATCGGGATGGAGGCTGATAGCCGCGTGCAGCAGCCGTGCCTGCCCCAGGTTGCGGTCGATCGCCCGCCGGAAGGCATCAGCGCCGTGCACACGGAACGCCAGCCACAGCTTCAGCGCCCGGAAAGGGCGCGAGTACTCGAGCGTCACGTCCACGGCGTGGGACTCGTTGTGCTCGTGCGGCAGGTAGCCCTCGTCGTGCGCGAAGGAGTCCTGCAGATCCTCGCGCCTGCGCACGATGATCACGCCACAGGCCTTGGGCAGATAGAGCCACTTGTGGGCATCGAGCGAGATCGAGTCGGCCCGCTCGAGGCCAGCGAAACGCTCGCGCATCTCCGGCACGCAGGCCGCCGCCAGACCGTAGGCGCCGTCCACGTGCAGCCAGACGTTGCGGCGACCGCAGACGTCCGCCAGCTCACCGATGGGGTCGATCGCGCCGGTCAGCGTCGTTCCCGCGGTCGCCACCACCGCCACCGGCGTGATGCCATCCGCCCGATCATGGTCGATCGCCTCTGCCACCGCACGCGGCTGCATCCGGCGGTCACCGTCGATCGGCAGCGCCCGTACGCTGCGCCCGCCGATCCCGAGCAGCTCGACCGCGCGCATCACCGAGTAGTGCGCCTCCTGGGAGCAGTAGACGGCCGGCCGGCGATCGGCCATGCCGTGCTCACGCGTGCCGGGAAGCGCCCGCTCACGGGCGGCGGCCAGCGCGGTCAGATTGCTGATCGTGCCGCCGCTGGTGAACGCCCCGGCGCCGACCGGAAACCCGATCAGCTCCCCCACCCAGCGCACGGCCTGCTCTTCGATCTCGCTGGCCGCCCCGGCGTACACCGCCAGGTTGACGTCGAAGCACGACGCCAGCGCATCGCCGACCACGCCGATCGGCAGTCCCGAGGAGCCGACGAAGGCGAAGTACCTGGGCCGCGGCTGGGCGATGCTCTCGTCCAGGATCTGCGCCGCCTCGGCCAGCGCCTCGCCGACCGGCACCGGCATGCTGGGCAACGGCTCGCGCAGCATCGCCCGCACGTGCTCGTCCACCGTCGGCTGGCCGTGGCGGGCGCTGTCGAAGCTGCTCCACGCGGCGACGATCAGGCGGGCGGCCTGCTCCAGCACCTCGTCGCGCGGAGCGTCCAGCTGCAGCTCGGGCGTCTGCTGCGGGAAGCTCACACGGCACCCGGCGTGAAGGTGCGGGCGCCCTCGATCATCCAGCCACCGGCGTGCTCCCGCCACAACAGCTCGACGGTATGCTCGCCCTCCTCCATCACCAGCCAGATCAGTGTGCGGGGGCCGACGCTGCCGATCAGCTCGGCCCGCCGAACGGTCGCCATCTGCCGCCGCAGCTCGGCGCCGTGCGCGGCGGCGTAGGCCGGCGCCCATGAAGCCGAGGCGCGCTCGGCGTCCTGCGCAACCAGCGCGGCTGCGTAGGCGCGAGCGGCGTCCTGGCAATCGAGCTTTGTGCGCAGCCGCGCGATCCGGTCGATGTCGCCCGAGGCTTCCACCTGCGCCCGATCGGCCAGTGAGAACAGCCGCTCGTCCTCCACCAGCAGGCGGTCGCCGACCGTGACCCACATCTGCTCCAGTGCCGACTCGCGATGCCGCGCACCGGGCGCCGTGAGCAGCATCAGGCTGCGGCGGCCGAGCACGCCGAGCACCGTCGCCGAGCTGACGTGGGGCAGCAACGCCGTCAGCTCCTCGCGGCCTGAGCGCTGCCAGAATCCGGCCTCGCACAGCGCCTCGACGGCGCCGCCGTCACCGGCCAGCAGCGCGTCGCGCAGCTCGAGCGCGCGCGTCCACACCGCGCCGTGATCGATGTGACTCTCCACCGCCGCAGGATCGCACACCACCCGGCTCCACGCGCATGCTCGCCGCATTCGGTCGACGATGTCGATTCGCGGCGGCCCCGTTCGTCATAGGATCAGAGCGGCGAATCAGCGCCGCCTCGCACCGACAGGAGGACGCAGTGCAGTACATGGTCTTGATCTACGACGATCCGAAGGTGTGGCAGGAGATGTCCGAGGGCGAGCGCAATGGCGTGATGGGCGAGTACCTGGCCTACAGCGAGAGCCTGCGCCACGCCGGCGTGTACGTGGACGGATCGCAGCTGGAGGGCACCCAGACGGCGACCACGGTGCGCCTCCGCGACGGCGCCAGGCTTGTCACGGACGGACCCTTTGCGGAGACGCGCGAGGCGTTGGGCGGCTACTTCCTGCTGGAGTGCGAGTCGCTGGATGAGGCGATCGATCACGCCGGCCGCTGCCCCAGCGCGCGCCTCGGCTCGATCGAGGTGCGCCCGATCGTACAGATGCCCGCGCGCACGTGACCGACCCGGCGGCCGCGGTCGATCGGGTCTTCCGGACCGAGTTCGGCCGCGCCGTCGCGTTGCTGACCCGCGTCCTCGGCGATATCGATCTCGCCGAGGACGCGGTGCAGGATGCCTACGCCACCGCGGTCGCCCGCTGGCCGATGGATGGGGTGCCGGACAGCCCGCGGGCGTGGATCGTGACCGTCGCCCGCAACCGGGCAATCGACCGGTTGCGACGGCGCCGAACTCTCGAACAGCACAGCGAACAGCTCGCCCGCAGGGCGGAGGTTGAGATGGCGCCATTTGAGGACGTTGACGACGATGCGATTCCCGACGAGCGGCTGCGGCTGATGTTCACCTGCTGCCACCCCGCGCTGGCCCCAGAAGCACAGGTAGCGCTGACGATGCGGTTGGTGGCCGGCCTGACGGTGGCCGAGATCGCCCGCGCGCTGCTCTCGAACGAGTCCGCGGTCGCCCAGCGGCTGGTGCGCGCCAAGCGAAAGCTGCGTGTGGCGGGCGTGCCCTTCCGGGTGCCGCGCGACGAGGACATCCCCGACCGGCTGGCGATCGTGCTCTCGGTGATCTACCTCGTGTTCAACGAGGGATACGTCGCGACGGGCGGCGACGGCCTGCGACGCGACGACGTGGCCGGTGAGGCGATCCGGCTGGGGCGGGTGCTGATGGCGCTGATGCCCGACGAGCCGGAAGCGATCGCGCTGCTGGCGCTGATGCTGCTCCACCACTCGCGCCGACGGGCGCGGGCGGACGCCGGCGGCGAAATCGTGCTGCTGGCAGACCAGGATCGCTCGCTGTGGGACGAGGGGCTGATCGATGAGGGCCTCGACCTGACCGAGCGCGCGCTGCGCCTGACCGGCGCACCGGGCAGCTACGCCCTTCAGGCCTCGATCGCGGCCGTGCACGCACGCAGCTTGGTCGGCGACATTACCGAGTGGACGCGGATTGTGGCGCTGTACGACGCGCTGCTGCGGCTGGCCCCCTCCCCGGTCGTCGATCTGAACCGGGCGGTGGCCCACTCGATGGCCGAGGGACCGCAGGCCGGGCTGGACGCGGTGCAGCGGCTGGTGGATGCCGGTTCGCTGGCCGATCACCACCTGCTGCACGCCACCCGCGCCGACCTGCTGGCCCGGCTGGGCCGCGCTGATCAGGCCGCCGCGTACTACGCCCGGGCGATCGAGCTGGCCGACAACGGCGCCGAGCGACGCTTCCTCGAGCGACGGCTGGCAGCGGTCAAGGCCGGCAGCTGACCTGCCCGCGGGCTACCAGCCGGAAGCGGTGTGAATGCCGATCACTCGGCCCTGCGGCACCAGGGCGTCAGCGTCGAGGCCGCCGAACGCGCCCCGGTGGAAGATCAGCGGCTGGCCGCCCGAGCCCTCGAAGTCGATCACCTCTCCCACCACCAGCTCGTGGTCTCCGGCCGTGTGCACGCCGTACACCTCGCAGCGCAGGATCGCCAGCGCGTGCCGCACGACCACGAAGCCGTGCGGATCCTGCACCGCGTAGCCGTCAGGGAACGGGGCGCCCGGCTTCGCGAATGCCAGCGCGACGTCGCGCTGATTGCGGTGCAGGATGTTGACCGTGAACCGCTTCGAGGACTGCACCGCCTCCAGGGTGCGGGTTTGGTGCGCGAGCGAGACCAGCACCAGCAGCGGATCGAGCGAGACAGAGGTGAACGAGTTCAGCGTCATGCCGGCAGGGTGGCCGCCGCTGTGGGTGGTGACGACCGTGACTCCGGTCGCGAATGCGCCCACGCACTCGCGGAAGTCCAGCCGAAGTTCGCCTGACGTGCTCATTGCGCCGTACAGTATCCATCCCGGCCGGCCCGTGTCAGGCTGCAACCCCAACGGAGGGAGCGCGCAATCATCCAGGTCAACCTCAGCGACGTCTCCAAGACGTTCGGTGCCCGCACGGTTCTGAGCGGGCTCGACCTCGAGGTCGACGAGCGCGCCCGGATCGGAGTGATCGGCCCCAACGGCGGTGGCAAGTCCACGCTGCTTCGCATCCTGGCGGACATGGAGCAGGTGGACTCCGGTGCCGCCACGCGTCGGCGGGGGCTGGTCGCCGCGTACCTCCCCCAGCAGGTGCTGCCCGATCCGCGCCCGCCGCGAGAGATCGTGCGCGCCGCTCGCCCCGAGATCGAGCGGATCGAGACCGAGCTGGCCGAGTGCGGTGAGCGGCTGGGCACGCCGGAGGTGATCGACGACCTCGACCTGATGGGCCGCGTGCTGCGCCGCCAGGAGCGCTTGCTGGACGAGCTCGACCGAGCGGGCGGGCACGTGTTCGACGGTCTGGTCGAGACGCTGCTGCTGGATCTCGGGCTGCAGCCGCCCCAGCTCGACCAGTCCGCGGCCGTCCTGTCCGGCGGCCAGCGCAAGCTGGTGGCGCTGGCAGCCTGCCTCGCCCGCGAGCCGGAGGTGCTGCTGCTGGACGAGCCCGAGACGCACCTCGACGCCGAGCGCCGAAACGATGTCGAGCGGCTGGTGCGCGGCTTCGACGGCGCGGTGGTCATGGTCAGCCACGATCGCTACCTGCTCGACGAGACCGTCTCGGTGATCGCCGAGCTCGACCGCGGGCAGATCACGTTGTGGCCGGGCAACTACTCGGCCTATGCGCTCTCGCGCGAGCTCGCGCAGCAGCGCCAGCAGGAGCAGTGGGTGACACAGCAGAAGGAGATCGCGCGGCTGGAGGAGGCGGTCAGGCGCTTCAAGCAGTGGTTCCAACAGGGCGAGAACGAGCGCCACATGAAGCAGGCGCGGGTCAAGCAGCGCCAGATCGAACGGATGGACAAGATCGAACGACCGGTGCTGGAACGGCGCAAGATGGGGCTTCGGCTGCGCAGCGAGCGACGCGGCGGCCAGCGGGTGTTCGAGCTGCGCCATGCCGACGCATCGTTCGGCCTCGATCCGGTGCTGCGCGACGTCACGCTGACCGTGATGCGGGGCGAGCGGGTCGGCATCATCGGCGCCAACGGCTCCGGCAAGAGCGTGCTGACACGCCTGATCACGGGCGAGCTCGCGCCGTCGTCAGGCGAGCGCTGGATCGGCCCATCGATCGAGCTGGGAACGCTCGCGCAGGAGCAGCACCCGGCCATGGGGGCGGCCACGCCGCTGGACGCGGTGCGGCTGCAGCGCCCCTGCACGGAGGGCGAGGCGGTGCACACGCTGATGCGGTTCCTGTTCACCTACGAGCAGGTCAGACAGCCGGTCGAGCGGCTGTCCGGCGGCGAGCGGACACGCCTGGAACTGCTGTTGCTGATGCGCGGCGGCGCCAACTGCCTGGTGCTGGATGAGCCGACAAACCACCTGGACATCGATGCCGTCGAGGTGCTCGAGGCGGCGCTCGAGACCTATGACGGCACGGCCATCTTCGTCTCGCACGACCGCTACTTCCTCGATCGCATCGCCGACCGCATCGTCGAGGTGCGTGACAGCACCGTCACGAGCAGCGAGGGCGGCTATAGCTCCTGGTATGCGGCGCGCAGGGAGGCGGCCGCTTGACCGGGGACGGCGGGGCGCAGCGAGGATGACGGTCGAGCAGCGCCGCGAGCGGGCCCGCAGGCGCACGCGGCGCGAGCGGCGGGTGGCGGCGGCGGTCTGCGGCGGCGCCTTGCTCGCAGGGGCGGCGCTGCTGCTGTGGCCGATGGGCGGCTCGGGCGCCTCGCAGGCGACCTCATCCACCGAGGCACGGCGCGCCACCCCGCCGGCGCCGCCACAGCTGCCGCGGGGCGGCCGCGAGCTGCTTCCCGACTACCGTGTGGTGGCGCTGTACGGCGCTCCCCAGGATCCGCAGCTGGGAGAGCTCGGCATCGGCACTCCCGCGCAGGCGGCGGACAAGCTGCTCGCCCAGGCGCAGCCGTACCAGCGGCCACACCGGCCGGTGATGCCGGCCCTCGAGCTGATCGCGACCATCGTCACGGCCGACCCCGGCAGCGACGGCCGCTTCCGCTATCGCCAGAGCGATGCAGTGATCGAGCGATACCTCGCAGCCGCGCGGCGGGTGCGGGCGCTGCTGATCCTGGACATCCAGCCGGGCCGCGCCCGCTTCATGGACGAGGTACGGGCGCTGCAGCCCTACCTGGTGCAACCGGACGTGGGGCTGGCGCTCGACCCCGAGTGGAGCATGCGGCCGGGCCAGATCCCAGGCCGCGTGATCGGGTCGACCGATGCGGCGGTCATCAACCGGGCATCGGCGTACCTGGCCGGGATCGTGCACAGCCACGACCTGCCAGAGAAGCTGTTGATCGTGCACCAGTTCACCACCGGCATGATCGGGCACAAGCTCTCGCTGACGCGGCGGCCGGGAGTGGCGCTGGTGGTGAACATCGACGGCTTCGGCGACCGAGCCAACAAGATCTCCAAGTACCACCTGTTCGCACGCCGGACGGCTCCCTGGTTCAACGGCTTCAAGCTGTTCTACCACGAGGACAGCCACCTGATGCCCCCCGCGATGGTGGTCGGCCTGCGTCCGCCGGCGGACGTCGTGATCTACGAGTAGTCGCCGCGGATCATGGAAGCCTGGTCTACGCCGTCGCGGCCACGGGCCTGGCGGCCAGCTCGGCGCAGACCTGAGCGGCCAGCTCGACGAACGCGCTGGCCGCGGCCGACTGCACCCGATCGCGGTGCCAGGCGATGCCGATCAGCCTCGGCGGCACCTTGCCGCTCATGTCCACCACCCTCGTGCGAGGGTCAGCGGCGTCCACGGCCAGCATCGGCATCAGCGCCACCCCCACCCCCGCCGCGACCATACCCTGCATGGTGCCGTTGTCGTCGGAACGGAACACCACTTCGGGCACGAGGCCGCGCAGGCGCAGGTGGGACTCGAGCTGGTTGCCGCTGTCGCATGTGCGATAGCTGATCAGCGGCTGCTCGCCCACCTCGCGCAGCGAGGGCGTCGGCCCGCTGGCCAGCGGCGATCCCACCGGTACCACCAGCACGTGCGGATCGCGCAGCAGCTCGATCGCCTCGAACGGGCCGTCGGCGACCGGCAGCTGGATGAACGTGAGATCGATCTCGCCCGCCTCGACCTGCCGCAGCAGCGCTCCGTCCTCGCTCTCGGACAGCTGCACGTCCACCTGCGGATAGGCGGTGACGAACCGCAGCATCACCTCGGGTAGCACCCGGGCGCCGACGCTCTGGTAGGTGCCGACGCACAGGGAGCCGGCCGAGCCGTCCTCCAGCGCGGCCAGGTCGGCCTGCGCGGCTCGCAGGCGGGCGACGATGCCGTCGGCGTGGCGCAGCAGAACGGTGCCGGCCTGCGTGATCGAGATCGGACGGGGGCCGCCCGGCCGCTCGACCAGCCGCTGGCCGACGAGCCGCTCGAGCGTCGCGACCTGCTGGCTGACGGCGGACTGCGTGTAGCCGAGCCGAATCGCCGCGCGACCGAAGCTGCCCTCCTCGGCGACCGCCTGGAGGGCGGCGAGGTGGCGAAGTTCGACGCCGAGCCAACGATCAGGTTCCATAATCGTTACGAACGATACAACGATTTGAGCGAATGATCAACGGCGACGACAATCGTTCCATGATCGAACTCGCACTGATCATATTCCTGGTCGTGATCGGGCCGCTCGCGGTTGTGGCAGGTGCCGACTCACGCATCACCGATACCCGCGACGATCGCCGATGGTTCATTACGCAAAACGATCGATAGTAGATCAAATAGGATTTGAACTTATGGTCATAGCGGCCGATACTGCGACCATGGAACTTCTTCTCATAACATTTCTGATTCTCGTCGGCCCGCTGGCCATCCTCTTCGGCAGCGACTCGCGGAACCTGGACACGCGCGACTCCTCGCGCTGGATCTAGACGCCCACGCTGCGGAGCCCGTGATCGATGCGGCCTCCCAGCTCGGCGGCCACGTCCAGTACCGCGTCGATATCGTCCGCCTCCGTGCGGTGGTTGACGATGCAGGCCCGAAGCACGAAGCGGTCGCCCAGCACGGCGTTCGAGATGTACACCCGCCCGTCCAGCTGGAGCTCGGTCATGATCCGCTCGTTGAGACGGGACAGGTACGCCTCGTCGGCGCCCCCGTCCGGCAGGTACCGGAAGCAGCAGATCGAGAGCCCGACCGGCGCAGCCAGCTCGAACTCGGGCCGCTCCGCTACACGGGCCGCCATGTAGCGGGCCAGCCGCGCGTCGTGTGAGATGCGCCGGGCGTACGCATCGGTGCCGTGCGCCAGCAGCGACACCCACAGCTTGAGTGCCTGGAAGCCACGGCTGTACTGGGGACCAAGCTCGCCCAGGCTGACGCCGGCTCCGGTGTGCTCCTCGTCCTGGTGCACGTAGGACGCGTACACCTGGAACGAGGCCGGCAGCCGTTGCAGGTCGCGAACCAGCACGCAGCCGGCCGACTGGGAGACGTAGAGCCACTTGTGCGGGTCGAACGCGATCGAATCTGCCCGCTCGATGCCCGCCAGCTGCGGGCGCAGATCATCCGCCAGCACGGCGGGGCCGCCGTAGGCGGCGTCCACGTGCATCCACAGCCCGTGCTCGTCACAGATCTCGGCGATCTCAGGCAGCGGATCGATGGCACCGGTGGTAGTGGTGCCGGCGGTGGCCACGACCGCGATCGGCCGCCGTCCGCCGGCCAGATCGGCCCGTAGCGCCGCCCGCAGCAGCTCCGGCTGCATGCGCAGATCGCGGTCGACCGGCAGCCTGCGCACCGCGTCGCCGCCGATACCGAGCATGTCCGCAGCCCGATCGGTGACGACGTGCGTCTCGCTGGAGGCGTACAGCACCAGCGGCGGGCCGGCGACGATGCCGGTGGCGCGCACATCCCAGCCCGCGCGGCTATCGCGGGCGAGCTTGAGCGAGATCAGGTTGGCGACCGCGCCTCCCGAGACCAGCAGCCCGCCGGCGCCGACCGGCAGCCCGAAGCGGTCACAGAACCAGCGCATCAGGTGGTGCTCGATCTCGCTGGCGCTGGGCGAGAGCTGCCAGCCGCCGACGTTCATGTTGACGCCGGCCGCGAGCATCTCCGCCACCGCACCGGGGACCGTGCCGCTGCCGGTCACGTAGGCCATGAACCGCGGGTGCCCGCACTGCACGCCCCACTCGATCAGCACCTGGCGCAGGTGATCGATCAGCTCATCGTCGCTCAGACCCACCCGCGGCAGCGGCCGCGTGACCGCCTCGCGCACCGTCGAGGCGGACGCGTGCCGGGCGATCGGCAGATCGTCCAGCCTGTCCAGGAACTCGGCATAGAGCGCCACCGCGCGGTCGGCGAGCAGACGCATGCGCCGGGAGTCCCAGTCGAGGTCGGCTACCGGCGCCGGGACATCCAGATCGGAGGGGGACATGCTGCGCAGTATGCCGCATACACTGGCCCCCGATGACGAGCGAGCGCCGCGAATTCCTCCGCGTCGAGGCCGATCTACATGTGATCTGCTCGCGCATCGATGCGGCCGGCGAGCGGGATCAGGCAGGGAACGGCCGCACGATCGATATCTCGGCCGGCGGCATCCGGCTGGCACCCGGCCTTGCCCTCCAGGTCGGCGAGCGTGTGTGGCTGGAGGTGCGCTTCCGTGAGCCGCACTTCCTGATCTTCGCCGAGGCCGAGGTGATCTGGAAGGACGGCGACGGCGTGGCCGGGATCCGGTTCGACGAGCTCGAAACCTACACCCAGCAGCGGGTCGTGCGCTGGGTGTACGCCCAGGATCGCCGCCTGTTCGACCGCCGCTCACAGACCCGGCTGCCGGTTCGGCTGAGGGCACTCGTACGTCGGCTCGACGCTGACGGAAAGCCGGTGGAGGAGCTCGCGGTACCCACCCTGGACGTGTCGGTGGACGGTGTGCGGATCGGAACTGACCGCCTGCTCTCGGTCGGTACTCTGGTCGAGCTCGAGATCACGTTCGAGGATGCCCGGCCGCCGTTCGTGCAACCGGCCTGCGTCGCCTGGGCTGGGCGGGACGCGGAGCGGCTCAGCTACAGACTCACGTTCACCGACATCAGCCCCGCCCGGCAGCGAGATCTGATCGAGCGCACGCTGGCAGCCGAGAAGCGGTTCGACCCGTAAGATTGGCTGGCGATGAAACGAACGGTTGAGCGCGAGATCAAGCTGCGGGCCGGCGACGGCTTCGCCCTTCCCGGCGACCTGGGCGAGCCGATGGATCCGCGGCGCTTCTCGTCGACGTACCACGACACGCCCGACCACCGGTTGGCGGCGTCCGGCTTCACCCTGCGCTACCGCTCCGAGAACGGCACGGGATCGTGGCAGCTGAAGCTGCCCCACGGTGGCGACCGGCTAGAGCTGGAACTGCCGGGACCGCCCGAGTATGTGCCCCAACGGTTCGACGACCTGGTCGCCGCCACCACCCGCGGCCGGCCGCTGTCGCCGGTTGCGACGCTGGACACCCTGCGCCAGGGGGTGATGGTGCGCGACCAGGGTCGTGACCTGGCCGAGGTGGTGGTGGATGAGGTGACCGTGACCGGTCACGGTGCCGCGATCGGCCGGCTGGAGGAGCTGGAGGTGGAGCTGGTCGAGGGCGACGACGATGCGCTGCGGCGGATCGAGCGGGCATTGCGCGCGGCCGGTGCCCTGGACGCCGACGAGCGGCCCAAGCTGTTCCAGGCGTTGGGGCTGGTGCGGCCACCGCCGCGGCGCCCCAAGCGGACAGCGGCGCCGTCCGAGCACCTGGTGGCGATGCTGGAGCAGCAGTACCAGACGATCCTGGTGCGCGACCCCGGCACCCGGCTCGGCAGCGATCCCGAGGATCTGCACCAGCACCGCGTCGCCATCCGGCGGCTGCGCGCGCTGCTGCGAGCCGCTCGCCCGATGCTTGATGCCGGCTGGGTCAGGGAGGTGCGGGCCGAGCTCTCATGGGCCGGCCGTGCGCTGGGAGAGGTGCGCGACCTGGACGTGCTGCTCGACCACCTGCGGTCGGATTCGGCCGCGCTCGACGACCGCGAGCGGCGATCGTTCGACGACCTGCTGGAGCAGCTCACCGCCCGCCGCGCGGCGGCCCGCCGGACGCTGCTGGCCGACCTGCGCCTGGCCCGCTACATCCGCCTGCTCGACCGGCTCGAAGGCGAGCTTCGCGCGCCGCCCACGATCGATCGTCCGGTCGCCCTGCGCGAGATCGCCGGCGCGGAGCATCGCCGGCTGCGTAAGCAGATGCGGGCGCTGGGCGATCAGCCGGCCGATGAGGAGTTGCACGCCGCACGCATCGCCGTCAAGCGCGCGCGCTACGCCGCGGAACTGGCGGAAGGCACGGTGGGTCGGCGGGCCGGGCGCTACATCGAGGCCGCCAAGTCGCTTCAGGACGTGTTGGGCGAGCATCAGGACGCCACGGTCGCCGAGCAGATGATTCGCGACCTGCTGGAATCGAGAACCGATGCCTCTGTCCCGGCGGCGCTCGCCGCCGGCATGTTGATTGAGCGTCAGCGCGAGCGCAGGCGCGATGCGCGAAGGGCGGTGCCAGCGGCGTGGCGCCGGCTGGAGGCGCGAGCGCGGATCTGGATGTGATCCTGCTGGTGCGACACGCCCGGGCCGGCCGGCGCGGATCCCACGGTGCCGACGACAGCCAGCGTCCGCTGGACGAGAAGGGCCGGCAGCAGGCTGAGGTGCTGGTCGGGCTGCTGGCCGACCGGCCGCTGCAGCGAATCCTGACCAGCCCCTTCCTGCGATGCGTCGAGACGGTCGCGCCGCTGGCCCGTGCGACCGGGCTCGAACCCGAGCTGCGCGTCGAGCTGGCGGAAGGATCGTCGGCGCCGGCCGCCCGTCGGCTGATCGCCGAGCTCGACGGCCAGGAGGCCGTGCTGTGCAGCCATGGCGACGTGATCGGCGAGCTGATCGGCCACGGACGCCCCGCCAAGAAGGGGTCGGTGTGGCTGCTCGACCCGGCTCGCGGCCTCGAGCCGCGCGGGTACATGGTGCCCTAGCGCCCTGGCGACTCGCTCAGGCGGCCTGTACCTGAGCCAGCAGCTCGGCCGCCAGCCCCTCTCGCATCCCGCCGCGGGCAACTTCGAACGGCACCCCCAACACCGCACCAACCTCGGCCAGGATCACCGCGCCGGCCAGCAGCGTGCGCGCGCGGCGCAGCTCGAGGCCATGCTTGCGGGCGACCTTGGCCGGCGGCCGACCTGTCAGCATCTCGATCGCCTGCTCGAGCTGCTCGGGCCCCAGCGTGCGGCCGAACATCCGTCGCAGCGCGCGGGCGCTGCCGCCGGTGGCGAGGGCGGCCTCGGGCCGCGGCTCCTCGACCTCGGCCAGCAGCCGCCGCACCTCGTCTCGGGCAGCCGCCACCTGGTCGCGGTCGCCGCCACCGCTGTCGAAGAAGCGGCTGGTGAGGCGCAATGAGCCGGTGTCGATCGAGTCGACCCACTGGGGCTCGAGCTGCGACGCGCCGAACGCGATCTCGGTCGATCCGCCGCCGACATCACAGACGGCGACCATGTCGGGCAGCTGATCGGACGCGGAGACGGCACCCAGATAGGCCAGCCTCCCCTCGCTCTCTGCCGACAGCACCCGTGGCACGACCCCGACAGCCTCGCGCAGCGCCCTCAGCAGGGCGTCCGCGTTGGCGCTCTGGCGGCCCGGCGCCGTGACCACCACCTCGAGCCGATCGCAGCCCATCCGCCGCGCCAGCTTTGCGTAGCCGCGAGCGCACTCCGCCGTCTCCGCCACCTTCGCCGCGGGGATCCGGCCGCGCCGCTCGATCACATCACCGAGGCCAACCTGGCACCGCTCCTCATGCAGCGCCAGCACGGCGCCGGTCTTGCCGGATTCGGCCGCGAGCAGGCGAACCGTGTTCGACCCGACGTCGATGATGCCCACCTTCATGACCACATTGTCGCGGCCGGCTCGGACGCCGGGGCCACCGGACGGTGAACGAACGGTGAAGATCTAGGATCCGCGCGGGCCGCCCCGCCGCCGCACCCGCAGCCGGGCGCGTCGCATCAGCGTGGTGTGGGCGCCACGCTCGCGCTCTCCCGGCAGCGGCGCCAGCCGCCGCCACGAGCCGTCCGCGGCAAGCTCCCAGGACTGCACGTTGTCGGCCAGCAGCGCGTCCAGCGCCGCCGACAGCTCCTCCCGGGCACGCGGATCCTCGACCGGCGCGACCACCTCGATGCGGTGGTCGAGGTTGCGCGGCATCAGGTCGGCGCTCCCCAGCAGGTACGTCTCTTCGTCTCCCGCCTCGAAGGCGAACAGCCGGCTGTGCTCCAGGAACCGCCCCACCACGCTGCGCACCAGGATCCCCTCCGACAGCCCCGGCACGCCCGGTCGCAGCATGCAGATGCCGCGGGCGAACACCTGAATCTCGGCGCCGGCCTGCGATGCCCGGTACAGCTCGTCGATCATCGCCTCGTCGGTCAGCGCGTTCACCTTGATCCGGATCCGCGCCCGCTCGCCGTCGGCAGCCGACCGCGCCACCGCCCGGATCCGTTCCGTCAGGCCGCTGCGCAGGTTGAACGGCGCGGCGAGGATCTTGCGGAACCGCTGCGGTCGGCCGAATCCGGTCAGGTGGTTGAACAGGTCGGCGAGATCGGCAGTGATCGCCTCGTCATCGGTGAACAGGCCGAAGTCCTCGTACAGCCGGGCGGTGACCGCGTTGTAGTTGCCGGTGCCGACGTGGGCGTAGCGGTGCAGCGCATCACCGTCGCGGCGCACGATCAGCGTCATCTTGGCGTGGATCTTGAGGTTGGCGAACCCGTAGACAACGTGCACGCCCGCCTGCTCCATCGCCCGAGACCACTCGATGTTGCGGCGCTCGTCGAAGCGCGCCTTCAGCTCGACCAGGCAGACGGTCTGCTTGCCGTCCTCGGCGGCGTCGATCAGCGCCGGTAGCAGCGCCGAGTCGTCGCTGGTGCGGTAGACCGTCGTCTTGACGCCGACCACGTCGCGATCCTTGGCCGCGGCGCGCACGAACGACTCCACCGAGGTCGCGAACGAGTCGTAGGGCAGCTGCACCAGCAGATCGGAGCGACGCACCTCGGCGAACAGGTCGCGCCGGCCGGCGGCCGGCGCCAGCCGCGAGCGCGTGACCGGCAGCCACGGCTCGTAGCGCAGCTCCGGTCGCTCGAGATCGGCGATCCGGGAGAGATCGGCCAGGTCGAGCATGCCATGCACGGCATACACCTGATCCTCCGTCACCCCCAGGCCGTCCTTGAGCTGGTCGATCATCGCCTCGCTGGCCCCGCTTGCCACCTCCAGCCGCACGACGTCGCCAAAGCGGCGACGGCGCAGCTCCAGCTCAACCGCCTCGAGCAGGTCGTCGGCCTCGTCGGAGACCTCGAAGTCCGCGTCACGGGTGACCCGGAAGGCGACGTGCTCGACCACTTCCATGCCCGGGAACAGCCAGGAGAGGAAGTGGGCGATCGCGTCCTCGAGTGGCAGCAGCGCGCCGCGCCGCCCGATTGAGAGGAACCGCGGCAGCACCTCGGGCACCTTGACCCGGGCGAACCGCTCCTCGCTGCCGTCCGGCTCACGCACGAACACCCCCAGGCTGAGCGAGAGGCCCGAGATGTAGGGGAACGGCTGACCCGGCCCGACCGCAAGCGGCGTCAGCACGGGGTACACCTCGCGGTCGAAGCGGCCGGTCAGCTCGGTCAGCTCATCGTCGCTGAGGGCCTCAGTGCCGCCCACCAAGATCTCCTGCTCGGCCAGCAGCGGAACCAGCTGCTCGCGCCATAAGCGTGACTGGAGCTGTCCAAGCTCGGTCACCCGCTGGCGGATCTCGACCAGTGCGGCCTGGGGCGTACGCCCGTCGGGAGAGCGCATGCCCAGCCCAGCGCCCGCCTGCCGCAGCAGGCCGGCCACGCGCACCATGAAGAACTCGTCCAGCGCCGACGAGACGATTGCGCAGAACCGCACCCGCTCGAGCAAGGGGACGGATGGATCCTCGACCAGCGCCAGCACGCGGGCGTTGAAATCGAGCCACGAGAGCTCGCGGTTCAGCAGCCGCTGCTCCGGCCCAAGCGCCGGCCGCGGGGCTGCCAGATCGTCAATGCTCATCGACTCATGCTACTCCCGGCAGCACCCCGCTCCGCTCACATCGTCGCCGCGCCGGTAGACGACGTGGCACAGGCCGTAGAATGGCCGCCTGATGCAGCAGCTGCTGACCCGAATGGCATCCGATCAGCGAACTCCGGCTGCCGGGTCGGCGGCCGCGGCCACCGCACGACTGGCGGCGGCGCTGGTGACCAAGGCGGCGCGCCGCTCGCGCGACGTCTGGCCCCAGGCGGGTGGCGCGATCGCGCAGGCGGCGGCGCTGACAGCCCGCCTGGAGGCCATCGCGCAGGCGATCGAGTCGACGTACGAGACGGCCATGGCGGCACTCGATTCGCACGATGCCGACCGGATCGCTCACGCGCTGCCGCCGGCGGCCGATGCGGCGCTCGAGCTCTCGCGGACGGCGGCCGACGTGGCCGAGCTGGCGGCGGACGCGGCGCATCACTGCGATCAGGCTCACCACGCAGACGTCACGGTGGCGGCGATCATGGCCGAGGCCGCGGCCCGTGCCGGCGCCCACCTGGTGCGCATCAACCTGGTGATCCGGGCCGATGACGGGCGGGTGAGAGAGGCCGAGCAGCAGGCTCAGCGCGCGCACCAGGCGGCCGCGATGCTTGCCAACGAGCGGTAGTTCGGGTTACATGTCACTATGTCCGCGCTTTCTTCGACCACGGACGCCGGCCTGGTGGCACGCTGCCGGGTTGGCGATGACGAAGCGTGGGAGGAGCTGGTGCGCCGTTTCTCGCGCTACGTGCTGGCGATCGCGCAGCAGGGTTTCCGGATGTCCCGCGAGGACGCCGAGGACGTCTTCCAGGATGTGTTCGCCCGCACCTACGAGCGGCTCGGCGACCTGCGCAGCGACGACGCGCTACGGCCCTGGATCGCCCAGCTGACGCGTCGCACCTGCATCGACAGGATCCGGAGCGGCGGTCGTGAGCTGCCCGATCCAGACGTCGCCGACCGCGAGCGGGACGAGACGCTGGAGCGGCTGGACGAGGCGCTCTCGGTGCGCGAGGCGTTGGAGGCGATGCCGGACGCCTGCCGCGAGATCCTCGACCGTTTCTTCTGCCGCGATGAGAGCTACGCGGTGATCGGCGCTGCGCTGTCGCTACCGGCCGGAACGATCGCCAGCCGCATCTCCCGCTGCCTGGGAAAGCTCCGTGCCCAACTCGAGGGAAGAGAACCGCCCTCCCGCCCGTCATGATGGATGAGATGTACGACGAAGAGCACATCGGAGAGCTGCTGCGGGTGCTAC
This sequence comes from Gaiellales bacterium, assembly GCA_038212095.1. Lineage (GTDB taxonomy): Bacteria > Actinomycetota > Thermoleophilia > Gaiellales > JAICJC01 > JAICYJ01. The sequence goes on along the minus strand of JBBQUW010000004.1, from coordinate 104,444 downwards.
GCCCAGCGCCGGAGGCGTGGATACAGGCGGCCGCAGGGCTGCCCGCCACTCGGCGTGCGATCGAGCAGATCGCAGCACTCGCGGGTATGGACGCAGAGCTCCGGCGGGAGGTGCTGGCCGACCTCGAGGGCGCGCTGCAGCGCGCCGGTCTGCAGCCTGACCCGACGCTCGTCGCCGTGCTCCGCGATCGCCTGTGAGCGAGGCCGACGAGCGAGACGAGCTGCCCGCCTGGAGTCTCCCCGCCGATCAGGCCGGCGTGGTGTCGCAGCCTGCTTGGCCGTCGCGGATCACGCGCGAGTGGGCATGGGGCGGCGCAACGGGCCGCGGCGTGCGGGTGGCGATCGTCGACAGCGGCGTCCAGCTCGACCACCCGCTGGTGGGTGCGGTGCAGCGCTCGGTCGCGATCGGTGACCCCGAGCAGGACGAGGTGCTGGAGGACGACCAGGGCGACCTGTGCGGGCACGGCACCGCCTGTGCCGGCATCGTGCGATCGCTGGCCCCCGAGTGCGAGATCGTCAGCGTGCGCGTGCTGGGCGCCGGCTACACCGGCAGCGGCCCCGTGCTGATGGCCGGGCTGGAGTGGGCGGTGGAGCAGGGCTTCGAGGTCATCAACATGAGCCTCAGCACCACCAAGCGCAAGTTCTCGGAGTTCCTCCACGAGCTGGCCGACGAGGCCTACTTCGGCGGCACGATGATCGTCGCCTCGGCCCATAACATGCCGGTCGAGAGCTTCCCGTGGCGGTTCTCGTCGGTGCTCTCGGTGGGCAGCCACGACCGCAGCGGCCCCGAGATCTTCTACTACAACCCCACCCCGCCGGTCGAGTTCTTCGCGCCCGGGCTGGAGGTGGACGTACCCTGGCTGGGCGGCGGCACTCTTCGCTGCAGCGGCAACAGCTTCGCCACGCCGCACATGACCGGCATCTGCGCGCGTATCCTCAGCAAGCACCCGCAGCTGACCCCGTTCCAGCTGAAGAGCGTGCTGCACGCGGTTGCGTCCAACGTCCAGGAGGAGGAGCGATGAGCGACGATCAGCTGGCGGCAGCGGTCTCGGCCGGCGTGCTGGCCTCGGAGCCGGCCCACCGGCAGCTGCTGAGCTCGGTTGCCGAGACGGCACGGGCGATCTTCGGCGCCAAAGCTGCGTCGATCTTCCTGTACGACGAGGGGACGGACGAGCTGGTGTTCGAGGCCGTCGCCGGCTCGGGCGGCGACGCGCTGCTGGGCCGACGGTTCCCGTCCAGCACCGGCATCGCCGGTTGGGTGCTGGTGACACGGCAGCCGCTGGTGATCGAGGACGTGACAAGCGATCCCCGCTTTGCCGCCGACGTCGCTGCCGACACGGGATACGTGCCGAAGGGGATCATGGCCGTTCCACTGCTGCACGAGGAGCGGTCGCTGGGCGTGCTCGAGGTGCTCGACCGGCCGGCCAGGGCGGGCTTCACGCTGGCCGAGATGGATCTGCTGGGCCTGTTCGCGAACCAGGCCGCGATCGCGCTCGACCTGATGGCCAGGTCGCGGCGGGCGCGGGCGGCGCTGGACGGCTCCGATCCCCGCCTCGCGTCCGTGGCGCGGATCGCCGAGCGGCTGGACGAGCTCGAGGGAGAACCGGCCGCCGCCGCTCAGCGCCTGCTGGACGCGCTGGGCGATGTGCTCGCGCTGGCGGCCGACCGGGACGATTGACGATCGGCCGCCGGAACGACCGAGGGGCGCCGGTGACCGGCGCCCCTCGCGTTCTGGCGGAACAGCTACCCGGCTGGATCAGCCGCGGCCACCAAGGCGGTTGGCCTCGGGGCCACCGAGATCGTCGTGGCTCTGGTGACGCTGGACGAACCGGTGCGCCTCGACGTCGGGCTCGCTGGAATCGTCGCCGTCCTCGGTCAGCCGGGTATGGCGGGCCTTGTGGCGATGCGCCTCGACATCCGGCTCTTCGTCGCTGTGCTGCTTGTGCCGCTCGAGATCCTGGGACTCCATCGTCTTCCTCCAGTCGGGTTCCGCCGATTATCAAACACCATGACGCCGGCGGGCAGAGAAATCTTCCCACTCCCGCTCGAAAATGCAAGCGGTGTGAAATCCTGCGCCGATGCTGGGATCCCGAGTGTCCGAATCGACGCGCGCATTTCGTGAGGCGTTCGCCAACCCGGCGCTGCGCAGGCTTGAGCTGGCGCTGGCCGGTTCGGTGGTCGGCGACTGGGCGTTCGCCGTCGCTCTGGCCGTCTACGCCTACCACCAGGGCGGAGCGGCCGCGGTCGGGCTCGTCTCGATGGTGCGGTGGCTGCTGGCCGCTGCGTCCGCCCCGTTGATCGCCGTGCTGGCGGACCGCTATCCACGCCGCCGCGTGATGATGTCCGCCGACGGACTGCGCGCCCTCACCGTCGGTGGCGCGGCGCTGGCAGCCGCGATGGGCGGCCCCGCGGTCGTCGTCTACCTGCTGGCTGTGCTGACCGCGATCGTCTCCACCGCTTTCCCTCCCGCTCAGACCGCGTTGATCCCGTCGCTGACCAGCACGCCGGGCGAGATGACCGCGGCGAACGTCGTCACGAGCACGATCGACAGCGTGGGGACGTTCGCCGGCCCAGCGATCGGCGGACTGCTGCTGGTCGCAGCCGGGACGGCCACGGTGTTCGCTCTCGATGCCGTCACCTTCGTCTGGTCGCTGCTGCTGGTGGCCGCCATCCGTGCCCCTGACGACAACCCGCAGGCGGATGGCGACGATGGCGGGGAGCGCCCGGCCGGCCTTGCCAACGAGGCGCTGGCCGGTTTCCGGCTGGTCGGCTCGGATCGTCGCCTGCGGCTGATCATCGGCTTGTTCGGCGCCCAGACGATCGTGTCCGGCGCGATCTCGGTGCTGATCGTGGTGATGGCGCTCAACCTGTTGTCGCTGGGCAACGCCGGCGTCGGCACGCTCAACGCTTCGGTCGGGGTGGGCGGCGTGGCCGGCAGCCTGGTCGCATTCGCTCTCGTCGGCCGTGGCAAGCTCGCGTCCGACTTCGCGATCGGCCTCGTCTGCTGGGGACTGCCGATCGCCGTGATCGGCCTGTGGGCCAACACGGCGGTCGCGATCGCGATGCTGATCGTGGTCGGCGTCGGCAACACGCTGGTGGACGTGGCCGGCCTCACGCTGCTGCAGCGGGTGGTGCCGGACGAGGTGCTGGGGCGGGTGTTCGGCGTGCTCGAGAGCGTGTTCGCGGCCACCATCGGGCTGGGAGCGGTGACGGCGCCGCTGCTGATCCATCTGGTCGGCCTGCGTTCGGCGCTGATCGTGGTGGGCGTGTTCCTGCCCCTGCTGACGGCGGTCGCCTGGCCGATGCTGGCCCGTATCGATCGCGGCGCAGTCGATCCAGCGCGGCTGGCTCTGGTGCGGCAGGTGCCGTTCATGCGGCCGCTGCCCGAGGCGACGCTGGAGCGGCTGAGCGGACAGTTCACGCCGCTGGCGGTCGCGGCCGGGGAGACCGTGTTTCGCGCCGGGGACAGCGGCGATCGCTTCTACCTGATCGCCGAGGGGGAGGTCGAGGTGAGCGCGGACGGAGAGACGATCGCCACGCTCCACGATGGCGACTACTTCGGCGAGATCGCGCTCGTCCGGGACGTTCCACGAACGGCCGGCATCACCGTGACGCGCGACGCGCAGCTTCTCGCGTTGGATCGCGATGAGTTCATCGCCGCCGTGACCGGCCACGCCTCCAGCCGCGCGGCGGCCGACGCCGTCGTCAGCGCCCGCCTCACCGGGCTGCGGGCCGGGCTCGGCCGAGTGTGATTCACTGACGCGATGCAGACGTCCGTGAGGGTTGCGTGCGTGCAGGCGGAGCCGGTGATCCTCGACCGTGAGGCGACCATCGACCGGGTCGCCGAGCTGACCGCCGAGGCGGTCGCCGGCGGCGCGCAGCTGGTGTCGTTTCCGGAGGCGTTCGTACCCTGCTATCCGTCCAACCGATGGGTGCGGGCGCTGGCGGCCGGGTCACAACCGGAGGTGCGGGCCACGTTCGCGCGCCTGGTGCGCGAGTCGGTCGAGGTGCCCGGCGCGGCCTGCCACCGGCTGGCCGGCATCGCCCGCGATCACGGTGTCTGGCTCGCCACCGGCGTCAACGAGCGAGCCGGCGGCACGCTCTACAACACGCTGCTCGTGCACGCGCCGGACGGGACGCTGGCCCTGCACCACCGCAAGCTGATGCCCACCAACCACGAGCGGATGGTGTGGGGGCTGGGCGAAGGTGGCGGGCTGCACACCATCTCCACGCCGTTCGGCCGGGTGGGCGGGCTGATCTGCTGGGAGAACCTGATGCCGCTGGCGCGGTTCGCGCTGTACCAGGACGGGCTCGAGATCCACCTCGCCCCCACCGCCGACACCAGCGATGCCTGGCAGGAGTCGATGCGCCACGTGGCTCGCGAATCCCGCTGCTACGTGGTCACGTCGTGCGTCCTGCAGCGGGCGTCCAGCCATCCCGCGGACGTGCCGCTGGCGGACGGGCCGGATCTGATGGACAGGGGAGGCTCGGCGATCCTTGCACCGGATGGCAGCTACCTGGCCGGGCCACTGTGGGACGAGCCGGGCATCCTGTACGCCGACCTCGACCCCGACCGGCTGGCGGCCGACCGGCAGCGGTTCGACCCGTCCGGCCACTACAACCGGCCGGACGTGTTTCAGCTCTCCGTCCGCCGGCCGGACTAGACGCTCAGTCGCCGGGCGATCGTGTCTGGCACCGACGTGCGTCCGTTGCCAGGCACGGAGAGCGCTACCTACCCCAAGCCATCTTGGCGAGCGAAAACCGAGCCTCGCGAGGAGCGAGGGAGGCACAGTGCTTCGCACGGGCCGACCGACGCGACAAAGCGAGGCGACGGTTTGCAGCCGCCACACCCTACTCCCAGCGGAAATCCTGGTCTGTCGCCGTCTCCATCCAACTCTGCGGCTCGCCGTCCACCGTCTCGGTCACCGCCGGCATGGTCAGCGTGTCGGCCGGCATCTCGAGCGCGACGGCGGGATGCTCACCCGTCTCCTCGTCCTCACGCCGCGCGTCGTACTCGGTCTTGAACAGCGGGTGGTTCTGAAAAGGATCGTCGACGACGAACTCGTCGATCGGCATCTCGCCGTCGAGGCAGCTGTTCTGCCGCTTCAGGGCGAGGTGATCCTCGATAACCGATGAAAACAGCGAGCCGTTACCGGTCATGCACACCCTCCGGTTGGATGGTCATAGGAGCACGAATTGCCAGAAGAGCTTAGCAGCATGCACTCGGTCGCTCAATCACCTTCCGCTGGGGGAGTTACCTGGTTCTTGCCATGCCGCTTGCTGTGATACATGCGGTTCTCGGCCATCGCGATCAGCTCGATCAGGGTGCCGCTGTCCTGAGGGGTGTTGGCCACGCCGAAGCTGGCGGTGACCGAGATCGGCTGGTCGCCGAAGGAGATCAGCCGCTGCTCGATGGCACGGCGCAGACGCTCGGCCAGCTGCACGCCGCCGGCCAGATCGGTCTGCGGCAACAGGATCGCGAACTCCTCTCCGCCGTGACGAGCATCAAGGTCGATGTCGCGCGTCAGAGCGGCGATCTCATCGGCCACTGCGCGCAGGGCGGCGTCACCGGCCAGGTGCCGCATCGGGTGGGTGTCGTTGACGCGCTTGAAATCATCGATGTCAAAGATGATCAGCGAGAGCGGCGTGGAGAACCGCTGCGCGCGCTCGAACTCGCGACCCAGCACCTCGTAGAACTGGCGCCGGTTGGCGAGCCCGGTCAGCTCGTCGGTCACCGCCTGCTTCTTGACGACGATGTGGAGGCGCGCGTTCTCGACCGCCACGCCGGTCTGCGCCGCCAGCCCGGCCAGCGTCTCGACGTCGTCCGATCCGAAGCTGCCGTCCTCGGGGTCGACCACCGTGATCACGCCCAGCAGTGCGTCCTCGCGGTGGATCGGCACCACCAGAATCGCCCGAGGCTCGGCGGTGACCTGCGGCTCGCGCGTCGCCAGGGCGGCGCCCTCGACCCCGCTTCCAGCCGTCACCACCATCGGCAGGTCGGCTCTCGAGCCCCGCGCGGTGCCCATTCGCACCTCCTCGGTGGCCTCGCCGTTGGCCGCGTCGTACAGCAGAAGGCGGCCGCCACGCGCGCGCGTCGCCTGCACGGCCGTATCCAGCACGGCCTCGAGCAGTGCTCGCTGGTCGTGCGTCGCAGCCAGCGTCTCGCCATAGCGGGCGAGCGTCGTCTTGAGCCGCGCCCGCTCGCCTTCGAGCTCCGTCCGGCGGCTGGTCAGCTCGCTGGACATGGTGTCGAGGGCCGAGCTCAGCTCGTCGAACTCGTCACCACCGGCGGGCGGCTCTGCGGTCGCATCCACCAGCGACAGCGCACGGCCGGAGAGATCGGTGATCACGCGCGATATGCGATCTGCGGCAAACAGCGCGATCGTGGCCACCAGCCCCGCCAGGATCGCCATCGGCAGCAAGAGTTTGAGCCGCACCGAGTCGATCCGGTCGTCCAGCTGCCCACGAGGATAGGTCGTCACGAGCAGCGCCCCGGCGCCGCTGGGGCCGCCCACGCTGAGCGCCTCGGCGCGCACCCGCGATCCGCCGATCGCGGCGTCGACCGCATCTCCGGGGCGCAGGCCGTCGACCGCGCCGGCGACGCCTCCGGGCGTGCTGATCGCCGTACCGCCCATCACCAGCGAGAGCGCCACGCCCTCGGCGATCGGCACCGAGGCGGCCACCCGCGAGAGGAGGTCGACGTTGAGCGGCACAGAGACGATCACGCGCCGCCCGCCCGTACGCGGCAGCAGCTCCGCCTGCGCACTCCAGACCGGCGGCGGCGGAACGGCTCCGTAGAACGTGCCGCTCGCGTCGACCATCGCAACTGAGTCACCGACGGGAATGCTGTAGAGGTCGAGCCCGGATCCGTCGCGGCTGCGGAAGGCACGCGCGACGTCCGGCCTGGAGGCAAGCTGCATGGCGGCGTTGCGGGCGTCGGACAGCTGGGCCTGGTACGCGATGGACGCGGCGGCAGCGCCGGCCGCAAGCTTGGCGTCGACGCTGTCCACCTCGTGGCGGATCAGCAGGGCCTGAACGATCAGCCCGGCACCGACCAGCGGAACCAGCGCCAACCCGACCAACACGATGGAAAGCTTGTGGCGAAAACGCACCTTGCGCACGACCCCTGTCCCTGACCGCCTTTCCTGATTATACGGCACGGACCGCAACACTGCCCGATCCGAATCACCGGCCGCCCGGTCTGCCGTCAGTACGCGGCCAGGTCGCGGGCCGCCGCCAGAATGTCTTCTTCGAGCGGCAGGTACTCGCGTTCCAGCGGGGGTGCGAACGGGATCGGCGTGTCGAGCGCCGCCACCCGGCGGACGGGTGCGTCGAGATGCTCGAAGGCGTCCTGCGCGATCACGGCGGCGACCTCGCCACCGAAGCCGCCGGTCAGGTTGTCCTCGTGCACGATCAGCGCCTTGCCGGTCTTGCGCACCGAGCTCAGCACGGCATCGCGGTCGAACGGCACCAGGCAGCGAAGGTCGATCACCTCGACGGCGACACCCTCGGCTGCGAGGGTGTCGGCCACCGCCAGGCTGAGCTGCACGGTCGAGGCGTAGGTGATGATCGAGAGATCGGCCCCCTCGCGCAGTACGGCGGCCTTGCCCAGCGGTACGAGCACGCCATCGTGGGCGCCGGTGGTGACCTCCTCCTTGACGCGCCGGTAGAGGAACTTGTGCTCGCAGAACACGACCGGGTTGGGATCACGGATGGCCGAACGAAGCAGTCCGTAGGCGTCGGTTGCGGTCGCCGGGCAGACGATCTTGAGGCCGGCATGGTGGTGGAACCAGGCCTCGACGTTCTCGGAGTGGTACGGCCCGCCGCCGACGCCGCCGCCGTTGGGGCAGCGCACCACCATCGGCACCGCCCATCCGATTCGGTAGTGCATCTTGGCGGCGCAGGTGATCAGCTGGTCGAACGCGCACGAGACGAAGTCCGCGAACTGCATCTCGGCGATCGGTCGCTGGCCGGCCATCGCTGCGCCGACGGCGACGCCGACGATGCCTGATTCGGCCACCGGCGTGTCGATCGAGCGCAGCTCGCCGAACCGCTGCTGCAGCTCCTTGGTGGCACCGAACGCGCCGCCCTGGCGGCCGACGTCCTCGCCCATCACGAATACCCGCTCATCGATCTCCATCTCGTCGTGCATGGCCGCACGGATCGCCTCGAGATAGGTCAACTCAGGCATCGTCATCGCCCCATCCTTCGGGCGCGAACACGTCCAGGTGTGCCTCGGCGGGATCGGCGTAGCCGTCGGCTGCGGCCCGCTCGACGGCCTCGTGCACCTCGTCCTTGACCCGGGTGCGGATACCTTCCAGCCGCGCCTCGTCGACCGAGCGGTCGTCGCGCAGCGTCTGCTCGAGCCGCTTCAGCGGATCCTTGTCCGACCACTCCGCCAGCAGTTCCATCGGCATGTAGCTCTCGAACTTGTCGTGGGCGGCGTGGCCCGCCATGCGGTAGGTCTTGCACTCGATGAAACGGGGGCCGCGGCCGGCGCGGGCGTGGTCGACGGCTTCCACCATCGCCGAGTAGACGGCCAGCACGTCGTTGCCGTCCACTTCGACGGCGGGAATGCCGTAGCCCAGCGCCTTCTTGTACAGGTCGGTGACCTTGGTCTGCTTGCTGATCGGCGTCGTGTACGCCCAGCGGTTGTTCTCGGCCACGAACACTGCCGGCACCTCGAGCACGGCCGCGATGTTGAGTCCCTCGTGGAAGTCGCCACGCGACGTGGCGCCGTCGCCGAACGACGTCACCGCAACGCGATCCTCGCCGCGTTGCTTGTACGCCAGAGCGGCGCCCACCGTGAGCGGGATCATGTCGGCCATGTGCGAAACCTGGCAGGGGATGTTCCACTCCCGCCCGCCGATGTGCAGGTTGCCGTCCTTGCCTCGCGTCGTCGAGCCGGCCTTGCCCATGAACTGCGCGAACATGCGCCAGACCGGGACGCCATGCACCAGGTACGACCCCAGGTCGCGGATCCAGGGCGAGAGCCAGTCGCCGCCTGGCCCGCTGCGCAGCGGTACCGCCATGCCGATCGAGATCGCCTCCTGGCCACGCCCCGTGTAGTAGCTGCCGGGCAGCTTGCCCTGCCGGTAGAGGTTCAGGGCACGCTCCTCGGTCGCGCGCGTCAGCACCATCCAGTAGAAGAGATCAAGCGCGGTCTCATCGGAAACGGCCGGCGCCGGAGTGGGCGTGGGCACGGCGGAGATCTTGCGGGCAGGGGTGCTCATGAGGTCTGGCAGGAGTCCTTGTCTGGGGGCAGCAAACCGGTCATGGGCGCGTTATCGGCCGCAGAGGCCACCGAGCTGAAATGGAACCACGCGGGTCGACAGGCGCCAAACACGACGGACCGCATACTACTCACGTACACGGTCGGTGGCAGTGGGCTAAATCGAGGCTTACCCGGCCGATCAACCCGACCGATGCAGGCGTCCCTGCCCGAACCCCTGCGTCTGGCCGACGCCGCAACCGCCGCCGCCGGCTGGCGCACGCGCGTCGAGGATGCCACCAACCGCGCCGCGGCCGCCATGGCAGCCGGCGATCTGGCAGCGCTCGATGCGATCTTCGACCAGGTGGACGGCTGGGACGATCCCCAGCGCGGCTATCAGTGCCGCCGCCGCCTGGCCGAGCTGACTCTGGCCTTCACCCCGTCCCAGGCGGGCGCCTGGCCGCCAGTGTTTGCCACCACCGCCCGCCGCATCCTGGACGCGCTCGAGCGCGAGCCGCGCGAGCCGGTGCTCCTGAACTACGCCGGCGTGCTGCTGTACGAGCTTTCCGCGATGGGAGGGGCCGAGTCGCTGTTCAAGGCGGCGATGCGGCTCGACCCCGACCTGCCTCACCTGGCCGACAACCTGGCCGCCGCCGGCTCGCGCAGCCACGGCCGGCCCCAGGTCAAGGGCGCCGCGGCCGCTGCGCTGCGGACGCTCAACCTGCGCGCGAAGCTGGTAGCTGACCGCGCCCGCCCGGTGCGTGGGATGACGCTATCGCTGGTGATGATCGTCAAGGACGAACAGGAGATGCTTCCAGGCTGCCTGGAGGCGGTCAAGGAGGCGGTGGACGAGATGATCGTGGTCGACACGGGCTCCAGCGATCGCACCGTCGAGATCGCCCGCTCGTTCGGCGCCACCGTCGTCGACTTTCCCTGGAACGGCTCGTTCGCCGACGCCCGTAACGTCTCGATCGAGAACGCGACGTGCGACTGGGTGATGTACCTGGACGCGGACGAGCACATGATCCCGGAGGACGCCGGAACGCTGCGCGCGCTGCTCCAGAAGACGTGGCGCGAGGCGTTCTACCTGGTCGAGACCAACTACACGGGTGGCGACGAGTCCGGCGCGGCCGTCACCCACCACGCGCTGAGGCTGTGGCGGCGCCGTCCACAGTACCGATTCGAGGGTCGCATCCACGAGCAAAAGACGCACACGATGCCGACCTACCTGCCCGAGCGGTTCGAGACCAGCACCGTGCGAATGCGCCACTATGGTTACCTGCGCAGCCGGATCACCGCCAAGGACAAGTCGCGTCGCAATATCGAGCTGCTCGAGATCGAGTCGCACGAGAACCCCAGCCCGTTCAACCAATACAACCTCGAGATGTCGTTCGACAGCGCGTCCATGCGCGTCTGCTGCGCGATCATCCCTGCGGCGGCCGAATACAGACCGTTCAGCATTGCTCTGCGTTCCTTCCCTGGTGGGGAAAGGGGATGCGATGGACGACTTCTGCGTCCTCCGCCGGCCTCTGCATGCTGCAGTCCAGCCAGTTGCCCCTCATGTCCTGTGCTTGGGTCGAGTAATCGACCATCTCGATGCCGTCTTTAGGCGGTGGATCAAGCCGGCTCAACCGTTGGCCGATCCGACCTGGGTGACAGCGCGCCCGAGCGTGTCGTCGATGGTGTGCAGCACACGCTGCGAGGCCTCGTAGGCGCGCAACGAGACGATCATGTCGACCATCGCGCGGGCCGGCTCGACGCCGGATCCCTCGATATAGCCCTGCTCGATCTGCGTCGCGGCCGGCCGGGCGCCGGGCTTGCCGCTGAACAGCGTGTCGCCCTGCTTGACCGCCCCGGTCAGCGAGACGATGTCGAACTGCCCGAGCGTCGCGGTGCCGGAGCGCAGGGTGCCGTCAGGGCTGACAGTCAGCGTGTTGGGATCGCCGACCGTGATCGGCTTGCCGTTGGTGCCAAGCACGAGGTAGCCGGTGGTCGTCTGCAGTCGGCCCTGCGCGTCCTGCGTCAGCTGCCCGTCGCGCGTGTACCGGACGCCCTGCGGCGTCTGCACGGCAAGGAAGCCGTCGCCCGACAGCGCCAGGTCGAGTGGATTACCGGTCTGGCGTAGCGGCCCCTGGGTGAGGTCGGTGCGCAGCTCGTCGATTCGCACGCCCAGCGAGATCGTGCCGATCGTCTGACCGCTGCCGCTGTTGTGCAGCATCATCTCGCCGAAGCTGGCCTGGGCGGCTCGGTCGGGCTTGTAGCCGGGCGTGGACGCGTTGGCCAGATCGTTGGCGATCTGATCCTGGCGCACCTGCTCGGCAAGCATCCCGCCTGCCGCGATGTAGAGACCGCGTTCCATTCTGGATGGACCTCCCGATCGGTCGATAACGAGGACGAGGGTGATCGTCCTCTCCGGTAGTCGTCGCACACGAGAGCAACTTGAACGGGAATGCCATGAACCTGCAAGCGGTCAGCCTGAAGGGGGTCTCCGGAGCGCTCGGCGATGGCGCGCGGACGCTTGCGCTGGAACCGGGAGCCGAGCTGGTGGCACGTGTCGTGACCGCGCCGGGCCAGGGCGGCCGCGGAACCATCTCGCTGGCCGGCGCGTTGCTGCAGGCGCGGCTTCCGGCTGGGGTGATGCGGGGCCAGACGCTCCACCTGACGGTGGTGCGACTCGACCAGTCGCAGCTGCTGGTGCGGATCCGCCACGAGGCGCAGGCCGATCAGGCGTCGCGGGCAACGCTCGCCCACGACGCTGGCCGGCTGGCGGTGACCGGCGACGGCGAGCTGCTGCGAGCGGCTCTCACGCTGGCCGGGCAGGAGCCGCTGTGGCTCCCGGACGGCGGAGCTGCCTCGGTGCAGGTGGAGCCCGACGGCCACACCCCCACCTCCGCGGAGGGCTCGACTGGTCAGGCAGCGTTCGTGCTCCACTCGCCCGACCTGGGCGCGATCGAGGTGCGGCTGCGGATGACTGCGGGCGGCATCCGGGTAGGCGTGGTGACGGCGGCCGGCGCCGCGGCCGCCCTGGCCGAGGGTGATCTGCCCGATCTGGTCGAGCGGCTGGGACGGGCCACTGGCAGACCGGCGGTGGCGGCCGTCAGCGAACGTGCCCCCGGCCGGCGTCCGCCCGCTCCTCCAGCGGGGAGGGTCAATGTCCAGGCCTGACCGTCGCGCCAAGCACGCCACCGCGCTGCGCTACGAGGGCGTCGACGCTCCGCTGGTGGTGGCCACCGGCAAGGGCCTGGTGGCGGAGAAGATCCTGGAGGCCGCGCGCGCCGCGGGCATCCCGCTGCGCGAGGATCCCGCCCTGGTGCAGGCCCTGGCCACGCTCGAGCTGGAGCAGGAGATTCCTCCGGAGCTCTATCGCGCCGTGGCCGAGGCGCTGGCCTGGGCCTACCGGCTCTCGGGCCGCTCCGCCCTCCCGCGGCCGGCCTGATCCGCCGCGGCACGGCCGGCGGGAACCGCGCTGGCGGGCTGCTGCTGCGGCCGGCAGGCGACCCGTTGTAGGGTGTCGGCGATGACGCCAATCCCGGTCACGATCATTCCCGGCGACGGCATCGGCCGAGAGGTGGTCGGGGCGGCCCGCCGGATCGTCGATGCCAGCGGCGCCACGATCGAGTGGGATCAGCGCCTGGCCGGCGCCGAGGTGTTCAAGCAGGGACTCTCATCGGGCGTGCCGCAGGACACGATCGACTCGATCTCGCGCACGCGGGTGGTGCTGAAGGGACCGCTCGAGACTCCCGTCGGCTTCGGCGAGAAGAGCGCCAACGTGACGCTGCGCAAGCTGTTCGAGACGTACGCCAACATCCGTCCCGCGCGGGAGTTCCCCGGCGTGCGGACGCCGTACTCGGGCCGCGGCATCGACCTGGTGGTGGTGCGGGAGAACGTCGAGGATCTGTACGCCGGCATCGAGCACATGCAGACGCCCGGCGTCGCCCAGTGCCTGAAGGTGATCTCACGCAAGGGTTGCGAGAAGATCGTGCGGCTGGCGTTCGAGTTCGCCCGCGCAGAGGGACGCAGCAGCGTGGCCTGCGCGACCAAGTCGAACATCATGAAGCTGACCGAGGGTCTGCTGAAGCGCACCTTCGAGGAGATCGCGCCCGAGTACCCCGAGATCGAGGCGTGGCACGTGATCGTCGATAACTGCGCCCACCAGCTCGTCAAGCGGCCGGAGCAGTTCGACGTGATCGTCACGACGAACATGAACGGCGACATCCTTAGCGACCTCACCTCGGCGCTGGTGGGCGGGCTGGGCTTCGCGCCGTCGGCCAACCTCGGCTCGGACGTCGCGATCTTCGAGGCGGTGCACGGCTCTGCGCCCAAGTACGCGGGCAAGGACACGATCAACCCGTCCGCCATGATCGGAGCCGCGGTGATGATGCTGCGCCACCTGCGGCTGTTCGACGAGGCGGCGGCGATCGAGAACGCGATGCTGGTGACGCTGGAGCAGGGCACGCTGACCCGGGACGTGGTGGGCGACGATGGCGCGTCCTCCACCACCGCCTTCACCGATGCGATCATCGCGAACCTCGGTCAGACCTCCTCCGCCTGGCCGGCACGCGAGTACCGGCCGCTGGTGCTGCCAGACATCCCTCGCGACCCGGTGCGTGTGCGCCCGGCAACGCGGCGGGTGGCGGGCGTCGACGTGTTCGTCGAGTTCGGCGGCAGCCCGGATGAGCTAGGTCAGGCGGTTGAGCGCCTGGTGGAGCACTCGCCGCTGCGGCTGAAGATCGTGGACAACCGCGGCACCCGCGTGTATCCGGCCACCGGCACGCCCACCGACTGTGTGGACGCGTGGCGCTGCCGCTTCATCGTACGCGACCCATCCGGCGAGCTTTCGGATTCAGATCTGTTGACGCTGCTCTCGCGGATGGCCGAGAGCCACAGGTTCACGCACATCGAGAAGCTGCACGAGTTCGATGGCGCGCCCGGCTTCAGCAAGGCCCAGGGCGAGGATTGATCCGAGCGGTCAGAGCGCGTGCAGGTCGCGCGCGCCGACCACGCGCAGCGCGAGCGCAACGGCCGGCCCGATAGCGAGCGCGAACCAGATCGTGCCGATGCCGAAGGTGCCTCCCAGCGCGAGTCCGGCGCCCGCCGCAGCCACCTCCAGGGTGGCCCGAATCGCGGCGATCGGTCGGCCGCTGCGCCGGTGCAGCCCCGTCATCAGTCCATCCCGCGGCCCCGGGGCCAGGTACGAGCCCAGGTAGAGAGCGCTGCCGACGGCGACCACAGGTACGCCCGCCAGCATGCAGACGATCTCTGTGGCTGTCGAGTGGTGACGGCCGATCACAGACAGCATCACGTCGATCGCGAAGCCGATCACGATCGCGTTCGCGACCGTGCCGATGCCAGGCCGCTGCCGGAGGGGGATCCACAGCAGCAGCGCGGCGAAGCTGATCGCGATCGTCGCCTGGCCGATCGAGAGCGGAGTCTGGCGCGAGACGCCCTCCGACAGCACCGTCCACGGCGAGTTGCCCAGACCGGATGCGATCAGGAGCGCCTCGCCGGTGCCAAACAGCCATAGCCCGGCAGTCAGCCGCAGCAGCCGTCGCGGCGAGGCCAACCAGCGTGAATGCGCCGGTGCAAAGATCGCGTCGGTCATCGGATGAAGGAGTACCACGCCCAGCCGGTGATGGGAGGCAGGCGGCCTGGCTGCCGTTTTCCGCGGTGTCCTAGACTGCGCGCGATGATCGTGACCGCCGAGCAGATCGAGAGCTTCCGCCGCGATGGCGCCGTCTGCCTGCGCGGCGCCTTCACGCCCCAGCAGGTGGCGCTGGTGGAGCGCGGCATCGAGCGCAACCTGGCGCACCCCAGCCCGCGCGCGCTCGTTGCCAGTCGAGACGACGACCGCGGCCGCTTCGTGGAGGACTTCTGCAACTGGCAGGACGTGGACGAGTACGGCGCCTTCATCCGCGACTCGCCCGCCGCCGAGATCGCCGGCCGGCTGATGGGCAGCACGGCGGTCAGGCTGTACCACGACCACATGCTGGTCAAGGAGCCGGGCACCCGCCAGCCGACCCCGTGGCACCAAGACCAGCCGTACTACAACATCGACGGCGGCCAGACCTGCAGCCTGTGGATGCCGGTCGACGCGGTATCGCGCACCGCCACGCTGGAATTCGTCGCCGGCTCGCACCGCGGGCCGTGGCTGATGCCGCGCACGTTCATGGACAACCAGGCCCGCTGGTTTCCGGCCGGCACGCTCGAGGAGCTGCCCGATATCGACGGCGACCGTGCGGCTCATCGCATCGTCGGCTGGGAGCTCGAGCCTGGTGACGGCGTGTTCTTCCACATGCTCACGCTGCATGCCGCCGGTCCGGTCGAGGGCGACCGGCGCCGCCGTGCCTTCTCGATCCGCTTCCTCGGCGACGACGTCGTCCACGCACCGCGAGCGTGGCGCACCTCGCCGGAGTTCCCCGGCCTCGCCGACCAGCTGCCGGCCGGCGTGCCGATGAACCACCCGCTGTTTCCCGTGCTTTGGAGCGCCGCGGGGGAGCGATGAGAATCCGCCGCCGCGGCGGTCAGAGATGGTGAAGCCTACGAAAGGCCGACCGTTTCCCAACCAGGGCGATCCCAGCCGAATTCCGCGATCGTGGTGGTGGATGCCATCTCGCGAGCGGACGTGACGGCGCTGTGCGCCCAGCTCGGCAGCCTGCTCGAGCGGCGCGGAGGTGAGCTGATCTGCGACGTCGCCGCACTGCGGCGGGCCGACGCGACGGCCGTCGACGGCCTGGCCCGCCTGCAGCTGGCCGCGCACCGCCACGGCGGCCGGATCGTGCTGCAACATCCCTCGACCGAGCTGCGGCGCCTGCTCGAGCTATGCGGCCTGGACGCCGTGCTGCCGCCCGCCGCCCAGGCGGTGGCCGAGCGGGTCTAGGGAGCCGTGGTGGATAGCCCGAACAGCGGGAACAGGCGCTCGGTGTCAAGGAAAGCCGTGAAGCCGACCAGCTTGCCGTCTGACAGCTCGAGCACCTGCAGCGCCCACGGCTCGAAGCTTCCGCCGGGGCCGCTGGGCCGATACTGGCCGAAGGCGGGTAGCCCGTTGGCCACGGTCGGCACCAACCGGGAGCCACGACAGCCGATGCCGGGGCCAAACCACCAGCGCAGGATGTTCTCTCGGCCTCGCAGCCACATCTCGTAGGGCGGCATCGACTGCACCGCCTCCTCGTGCAGCAGGGCGGTCAGCGAGTCGAGGTCGTAGCGTTCGAAGGCATCGACGTAGCGGGCGAGCAGCGCGCGCTGCTCATCGTCCAGCGGCTCGAGCTGATCGCCCGGCTCGGGCGCGCGGTCGGCGATCGCTGCCCTCGCGCGCTGCAGCGCGCTGTTTACCGACGCGACGCTCGACTCGAGCAACTCAGCCACCTCGGACGCCTTCCAGCGCAGCACGTCGCGAAGGATCAGCACTGCACGCTGCCGTGGCGGCAGGTGTTGCAGCGCGGCCACGAACGCGAGCCGGATCGTCTCGCGCTGCTCGGCCAGCTCGGCGGGATCGCCCCCGGCCTGCAGCACCCGGCCATCGGGGGCCGGCTCGATCCAGAGCGACTCGGTGACGGGAGCCGGTAGCGGTGCCTGCGGCGAGAACTCGGTGGCCGGGCCGAGGTCGATCGGCCGAGCCCGTCGCTTGCGGCCATCGAGCATGTCGAGGCAGACGTTGGTGGCGATCCGGTAGAGCCATGAGCGAAGCGAGGAGCGTCCCTCGAAGCGCTGGTAGCTCCGCCAGGCGCGCACGAACGTCTCCTGAACGGCGTCCTCGGCGTCGAACGACGAGCCGAGCATGCGGTAGCAGTAGCCGGTCAGCGCGACGCGATGGGGCTCAAGCACCAGCTGCGGCACCTCGCCCACCCGCGCGACGTCTGCCCCCGCAGTGCTAGCCTCGTCCGTCCTCAGCGACGATTCCATGGCACCATGGTAGACGACGCCCGGCGCCAAATCGATGGCACCCGGCCAGGGACGGCGATGAGTTCTGCTGCCGCCGCCGGTCTACCCACGACACACCCGACCACGAAAGAGGCGACCATGAGCGAGCATCGCCCCGAGACGGCAGCGGAACTGATCGACGATAATCGCACGCGCTGGATGGCGCTGATCGTGCTCTGCATGGGCACCCTGATGATCGTGCTCGACTCGACGATCGTGAACGTCGCGTTGCCGTCGATCCGGGCCGACCTCGGCTTCTCGGAGACGTCGCTGGCCTGGGTCGTGAACGCATACATGCTCACGTTCGGCGGCTTCCTGCTGCTCGGCGGACGGCTGGGTGACCTGTACGGCAACAGGCGGCTCTTCGTGTCGGGCATCACGCTGTTCACCGTGGCCTCGCTGGCCTGCGGGCTGGCGACGGGCCAGACTCTGCTGCTGGCCGCCCGCGCCGTGCAGGGGCTGGGCGGCGCGGTGGCGTCGGCGGTGGCGCTGTCACTGATGATGACGCTCTTCACCGAGCCAGCCGAACGGGCCAAGGCGATGGGCGTGTTCGGTTTCGTGGCGTCGGGCGGGGGCAGCATCGGCGTGCTGCTTGGAGGGGTGCTGACCGACCGGCTCGACTGGCACTGGATCTTCCTGGTCAACCTGCCGATCGGCATCGCCGTCTGCGCGCTCTCGTTGCGGCTGCTGCCGGGCGGGCGGCGCGAGACCGGCGGCCGGCTGGATGTGGCCGGCGCCGTTACCGTGACGTCCGCGCTGATGCTCGCCGTCTACGCGATCGTGAACGGCAACCAGGAGGGCTGGGCGTCTGCCCGGACGCTGGGCGAACTGGCCGGCGCGGTGGCGGTGCTGGCACTATTTCTGGCCGTCGAGTCGCGGGTGCCCGACCCGTTGATGCCGTTGGGGCTGTTTCGCTCGCGCAACCTGGCATTCGCGAACGTGGTGGGGGTACTGTGGGCGGCGGCGATGTTCGCCTGGTTCTTCATGTCGGCGCTGTACCTGCAGCTGGTGCTGGGATACACGCCGCTCAAGGTTGGGCTGGCCTTCCTGCCCGCCAACCTGATCATGGGTGGCCTCTCGATCGGCGTCTCCGCCAGGCTGGTGATGCGCTTCGGTATCCGGCGGCCACTGACCGCCGGGCTGCTGCTGGCGGCCGCAGGTCTGGCGCTGCTGGCGCGGGCGCCGGTCGACGGCCACTACCTGGTCGACGTGCTGCCGAGCATGGTGCTGCTCGGCATCGGCGCAGGCACCGCCTTCAACCCGGTGTTGCTGGCGGCCATGAGCGACGTCAAGCCACACCAGTCGGGACTGGCCTCCGGCGTCGTCAACACCGCGTTCATGATGGGCGGCGCGCTCGGCCTGGCGGTGCTGGCCAGCCTGGCCTCGTCGCGCAGCGACAGCCTGCGCGCGTCCGGACACGACGCCCTGGTGGCGCTGAACGGCGGCTACCACGCGGCACTGGCCGTGGGAGCGGTGTTCGCGGCGGTGGCGGCGGTGATCGGCGGCACCCTTCTCCGCACGAGCGTCTCGGCGCCGCAGCAGGCCGCGGGCGAGCAGCAGCAAGAGAGCCCTGTGGCGGTGTGAGGGACTCGCCGAGGCGACCTGTCACTGAAGAGGCGAACGGATGGCCGTGGGATCGACGCCGCTGCGGGGGCCCCACGGCCATCCGGCCGTTCAGCTGGTGTGGGCGGGCGTCCTGTCCGGGGCGGGCACGATCCGGATGTACGGCTTGGGCGAGACCCAGCCCTCCGGATACGTCTGGCGAGCCTCGTCGTCGGACACCGAGCCGGCGATCACGACGTCCTCGCCGGGCTTCCAGTTGACCGGGGTCGATACCTTGTGTTGGGCGGTCAGCTGCAGCGAGTCGATCACCCGCAGCACCTCGTCGAAGTTACGCCCGGTCGTCATGGGATAGACCAGCACCAGCTTGACCTTCTTGTCCGGCCCGATCACGAAGACGTTTCGCACCGTCTGGTTGTCAGCCGCCGTGCGGTCAGCGGGGTCACCCGAGACGTCGGAGCCGAGCATCCCGTACAGCTTCGAGACGTTGAAGTCGGCATCGCCGATCATCGGGTAGTTGGGCGCGTGGCCCTGCGTCTCCTCGATGTCGCGGGCCCACTGCTCGTGCTTGTCGATGGGATCGACCGAGAGGCCGATGATCTTGACGTTGCGACGGTCGAACTCGGGCTTGATCTTGGCCATGTAGCCGAGCTCGGTTGTGCAGATCGGCGTGAAGTCCTTGGGATGCGAGAACAGCACCGCCCACGAGTCGCCGACCCAGTCGTGGAAGTGGATCGTCCCCTCCGTGGTCTCGGCCTCGAAGTCCGGCGCGATCGCGCCCAGTTGCAAGCTCATCGTCTTCCTCCTCTGTGGACCCAGCGTATTGTGGTCGACTCCGCCGCGAGCGTCCACCCACGGGCTCGGCGTCGCAACGAACTGTAGTACGGATTCGAACGTGACGGGTTTGGATCCATACTCTGCGCTACGGCTTGGGTGGCAGCGCGCGAGCGTAGGCCACCCCGATCGCCACCCACCGCTCCAGTGCGTCGTCGCTTCGCACTCCGTCGAGGTCGACACGCAGCCAGCCGTCCATCTCCCGGCCACGCATCGCGAACCGCTCGGCGTGCGGCAACTCTGCCAGGTCACCGGTCTGCTTTGGTGGGACGCGCAGCAGCATCCCGCCTCCGCCGCTCGCGCTCACCGCCATGTTGCCGTCGATCAGGAATGCCAGCCCGCCGAACATGCGCCTCTCGGACAGTCCGGCCTCCTTCGCGACGAGCGCTCGGATGCGGGCGGCAAGCTGTTGGTCAAAGGACACCACGAAACCCTAGATGACCGGGAAAGGTGCCGAGTGCGCTGCCGCGGTTAACGGCCCGCCCGTTCGTGGAGCGCGATTTCGGCATGGATCCTGTCGTTCTCGCGTCCGTCGGCGATCGCCGCGCGAATCAGCACGTACACGCCCGCGGCGGCGGGAGTCGTCGCGACCACACCGGTGATGAACAGGGCAAGGTTACTCATGCCGACCACCGCTGATCTGCAACGCGACGGTGCCGAACGAGAGAATCGACGGCACCCAGAGGCCGACAAAGATGCCCTGGTCGTGGTTGCCTGAAAACCACAGGCTGACCGAAAGGATGAACGCGCCCACAGCGGCCGCGAGGATCGCGGCCGCAGCGCGCAGGCGGAGGGTGTGTCTGTGCATGATCAGCTCCTGGTGTTGGTGGGATGTGTTGTGCCGTGTTCTGATCGCGTCGGCTCGGCGGTGCGATGACGTTCAGCGGCACGTTGCGCACCGCCGATCGAAACACCGCGGGCGTCGTCTCGGCCACTCAGCGTCTCCCGGCCAGCGCGAGGAACTCGTCTCGGGTGCGCGGATCGGTACGGATCAGGCCGTGCAGCGCCGAGGTGACGGTTGTCACGCCGGGCTTGGAGACGCCGCGCAGGCTCATGCAGAGATGCTCGGCCTCGAGCACGACCCCGACACCGCGCGGCTCGACATGCTCCTGCAGCCAGCTCGACACCTGCCGGGTGAGCCGTTCCTGAACCTGCAATCGTGCCGCGAACAGGTCGACGACGCGGGCCAGCTTGGAGAGTCCGAGGATCCGATCGCCGGGGAGATAGGCGACGTGGGCGACACCGTGAAATGGCAGCAGGTGGTGTTCGCACAGGGAGTGGAACGGGATGTTGCGCGCGATCACGAGCTCGTCGTAGCCCTCATCGTTTGGAAAGGTGGTGACGTCGAACGGCTCCGGAGTGAGCATCTCTGCGTACATCCGCGCCACCCGCCCGGGGGTGTCTGCGAGCGACTCGTCGGTGATGTCAGCACCAATGGCGTGGAGCAGGCTTCGAGCCGCGTTCTCGGCCGCGGCGACGTCAACGGCCGGTCGCAGCCAGGTGACAGGGCTGATGCCCGTGGACGCGGGACTTGTGTTCATGTCGCCTCCTGTTGGTCGGGCGGGTGTCTGCGAGCGGTCTCGCCCGCAGACACCCGTCGTGCGTGGATTTACCCGGCGATGTGCGCGTTGACGGTCGCCGTGCCCAGCTTGATGCCTGGTGCGAAGAACGACACGCCCAGGGCGCTGTTCAGTGCGCCGGCGGCAGTCGAGTTGAGGTAGGCGCCGACGTTTCCGACTCGGACGTAGGGCAGCGGCTCGGAGATCGACGCCTTGGCCAGGTCGAGGCGCAGTATGGACACTCGCACCTTCGGGTCGCCGTTGACGATGGCGGTCAGATGCGGATGCGCGTCGATCACGATCCGGAAGCTCGTCAGCGACAGCCGTTTGCCATTGGTGAGGTTGACGAACCTGAGACCGCCGGTGTGGTTGATATGCCCGGCCAGCGTGGCCGCATCGACGCGGCCACCGACGATCGGGAAGCCATACCCGATGGACGGACCCTGTGGCGTCCACTTCACGTTGACGTGGGTGCCGTAGGTGGGCAGCGGCACGATCCCGTTGGCCAGCAGCACCTTGGTCGTGGCCGGATCAGTCCACAGCGTGGTGCGAACCCCGTCCAGCTGCACCGTCGGCGCGGAGGCGGCGCTGGCCGTGCCCACCGCCATGGTCGTGGCCAATGCCATGAAAGGCACCAGCCACCGAAGCTTGCGATTCATCGAAGACCCCTTTCGAACGTACTTTGGACAAACACTCCACACGAGCGGGGGAAATGTACAAGGTTTCCACCATCTTGTCAACTGTCTGTAGAATGTGTGTATACTCTTCTACTGATGGCGACGCCCCTCCCTGAGCCGGCCTCCCCGCGTGTTCGCATCGGCGAGCTCAGCGACCGCGTGGGAGAGTCGCCCACGCTGCTGCGGGCGTGGGAACGCCGCTACGGGCTGCTTCGTCCGCTACGCAGCGCCGGAGGCTTTCGTCTGTATGGTGCGGAGGACGAGCGCCGGGTGCGAGCGATGCAGAGGCTGCTGGCGGCCGGCGTGTCCGCTCGACAGGCGGCCGAGGCGGTGCTCTCGACGCCGCCCGGAGAGGTTCCCGCGCAGCCGGCCACTCATCCCAGACCGGCAGAGGACGGGATCGACGATAAGCGCTCGCGACTGCAGCTGGCGCTGGGGCGGTTCGATGATGTCGGCGCGAACGCCGTGCTCGATCGACTGCTCGCCGACGTGGGCGTCGCAACCGTGATCTCCGAGGTGATCGTGCCGTATCTTGTCGACCTCGGCGAGCGTTGGGTGGAGGGGAGCGCGACGATCGCCGAGGAGCACTTCGCGACCAGCCTGATCCGCGGCCGGCTGCTGGGGCTCGCCCGCGGCTGGGACGGCGGCAACGGCCCACGTGCCCTTCTGGCATGCCCGAGCGGCGAGCTCCACGACCTGGGTCTGATCTGCTTTGGGATCGCCCTTCGCGGCCACGGCTGGCGCATCACCTACCTGGGCGCGGACACCCCACACTCGACCATGATCGACGCCGCAACCCAACTCACCCCGAACCTGATCGTGCTGGCAGCGAACAGATCGTCGCGCCTACGAGTCCTCGCCGGCGAGCACCGGCCCGCAAGCGTGCCGATTGCGATCGCAGGTAGAGGCGCAACGCAACGATTCGCCGACGAGATCGGTGCAACGCTGCTCGATGTCGATCCCGTCACCGCCGCCGCTCGGGTCGCGGCGGACATCCGATGAGCCTCGCACGCCAGCCCTGGCATCTCGCCCGGTGGGGCACCTGGGGCTGGGTCGAGACCGGTGTCAAGTCCCTCGCATTCCTCTGCGCGTACACCGCTTTGGCAACGTCGATCACCACCGGGTGGTCGAGCCCTGGCACGGTCAGGGTTGCCGAGCTAATACTGATAGGCATCGCGACCATAGGGCTGTTGGCGGCGATCGGAGACCGACTGCTGGAACGCGAGATCGTCTCGATGGTGTTCGTCGGGTTCAACAACCTCGCCCATCTCGCACTGCTCGCGAGCCTGGCCACGACGGCAGGACCTGGCCGCCTGCTGACCGCATTCGCGGTGCTCATGGTATGCGGCGAGCTGGTCAAGATCTGGTTCCTGCGCTCCACCGGGTTCACGGTTCGAACGACGCCGACATCGATCGTGATCGGACTCACCGCCGCCTATGCGCTGGTGTACGCGCTCGCCGCGCTGGCGTGGGTGTGGCGATGATCGATCCGTGTCCGCCGATGATCAGGATCGGCGAGCGCGTGTCGCCCATGCACCGGTAGGTTCGACTCCCGCGGCGTTCCGCCTAGGCGACGGCCGGAAGCGCGAGCGCTCAGGCGCCGATCATGCGCACGGTCACGTGTTCGCCCGGAGTCAGGCAGGCGATGTCCATCATCCGGTGTGGGTGACGGACGAGAATCGTCCGGCCGGAGGCAAGGCGGATCGTGTTCAGGCAGCGCGAGACGCCGACGCCATCGGCTTGGCACCGCTTGTCGGTGAGAACAACGCCGGCCTAGGTCGTGACCAACGGGCTGCCGGCGACGAGCGCGACGCGGAGCAGCTGGCCAGGCATCGAGAGGCGCGGCATCGAATGAAAGACCGTGACGACTCGTCCTGTTGGGACGGTTGCGGAGCGCTCCGGCCGGGCCGCCACGACGAGGACGAGGACGCCGGCAATGGCGGCAACGGCGGCAACGGCGAGCGCCGCAGCCGCAGGGTGTCGCTTCATACTGGCGCTTCTACGCGGCTGCCGTCTTCGATCGCTGCTCGTCGCTGCTGATACTCCACGACGTCGATCTCACCTGCGGCCAGCCGCTCGTCGAGTACCTCGCGAGCCGTTTGGGATGCCTTCGCCGGCGCTCGCCCACTCGAGTTGTGAGAGCCGCTGCGAATCCACTGCACCGCTGCCCAAGCGACCGCGCCCAAAGCGCCAATCCAGACCAGCGACCAGAGCACGGTCATCATCCAACCCCATCCATTCATGTGATCCCAGTACATGGCCTCAGCATGCACCAGGCCGCCTTCTCTCGCATGCGGGAAAACGCTGAACTCGTGCGTGGAAAATCCCTCGTCCGTGATCCGCGTCCGGCCCGATGTGCCGAGCCTCGCCGCCTCCTACGGTCAGATCAACAACAACGACGCGATATCCACCGGGGAGGTGGCCGAGATGAAGGGTGTGAAGACACTGGGAGTTGGACTCGCAGTCCTCACCGTCCTGTTCGGAGTGCCGACAGCAGCGTTTGCGCTGCTCCTGACCGTTGGCCAGGGCAGCAACGCGAAGACCACGACGGTCTCGATGCCGCAGATGCAAAGCGGCGGCATGGGAGGCGGAATGATCGCGTCGAATCAGACGGCAACCACGCCGGCGGCCGCCGTCGACCTCGCGATCATCCACGTCCAGAAGGGCTGCCACGTCTGGTCGAACGGCACCTCGCAGGTGCCGACGATGCGGCTGATGTTGAAGGCCGGCCAGATGCTCCAGGTCATGAACCAGGATCTGGACATGCATCGGATGATGGAGGTCGCCGGGCCGACGCAGATGATGCTCGGTGGGCCGATGAAGCAGGGTCAGACGCAGGCATTGACTTTCACCAAGCCCGGCGTCTATCGCTTCATGACGAAGGTGTCACCGATGGCCGGGATGCCGGACGTCGCAACGTCAGGGGCGGATAACTCTCTGCGCCTGATGGTCACCGTCGCGTAGGGGCTCCCTCCCAAACAGCCCCGCCGCTTCTCGCCGAGGGGCGGCGGGGCTGTTCGCGCATCCGGGCCCGTGTCGCGGCCGCGGTGGGTGGCTTCGCCCAGGCGAAGCGACGGTCGTGGAACACGTAGTTCCCCACGCTCGATTGCAGTGCTTACACCGACGTGCCCGATACCCGGCGGGCGTACCTTCAGTCAGAAAAGGAGATCACGATGATCGAGCAAACACCAAACAGGGGCGTGCGGAGGTGGGTCTTCGTGAGCCTCATCGCTGCCGCGCTCGCGCTGGTTGTGGCAGGCGTGACCGGCGCGTGGATAATCCTCTTCCTCGTCCCCTGCATGCTGATGATGGGAATGATGATGTGGATGATGGGCGGGATGGGCCATGGCAGCGACAGCAAGAGGTGACGTCGCTCGGCTCGGCGACCAGGGCTCGCTGCTCTCGCGGTTGACCGCCGCGGGGCTCGCGGCTTGGGGCGCGTTCCTCGGCATCGCTCCGCACGTGCTCCATCACGCCGGCCCGCTGGCCGGCGCTGCGATGCTCGCGGGCGCAAGCGGACAGCTGCTCTTCTTTGGGCTTGGGCTCCTTGCCTCGGTGCCCTTGCTCCGCCGGCTGCACCGGCGCTTTCGTTCCTGGATCGCGCCGGCGACCGCTCTTGCGCTCTTCGTCGCGACCTTCGCCTTCTCGGCGCTCATCGTGGGCCCGGCGATCACCGGCTCCGATGCTCCGGCGAAGCCGGGAATCGAGCAGCCCACCGGGCATGTGAGTCACCACTCGCCATAACCGGGTGCCCTTCGCATCCCGACCATCTGCGCGACCACCTAGCCGACCAAGCGTGCTCGCAGCACCCCGGTGCTCGCATCGCGACGGGTGCCTGCAAATACCCGGTGGGGGTAGTCAGTATTTCTCCACGTCCATATTCAGCGTCGCCCCTGACGTGCCCACGGTTCACGGGATGCATGATCGGCAAAGAAGTCTCAACCGATCGGAGGTGCGTGATGATCACCAGAACCATGGACGTGAAGCGCTCGCAGGCGCCGGTTACGGAAGCGGCGCTGCCGCAGCTCGACCTCGGCCGAGCGGGACTTATCGGGCTGCTCACGGTGCAGATCCTGATTGGGTACGAGTGGTTGGTCTCGGGCCTGACGAAGATCATCGACGGCGGCTTTCCCCAGGGCCTCGGGGCCGAGCTTCACGACAGCTCTCAGGTCGCACCAGCGTTCTATAGGAGCTTTCTCACCAGCGCCGTCATCCCACACGGCCAGCTGTTCGGGTACCTGATCGAGATCGGCGAGATCGCCGGCGGGGTCGCGCTGATCGCCGCCGCTGTGATCTGGATGCTGCGCTGGCCGCGCCTGTCGGTCAGTTGGCAGACCGGCGTGCTCCTGGTCACGGCGGTCGCGTCGCTGGTTGGGATCTTCATGAACGTCAACTTCCACCTCGCCAACGGCGGCATCCATCCCTGGCTGATCCCGCCCAGCGGCTTTGATGAAGGCATCGACCTCGACAGCCTGATGCCCGCGATTCAACTCGTCCTGGCCGGCGTCGCCATCTATGGCCTGCGCGTTCTGCGGCGCGGGCATGCGGGAGGCGATCATGCGTGACTACGGCTATAGCCCACACCCAGCGCTGTGGCTATGATACCCCGTGAGGGTATATCATGAGGAGAGAAGAACGATGAGCGAAACGATCACATACACCGTCCCGGGAATCCACTGCGGCCACTGCGAGCGGGCGATCAAGGACGAGGTCTCAATCGTCGAGGGCGTGATCTCCGTCGCTGTCGATCTCGACTCGAAGATCGTCACCGTGCGCGGTGAAACGGTTTCCCAAGACGCCGTCCGGGCGGCGATACTCGAGGCGGGCTACGAGGCCGCATGATGGCGACGATCGAGCGACATGACGCGGACGTCCGGCTCGCGATCGAGGGCATGACCTGCGCCTCATGCGCGACGCGGATCGAGAAGAAGCTCAACCGCCTCGAGGGAGTCGCGGCGACCGTCAACTTCGCGACCGAGACCGCGAGCGTCCAGTACGACCCGGCGCGGGTCAGGGTCGACGAGTTGATCGAGACGGTGAGAACGACCGGCTACGACGCTGCGCTCCCGACGGACACGAAGGGCGACGACGGGGCCGCAGCGGCATTGCGCCTGCGAGTCATCGTCTCGGCGCTACTCTCGGCGCCGGTCGCGGCAATGGCGATGATCCCCGGCCTCGATTTCTCGGGCTGGGAGGCGGCGGCGCTGGTTCTCTCGGCTCCGGTCGTCTTCTGGGCGGGCTGGCAGTTCCACCACGCCGCCGCAGTCAACCTGCGCCACCGCGCGACGACGATGGACACCCTGATCTCGCTGGGAACGCTCGCCGCCTGGGGATGGTCGGCGGTCGTCGTCGTCTTCGAGTTCGACGCCGCGGTCTACTTCGAGGTCGCGGCCATCATCGTCACCCTGATCTTGCTCGGTCGCTTTTTCGAGGCTCGCGCGAAGCGCCGAAGCGGCGCAGCGATCCGCGAGCTCTTGAAGCTCGGCGCCAAGGAGGCTCACATCCTGCGGGACGGCCAAGAGGTGACAATCCCTGTCGAGGCGCTCGTCGCCGGTGACCTCTTCGTCGTTCGCCCCGGCGAGAAGCTCGCAACCGACGGCGTCGTCGAAGAGGGCAGCTCGGCGATCGACCAGTCGCTTCTGACCGGCGAGCCAGTTCCTGTCGACGTCACCGTGGGCTCGACGGTCGCGGGCGCGACGATCAACACGTCGGGCCGGCTGGTGATCCGCGCGACCAAGGTCGGTGCCGACACGGCTCTGGCCCAGATCGCGCGGATGGTCACCGAAGCCCAGGCCGGCAAGGCGGACGCTCAACGCCTGGCCGATCGAGTCTCGGCGGTCTTCGTCCCCGTCGTCATCGGCCTCGCCGCAGTCACGTTCGTGGCCTGGCTCGTCCTGGGCACGCCGTCACAGGCCTTCACCGCCGCCGTCGCCGTCGTGATCATCGCCTGCCCCTGCGCGCTGGGACTTGCGACCCCGACCGCGTTGATGGTCGGAACCGGCCGCGGCGCACAGCTCGGGATCCTGATCAAGGGCCCGGAGATCTTGGAGCAGACGCGGCGCGTCTCGACGATCGTCCTCGACAAGACGGGGACGATCACCGAGGGAAAGATGGCACTCGCCGACGTCATCCCAGCGGAAGGAGTCGACCGCGAAACGCTGCTGCATCTCGCCGGAAGCATCGAGCAGGCGAGCGAACATCCGATCGCCCGAGCGATCGCTGACGCCGCACGAGCCGAGGTCGTCGAGCGACTGGCGAGCCCGACCGAGTTTCGCAACCACGCCGGCCTCGGCGTCGAGGCGACGCTCGACGGGCAAAGTATCCTGGCCGGACGGCCGAGCTTCCTCCTCGAGAGCGGAGCGACGATGCCCGAGCAGTTGGCCGAGCGTCAAGCCGCCGCCGAGGATCTCGGCCAGACCGTGATCGCGGTCGCGGCCGCCGGGCGGGTGGTCGGCCTGATCGCCGTCGCCGACCAGCTGAAAGCATCCAGCCGCGAGGCGATCGGCGAGCTGAAGGCGCTTGGCCTCACCCCCGTGCTCATGACCGGCGACAACGAGCAGACGGCGCAGGCGGTCGGCGCGGCCGTCGGCATCGAACGCATCATCGCCGGCGTCCTGCCGGTGCAGAAGGCGGAAGAGATCAAGCGCCTCCAGGAGCGGGGCGAGCGCGTGGCGATGGTCGGCGACGGCGTCAACGACGCGCCGGCGCTGGCACAGGCCGACCTGGGGCTCGCGATCGGCACCGGTACCGACGTAGCAATCGAGGCCTCAGATCTGACCCTCGTCTCCGGTGACCTCCGCGCTGCCGTGGACGCGATCCGCCTCGCTCGACGGACGCTTTCGACGATCAAGGGCAACCTGTTCTGGGCCTTCGCCTACAACGTCGCCGCGCTCCCCCTGGCGGCGTTCGGCCTCTTGAATCCGATCATCGCGGCGGGCGCGATGGCCTTCTCAAGCGTGTTCGTCGTCTCGAACTCCTTGCGCCTGCGCAGCTTCGCCAGCGCGCGAGTCCAGGCGCCGACAGCGGCGTTCGACTCCACCAACCGAAGCGAGGTGACGGCATGACCCACGGCTACCTCCACGCCGAGAACAAAGACGCGATGATCAAGCGCCTGCACCGCATCGAGGGACAGGTACGCGGAATCGAGCGGATGGTCGACGAGGAGCGCTACTGCATCGACATCCTGACCCAGATCGGCGCCGTCTCCACCGCTCTCGAAAGCCTGGCTGGGAAGCTCCTGGAAGACCACGCCAACCACTGCGTCGCGGGAGCGCTCGCCGCGGGCAACCGCGATGAGGCCGAGACCAAGACCCGTGAACTGCTGGACGCGGTACAGCGGTTCGCCCGCACGCGCTGACCCCACAAGCTGACCGCGACAGCCCGCCCGGCCCATGCTTGTGGACCACCAAGTGCTTCCTGCGCGTGGGGGACGGAAATGCACTCGCGCGACTCGTGCCGTAGCCACTTGTTAACCAGATTGCGACCAGATCGCGGCCCATCTCCCCAGCGTCCGGCGCGACGATGCCAGCTCACCCGAACATCACGAGGGGGCGGACGATGGTGAACTCGAGGGTCGTACTGGTATCGATGTTGGCGGCGACGGCGGTGGCCTCGCTGGGCGCGGCATCTTCATACGGGTCGGCGGTAGGCCGTGCGGCGGGTGGGGAATCGGCTCCGCGAGCGCGCCACGTGCTGCTGATCTCGGTCGATGGGCTGCACCAATCCGATCTGCGTTGGTGGATCCGGCGACATCCCAATGGCGCGTTCGCCCGGCTGGCGCGCACCGGAGCGCAGTACACCAATGCCGTCACGCCGGTTCCCTCCGATTCGTTCCCCGGGCTGGTCGCCCAGCTGACCGGTGGCGATCCAAAGACGACGGGCGTGTTCTATGACGACAGCTATAACCGGCGCTTGCTCCCACCCGGGAGCGCCTGCACCACCGGGCAGCGCACCGGGCTCGGTACCGAGGTGAACTTCTCCGAGGGGATCGACCGAAATCTCGACTCGATCGACGCCGGGGCTGGTATCCCCAACCTCTACGCCGGCCTGCCGGCAAGCGTGTTGGCGTTGCCTGGGCGGGTCGCCCAGATCGAGCAGCGCATGATTGACCCCGCGACGTTGCCGGTCAGTCCCGCCACGTGCCGGCCGGTCTACCCGCGTCAGTACCTGCGCGTCAACACGATCTTCCAGGTCGCGCACAACCATGGCCTGCACACGGCCTGGTCCGACAAGCACGCGGCGTATGAGCTCGTCAGTGGCCACTCCGGCACCGGTATCGACGATCTGTTCACGCCCGAGATCAACAGCTCCACGACCGACCCCGCGTTGCCCGCCGGCCCGGCAACCGATTGGACACAGAACAACCGCGACACCCAGTTCTTCGACTCGATCAAGGTGCGGGCGGTGATCAACGAGATCGACGGCCGTGACCACAGCGGCAGGGTGCACACCGGCGTTCCGGCGATCTTCGGCATGAACTTCCAGTCGGTCTCGACCGCCGAGAAGCTCCCGCGGTCCCCGATCCGCGGCGTGCAGCAGGTCGGCGGCTACGTGCATCGAGGCGGGCACTGGGTGCCCGGCCCGGTACTGCGAGACGCTCTCGGATTCGTCGATAGCAAGCTGAGCCAGATGCTCGCTCGGCTCTCCCGGCGCCATCTACTGGCCAGCACGGATGTGGTCGTCTCGGCCAAGCACGGCCAGTCGCCGATCGAGGCGACCGCGCTCAAGCGAATCGACGACGGCAACGTGATCGATGCGCTGAACACGGCCTGGCAGGCTCGCGGGCACAGCGACAACCTGGTCGCGTTCGCCATCAATGACGACGCGATGTACATCTGGCTGTCACACCGCTCGCTGCGTGCCCGTGCGTTCGCACGCCACTTCCTGCTCGGCTACTCCCAGCCGGCATCGGCGCAGGCGGCCACCAACTATGCGGGCAAGGCGATCGGTTTCACCGCCTCTGGCCTGCGGCAGGTGCTGGACGGGCCCTCCTTCTTCCATGTCCGGCGCAGCGACGCGCGTGTGCCGGACATGGTCGGCGTCGTGCAGCATGGCGTCGTCTACACCAGCCACACCACCAAGATCGCCGAGCATGGCGGGCAGGATCCACAGGATCGCCACGTGCCCCTGCTGGTGTGGGGGCGCGGCGTCGACCCCGGCCGGATCACGATCCCCGTCGAGACGACCGAGATCGCGCCCACCATCCTGCACCTGCTGGGACTCGACCCCGACAGCCTCCAGGCGGTGGCCGTACAGGGTACGCCCGTCCTGCCACGGCGGTGAGGTTCGGCGGGGTGTCCGGGGCAGCATGGCCCGGACACCCCGCCCTCACGCGAGCGGCCGGACCTCGGCTCTTTCCGATGACAGGCTCCACTCGACACTGAGTCGCCATGCTCGTGTCCTGAGTCTGACCAGCAGTCGGGAGTCCAGAATGGTCTGGTTACGCGGAAAATGCCCCGAGAGCTATGGACGGAAGAATGGAGCTAAGCGGATTCGAACCGCTGACCTCCTGGGTGCTAGACCGCATGGTTGAGCCAAAACCACCGGAATCCCCGTCTGAAAGGGGTTCCAGAGATGGGACAGAAACCATGCTACGCCGCCCGATTACAGCTGCCGATTCAGGGAGCAATAGGCCCGCTGGCTGACCGCTACCTGGAGGCTCTAGGTGAACGCGGCAAGGCTCTGACCACCCGCTACGAGTACCACCGCGACCTAGACGCTCTCGGTCGTTTGTACCCCGACGTTGACCCCGAGGATATGACGACGGCGCTGCTTGAGTCTTTCCTCATGGAGCAGACACGGGGCAAAGCAGCCAACACCAAGCGCAAGGCCTACGCCATCCTGTCGGGGTTCTTTGGCTACCTACATGAGCGGGGCTTCATCCCCACCAACCCGACGCTCCCGCTGGTCGCTCCATCCCGGCCTGAGCCTGAACCGACCTTCTGGACACCTGAGGATATCTGCCGAATCCTGTCTGTCCCGCTGGCGCTCACTGAGCATGTCTGCCTATGCGTTCTGGCTTACACCGGACAGCGGGCTGGAGTCGTCCGGGACATCCAGTGGCACCACATTGACCTCCCCGAGAGGGTTATCAACTTCCCCCGAGGTAAGCAAGGCAAGTTTCACACCATTGCTATCCCCGCTGCCTTGGTCGCCAAGCTGACGGCGCTATATCGCCGTCGACCTCATGCTCCTGAGGACTATCTGTTTACGTCCCGGCAGGGTACACCGTTTAGCCAGCAGACACTCGCCCGTATTACGGATAAAGCCTGTCGCAAGGCAGCTGTTAGGCGGGCTACCCCGCATGAGTTCCGACGCTCCTGCATCACCAACCTTCTGAGAGCAGGGGTTGAGTTTACAGTCGTCAGCAAGGGTGTAGCTGGTCACAGCAATCCGGCTACCACGCTTCGTCACTACCGGGGCATCACGAATGCCGAAGTTGGCACCGCGCTAGACCGCCTCGCCTACTAGACCCCCAATCCCCGGCAGTCGCTTCCTGGCTAGTTCAGTAGGGGGCGGCTTTGCCATACCTGGAGACACCTAGAGACCTATGCGAATCCGCCTTAGACCCGCACTTGCTGATAACACCGTCCCACCCAAGAAGTTCGTCCCCCACGACATCATTGCCGACCGCATCCGGCATGAGAATCCCGCTCTGTATGCCCGCCTCATGGAGTTTGCCATGAGTACCGCCGCACCATAAACGGCCTGGTTACGAGGATACCACGAAATCGCCATCGTTCAACTCTACACCCGTTTGGGCCGGAACGACAAAAGGCCCCCTGCCACCGGAGGTAACCCGGCAACAGGGGGCTGAGTGAGCGTATCAGGGCGCGGTGTCCACCAGCCAGGTCTGCCTATCTCCCTTCGTCCCGGAGGTCATACGTGGATTCCTCAGCAGCTTCAGCGGGGCCTGGGTGGCCTGGTTATCCCCCAACTGTGATGCTGTACCCCCACTGGCAGGAGTCTGCCCCTGCTACTCGGCTATGTCCGAAGTGGGTGGGCTGTACTCAGATGCCCTCAGAGGCAGGTCAGAGCCGTTCTAAGACCATCGCAGGGCAAACTGGTCCTACCATGGGCAGAACCTTAGACGGGCTTACAGAGCCTCTCAGACCCTCTCAGGGCTTTAGCGTGGCGCGTGGTACGTTTTACCGTCAGCCAGGGCGGCCACTTCCCCAAGGGGTTTTCCTCGATTGCCGATTGCCGATTGCAGACCGTAGTTAGTGTTAAGAGCATTTCCTTGTTAATGGTTTCTGCATTCGGCAATCGCCGCCGCCCTACATGTAGCAGCTGAATTCAGTAACCTTCAGTAGGCCCCCGTAGGGGGCATATTCCTACTGAAGATGTTCTACTAGAAGTAGTTATCTACATGTAGTAGAATCAAAAAAAAGACCGCGTATATTCCCTTACTACATGCGGAATCAGCCCTCTACGAGGGCATACAGAGTGTCGCTACATTCAGTATCTACATGCGGAATCAGCCCTCTACGAGGGCATACAGAATGTCGCTACATTCAGTATCTACATGTAGTAGAATTAGAGGCAGGAACGCGCCTACGCGCGAGGGAGCTGCCTCCAACCCACCCCCATCTGGCGGGGGAAAGGGACTTCAGCGCCCTCGGATTTCCCCAAATCCGCCAAGGGCTAGGCGCGTGCCTTCCACCCCAGCCAGCGGCGCTCATCTCGTGTCATTGTCTCCTTCCCCATAACAAGTATGGAGATTCTGATTCAGAGTCTCCCCCCGCCAGGGGGAGGTTGCCCCTGGACTCTGGAAACGGGGGCCTACCCCTCGCGCCTACCCTCAAAACTGAGCCGAGCTGACCATCGGTGCACCCTGCGGCGGGGGTGGGAGGCGTCACCGCCGACGACCCCCATAGGCACCCACCGTAGGGGCACCTACTCCACGGATTCCGCATGGTTAGGCGACCCCAAAAATAAATCGCCGAAAAAATGCAACAAACAGGCCTCTGAACAGCCTTACTAGTAGAGGGGGGATTATTTCCAACGACAGGAGGCAGGCGTGGTGAAGCTGAGGCCGAGGCGCCCGGACACAGACCACACGGGAGACGAGGACGACTACACCGCACCGGGCGAGCACGCCGCCCAGCGGGAGCAGTACGCCCTGGATAAGCTCCAGGCCGACGAGTGGGCGATGGTCGAGGCCATCGACTACGAGTAAATCTTTCAGACCAGGAGGTCACCGTGACCGTAGATGCCGTGAAGGTTCGCAGTTTCAGCGCGTCAGCGCTTATCTTGCTAACAGGGGAGTCCTCCGTACTGCTGTACTGGAGATTTCAAACCCCATTACGGCGACAGACGCCTACAACATCGGTAACGCCTTCCTCACAACGCAGACGGGCTACGCGCCCTTCCGAGGCACCCTGACCATCGGCGGCAACGACATGGTCTCGGACGCTCAGTCGAATGAGCCTGTTGCCCCGTACATGCTAAAGGTAGGCCAGCTGATAACTGTTTCCGATATGCCTGACCCTGCAAAAGGCGGGGCACTAGGTCGCACCGGCAAGATTGTCGCTATCAACTACGACCACAACTCCCGAACCGCTTCGTTGGAGTTGGATAACGCCCGCGATTGGATTTACGCGCTGTCTACGCGACTCCGCGCAGCCGTGGGGACACCATGACCTACTCTGACAACCCAGCGGGAGGCTCCAGTATATATGGGCATCTTCGATGACATCAAGACGGCTGTAGGCCTCACTCGTCTTGGTGGGGGCCTTGCCTCTAGCGGTTACTCTGTTTGGCCTAGCACAGTAGTTGGTCCTGGTGCTGTCGTCTCCGACCAGCAGCGGGTGTCGGGGTACAATCGCTATACTAACATCTACTTCGGTCGGTTCAACTATGCCTTCCCCGGCGACCCGGTGTTCTCCAACGTATCGGAGTTCGCAACTCGGGCCAACGTAGCCTCACGGAGTGTTGATGCTCTCCAGGCTGCGGTCTGGGTTGGGGCACCATCTCCCCACTCCGACGATGAGAAGATGGCGCTATTCGCGTCTGAACTTCTTGAGAACGGGCGGGTAGACGAAGCCTTGAGTGGTAACGTCCGAGACACTATCCTTTCCTTACAACGCCTTCGATGAGCGGGGGAACCTGCTCTGGGACACCGATGCTCCGTACATGGTCGAAGATGGCGATATGGCGACGTTCGATAAGCACAAGTTCGGCTGGCTAGAGCCGCCCGGAATGAGCCTTATTGAACCGAACCTCAGCGTCATGGCCCGACTCAAGACTGACATTGTGGAATCCTTCGGCCTGACTTCGACTATCTTTGGTGAGACCGGCAATATGCGCGACGTTGGAGAGCCGGGGCTTGCCCGCGTGAACCTCTTGATGGAGTTCACCGTGAGGCGTTATCAGGCTATGTACGCGCTCTTTCTCAACGACGTTATCAATGTCGCTGCGGAGTATGCCCGCGTCTGGCTGAACATCGACCTTCCTACCGAATACGAATCAATCGAGTTTGTCTGGCCTCCGTTCGCTCCTGAGTCAGATGGCGAGAAGGCTGACGAGATTGCTAAGAAGGTTGCACTTGGCCTGCCTAAGGCTAAGGCCCTTGAGGAACTGGGATATGCGAACGGCGAAGCGTTGGTGGCTGAGGCTGCTGGCGAGGAAGCCGGGAGTTATTTCATACCCCATAGCATGTACGACGTTTCGAACCCTGACCCTGCCGTTGAGGAGTCTCTTGATGGCATTATTGACGGCTGAAACTAGCCTCAGGAAGCACGTTCTGGGGTAAGCCCAAAAAGGCAAGGGTCTATGTCCTCCGGGACATAGGATTCTCACAACGCCTGTGTGCGTCTGTGAAACTGAGCTTAGAAGGCCTCTACGAGGCCTAATCGAATGCCTACCGAGGGGCTAACTCGGATAACGGGACCGTGCCCGCTTTCACGGATTAGGCGCACCCTGCGCCCAAACCCTACAGGGAGGTTCTACATGTCCGATTCAATCGACACCACCCCGGTTTCCGAGGCTTCACTGAGCGCGCGTTCTCTCAGGCTGAGGTCAACGCTATCGCATCACGCGAAGCGAAGTCGGCGGCAGAGAAGGCCCAGGCCGGACTGCTGACCACGCTGGGGGTGTCGTCCGCTGACGAACTCAAGACCGCACTTGCTGGCTTCCGCTCGCATCAGGAAGCAACCAAGACGGCTGAGCAGCGGGTTGCGGAACTATCTGCCCAGGTGGAAACACTGTCGGGCAGGGCGTCTGCTTATGAGGCCAGCGTCAAGGCGTTGGTGGATAGCAAGATGGCTCAGGTTCCTGAGGACAAGATTGGACTCGTTCCCGAGTATGACGACAGCGCTAAGCTGCTCGACTGGTTCGCTCGGAACGAGGGCGTGCTGGTGGCTCCCGTAGCCCCGGCAAATGTCAACGTCGGCACAGGCACTAGCCCCGCTGCCCAGGGTACTCGTTCGGACGTTACGTTCGATGAGTACAAGAAGTACAACGTCGGGGACAAGATTGAGTTCCGCGATAAACACCCTGAGCAGGCTGCCGAGTTCAGTAAGCGGCTCCGAACCAACATCTTCGGGTCGTAATCCGAGTAACAACCCCTTAGTACAGGAGACTGCCAAAACATGGCACAGACCCTCGTAGCAACCCTGAGCGCCATTGCGCCTCCGGTTTGGTCTGACCTTTTCTTCCAGAAGGTCAATAAGCCTATCGTGACGGGCATTGCCACAGTTCACGATATGACGGACAGCCAGTCGCTGACTGTCAACTTCCCTATCCTGTCGGCTGTTGCCCCGACCAAGACCGCTGAGGCTGTTGCAACAAGCTTCACGGCCCTGTCGCCGGTCAACGCTTCGACCACGGCCTACGAAATCCAGGTCGCCGTCGAGCTTACGAAGTCGGCTCAGGTGGGTTCCCCTATCCGCAGCGTTCAGATGCTGTCGGAGACCCTGATGGACGGTCTCGCTAAGCAGATTGAGACCGACCTTGTGGCTGCGGCCACGTCTGGCCCGGTGGATTCGGTGTCATCGAACGTCACCGCGCTGTCGCTGTCAGTCATCCGCACAGCCCGTGCTGTCCAGGGCGGCTACCCGGAGAACATCGTTGCTTGGGTTCTGAACCCGACTGGCGAGCAGGCTCTCCAGGGTGACGCTGGCCTCCAGCAGGCTATGCAGTACGGTGCTGCTAACGGCCCTGCCCCGGTTCAGACTGGTCTCATCCCCAGCCTGTATGGTGGGCCGGTGTTCGTGACTCCGTTCGCTCCGGTGAACACGTCCGCGATGGTGTCGAAGAACACTATCCATCTCGGCATCCTTCGCACCCCGACCATCGAGGTTATGTACGACGCCAACACGCGGTCGGACAAGATTGTGGCCTCTGCCATCGTTGCCGTCAAGTACGTCCCGAACGGCTCGGTGAACAAGGGCTGCATTATTCTACACAGCTAGGTTAGCACCGCATTAGCGGTCACTTAGTTGCAACTGTTGTGGGGGTTGGTGTGCTGGTGTGCATCAACCCCTGCTTCACCCTGCGCCTTTCGGCTCAACCAAGCGGATAAGCGCCATTATGACGGCTGCCGTTGCTAAATGGCAAGGGTACCCCCTTGGTACCCTGTTTAGCTCACACTTTTTTGGCTCAACCATGCGGTCTTCGCGACCCTGGTTTGGCCCCGGCCCCTACTATCTGATTCCCTCATCTAACACGGAGTCCGAATGGCTGCCGATAACACCCCGAACGACCGGGCACTAAGCTGGATGGAACCAGCGTCCGCATCCGGCGATATTCCGCGCTCTGTCACTGACGAAGGCAGCGCGACTGCCGAAATCCAGCACACTCGTCAATATGTCTACAATAGCGGAACCCTTACCTGGGACAGAATGACTCAGCCCGGTGCGGGTGGCGGCGGCGGTGGCCCGGTAACGATTGTCGATGGCGGTGACGTAGCCCAGGGTACTACAACTGACGCAGGGTCTGCCAATACAATGGTTGGCCTGACCAAGAACATCAAGGCTGCCCTCGCAGGTACGCTAACTGTAGGTACCCACGCTGTTACAGGCTCTGGCACGTTCAACGTCAACCTTACTGGTGAAACAGCGGGAGTTGGCGTGGGAGCAGCGGCAGATACATCTGCTACCAACAGCGTCATTGGTCTGCTCAAGAAACTCATATCCCTGCTGCCGACAGCCCTTGGAGCAGGTGGTGGTCTCAAGGTCGATGGTTCAGGTACAGCCCTCCCCGTCAGCCATGCAGTTTCAACGCAGGCGGACGGTCATTCGGCCAACGTCGGCGCTCTCGCTGATGCTTCGTCTGCCTCGACCCTGACCGGACTGTTGAAGGCCGTCAATGCCATCCTCGGTACGACGGCGGACGCAGCTGGTGTGGCCACGCTACACGGCCGGTTGCGTTCTCTGGTACAGCCGCAAGGCACGGGCGGCAACGCGGCAACGGCAACGTCCATCTCCCAGATGGCGGCAGGCACAGACCTGACCAACCGCATCATCCACCGGCTGAACGCGAAGGGCACCCAGGGCGACTTCGGTCTCGCCGTCCAGAACTTGAGGGACGCGGGTCGTACATCGGTAGCCATCACGTCCTACCAGGCGGCAAGCATCCTCACCACAGAGGCTCTGTTCGCAGCCGCTGCCTTCTCTCGGTCGGACAACGGCGCTGCTCCCTCGACGGGTGTTCAGTTCACCGTCACAGCTGGTAAGAAGTTCCGCATCCAGTCTATCCATGTGACGACTAAGCAGACGGGTGCGGTTGCTACGTCGGCCAAGCTAGCGCTTCGGATGCTCGCAGCAGGTGGCACTATAACCAACGCCTCTCCCATTGTTGCTATCTTGGACATCGGCTCTAACAACGCTGTCGCAGGCAACTACATGGAGTCCGACATGGCAGTACCCGAGGGCTTCGAGATGCCCGCCTCTGCCACTTATGGCTTCACCAGCTTGTCCTCAGCCGTCACAGCGGTTCATACCATCACCCTACTCGGCTACGAATACTAGGAGGTCGCATGGCCCTTCACTTCGCCATCGTCCGTACCAATGACGCCGACCCGGATGCGCCTGCGGAGATTCTGATTGCCCAGAACCTCCCGGATGCTCTTGAGGCTTCGTCCAACGAACTCGCCCGCTTCGGCTCCCGCAAGCGTAAGGCAAAGCATGTCCGCGCTGCGTATGAGCGGGCTGTACACAACCTTCATCAGGCAACCATCCGGCTGCCCTAATTCACAGGAGACACCATGGCTGAAAACTTCTTCCCCGCGATGGGCGTTCCGGTTGCAGTACCCGCTGGTGCCGGTGTTTCGGTACTCAAGGCTGGCCCCGGCGTCCTGCTTCGCTGCATGGTTACCGTAACAGGCGCGGTCAACGCCGTCATCTTCGATAACGCCGCTGCCGGGTCCGGCACGAACATTGGCATCATCCCTTCGACCGCTGCTGTTGGTCAGGTGTTTGAGTTCAACATGCCCGCCACACTTGGTATCACGGTTGGCGGCGCTGCGACCCGACCTGCCTTCACAGCTGCTTACCTGTAATGGCTGCGACAACCTCTGGCTCGCTGTCCTCGATTAGTGAGCAGGCCTACGTCAACGTGAACCCAAAGTCTGGGTCACACCTGCCCGCTAACACTCGGCGCAGTCACGCCATGAAAACCTATCACGCCGTCAATAAGGCTAACCCGCTGAAACCTTGACAAGCGGCTCCATCTCTAACCACTAGGAGGATTTGGTATGGGTTATGTCACCACGTCCGACCTTACTGCCTACGGTATCACCGACGCTACCGCGCCCTCCTATATCGAGTCGGCTTCTAAGGTCATCGACATGCACGTTGTGTTCCCGGTCAATGGGGACAACTTTAGGTTCCCCCGCGTAGGACGAAAGGTCAGGCCTAACAGCCTGCTTGGTGGTTCCCGCGCTAACTTCACCGTCCGCAGTAACTACCAGCGGTACTTCGAAGCTGAAGGCGATTACACCGGACAGGCCACACTCACAACTGGAATCAGCGCCAGCGTACTCACCCTGACCCTTACCGCTGACGCCAACGAAGGATTCAGCGTCTACCCGGCCAACGGCTCATCCGTGTTCTGGCTGCGGCTGGATGATGAACTCCTGCTCTGCTCAGCCTTCAACACCGGCACAGGGGCAGCCACCGTAACCACTCGGGGATACGCCCAGACCCTTGCCAAGATTCACGCAGCCGGTGTGATGGTTCAGGTCGCTACTATCCCCCAGCCCGTCAAAGACGCTGTGTGTGAGCAGATTATCTATACGCTGGCCGAGGGCTCCCTCTTTATCCAGCAGGGCGGTGCCGACTCGCTTACGTCCATCACGCTTGGCGCAAGCAAGACTAAGCAGCGCGTCAGTAATCCGCTCCTGGCCCCTCTCGCAGAGGCCTTCCTTCGCCCGTACATGAGCCGGGTTGGGGCTGTCGGCTGGGGACGGGCATGAGTGTCAAGTCGTTCAACCATATCCCCGAGTTTGAAGCCAAGCTCCAGGCTGCCGCTGCACACACAGTGTTTCGCGCCTCTCTCATGGTTGAGCGCGAGGCAGTCAGTCGGGCACGATTCAAGACCGGCTTCCTTCGTAACTCGATTGGCTCCGAAGCTGTAGGCCTTAGTGGTTCCGTATTCGCTGGCGCTAACTACGCCATCTATCGGGAACAGCACGACCACTTCCTTACGGACTCGCTTGAGTCTGTCGTCAAGGATATTCCTAACCTGCTCAAGCTAGGGGGTGCCTAGTGTCTCTTGCTAACGCACGACTTGATATCAAGACCAACCTAGCGACTGCCCTCCCCGCCGTTTACTGGTACGAGGGACGGCTTGGCCCGTACATGGGCCATAAGACAAGGACAATCGGGGCCATCTCTACGGCCCACTCCGCTCAGGCTCCGAGTGACCAGTACATCACCCACAGCATCATCGTCCAAGTCTACGGGCCTGTCATCGCTGACCCGGAGAACATGACGCTGGCGAAGCTGGCCAACCCTAACACCATTGAGAACTTGGTAGACAGTGTTCTGACGGCTGTAAAGACTATAGCTGTCGGTGCAGGTTCGGACTACTGGTTCTTGCGTCCCGTGCGCATCGACTATCCGAGCGACCCTAATGGTCAACAAACAAGGGCTGAGCTTGAGTTCTCGGTTTACGATAACTCGACCTGGTTGTAATAGGAGGTTCCATGTTCAACTTTATTACCGACTCGCCTCTGGCGAAGAAACTGGCTGCATCATTCAGTCGGGCATTCCTGGCTAGTCTCGTACTTACTCTCCCGGGCGTATAGCTGCTCCGAACTTCGGTGTGTTCCGTGCTGTTGCCTTCTCCGCTCTCCTGGGCGCTGGCACCGCCGGTCTCCGTGCCGTTCAGCATGTCCTGTCCCCGTCAAATGGTGCACAGGCGTAAGTGGCCGAAGCCTGGGGACACGGAGCAGCCCGCCTCGTCATCCCATCGACGACAGAGGACACCGAACTTGTGGTGTTCCTGTCTGACGTTCACTTCCCATACCAGGACGTTGGCCTAGTCGCCAGCGCTATCAACCTCATCACCGCTCTCCAGCCTCACCGGGTTGTTCTCAATGGTGACATCTGCGACCTGTTCCAAATCTCACGATTCAACACCGGACTAGAGAGACTGGACTCCCTCCAGGACGAGATTGACGAAGCTAATAACTTCCGCGCCCTCGTCCGATTCGCTGCGCCCAATGCCATCATTGACGAGACCGAGGGCAACCACGATTCCCGTATGGTCAGCTTCGTCAAGCAGAACGCAAGGGCACTCTCTAGCCTCCGGGCTTTGGAGCCTGCCAGCCTGTTCAAGTACCGGGAGTTGGACATCAACTGGCATCCTGGGGCGGGATTCCTGCTGCGACCTGAGTTTCTGGTCAAGCACGGCGGCTTGCTTCGCTCTGAGGCTGGGGCATCGGCTAAGGCCGAGTTCACGGCTGCTGGTATCTCAGGTATCTCAGGCCACACCCATAGATTAAGCGTCTATCGAAAAGCCGGATACGTCCAGCGTGAGTGGGCGGAACAGGGCGGCCTGATGCGCCTTGACCCGGACTATGTAGTTGGCATCCCAAACTGGCACCAAGGTATCGTTGTCGGAGAGTTCAGCACGAAGTCGCCCACATTCATGCTCCACGAAGTCCCCGCCAAAGATGGAAAACTGAGGCTCGGGCTTCAATCGTACTAAGGCCCAGGCTTTGGCGATTGCGCCTGTAGAAAAGCAAGCGTCTTCTGGTGCCCATTGAAGTAGACCTCAATGGGGGCAGGCTTTGGCCGTTGAGCCGAATCAATCAACGGCCCCGAGCTTTCATTCTAAGCGCGTTTTCCCCACAAGGGACGGTAGTTGTGAGAATCCTAGGGCCGGGGCAGGTCCTACCCTTGCCTTTTTGGACTTACCCTTAGAACGCCAACTAGAGCCTTATTGAGAAGGATGACTATGCCTAAACACACCCGCGCTCACACACGACATCACTGGCTGCGCATAGCCCTCAAACGCCGCGCCCTCTATTACCGTATTTGGCCAGACTCTCAGGACTACGTGGCGTCCATATCCCTCAACCAACACGCCACAGATAGCCTAGGACATCGCTGCTCCTGTGAGATGTGTCAACCGCGCACAGCTGCCCGTAGACAGCGCCAGAGGCGCGAATGGCTGGGCGAAGTGGATTAGAACCGCTAGACGGCACCACTCGGTATCCTGTACCCTCGTCCAACACACCAAATCGGATTCCAGGTTTGGCTTGGTTGAGCGGAAATGGTATTCGGAGATGGAGCTAAGCGGATTCGAACCGCTGACCTCCTGGGTGCGATCCAGGCGCTCTCCCAACTGAGCTATAGCCCCGCAGAAGGCGTGAGTATAGCCAGCCTAGACGGGATCCGAAGCGGCCCGCAAGAGCTGCGAGGTGCCGTTCAGATCCGACCTCAGCACCCGCACCTCGGGGGCCGCGGCGGCCGTCATCCGGGACAGCCGGCCGAGCGCGAACGTCGCCGGGATCCACTGCTCCGGGCCCTCGGCCACGAAACTGAACCTGACCACGAGCTGCGGGTCGATCACGAACACGCCGCCGAACGAGCGGCGACGGACGCCATGCCGCGGGATGCCGAACGCGCGATGGGCCGAGCCGTCGCCGTCCACCAGCACCGATGCCGTGCGTGCCGCCGAAAGGCGCTCGCCGACCGGTGAGCCGTCAGGTGCGATTACAAACAGGGTGTGGGGCGCGCGGATGCCGTCGGCGAGATCACGCACCATCGCCTCCCGCTCGCGGTTCTCTCCCTCACCGAGCACCACGACGACCGCTGCGCCCACATGAACCAGCTCAGACGCCGGCAACCTCTCACCCTCGCGGCCGAGCAGTTCGAACGGCCGCACAGGCTGCCCGACCATACCCGGCGCCCGCTCGGCGGCCTGGTCGTCAAGCGCCTCGTCGGTCGCGATCCGCCGCACCAGCCCCAACGCCGCGATCCCTGCGCCGACGACGAGCATCCCCGCCGACAGCCGCACGACGGACTCGGATGAGCGTCCCGCCATCAGCAACGGTGCCGCGAGCACGCCCAGAACCATGCCGCCCCGCTCGATCGAGTTGGCCATCGCAAAAACGCCGGCGCGCAGTTCACGAGGCGTGTGGAGCTGGATCAGCGTGTCGTGCGCTACCTCTGTCACGCCGTCCGCCGCGCCGATCATAAACGCCGCCAGGAACGCGGTGGTGGCAGTGGGTGCGTCTGCCAGCAACCAGGCCGCTGCGCCGGTGATCAGGAAGGCAACGCTGACGGAGCGGCGCACGACCGCGTGCCGTCGCACGTGT
Source organism: Gaiellales bacterium (assembly GCA_038212095.1). Taxonomy (GTDB): domain Bacteria; phylum Actinomycetota; class Thermoleophilia; order Gaiellales; family JAICJC01; genus JAICYJ01. Next base: position 60,918 of record JBBQUW010000004.1, on the reverse strand, counting down.
CCGGTCAGCGTCTCGCCGACCAGGTAGCCGGCGCCGATCATCGCTGCAACGAAGCCGTACGCGTTGGGCTGGTGGTACCGATGGTCGAACAACGGCGCCGTCACCGCGTTCATGAGCCCGAAAGCACCTGTGCCGAATGCGAACGACGCGGTCACCGAGAACACCACGCGACTGCGGACCATTGCCCGCAGCAGCGTGCGACGCGAGACGTGGTCGCTTGACGAGCGTGGCTCGGTTACGGAGCCGGGGCCCGAGAACGAGCGGTACAGCGCAGCGGCAGCCACGAAGGTGACGACGTCCACGCCCAGGGCCGGGCCGATTCCATACGAAATCACCAGGAAACCGCCGGCGGTGGCCCCGACGATCGAGTTCACGGACGGTGCCAGGTTGTGCAGGGCGTTCCCGGCCTGCAGTAGCTCCGGCGGAAGGACATCCGGCACCAAGCCCGCCGCACTCGGCTTTGTCGCGGACGAGAGGAATGACGACAGCGCACAGAGGGCCACGACGACGTAGACGTGGCCGCCCACTGCGGCCGGGATCAGCAGCAACGTGAGCCCTCCACGCAGCACCTCGACGGCGGACAGAACCCGGAAGCCACCGACCCGGTCAAGCAGCGGGGCGGAAGCCAATCCGCCGAGCGTCACACTGAGGATGAGCCCGACCAGGAACAGGCTGATCAGGTAGGTCGAGTGGGTCTGTTGATACAGCCACGTCAACACAGCGGCCTGAGTCAGCCAGTCGCCGACTCCCGAAACAAGCCGTCCCGAGACGACGCGGCGAAAGGCCGTCGAGCGCAGAGGCGAGAGCAGACTGACCGGGTTACCGGGCGGTCGCGGCGCGCAGGCTCGGTAGACGAACACGACCATGCCGAGCAGGATGGCAATATCGCCGATCGAGATGGCCGCGGTGAACGGCACACCGGGAGGGAGGGCGAACACGTCGCCCAGCCAGGACAGATGCGTCCCCGCACCCGCGAGCACGTTGTTGTCGTCGACGCCGTGCCGTATCAGCAGACCCGGATCGTTGCCAGTCGCTCGCCACGTCGACAGCGACACCGGCATGCGACCGCCGTTGACCGCGATCACCAGCAGGTTCGAGATCACGCCGAAGCCCACCAGCCAGAACCCCGGCACGCGGAGGTTGAGCACGAAGAAGCCGACGATCAGCGCGTAGCTGAGCAGATGCAGCGGCACCACATAGCTGGTCGGTACGTCAGCGCGCAGCGGGGTGAACACGGCCAGCTGAACCGCGAGCGAGCCGAACACGAGTGCATCGCCGCGGAAGTGGAGCTCAGCCAGTTTCGAGAGGCGCGCGCCCAGGGCCCACGCGATCAAGAGGCCGACGAGCAGCGCGAGCCCGATGATCATCTCAGCCCGCCGCCCGCTGCTCGCCCAGCAGGCGATGCAGTACCTCTACCAACTCACGGTTGCCCGAGGTCTCGACGTTGACGCCGTAGACGAACCGAGCGTTGATGGCGGGGGCCCGGCGCGGGACAGGCACCTCGCTCAGCGTTGCTCGCATTCGCTCGCAGACAACCTCGATCTGGCCAGGGTCGGACACCGTGACGAGCGCCCCCAACCGGTCCTCACCCAGCTGCTCCACCAGGTCTCCCGCCCGCACCAGCGAGCGCAGACGCGACACGGCATCGGCCACGACCCGCTCCGCGGTCAGCTGTCCAGCGGCGACCCGCACGTTCTCGAACACGTCCAGGTCGATGATCACGGTACCGATCAGCGTGCTCGCCTCTGCTGCCCGCTGGTCGCCCGAGATCAGTTTCAGATCCACCTGTTCGGTCGGGCCGGCGGGCTGCTCTGGAGCAGTGCGTCCGGCGACCTCGGACAGCAGCTTCTGCTCGAAGCGCGACAGCCGGTTGGGAGAGCAGATGGCAAGCCGCGGAGCGGTGCCGGTGACCGGCGTGATCGCAAAATGTGCACCGCTGTCGAGCACGCCCGCCTGCGCCCCAGCTCCGACCCGCAGCGCTCGGCCACAGATGTCCGCGACGTCGCCGGGCGACGCCTGCGCCCGACCAACCGGCTCGTACCGCTCGTCGGTCGCGACCCACGTCAGCCAGACCGGCGATCCGACCACTCCCGCGGCCTCCAGAGCAGCCTCAGCCGATCCGACCGCGTCAAGTGCCGACCAGGCCCACCGCCGGCGCCGCCGGGCCAGCAGCGACTCGGTCAGCGTGATGGCGGCCAGGACGAGCGTGAGCGCCCCGGTCACCGCTGCCACTCGCCACGGCACGGCCGGGATGCCGACCGCGCCCAGCGTCGCAGCTGCGGCGCAAACAGCAAGCAGGGATGGCGAGAGCAGCGCCCCGACTCGCGGTATCCGCAGCGTCGGGATGCGCGCGAACTCGGCGCGCAGTGCTGCCAGCTGCGAAGGCCCCATCGCGGTGTGCACCGGCTGCCCCTCGATCATGGCCGAGAAGGCGTTGGCGACCAGTGGGTGGAACTGCGTGCCTGCCTTGTCGCGCAGTTCCTGCACCGCTTCCGCCATGGTCAGCGGTGGGCGGTACGCGCGAGCCGAAGTCATCGCGTCGAAGCTGTCGGCAACGATCAGGACGTGCGCCTCGACCGGAATGTCGCGCTGCGGCACAGAGTAGTAGCCGTTGCCGTCGTAGCGCTCGTGGTGAAGTTCGGCGTACAGCGACATCTCCTGCGCGAAGTGGAACGGCGAGAGTAGCCTGGCGGAGAGCCGCGGGTGGCTGCGGATCGACCGAAGCTCGTCGTCGCTCAGGCGACCGTGCTTGGAGAGCGTCGAGACGTCGACCGCCACCTTTCCCAGATCGTGGAAGCGTGCCGTGGCGACCAATCGGGTCGCCTCCTGATCGGGCAGCGCGATCGCCTCGGCGAACCGCTCGACGTACTCGGCAACTCGCTCCGAGTGCTGCGCCGTACTCGGATCCCGCTCGTCGATCACGCCGGCGAACGAGTTGAGGGCAGCCGCTGTCTCGCTCTTGAGGCGCTCGAAGTTGAGCTGCGACTGGTATAGCGCCGCCAGCAGCGGGATCAGGAACGGCAAGATCAGCCAGCTTCGATCGCTGTACCCAAATGCGACCAGGACGCCCAGACAGCCCTCACCCACTGCGGCACCGAGCATGTCGCGCACATCGTCCCGCAACACCTGGAACAACGCCCGCCCACGATCGATCGAGATCGCTACCGAGAGCAGCACCTCGTTGACCAGGAAGCGGGTCGCGATCAGCACCATCACCGGGAGTACGTCTCGCGTCTCCAGCGTGCCGGTGGTACCCCCGGTGAGCAAGAATGCGAGCCCTCCGGCCCATGCCGCGAACCCGAAGATCGTCGAGTTGAGGAACACCGCCGGGTGCGGCCCCATCCGCAAACCGTCCACCACGATCACGGCGATCGCCGCCACCAGAGCTGCAGCCAGTGGACCGAACAGAATGGCGGTGGCGATGTGTGCCGCCACCGAGAATGAGGCACTGCTGTCGGCGCGGGCTACGACCAACGCCTCGGCAGCGATCGCGAGCCCCAGCAGAGGCGCCACCACCGTGATCGGATGGCCAATCGCGAGCGAGCCTTTTCCGAAGGTGAGCGCAATCGCCACCCAGAACAGGGTGCTAAGCGCGAAGTTGTACCGGCGGACGGCGGAGCTCACCGGGCGACACCGGACGGGAACAGATCGTGGCCATTCACGGACAGACCTATCGGCAAGTGGGACTCAGTTCCAAAGCACGACCGGCCACGGACTCTGACCGGCGGGGAGGTGGAGCGACCTTGGGGCTCGCCCGGCCAGGCCGGACGAGCCCCATGATCAGATCCTGACCACGTGTCAGGGTGTGTACTTGTGACCGGCACCCGACGCCACGACGAACGCGGACATCAGAGCCAGCAGGTACACGGACTTGTACAGCCTGAACTTCATGTACATCTCCTTGGGGGAGTGGTACACCGCTGTCTCATATGGCACCCTGACAGGTGCCGACGCCACCCCCGTTCGGGTGTACTTCGTGCCCCAGCCCGCGGGCTCAGGCCACGCGCAGCACGGTCGAGCGATGGCCGTCGGCCGACTCGAGCGTCACCCAGCAACGGCTCCAGCCCATGTCCGCAGGCATCGTCGTCTGCGCGACAACGCCGCCACCGGAGTCCGTGTTGAACGCGACCATCCCGGTCGGGTCGCCGGCACCGGTCTGCATCCACAGCTCGTAGTAGGCCCCCTTTGGGGCGGGAGCGAGTCGACTGACGTGGAGCACCAGCGGCCGCACGGCACCGTCGGCGGCGCCCACGTCGATCACGGCAGAGGCGGCGGCGGCAGACGGAGCGCCGCTCAGGTTGATGTGATGCTCGATCGTCAGCCGGCTGCCACCGACGCCGATCACGAGCGCCGTCAGCGCGGATGCGGTCAGCACGGCCGCGGCCAGCAGGACGCGGGCCACGCGGCCGTCCATCCTCACCGGCGGACGCAGCCGCACGACGTCACCAGCACCCAGCGCAGCGTCGCGGGCGGCAGCGCGCAGATGCGCCGGCGGCGTCTCGATCGGCCCCGCGGCGCGCAGCATCTCTTCCACCTCGTTGAAGGTCGTCTCGTCGTTCATAGCACCACCCGCTCGCCGGCCAGTCGCTCCGCCAGATGCGCGAGCCCGCTGCGGGTTCGCGTTTTGACGGTGCCCAGAGGCAGCGACAGCCGGTCGGCGACCTCGCTCTGAGAGAGGCCGAAGAAGTACGCCAACTCGATCACCTCACGCTCGCGCTGGGGCAGAGCATCCACCGCGCTGTGGACGGCGAACGCTTCCAGCTCGGCGGCCGTCCGCTGATCCGGCCCGGGCGCGGGATCTGCCTGGTCGGGAGGGTCGGCCACGGTGACGGCGCGGCGGGCTCGCAGCGAGTCGGCGGACGCGTTGCGGGCGATCGCAAACAGCCAGCCGGAGGCCGATCCGCGCTCGCGCCGGTAGCCCCTGGCCGAGCGCCAGACCGAGGTGAAGGCCTCCTGCACAACGTCCTCGCTGCGACCGTGATCGGCCTGCGACCGCCGAACGACCGAATACACGGCCCGCGAGTAGCGTGAATAGAGCTGCTCGAAGGCCTCGGCGTCGCGTTCCCGCGCCACGCGCTCCAGGAGGTCCTCGTCGCTCAGGGCCGCGATATCCACGCCGATCAGCCTAGAGGATTGGCTCCTCACGCTGCGTGGCTCCGCCAGAAGGCGCGGCGCAGCTTGCGGAAATGTTGTCGCGATGATGCTCATCACGAACAGTACGTCTCCAGGCCGGGGACGGATTTCCGCTGGCGGCTCGGGCGGGCGGAGGCACGACCTGGGCGGCGCCGCCGATCGGGCGGGGCCTGCGCCCTCACCCGCAGTCCGCTGCGCGACGTTGTCCCAGAACGTCGTGGAGCGAGTCGGGTGGGCGGCGCCGCCTCAGATCACGGAATGCTTCCCACCCAGCCGCGGACCGGCGTGGCCCGGACTGACCGATACCTCGCAGGGAGCCGTGAGGCGGGGCAGGAGCACTGTGGTCACAGCATGCGACGGCCGGACCGCTTGCGCGATCCCCCGAAAGGCGCAACGCGGTCGTTACCGGTGTGGCAACGCCACAACAACAGTGCAACGACCGCCGCGGAGGGGTCTGACCCCTCCCCGTGCCGGTGCGCGCCCGCGTGACGGCGGTGCCACAAGATGGCAACGCCGCCCGCGGAGGGTCTGACCCCTACGGGAAGTCGCTACCGACGTGGGCGTCGTCGAACGGCATCTGCAGTCCGGCGCCCATCAGGTCGCGGATGCTGATGATGCCGACCAGCGTGTCGCCCTCGACGACCGGGATGTGCCGGAAGCGGCGTTCGCTCATGATCCGCGAGGCCTCGCTGGGGGAGTGGTCAGGCGGCAGCGTCAGCGGGTCTGGCGTCATGTACGACTGCACCTGCCCCTGATCGGGGTGCCGGCTGTCGGCGATCGCCCGCAACAGGTCACGCTCGGTGAAGATACCGGCGATCCGCGATCCCTCCATCACGACGGCGGCGCCGACGTTGCGGGCCCGCATCAACCTGGCCGCCTGGCCGAGCGTCGTATCGGCCGGGATCGTGAGCACGTCCTCCGTGGTCATGAAATCGCGCAACGTGACTGCCATGAACGATCCTTCCTACTCGGTCGAGGGTTCGCGCAGGCGCATCTCGAGCAGCAGCTCAGCGTCCAGCGCGTCGGCGATCCGCATCAGTGTGTCGAGCTTGGGCGGGCGTCCACCGCGTTCCAGGCGGGCGATCGCAGACTGCGTCGTTCCGCACAGGACGGCCAGCTCCTGCTGGCTCATGCCTCGCGCCTGCCGGTTGTGCGCCACCATCCGGCCGACGTCGGCGAAGGGACGGTCGTGGTCGCGCCCGATCGCATCCGACCGCTTGCGGATGCCGTCCTTCATCCGCTCCAGCGTCTGGGCGGTCAGTCGTTGCCGCTGGCTGTTGGGCTGGCTGGACACGAGAACCTCAGTGTATCGCATACACGCTATCGCGCGGTAGCGCCCGCCGCGGCCCCGGCCGAGCCGTATCCTGCTGCGATGAAACGCCGGGCGGTGGTCGTCAAGATCGGATCCAGCACGCTTGTCGACGAGCGAGGGCGGCCCCGAGCGCGGGCTTTCTCGCAGATCGCATCCGAGGTGGCCACGCTGGCGAACGACTCCACCCCACTCGTGATCGTCACTTCGGGGGCGATCGCGCTCGGACTGGGCGCCCTCGGCCGAGAGCGGCGGCCGCGCCGGCTGGCCGAACTGCAGGCCGCCTCCGCGGTCGGCCAGTCGCTGCTTGTCCGGCGATGGGAGCGCGCGCTCGGCCGTTGCGGTGCGCGGGGAGCCCAGGTACTGCTGACCGTCGGTGACATCCACCGCCGCGACGGCTACCTGAACGCACGCCGCACGCTGGAGACGCTGCTCGATTGGGGCATGGTGCCGATCGTGAACGAGAACGACTCCACGGCCACCGATGAGATCTCCTTCGGCGACAACGACGCGCTCGCGGCTCAAGTGGCCGTGCTGCTGCGGGCACGGCTGCTGGTGCTGCTGACCGACATCAACGGGCTGTACGACCGCGATCCGGCCAGCCCGGGCGCCACGCTGGTCGAGGAGGTGGCCGACCACCGGCTGCTGGAAGCACTCGAGGTGAGCGGCGGCGGCAGCTCGTGGGGATCGGGTGGCATGCGATCGAAGGTGGTCGCAGCGGAGATGGCCAGCACCGGTGGCGTGACGGCCGTGATCGCATCCGGCCGACGGCCGGGATCACTGCTACAGGCGGCGTCCGGCGCCCGCGTGGGCACCCGGTTTCGCGCCGACCCCAGCCCGCTACCGGCGTACAAGCTGTGGATCCGGTACGGCAAGCCTGTACGCGGCCGCCTTGACGTCGACGCCGGAGCCCGGGCGGCGCTCGTCTCGCGCGGCACCAGCCTGCTGGCGGTGGGCGTGCAGGGCGTCGCGGGCAGCTTCGCGGCCGGCGATGCGGTCGAGATCTGTCAGGCCGGCGAGGCGTTCGCCATCGGCCTCGCCGGCCACCCAGCCGCGGAGCTGCGGCGCCTGGCCGGCGCACGTGGGGTGGACGAGGCCGTGCACCGCGATAACCTAGTCGTGTTGTGAGCACCGTCACCTCATCCGGTATCGCCCAGCGGGCCCGCATCGCGTCGCGTGCGCTGGCATCGCTGGACAGCGCCGCCAAGAACGCCGCGCTGATCGAGGTGGTCGACCGCATCCGACGTCATGCCGACGAGCTGGTGGCCGCAAACCGGCTCGACCTGGATGCCGCCACCGGCCAGACGCGGGCGATCATCGATCGGCTGACCCTGGACGACGACCGCTGTCACGCCCTGGCTGACGCCGTCATGAGCGTGGCCGCGTTGCCCGACCCGGTGGGGACGACGATCACCGCCGAAACGCTCGCCAACGGGATCCAGATGACCAAGCTGCGCGTGCCGCTGGGCGTGGTGATGGTGGTCTACGAAGCCCGGCCCAACGTCACTGTCGATGCTGCCATGCTGTGCATCAAGGCCGGAAACGCGTGCGTTCTGCGCGGCTCCCGGCTGGCCGAGCACACCAACCTGGCGCTGCTCGAGCTGATGCGCGGCGCGCTGGCCGACCGCGACCTGCCGGCCGATGCGGTGCAGGCGCTGTCCACCGACCGAGCCGAGCTGGCGGCGGCGATCGCCGATCCCGCGACCGCCGACGTCGTGATTCCCCGCGGAGGCGAACAGCTCAAGCACTTTCTGCTTGAGCACTCGCGCATCCCGGTGCTGGCCGCTGCCGGCGGAAACTGCCACGTCTACGTCGACGCCGAGGCCGATCCCGCCAAGGCACTCGCGATCGTGATCAACGCCAAGGTGCAGCGCCCGGGCGTCTGCAACGCCGCCGAGACGGTGCTCGTCCACCGCGGGCGGGCCGACCTGGTCGCCCCGCTGGTGGCCGCGCTCGAGGCCGAGGGCGTCGAGGTGCTGGAGGGCGAGGAGGCGTGGGCGACCGAGTTCCTCGACCTCAAGATCGCGCTGCGGGTGGTGGACGACCTCGACCAGGCGCTCGACCACATCGACCGCTACGGCACCGGCCACTCGGAGGCGATCGTCACCGAGGATGCCGCGGCGGCGGCGCGGTTCACGCGTGAGGTCGATGCGGCGGCCGTCTACGTCAACGCCTCGACTCGCTTCACCGACGGCGCCGTCTACGGCAAGGGCGCCGAGATCGGCATCTCCACAAACCGGCTGCACGCGCGCGGGCCGCTGGGGCTGGAAGAGATGACGACCACCAAGTACGTGCTGGTCGGCAGCGGGCAGACGAGATCCTGACCGCGTCCAGAACGCCCCCATCGCAACCGACGGCTGTCCTGTGCCGTCCCACGGCTCGATGCGACGCGCGGTAATCACCGGCCTTGGTGCCGTCACCCCGGTCGGCAACGACGTCCCCACCACCTGGGTCAACCTGGTGGCCGGCGTCAGCGGTGTCGGCGTGATCAGCCGCTTCGACGCGGACGAGTTCCCGGTCAATATCGCCGCCGAGGTGAAGGGGTTCAACGCCACCGACGCGATGCCGGTGAAGGAGGCGAGAAAGACCGGGCTGGACGTCCACTACGGCGTGGCTGCTGCGATGGAGGCGGCACGCGACGCCCATTTCGAAGTCACCGATGCGTCGCGGGCGGGCGTGATCATCGGCAGCGCGGTCGGCGGACTGCCTCAGATCCTCGATCAGCAGAAGGTGCTCGAGACGCGCGGCCGCGAACGGGTCTCGCCGCACTGGCTGCCGAACATGCTGGTGGACACCACCACCAGCCACGTCGCCACCCAGCTCGGCATGCGCGGGGTCAACTACGCCATCGTCTCGGCCTGTGCCAGCGGCTCGCACGCGATCGGTGACGCGGCACTCGTGATCCGCCGCGGCCAGGCCGACGCGATCCTGGCCGGTGGTACGGAGTCTGCGATCGTGCCGCTGGTGCTGGCCGGATTCTGCTCGATGCGAGCGCTGGCGGCCGGCCGCGACGATCCGGCCGCCGCCTCGCGGCCGTTCGATGCGACGCGGTCCGGGTTCGTGATGGCGGAGGGCGCGGCCGTCGTGATGGTGGAGGAGCTCGAGCACGCGCTGCGGCGCGGCGCGCGCATCTACTGCGAGGTGATCGGCTACGGCGCCTCCAACGACGCCTACCACGTCGCCACCCCCCACCCCGAGTCGATCGGCGTGATCGAGATGATGCGCGCCGCGCTCGGCAGCGCCGGCATCTCACCGCACGACGTCGACTACATCAACGCCCACGGCACCTCCACGCCGTACAACGACTCGGCCGAGACGCTCGCGATCCGGACGGTGTTCGGCACCCACGCGGACAGGATGGCCGTCTCCTCGATCAAGTCGATGATCGGTCACCTGTTCGGCGCCGCCGGAGCGGTCGAGGCGCTGTCGACGGCGCTGACCATCTACCACGGCGTGATCCCGCCCACGATCAACTACCGCACGCCCGATCCCGAGTGCGACCTGGACTACGTACCCAACGTGGCGCGCGAGGCCGAGGTGCGGGTCGCGCTCTCGAACTCGATGGGTCTCGGCGGCCACAACGGCTGTGTGATCCTCAAGAAGTTCGACGGCTGACGGTCGTCCACGCTTGACGGATCCGCGGCATAAGTCTATGGTCTTACCAAGTACCTTGCAACGCATGGAAGATGACCGTCGATCCCCAAACAGCGCCGCACTGCCCTCCCAGCTTCGCCGTGGAGTACTCGAGTTCTGCGTGCTCGCCCTCCTCCGTGACGACGAGCGATACGCCGTCGAGTTGGTGCAGGAGCTGGCCGGCAAGGACGGCCTGGTGACATCCGAGGGTACCCTCTACCCCCTGCTCTCCCGATTGCGGCGCGAAGGCGTGGTCGAGACGACCTGGCGTGAGTCGCCCGGCGGGCCGCCCCGTCGCTACTACGCGCTGACCCTGGCCGGCCGATCGGTGCTGGACGTGTTCACCGCCGAGTGGGCCCGTTTCCGCGATACCGTGGACGGGATCATCGCGCCGTGAGCACCACCCGCAGTCCGCTGATCGACCGCTACCTCACCGAACTGCGTGGGGCGCTGCGCGAGATGCCGCGGCGCCATCGCGACGAACTGGTGGCCGAGATCGAGGCGCACATCGAGCAGACGGTGCCGGACAGCGCGTCCGACGCCGAGGTGCTGACCGCGCTCGACCGGATGGGCGACCCCGAGCAGATCGCCGCGGCCGAGCGCGAGCGGCTAGGCATCGAGCCGGCGACGGCCGGCTGGCTCGAGTGGCTGGCGATTCCGCTGCTGCTGGTTGGCGGGATCGTGATCCCGCTGGTGGGCTGGATCGTCGGCGTCGTCTTCCTGTGGCTCTCTCGCTGCTGGACGACCCGGGACAAGCTGCTGGCAACGCTGCTGGTGCCCGGCGGACTGGCGCTTCCGTTCGTCCTGTCCGTCTCGACGGTGGGGGGTGTCGAGGCGTGCAGCACCGGCACCAGAACGAACCAGTCCGGCCACCAGGTCACGGTCACACACTGCACCGGCGGGACATCGACCGCAGTGCAGATCGGGTGGATGGTGGTGCTGGCCTTCCTGATCATCGCTCCCATCTACACTGCCGTCCGGCTCGGCCGCCGGCTGCCACCGTCCGGTCGCTCACGGCGGGCGTTCTGGTTGCCCGGCAGGGCGTCGCTGCCCCTGCTCCTCGCGGGCGCAGCGCTCGGCGGCGCGGCCGTGTGGTACTACCAGTCCACTCGCGCGCCCGGCCACACCGCCCGCGTCTAGTTGTTGTCGGGGGTGGCGACGTACGTGACGCCGGACGGGAGCCAGTTCGTTTTCCATCGCGACGGGGGCAGCGATCCGGCCGGATTCCTCGACCAGAACAACGCCACCGCGCTCTTCCTCAGCAGCGCCACCACGTTCGAGGACTGCCACGGCGGCGGCTGCACGCCGCCGAGCAGTAGCTCCTGCCTGCCGGGCGGCTCGCGCGGATGGCGGATCGATGTCGGGCTGGCCTGGATCACGATCCCGAGCGGGGTGTCGCAGCCGCAGATCGCCTGGGTACGCTGCCTGGGGCCGGGGGGCTAACCGAGCCCCGCCGCCCGCTTGCCGTTGGTCACCGCGCGCAGGTCGACCACGCGATCGATCAGCCCGTACTCCCTCGCCTGGGCGGCGTCCATGAAGTTGTCGCGCTGGGTGTCCTCGTGGATCCGCTCCGGCGTATGACCGGTGTCGGCCGCCAGCATCTCCTCCATTCGCCGCTGGATGGCGAGGATCTCGCGCGCCCGGATCTCGACGTCGGTGGCCTGGCCCTCGAACCCCGAGGTGTGTCCCTGGTGGATCATGATCTTTGAGTTCGGTAGGGCGATCCGCTTGCCCTTGGCACCGCCGGCCAGCAGGATCGCGCCCATCGACATCGCCATCCCGAAGCAGATCGTCTGCACCTCCGACCCCACGTAGCGCATCGTGTCGTAGATCGCCATGCCGGCGTAGACGTCGCCACCGGGCGAGTTGATGTAGAGGCTGATGTCCTTGTCGGGATCGTCTGACTCGAGATGGATCAGCTGGGCCACGATCAGGTTCGCCGCCTCAGAGGTGACCGGCGTGCCGAGGAAGATGATGCGGTCGTTCAGCAGCCGCGAGTAGATGTCGAACGACCGCTCGCCGCGGCCCGTCTGCTCGATCACCATTGGGATGATTGGGGACACCGCGCGCCTCCTGTATAGTGCAACCGATGAGTTGCGCATGCTAGCGCGGTAGCCGATCATGCGCAACCTTGCGGTTGCGCGTTGAGGAGGAACGATGGCAGACGAGAACACGGTCGAACGCGAGATCAGCGTCCCGGTCGACCCCGACCGGGCCTGGCGCCTGGTCACCGAGCCCGAGCATCTCGAGCACTGGTTCGCGGAGCGCGTCGAGCTCGAACCCACTCCGGGCGCTCCGGTACGGGTGGTCGCCGACGACGGCGGCGAACGGCACGGCGTGGTCGAGGAGGTGGACGCGCCCCGCCGGCTGCGCTTCACCTGGTACGCGCCGCCGGACGGCCCACCCTCATCAGTCGAGATCGAGGTCACGCCTGAGCACGGCGGTTCGCGCATCTCGATCACCGAGCGCGAACTGGTCACGGTCGAGGCCGTCTCGCGGATCGAACGCGAGCTCTGGGCGGAGCACGGGCCGCTCGCGCTGGCGGCGTGAGCGACGCCATCGGAGCGACCTTCGCCGCGCTGGCCGATCCCAGCCGCCGCCGCATGCTCGGGCTTCTCGGCAGGTCCAGCGCGACCGCCACCGAGCTCGCCCGCGAGCTGCCGATCAGCCGCCAGGCCGTCGCCAAACACCTCTCTCAGCTGTCAGCGGCAGGACTGGTGGCGTCCCGTCGCGAGGGCCGAGAGACGCGCTACACCGTGACGCCCGAGCCGCTCGAACAGGCCGTCGCGTGGATCGTCCGGGCAGGAGCCGAGTGGGACGAGCGGCTGATCCGGCTGGGTGGGTACGCCGCCGCCGGGCCGCCGCCGGCACGGGAGTGATTCCGCCAGCGCCCGGCACCGGTATTCTCCGCCGCGATGTCCGCGACCCGCCAGGCCGAGCCGCTGCTCTCCGCCACCGAGGCCTCCCAGGCCGGGCTGGAACGCGACCGTCTGCTGCGCGTCTTCCGCGACATGCTCGTGACGCGCGGCATCGAGGAACGCGGCAACCTGCTGTTCAAGGCCGGACGCCTGCCGGGGAGCTACTACACCGGACGCGGTAACGAGGCGGCCTCGGTGGGTGTTGCCAGCGCCATGGGCGAGCATGACATCGCCTCGCCCCTTCACCGCAACATGGGCGTGCACGTGGTTCGGGGCGTCCCGCTGTCGGCAATCTTCTGCCAGTACATGGGCCGCGATGGCGGCGCCACGCACGGCCGTGACTCCAACCTGCGCACCAACGACTTCTCTCCCGGCCGCGGTCTGCTGGCCGGCGTCAGCCACCTGCCGGCGATGATCCCCGTGATCACCGGCATCGCGCTGGCATTCCAGTTGCGCAAGGAGCCGCGGGTGGCGATCGGCTGGTGCGGCGACGGCGCGGCGGCGCGTGGCGACATGCACGAGGCGATGAACCTGGCCGGCGTGCGTGGGCTGCCGATCGTGTTCGTGATCGATAACAACAGCTACGCGTACTCGACGCCCAACCGGCTCTCGTTCGCCTGTGAGCACCTGGCCGATCGTGGTCCGGCGTACGGGTTCGAGGGCATCGTGGTGGACGGCACCGACGTGCTGACGGTCTACCGCGAGGCGGCGCGCGCGATCGAGAAGGCCCGTGAAGGCGGCGGACCGACCCTGCTCGAGCTGATCACGCTGCGGATGGAAGGCCACGCGGTGCACGACGACGCGGCCTACGTGCCGCGACCGCTGATGGAGGAGTACCTGTCCAAGGATCCCGTCGAGCGGTTCCGGGCCTGGCTGCAGATCAACCACGAACTGTCCGAGGACGAGCAGGCCGTGATCGCGGCGGAGGTGCGCGAGACGATCGAGCAGGGCGTGCTCGCCGCTGAGGCCAGCCCGATGCCCGACCCGGCCACCGTGCTCGACGGCGTCTACGCGGTATCCTCCCCGCATGAGTGAGTTCCCTTTCGGCATGTTCGGCGGCGGCGACCCCGAGGAGATCCAGCGCCAGCTGGCCGGCTTCATGGAGCAGGCCCAGCAGCAGCAGAAGGTGGCGTTCGCCGACCAGGCGATCAACCTGGCGGTGACGATGACCGTGGCCGCGATCGGCCGCCTGGAGCTGACGGGCACCCCGGACGAGCAGGCGATGCAGGTGCGCGACGCCGTCCGACTGCTGTTCCCAGAGGCCGTGACGCTGGTCAGCGAGGCCCGTCAGGGCCTCAGCTAGCGCTTCTGGGCCGCCGATCTTCGCGCATGATTCCCCCAATGGGGTATCTCAACAACCGCGGGGAATGGACGATACTGGAAGAGAGGCGCGCTCTGGTGCTCCACCGAACGTCGTTGGTCTTCTTTCTTTACCGGTGCGTCGCCTCCCATAGAGCAGGAGGTACGAATGATCCACCTCGAAAAGCTGGTGCTTGAGCAGTCAGGCCAGACGATGGCAGAGTACGCAGTCGTGATGACGGTCATCACGGTCGCGATCGTTGCCACGCTGGCGCTGCTCTCCTCCGGTGTCACAAGTCTGATCAATGCAGTGGTGCCGCTGATCTAGCCGGCCCCAGCAGCGCGCGCACCGACGGCGCTGTCACGCTCGTCCACGGCCCGGCATGCCACGCCGGGTCGTGGTATTTCTCGGCACGCAGCAGTTGCATGCTCTCGTGCTGCGCAGCGGTGGCACGTCCGGGCCGGGCCGCGAACGCCGCGATCATCGCCTGCTCCCAGCCGCTGCCACCGGCGTTGGCGACGCTGTCCGGTCGGCTGGCAGCCGGTCGTGGCAGGCCGTGCAGGTCGCCCTCTCGCGCTCCCGCCAGGCAGGCTCGCAGCGAGTCGAGGTCGGCGTCGATCAGCAGCGTGCCGTGAACGATCATGGCATCCCGCCCGCGATGCGCGGCGATGCCGGTCACCTTGCGGCCGGCGACCCGCACGGTGCGCTGATCGCGGACAGCCGCGACCCCGCACAGCGCGCACGCTCGAACGATGCCGTCGAGCAGCGGCGCGTACATCTCGGGCACGCCGGCCAGCGACCAGTGGTGCGCGGCCGGCCAGGCCAGGGCGATGCACAGCGTGCCGCCGTCCAGGTGAACGGCGCCACCGCCAGTGAACCGCCTCCAGACCCGCACCCCCCGCTGCCGGCAGGCCTCGGTGTCGACCTCCCAATCGGCCCGCTGAAAGCGCCCGATCACGACCGCCGGATCCGTGCGCCACAGAAGCAGCGTCGGTTCGTCCAGCGGCCCGCGCACCAGTGCCTCGTCCCAGGCCAGCGCCGAGGCGGGATCGATCCGGCCGAGGTCGATCGCCGCGATGGGCGCTGTCACGCCGGGGGGTCGACTCTCGCCCGCAGCCCGGCCCGCTGCAGGCGCTGGGCTGCCGAGGGAGGCGCCGTCCGGGGTAGCTCGACCAGCTCGGGAAGGGCCGTCTGCAGTGCGGCGATGCGGGCCTCGATCTGGTTGGCGTTACCCAACTCGGCCCGCTCGGCGAACGCCTCGCTCAGGCGCCGCTCGCCGTTTTGGCGCTGCTCCTCCACCACCGCCAGCGCCCTGTCGCAGGCGCCGATCAGCTCCAGGGCATCGCGCCGGCCGGCCTCGGGACGCCCGTCGTCTCGCACCGGCGCCGGAGCGTCCAGATCGAACGGGGCCACCAGCAGCAGATCGACCAGCGTCTCCCGTTCGCTGCACAGGCTGGCGAGCGTCTCGCGGGTGCCCAGCCGAGCGGACTCCACCCGTTGACGCGCCTCCTCGACCCCCGCGCGGTACTCGGCCGGGTCGGCGCCTGAACCTTCGGCCAGCTCGGCCAGCTCGGCCGCGCGCTGCCACAGCGCCACCAGCGGTCCCTGATCGACCCACTGCTGCTCCAGGGCGCGCGCGATCCGCTCGATCCGGGCGCGGCTATCGCCCACAGCTGCGGCCAGCGCCGGCGCGCGCTCGACGATCGCCTGCTCGTGGGCGATCGCGCGATCGAGCGTCTGCAGCCGCCGCAGCGCGGCACGCGCCGCGACCAGTTCGTCGGCCAGCTCCAACATCCCGTCGAGCTCACGCGATCTCACAGCGGCAGCTTACCGGCCCCGGCCCGCCGCCGGACGCGTGCCGTGGCGGTAGCCTTGAGGGGTGCTCGAGCAGCGTGACGTGGTGATCGTGGGCGGCGGGCCGGCCGGACTCGCCCTCGCCGAACCGCTGGCAGGCCGCGGCCTTTCGGTGCTGGTGTGCGAGCGCAACGCGGCGATCGGAATCCCAGTCCGCACCTCGGGCGGATCCTGGCAGGACGCGCTGCGCGAGCTCGAACTGCCCGACCACCTCTGGCACCCGATCGAGCGGCTCTCGTTCCGCTCACGCAGCTCGCGGAGCACGATCGAGTGGGGCGATGGCGTGGGCTGCGCGCTCGATGTCACCGCCACATGGCGCCATCTGGCGGATCGCGCCCGCGCGGCTGGCGCGGAGATCGAGACCGGCACGCTGGCCCGACTACAGCGAACCGGCCAGCTGACGCTTCGCCACGGCGGCATGTCGCGGAGCGTCCGCTGCCGGCTTGTGGTCGACGCCACCGGTACCAGCTCGCTGATCGCCCGCCAGGCCGGCGTGCATCAGGGCTTCGATCGCGTCGGCGTCGGCTACGAGCGCGAGCTGGCGGCGCCGGGCTATCCCCAGGACGAGGCCGTGATCCTGGTCGGTGGCATCGCGCCGGCCGGCTACGCCTGGGCCTTTCCCCGCGGTGGTACCCGTGTGCGGGTGGGAGTGGGTGTGATCCAGCCCGACACGGCCGCCAACCCGCGCGAGCTCTACCCGCCGGTCGAACGGGCGCTGGCCGATCAGCTGGCGGGTGCCGAGCTGCTGGAGCTGCACAGCGGCCGGATCCCCAGCCAGGAGGCGCCGCGTCGCCTGACCGGCGACGGATTGCTGGTGGTCGGTGACGCGGGTGGGCACTCCAACCCGCTGCTCGGGGAGGGTATCCGGCACGTGATCCTGGCCGCTCGCCGCGCGGCGCCGATCGCGGTCGCCGCACTGGAGCGCCCGGGGGTGGTGCCCGTCGAGCGGCTGCGAAGCTGGGAGCGGGTCGGGCGGCGGACGCGGGGCCGGTCGTGGGGTCTCGCGATGCGGGCCAACCGCTACGTCGCCGGCATGGACGACCGTGACTGGGACCGGGCCGTGGAGATGCTCGACCGGCTGCCGGTCGAGCTGGTAACGGCGATGCTGCGCGGCGAGATCACCTCGCTGCCTCTGGCGGCCGGCCGGCTGAGCCGCCGGCCGCGAGCGGCCTGGCGCGTCATGCGACCGTTCGTGCTCGGCGGTGCGTGAGGTCGCCGCGCGATTCGATAGCATCGGCCAGGTACCAACGAGCGGAGGCCCGATGTTGAAGGAGTTCAAACAGTTCCTGCTGCGCGGCAACATCCTCGAACTGGCGATCGCGTTCGTGATCGGCGCCGCGTTCGTGGCCGTCGTCAACTCACTGGTCGCCGATCTCCTGACGCCGGTGATCGCGGCGATCGTCGGCAAGCCAGACTTCAGCGCGCTGACGTTCACGGTCAACGGCAGCGTGTTTCGCTACGGCAGCTTCCTGAACGCCGTGATCAGCTTCATCTCGGTTGCCGCAGCGGTGTTCTTCGCGATCGTGAAGCCGCTGAGCGCGCTCCAGGCCCGCCGGATGGAGCCCGAGACGGCACCCAGCGCGCGCGCCTGTCCGGAGTGCCTCAGTGTGATCCCGGCCGCCGCCCGCCGATGCGCGCACTGCACGGCGGAGGTGACGCCGACCGCGTAGAAGTTCGGACGGCTCGACTACACTCGCCGCCGTGAGCGACCGCCAGATCGAAGTCAACCAGATCGAGGTACGACGGGCCCTGGCCCGCTCCTTCTCGGGAGGTGTCGACTCCCAGCACGCGTGGCGCGGCAGCGTGGGAGTGGGCGACGCGGAGGTCACCGTCGACGTTCTCCTCGACGACGGCGGCCGACCCTACGTGCACGTCGGCGCGGTCGTGACCGCCTGTGATCAGCCCGCGGCGCGGCTGGCGCGGCTGCTGGTGATCGAGACCGGCGAGCTGGTGCTGGGGCGCTTCTCGCACGATCAGGATCACGTGCTGGTGGAGCACGCGATCTTGGCGGGCACCACGATGGCCGCCGTCGAGGTGCAGGCGTCGGTATGGATGATCGGCTGGGCGGCAGCGGCATTCGCGCCCAGGATGCAAGCACTGCTGCGTGAGGCGACGCCGCCGCCCCAGGCTCCACAGGCACCTGCCGCGCTGCGGCGTGACGCTGCCAGCCACCTCGAGATCACGGATCGCCGCGTCAAGCGCTTCCTGGACGAGCGCTTCGGCGGGTTCGACCACGACCCGGCCTGGGGCTACCACGGCGGATTCGGCAGCGCCCGCGTGTTCGTCGACGTCGTGCCGGTGCTGGAGAGCTCGACCGCTGTGCGCGCCTCGTCGCCGGTGCTATCGGACGTCGATCTGAGCGACGATCTGGCGGTGGAACTGCTGCGGCTGACCGAGTCGCGGCGGTTTGGCGCCTACTCGTACGTCCCCACCCGGCGCGAGGTGTGGTTCGAGCACGCGATCCTGGGCGACGACCTCGACCAGGTCGAGTTGGAGGCCGCGATCGACGTGGTGGCGGCAGCCGCCGACGGCGACGACGACCTGCTGTCGGCCCGCTTCGGCGGCGCCCGCTACGCGGATCTCGGCCGCTGAGAACACGGCAGCCCGGCGTCAGACGCCGCCCACTCTGGTAGATTCAGCGCCGCATGAGCGCGGGACGAACAGCGATGTGGGTTATCAGCGGCGGCATCGTCACGGCCACGGTTGCGGTGCTGGCCGGACCGGGCCTGTCCGGCGTTCCGGGCCAGTGGGCCGGGCTCGCGGTTGCCACGCTGTTCGCGACGATCTCGTTCGCGCTCGGCTTCTACGAGTAGCCGGCCAGCAGCTGGACGGGGTGAACGATCGGCAGGTCGCCGCGGCCCAGCCGGCGCAGCGATGCCGCCAGCTGCAGCGCACAGCCCGGATTGCCGGTGGCGATCACATCTGGCTGCGCGGCCAGGATCGATCGCGCCTTGAGCTCGCCGAGCTGGGCGGCGGCGCGCGGCTGGGTCAGGTTGTAGATCCCGGCTGAGCCACAGCAGCGGTCGGCGTCCTCGATCTCGACCAGCTCCAGGCCAGGCACGGCTCGCAGCAGCTCGCGTGGCTGGCGATGCACGCCCTGCGCGTGGTTGAGGTGGCAGGCGTCCTGGTAGACCACCCGCAGGGCGCAACCCTCCGGAACCGCTGACGGCGCCGGCTGGGCCAGCTCGGCCAGCAGCTCCGTCACGTCGCGCACGCGGCTCGAGAAGTCGTGCGCGGCCGGCGTGTCCAGCAGCTCGCCGTACTCCTTCATCGCCGAGCCGCAGCCCGCCGCGGTGGCGGCCACGCGGTCATATCCCGCCAGCGCCGCGATCGTGCGCTCGGCCAGCCTGCGTGCCTGCTGCTCGCGACCGGCGTGCAGGTGCAGCGCGCCGCAGCAGCCCTGCCCGGGCGGCACCAAGACGTCGCAGCCGCAGGCCGACAGCCGGTCGGCAGCGGCGACGTTGACCGGCCCGAAGTAGACGCGCTGGACACAGCCCGACAGCAGCGCCACCGAGAGCATTCGCTCGCCCACGGCCGCGGTGTACTGCGGCGGCGCGGCGCGCATCTCGGCGACTGTGATCCGCGGCGCCAGCGCCATCGGCCTGATGCCAAGCGCCAGCGGCCATGACACGGCGCGCAGCAGCCGTGGACGTGGGAACAGCGCGAACACCGCGCGGTCGATCACCCGCGCCCGCAACGAGGTGGGCGCCTCCGCCCGCCGACGCACGCGTGCCCGCTCGATCAGCCGGTCGTAGCGCACGCCGCTGGGGCAGGCCGGGACGCAGGCCAGGCAGCCCAGGCAGCGGTCGAGGTGACGGGCGACGCTCGCATCGAGCGCCAGCTGGCCATCTTCGACCAGGCTCATCAGCTGGATCCGGCCGCGCGGCGAGTCCATCTCCTCGCCCCACAGCGTGTAGGTGGGGCAGGCCGGCAGACAGAAGCCGCAGTGTACGCAGGCGTCCAGCAGCTCGCGGGTGGAGGCGTTCACGCCGAGAACCGCTCGATCACGCGCAGCTCGAGCGGCGACAGCGGACGCGGTGCGGCAGTCACGTCGGCGAACAGCCATCCCCGCGCCCAGCGGCCCACGATCCGGCTCGCACCATCGGCGCGAAGCCGAGAGCAAGCGGCGACCGCATCCGCCGGCGGGCAGCGGTGCAGCTGCAGACCGGACTGGCGGGCGCGCTGCTCGTCCCAGAGGGCGGCGTCGTCGGCCACCAGCTCGCCACCGACCAGCTCGCGGGCCGCGGCGGCCAGCCGAACGGCCACCGCGCTCTCGAAGCGCACCAGCATGCGGTCGTCCGGCCAGGAGTACTCGATGCAGGCCGCCGCCAGCGGCTCCAACGGGCGCGGGTCGCACGGCGGCGCGATCACGGTGCAGGTGGCGGCGGGCAGCGGGTGCAGCCGCAGCGTCAGCTCCAGCAGCCGGCCCAGCCTGCCCTCAGCGCCTGTGAACAGCTTTGGCAGGTCGTAGCCGGCCACGTTCTTGACCACCTTGCCCCCGCCCCGCACGACGCGGCCGTCGGCCAGCCGCACGCGCACGCCCAGCACCAGGTCGCGCGGCAGCCCGTAGCGGTGCGCGCGCGGCCCGAACAGCGCCCGGTCAAACACCTCGCCCACCGACAGCTGGTCGCCGAGCGGCGGGTCGAGCGCGAGCATCTGGCCGCGTGCCGCCAGCTGGCCCTGCAGCTCGTCCAGCGGCGTCTCGGCCTCGACGGTGCAGGTGAGATCGCCGGCCTCGTGCTCGATCACCATCGCTCCGCCACCCCCTCGCGCTCCAGCGGATGCTGGCGGTGGTGGCCGGGCACCTCGCCGCACAGCCGCGGGGTGGGAAACACCTTGCCCGGGTTACAGCGTCCGTCGGGGTCGAACCCGCAGCGCAGCATGTTCATCGCATCCAGGTCGTCCGGCGAGAACATGCGCGGCATGTGGCGCGCCTTGTCCAGGCCGATGCCGTGCTCGCCGGTCAGCGAGCCGCCGGCCTCGACGCAGGCGATCAGGATCTCCGATGCCAGTTGCTCGGCGCGGGCGGCCTCGCCCGCCACCGAGCCGTCGTACAGCACCAGCGGGTGCAGGTTGCCGTCGCCGGCGTGGAACACGTTGCCCACCCGCAGCCCGTAGCCGGCCGACAGCTCGGCGATCCGCCGCAGCGTCTCGGGCAGCCGCGTGCGCGGCACCACGCCGTCCTGCACGTAGTAGTCGCGGCTGATCCGGCCCATCGCGGCGAAGGCGGCCTTGCGGCCGCGCCAGAAGCCCGCCCGCTCAGCCTCGTCGCCGGCCCGCCGCACCACTCCCGCGCCGGCCGCGCGGCACATCTCGACCACCCGTCCCAGCAGCTCCTCGACCTCGACCGCGGGCCCGTCCAGCTCTACCAGCAGCACCGCTCCGGCGTCCAGCGGCAGCCCCGCGCCGACGGCTGCCTCGGCGGCCTGGATGGTCAGCGCGTCCATCATCTCGATCGCGGCCGGGATGATGCCGCCGGCGATGATTGCCGAGACGGCCTCGCCGGCGTGATCGGTGGTCGCGAACGCGGCCAGTAGCGTCTCGACCCGCTGCGGCCGGGGCAGCACGCCGACCACGACCTCGGTGACGATGCCCAGCGTTCCCTCCGAGCCGACCAGCGCACCCAGCAGGTCGAGCCGGTCGCCCGCCGCCAGCCGCACCACCTGCCCGTCCGCCAGCACCAGCTCGGCCTCCAGCACGTGGTTGCTGGTGAAGCCGTGCTTGAGGCAGTGGGCGCCGCCAGAGTTCTCGGCCACGTTGCCGCCGATCGTGCAGACCTGCTGGCTGGATGGGTCAGGCGCGTAGTAGAGGCCATGCCCGGCCACCGCGCGGGTGACGTCGAGGTTGGTGACGCCCGGCTGCAGCCGCACGCGCCGGTTCGCCACGTCGACGTCGAGGATCCGGTTCATGCGCGCCAGCCCGATCACGATCCCCTCGGCCACCGGCACGGCGCCGCCCGACAGCCCGGTGCCGGCACCGCGGGCCACGAATGGGATGGCGTGGGCCGCGCACACCCGCACCGCGGCCGCCACCTGGTCGGTCGACCCCGGCAGCACGACGGCCCGTGGTATCGCCCGGTAGCCGGTCAGCGCGTCCGATTCGTAGGTGCGCAGCGCGGCCGCGTCCGTGATCACGTTGTCACGGCCCGCGACCGCTACCAGATCGCTCTGCAGGGTCACAGCGCGCAGCGTATCGGCCACGGGCTGCGACCGCGGCTTACGACGTGATGCGCAGGTACGACCAGGCCGTCGATCCGCCGAGGTGATCGGCGTCGCCGGCGTAGACGGCCTTCAGCCGGTAGCTGTGTCCCTTCGAGGCGGGTGCGTAGCGGAACCGCACCGCGGCCACGCTGTTGGAGTTCAGCCTCACGGCCGCCGTTCCCACGATCCGCCAGCCGGAGCTGGTCAGCCGCTGGAGCGTGAACGTCACGGACTTGCCGGCGTGGTTCGGCTTCACCGCCGCGGCGAAGATGGGGCACTGGGTGCCGTTCGACGGGCATGAGGCGTGATAGTGGTAGAGGTGATATGCACCGGCTCGGCCGTACGAGCTGGAGAGCGCCGATGCCATCACGACGTGAACGCCGACCGTGCGGCCCGCCGAGCGGGCCAGCCGATAGGTGCTGTCGCCCGCCCACTCAGCGGTGAACGTCGTCGTGCGGGCCAACGTGGTGGAGCTGGAGAACGTCCCGTCGCCAGCTACCTCTCCGGTGGCGATCAGGCGGCGAGCGCCGCCGACGGGCAGCGCGTAGATCGAGACGGAGTGGTTGGCCGAAGCGGTGCCGAGGTGAGCTGTCAGGGTCACCGACTGCCCGTAGGTCGCGGTCGACCGCGAGGCTGTCAGCGTCAGAGATCCGGACGCTTTCGTCGGCCCAGAGAACACGCTCAACTTGAGGGTATGGTCGAACGAGACGTCGCCCGACAGCACGAACAGCGCGCTCTCGTCCGGCGTGAACCCGATGCCCCCTTGGTAGACGGTGTCGGAGGTGGAGTTGAAGTCGTACTTCCACATCGGAGTCGACGAGTCGGAGGCGAACAGCCACACGTCCGGGTTGTAGATCCCGTCCTCACCGACGGCGACGTGACTGCCGACGGCGGTGACCGCGATCGCCGTGGGATACGGCGCGGTCGGGTAGACACCGGCCGCCGCAAACCCGGGTAGCGCGAACGCCTGCCCCTGGTAGGGGGAGCCGGAGGCCATGTACATCTTGGCTCCGTCACTGGTGAGCGACATCTGACCGAGGTTGGCGGCGCCGCCGAGGTCCATGCTCGATCCGGTCGGGGTGAGCCCACCGCCGCTGGTGTCGAACGCGTATGTGTACGTTGGGCTCTGGCCGGCCTCGCCGACCACCAGCAAGTTTGGCGCGTCGGCCGCGGTGGCGAAGACGGCGCCGTAGTAGGAGCCGTACGAGGCCGTCACGTGCGGCGTGGCGAGCGTGACCGACGTCAGCGTCCCCCACTGGTAGTCAGTCGAGAACCACACTCTGCCACCCGCGATTCCGATGTCGCACGTGCCGCCGGCTGCAGCGGTGATGCTGCCGGTCTTGGTCAGCGTCGTGAGGTCGATCGTGTCGATCACACCCCATCCGCAACGGGCGACGTAGAGGGTCGAGCCGTCGATGGCCAGGCCACCGGCGCCGGCCTCGCCTGTGATCGTCGTCACGATCGCGCCCGTGTAGTCGGTGACCACGATCGAGCTGTTGCCCAGCCCCGGGCTGCCGGTGATGAACACGTGCTGGTTCGCCCCGTCGAAGACCATGTCGCCAAAGCCGACCAGCGACAGCGCCCGCGCGGTTGGAACCGGCGCCGACGGATCTGCGATCGCCGTTGCCGGCACGAGGTGCCGGCGGATGGGTGCAGAGCTCGATCCCTGTCAACCGGCGGCGGGCTGGAGCGTGGCCGCCGACGCCGCGGCGCTGGTGGCCACTGCCGCCAGCACGGTAAACAGGATCGATAGCCAGACTCGTCGCACGGTGCCTCCCCGGAGCTCTTTGCGTCAACTAAAGCGCGTTACACCAACGCAAAAAGCGTACGAGCTTATGAAACCCAGGTCAATCGCCCGAGCGAGCCTGCTACGACGCCAGCCGCAGCATCATCATCTGCAGCAAACCGCCATCCCGGTAGATGACGACGTCGGCCTCGGCGTCGAGCCGGGCCAGCGTGCGGAAGCTGCGCGCGCCGCCGTCCACCTCCACGGTCACCTCGTCTGCCACGCCCAGCTCGCCCAGCCCCCGGATCGTGTACGTCTCCTCGCCGGTCAAACCCAGCGTCTCGGCCGACTCCCCCGGCAGGAACTGCAGCGGGATCACGCCCAGCGCGACCAGGTTGGAGCGATGGATCCGCTCGAAGCTCTCGGCCAGCACCGCCCGCACACCCAGCAGCGCGCTGCCCTTCGCCGCCCAGTCGCGCGAGCTGCCTGAGCCGTACTCCCGGCCCGCGATCACGACCAGCGGCACGCCCTCGGCCTGGTATCGCATCGAGGCGTCGTAGATCGAGAGCTGCTCGCCGTCGGGGAAGTGGCGGGTGACGCCGCCCTCCACCCCCTCCACGATCCTGTTTCGCAGCCGGATGTTCGCGAACGTCCCGCGCACCATCACCTCGTGGTTGCCGCGCCGGGCGCCGTAGCTGTTGAAGTCGCGCGGCTCGATGCCGTGCTCGATCAGGTAGCGACCGGCCGGCGTGGCCGACGAGATCGAGCCGGCCGGCGAGATGTGATCGGTGGTGACCGAGTCGCCCAGCAGCGCCAGCACTCGCGCATCGACGATGTCGGAGAGGTCGGCGGGCCGCTCGAAGAAGGTCGCCTCACGCACATAGGTGGAATCCGGGTCCCACTCGAACAGCTCTCCAGCCGGCACCGGCAGGTCGCGCCAGCGCTGGTCACCGTCGAATATGCGGCTGTACTGGGCCTGGTACAGGTCGGCTCCGACCGCCGCACGCACCGCCTGCTCGACCTCCTCGCCGGTGGGCCAGATCTCCGACAGCATCACCGGCCGTCCCTCCCGATCCACCCCCAGCGGCTCGCTGGTGAGATCGCAGTTGACGCTGCCGGCCAGCGCGTACGCCACCACCAGCGGAGGAGACGCCAGGTAGTTGGCGCGCACCTGCGGGTGGATGCGGGCCTCGAAGGTGCGGTTCCCCGAGAGCACGGCGGCCACCGAGAGGTCGCGGTCCGAGATCTCGGCCGACACGTCGTCCGACAGCGGGCCGGAGTTACCGATGCAGGTCGTGCAGCCGTAGCCGACAAGGTTGAAGTGCAGCAGGTCGAGGTACTGAGAGAGGCCGGCCCGGTCGAGGTAGTCGACCACCACGCGCGATCCCGGTGCAAGGCTGGTCTTGACCCAGCTCCGCGACTGCAGGCCGCGCTCGACCGCCTTCTTGGCCAGCAGGCCGGCGGCGACCATCAGCGCCGGATTGGACGTATTGGTGCAGCTCGTGATGGCGGCGATCGCCACCGAGCCGTCTCCCAGCCGGTCGCCGTTGGGATGTGTCACCGGGAAGGCGCCCGAGAAGCTGGCCGGGACGTCGCCCAGCGGCACGCGATCCTGCGGCCGGCGCGGGCCGGCCACGCTCGGCTCGACCGAGCCGAGGTCGAAATCGAACGTATCGGAGAACGTCGGTGCCGGCTCCTGCCCGCTGCGAAACAGGCCCTGGGCCCTGCAGTACGCCTCGACCAGCGCCACCAGCTGCGGCTCGCGGCCGGTCTCGCGCAGGTAGCCGAGCGTGCGGTCGTCGACCGGGAACATCGCCGACGTCGAGCCGAACTCCGGCGACATGTTGGAGATCGTGGCGCGGTCTGCCACCGTCAGCGCCGCGAGGCCGGGTCCAAAGAACTCCACGAACGAGCCCACCACGCCCCGCCCGCGCAGCCGCTCGGTCATCGTCAGCACCAGGTCGGTGGCGGTGACGCCGGCTCGCAGTGCGCCGGTCAGGCGAACCCCCAGCACAACCGGCGGGGTCATGTACAGCGGCTGTCCCAGCATCACGGCCTCGGCCTCGATGCCGCCCACGCCCCAGCCCAGCACACCGAGCGCGTTGATCATGGTGGTGTGCGAGTCGGTGCCGACCAGCGTGTCTGGCATCGCGACGCCGTCTCGCACCTGCACCACCCGGCCCAGGTACTCCAAGTTGACCTGGTGCACGATGCCCATGCCGGGCGGCACCACCCGGAAGTTCCGGAACGCGCCCTGCGCCCAGCGAAGCAGGGCGTAGCGCTCGCCGTTCCGCTCGAACTCGCGGTCGATGTTGGACTGGTAGGCGCGGTCGGAGCCGTAGGCGTCCACCTGCACCGAGTGATCGACCACCAGATCGACCGGCACCAGCGGGTCGACGGCGACCGGATCGCCGCCCGCGCGCGCCACCGCCGAGCGCATCGCGGCCAGGTCGACGACGGCCGGCACGCCGGTTAGATCCTGCATGATCACCCGCGCCGGCATGTGCGCCAGGTTGGCGCCCGCGGCGCCGTTCGGCCAAGCCGCCAACGCGCGCACGTCGTCCTCACTGACATGGCTCGTCCCGGCTCGCCGCAGCAGGTTCTCGAGCAGCACGCAGACCGTGTAGGGCAGTCGCATCGGGTCGACAAGCCGGTCGATGCGATAGAACGTCTCACCCGACGGCAGCGTGTCCCGCGCCGAGAACGGGTCCGGTGTAGCCTCCATCACCGAACCGTATCAAGTTCCCTGCCGCCCGCTCGGCGCCCAACTCGCTCAATGAACGGCTCTCGAGTTCCACTCCCACCCGACGCCCAGCGCCCCTTCCAGGTGTTCGTGAACGGCGTTCCCCAGCGCGAGGGTCTCGAGTACGAGGTGCGCGGCGCCGGGCTGGTTTTCGCCGAGCGGCTGGTGCCCCAGCGCAAGATGACGCTCAGCACCTACGCCCGGCTGATGTTCTGGGGCCGCTACAAGACCGAACACAGCGTCGATCTGGTCTACCAGAGCAACGGCGCCCAACGGGTCGCGAACGGACTGCCGATCGAGCCCGCTACCGGCTGAGCGATGCGGTCAGGCGACCGGGTAGCTGGCGAGCCAGCGGCCCAGCAGGGCGAGCAGCGTGATCACGATCACCGCGACCAGGGTGCGGCCCTTCGAGTTCGGCGTCATGAAGTACGCCATCAGGGCCACGACCAGCGCGATCGGCCCCATGAACACCGGCTTCGACCAGAAGCCTGCCACCGCGATGGTGACGGCGGCCCCGTTCACGACCGCCAGGGCATCGTCGCGGAAACTCTCGTACTCAGGCGTGTAATCTCGCACGGCTGCGCTCCTTCGGGGGCTGGACGAGGGGATTCTACCGATGGCGGAGACGAGAGGCACGACCCAACTGCGCCGGGCCGGTGTCGAGTACCGGCTGGCGACCTACAGCTACCCCGGCGCGGGTGCCGCCGCCGAGCACGCCGCCCAGGCCGTGGGGGTGGAACCGGCGCGCATGTTCAAGAGCCTCGTGGCCGCCGCCGGCGAGGAGCTGGTGTTCGCGCTGGTGCCGGCCACGGCCGAGCTCTCGCTGAAGAAGCTGGCCGCCGTGGCCGGCAGCAAGCAGGCCCGGATGGCCGATCCGCACGATGCCGAGCGCGCGACCGGCTACCAGGTCGGTGGCATCAGCCCGCTCGGATCGAGGCGCCGGCTGCGCGTGTTCGTCGATCGATCGGCCCTTGACCACGAGCTGATCTGCCTCAACGCAGGACGCCGCGGGGTGATCGTCGAGGTGGCCACCGTGGCGCTGGTGCCGCTGCTGGACGCGCTGTCCGCCGATCTCGCTCAGTGGTAGCGGTCGCCGGCCAGCTCTCCCAGCTTGTCCATGCTGTGGGTGGCCTGCAGCGTGCGCACGGTGCCGGACTTGGATCGCATCACCAGCGAGTGCGTGCGGGCGCCGCCGCGCTGGTAGCGAACGCCGCGCAGCAGGTCGCCGTCGGTGACGCCGGTGGCCGCGAAGAAGGTGTTGTCTCCCTTGACAAGATCGTCGAGGCCGAGCACGCGGTCGAGGTTGTAGCCGGCCGCCAGCGCCGCCGATCGCTCGGCGTCGTCGCGCGGCCACAGCTTGCCCTGGAACTGTCCGCCCAGGCACTTGAAAGCGGCGGCCGACAGGACTCCCTCCGGCGTCCCGCCGATGCCCCACAGCAGGTCGATGCCGGTATCGGGGCTGGACGCCATCAGCGCACCGGACACGTCGCCGTGGGCGATGAACCTGATGCGGCTGCCGACGGCGCGGATCCGCTTCACCATCTCGTCGTGGCGCGGCCGGTCGAGGATCACGACCATCAGATCGCGCGGCCGCACCCGCTTGCCGCGGGCGACCATCTCGAGCGTCTCCTCGATCGGGGCGTTCAGGTCGAGCTCATCATCGATCTCGGGGCCGCAGGCCAGCTTCTCCATGTAGACGCAGGGACCGGGATCAAACATCGTGCCCTCGTCCGAGGCCGCGACTACCGCCAGCGCGTTCGGCTGTCCCCGCGCGCACAGGTCGGTGCCCTCCAGTGGGTCGACCGCGACGTCGACCCGCACGCCGTGGCCGGTGCCGATCCGCTCGCCGTTGAACAGCATCGGCGCCTCATCTTTCTCGCCCTCGCCGATCACGACAACGCCCTCCATCTCGACCGTCGCCAGCATGTGGCGCATCGCGTCCACGGCCGCCTGGTCGGCGGAGATCTTGTCGCCCGCGCCCACCCAGCGCGACGCGGCGAGCGCCGCCGCCTCGGTGACGCGCACCAGCTCGAGAGCCAGGTTTCGGTCAGGTGCATGGGGCATGGCGCTGGATCCTTCCGGGGTGGGCGTTAGGCGAGAGGATACCGCCAATGGCTCGGCCAGCGGTCTCACTCGCGCAGCAGGCGTGTCGCCAGCCCGGCGATGTGGTCGCGGGCCTGCAGCGGCTCCAGCCAGCGCTGCGGGATCTGCGCGGCGCCGAACCGGGCGCCCGCCAGCGCGCCGGTGATGGCCGCGTTGGTGTCGGCATCGCCGCCCAGGTTCGCGGCTGAGACGATCGCCTGCTCCAGCGTGTCGGCGGTGAACGCTGCCCAGAACGCCACCCGAAGCGCGGTCAGCACGAAGCCGATCTGCCGCTGCACCGGCTCCATCAGCTGCTCGGCGGTTGTCGTCCGCGCCTCCGCAGCGGCCTGGCCCACGACCGAGCTGGACGTG
Organism: Gaiellales bacterium; assembly: GCA_038212095.1. GTDB lineage: Bacteria > Actinomycetota > Thermoleophilia > Gaiellales > JAICJC01 > JAICYJ01. Next base: position 31,648 of record JBBQUW010000004.1, on the reverse strand, counting down.
GGTGGTGGCTTGCCGTTCAGGAGTGCGGCGATCGTGAGGTTGAGGAAGGTGCAGGCGTCGCCTGCCAGCGGATCGTGGTGCGTCAGCGACGACTCGGAGCGCGAGACGCGCTCGATCGCGCCGACATCGTTGCGAAACCGGATCGCGATCGGCGCGGTGCGCATCAGCGAGCCGTTGCCGGCGCTGTGGCCGCCGGTCTGCTCGTGCCAGGCGGCAGCCGCCCGCCGCGAGTCAGCCGGGACGCTGGCGCGGGCCAGCGCGTGGCTGACCGTGGCGCCGATGTCCTTGGGCGCCGAGCGCGACCACACCAGATAGCGGGCCAGCACGTCGTCCTCGTCGTAGCCGGCCCGGTCGGCCAGGCTCTCGGCCAGAGCCGTGGCCATCGCCGTGTCATCCGTCCACTCGCCCAGCCGCCACAGCTTCGACGCCACCAGGTCGCGCAGCGGCCCGCCGTAACGGGCGGTGATCTGATCGGGGTGATCCCACTCCAGGGCGGCGCCCAGCGCATCGCCCACCGCCAGCCCCAGCATCACGCCGCGGGCGCGATCGGCCAGGATGGCGTGGTCGGGGCCGCGCCTCACTCGCAGCACGCCGGGCACCAGTAGCTGGTGCGCCGCTGTTCGCCTTGCGGGGCGCGGCGGATCGGCGAGTGGCAGCGGGGACAGGGCCGGCCGGCGCGCCGGTAGACACGGTCGGGTAGCGCTCCGCCGGCCTCGACGCCGTCACGCAGGATCCGCCCGGCGACCTCGGCGAATGTCGTCAGCCGTGGATCGTCGAGCAGCGCGACGTGCTGGAACGGGTCGATCCGGCACTCCCACAGCGCCTCGCTCTTGACGATGTTGCCGATCCCGGCGATCACGCGCTGGTCGATCACGGCCTCACCGACCGCCCTGTCGATCAGCCGCACACGGCGCAGGAACTCGGCTAGGTCGAACGCGTGCAGCAGGTCGGGACCGAGATCGAGCCTGATCCGCGCCGACGGCACGACCCGCACCAGCGTGCCTCGGATCACGGCATCGCCGACAGCCGTCCGCATCACGTGGCGACCGCGGCCGGCGCCCGGCGCGGCCAGCCTCACGCTGCCATGCATGCCCAGGCGGGCGTGCAGCGACCGGCCATCGTCGGCGTGCACCAGCAGGTGCTTGCCTCTGGCCTCGACGGCGATCACGCTGGCTCCGGCCAGTGGCCCGTCGCTGACCTCTCGGCCCACCAGCGGCAGCAGCCGCCGCGACGCAAGCTCGAGCGAGTGCCCCTCAGGCACGCAGCACCACGCGGCGTGGCGCCTGCAGGAAGCCGTGCGCGATCAGCAGGCGCTCGGCGGCGGTGCCGGCCACCGGCTCGCCGTCCACGCGCTCGATCGCGACCCGCTTGACGCGGCCGTCGCGGACCAGCGTTGCCAGCGTCTCGATGGCCGGCTCGAGCAACTCGGCGTCGACCTGCACCAGCCCTCTGCCCGACCGCTCGACGTACAGCGCCAACCGTCCCTCCACCAGCACCACCCACGCTCCCGCCGCCCGCACGAGCTTGCGCGGAGCGTCCGGCCAGGGGACGGCCGCGCCGTACGGACTGGCCGGGTCGATCGCCGACAGCACCGCCGTGACGCCACCGCGGGCGGTCGCGTCGCGCACGTCGCGTAGCCGCTCGACCGCGACCGGCAGCGCGAACTGAGCGCCGCCCAGCCCCTCGACGAAGTAGCCGCGCTGGCACAGCCCCGCCTCCTCCATCATCCGCAGCTCGCCGTACACGGCCGAGAAGCCGCCCGGGACGCCTTCGGCCAGCACCGCCGCGCGCGTGACCACGCCGTGGCGGTCGAGCAGTGACTCGGCCAGCGCGCGCACCCGGTCGCCCGCGCTGGGAGCCGGCTCGAGCAGCGGTGCGACCAGCGACCAGCGGCCCAGCGCGGCTGGGAGCATCGCGGTCGGCCGCGCCCGCCGGCGCAGCGTCGGCAGCGGCAGCGGACGCAGCGCGATACGGCCGCCGGAGCGCAGCGGATGCCAGGCGTCATTGGTGATCCGTCCCCCCCAGACCAGCTGCCACAGCGCCGCCAGCACCGCCCGGTCGGGCTCGCCGAGCGTCTCCACCAGCTGCCGGAAGAAGAGCGCGCCGCGGCTCTCGAGCGCCTGCTCCAGCCGGTCGGCCAACGGATCGAGCTCGATGCGATCGACGGGCGGGTGCAGCAGCGGCACGTCGTCTCGCAGGTGCACGGATACGCGGCCCTCCCCGGCGCCGATCCAGACCACCTCGCCCGAGGCGCACACCGCGTCGAGCAGGGCGGGACGGTATCCAGACACCCGCAGCGGCAGCACATCCTGCTCCCAGGCTGCGACCGGCAGTGCCACCCCGCCCAGCTGCGAGATCACCTCCCGTAGCCGCTCCTCGCCGCCGCCCGGATCTCGGCCGATGCCGTGCCAGCCGGGCAGGAAGCGGGCCAGCGTCTCGCGCTCGACCGGCTCCACGGCCTGCCGCAGGCGAGCAAGCGTGCGCCGGCGAACCCGTCGCAGCACATCCGGCTCGATCCACTCCCGATCGCTGCCACCGGGCCGGAAGGCGCCCTCGATCAGCTCCCCGCGTTCGGCCAGGGCCTGCAGCGCGGCCTGCGGGTCGATGCCCAGCCGCTCGCGCACCTCGGCGGCGGTGAACGGGCCGTGCCCTCGCGCGTGCCGCATCACCAGACGCTCCAGCGCATCCGGCACCGGCTCTAGGAACACCGCCGGCAATCCGGGCGGGATCGCCACGCCGGCGCCGTCCCGGTACAGCCCGGCGTCCTCGACCGCGATCAGCCGCTGGCCCCCCGCGACCCGCACCGTGATCGCACGCCGGTCGCGCACCAGCTGCGCCTCCGCCAGCCCGCCATCGGCCGGCTGGTCGCCGGCGCGGCGCAGCAGATCGTGCAGCTGGTCGGCCGAGAGCGCCCGGCCGCGCCGCTGCAGCTCATCCTCGACCTCGCCGATCGCCTCGCCGTCCAGCAGCTCGCGCAGATCACCGGCCGTGAGCAGCTCGGCCAACAGGGCGCGGTCGAGCGTCAGCGCCTGGGCGCGCCGCTCGGCCAGCGGCGTGTCGCCCTCGTACATGTAGCTGGCGATGTAGTCGAACAGCAGCGAGCAGGCGAACGGAGAGGGATGGCTTGACTCGACTTCGACCACCCGCACCTCGCCGCGCCCGATCTTCGCCAGCAGGTCGCACAGCGCGGGCAGCTCGAACACATCGGACAGCACCTCGCGGTAGGTCTCGAGCACGACCGGAAACGAGCCGTACTTGACTGCCACCTGCTGCAGGTCGTGGGCCTTCAGCCGCTGCTGCCATAGCGGCGTGCGCTGGCCGGGACGGCGGCGCGGGATCAGCAGCGAGCGGGCGGCGTTCTCGCGAAAGCGGGCCGCGAACAGGGGGCTCGATCCGACCTGCTCGATCACCAGCGCCTCGACCTCGTCCGCCGGCGGGATGATCAGCGCCGTCGGCGGCAACGCGTCTGAGTCTGGCAGCCGGATCGAGATACCATCGTCAGCCCAGGTCGCCTCGACCTCGATGCCCATCGCCTCCGTCATGCGGCGCTCGATGGCCATCGCCCAGGGAGCGTGGACGCGGCCGCCGAACGGCGACAGCACGCAGATCCGCCAATCGCCGATCTCGTCGCGGAAGCGCTCGATCACGATCGTGCGATCGTCCGGCAGCGCGCCGGTGGCGGCGCGCTGGTCGTCCAGGTAGGCGGTCAGGTTGCGGGCGGCGCGCTCGTCCAGCTCGCCGAACCGGCGCAGCCGGGTGGCCTCGCCCACCGCCCGGCCCAGCTCGTAGGGGCGTCCGACCGCGTCGCCCTTCCAGAACGGCATCTTTCCCGGCACGCCGGGCGCATGCGACACCAGGACGCGGTCGCGGGTGATCTGCTCGATCCGCCACGAGGTGGCGCCCAGCTGGAAGACCTCACCCTGGCGGGCCTCGTACACCATCTCCTCGTCCAGCTCGCCCACGCGTGCACCCGAGTCGTGCAGGAAGACGCCGTACAGGCCGCGGTCGGGGATGGTGCCGCCGGAGGTGACCGCCAGCCGGCGGGAGCCGTCTCGCGCCCGCACCGTTCCCGCCAGCCGGTCCCACACGATGCGCGGACGCAGCTCGGCGAACTCGTCCGACGGGTAGCGGCCGGCGAGCATCTCGAGCACCCCCTCCAGTTGGGGACGGGAGAGCTCGCGATAGGGGTGACAGCGGCGCACGAGTGCGTGCAGGTCGTCGACGCTCCACTCGTCCATCGCGGTCATCGCCACGACCTGCTGGGCGAGCACGTCCAGCGGTTGGCGCGGCACGCGGGTGTGTTCGATCGCGCCCTCGCGCATGCGGCGGGTGACGACCGCCGTCTCCAGCAGGTCGCCGCGCCACTTGGGAAAGAAGCGGCCGCGGGAGGCCTGACCGACGCCGTGCCCGGCGCGGCCGACGCGCTGCAGCCCCGCCGCCACGGACTTGGGCGACTCGATCTGCACCACCAGGTCGACCGCGCCCATGTCGATGCCGAGCTCGAGCGATGAGGTGGCGACCAGCGCCGGCAGCACCCCGCGCTTGAGCATGTCCTCCACCTCGAGCCGCTGCTCGCGCGCGACCGAGCCGTGGTGAGCGCGCGCGATCTGCTCGCCGGCCAGCTCGTTCAGCCGGTTGGCGACTCGCTCCGCCGAGCGGCGGCTGTTGACGAACACGATGGTGGAGCGGTGCTCGCGCACCAACTCGAGCAAGCGCGGGTAGACGGCCGGCCAGATGGAGATCCGCGGCTCACCCTCGACTGCGGGGGCGCCGCCGAGCTCGCGCATGTCGTCGACCGGCACGACCACCTCCAGGTCGAGCTGCTTGGAGGCGCCGGCATCGACGATCGTGACCTCGCGGTCGCCGCCCAGGAACCGGGCGATCTCTTCCAGCGGGCGCTGCGTGGCGGACAGGCCGACCCGCTGCACGGGATGGCCGGCCAGCTGCTCGAGACGTTCGAGTGAGAGCATCAGGTGGGCGCCGCGCTTGCCGCCGGCGACGGCGTGGATCTCGTCCACGATCACCGTTTCGACCTGGGCCAACGCCTCGCGGGCCTGCGAGGTCAGCATCAGGTAGAGCGATTCGGGCGTCGTGATCAGGATGTCGGGTGGGTGGCGGCGGATCGCCGCCCGCTCGCGCTGCGAGGTGTCACCGCTTCGGATGGCGATCCGGGGCGCGCGGGGGAACGCGATCCCGGCTACGGGCGCGCGCAGGTTCCGCTCGATGTCGTGGTTGAGCGCCTTCAGCGGCGAGACGTAGAGCACGCGCATGCCGCGCTCGCTGGGATCGCGGACGAATCCGTCCAGCGCGGAGAGGAAGGCTGCCAGCGTTTTGCCCGATCCGGTGGGAGCCAGCAGCAAGGTGTGCTCGCCGCGGGCGATCGGCGGCCAGCCCAGCTCCTGGGCGCGGGTGGGCCGCTCGAACGAGGCGGCGAACCACTCACGAACGGCCGGCGTGAACGCGGTGAGCGGAGCAGACCCCATAGGGGAAATCTACAGTGACCGCACCTGGCGTCCGGAGCGGTTGTGGGTGGATCGCGTGGTGCGCGTGCTGGCCGAGCAGTGACGTTGCGCCGGCGCGGCACGCGGCGTAGTGTCGCAGGCGCACCGTGAACCAGGCCGAGACCCATCGTCGCAGCCTCGAACAGCCGGAGCAGTTCTGGAGGGAGGCGGCCGCGGCGATCCTGTGGCGGCGATCACCGACCCGCGTGCTCGACGCCGAACAGGCCCCCTTGTACCGCTGGTTTGGCGACGGCGAGCTGAACACCTGCGAGAACGCGCTCGACCGCCACGTGGCAGCAGGCCACGGCGACCGGCTGGCGCTGATCTACGACAGCCCGGTGACCGCGACGGTGGCCCGTTTCACCTACGCAGAGCTGCTCGACCGAGTGGCGCGGCTGGCCGGAGCGCTGCGCTCGCTGGGCGTCGAGCGTGGCGACCAGGTCGTGATCTACATGCCGATGGTGCCCGAGGCGGTGATGGCGATGCTGGCGTGTGCCCGGCTGGGCGCCGTGCACTCGGTCGTCTTTGGAGGTTCGCTCCGCACGAGCTCGCGATCCGGATCGACGACGCCCGGCCGCGGGTGGTGCTGACGGCATCCTGCGGCATCGAGGGTTCCCGCGTGATCGAGTACAAGCCGCTGCTCGACCGCGCGCTCGAGTTGGCGAGCCACCATCCTGAGCGATGCGTGATCCTGCAGCGGCCGCAGGCTGCCGCCTCGGTCGGCCCCGGCGACACCGACTGGGAGCAGCTGGTGGCGAGTGCCGAGCCCGCCGAGTGCGTCACCGTGGCGGCCACCGACCCGCTCTACGTCCTCTACACCTCCGGCACCACCGGAAAGCCGAAGGGTGTCGTGCGAGACAACGGCGGACATGCCGTCGCACTGGCCTGGTCGATGCCGAACGTCTACGGGATCGGCGCCGGCGACGTGTTCTGGGCCGCGTCAGACGTGGGCTGGGTGGTCGGCCACTCCTACATCGTCTACGCCCCGCTGCTGTGCGGCTGTACGACCGTGCTCTACGAGGGCAAGCCGGTCGGCACGCCCGACCCGGGCGCGTTCTGGCGTGTGATCGCCGAGCACGGTGTGAAGGCGCTCTTCACCGCGCCGACCGCGTTTCGGGCGATCAAGAAGGAGGATCCAACCGGCCTCCACCTGCGAGATCACGACCTCACGACGCTGACCCATCTATTCCTCGCCGGCGAGCGGCTCGACCCGGACACCTACCACTGGGCGACCAAACTGCTGGGGGTGCCGGTGATCGACCACTGGTGGCAGACAGAGAGCGGCTGGCCGATCGTCGCCACCTGCGTCGGCCTCGGCAGCCCGGCGATCAAGCCCGGCTCACCAGGCCAGCCGGTTCCCGGCTACGACGTTCGCATCCTGGATGAGTCAGGCAGCGCGCTGCCGCCGGCGACGGAGGGCGCGGTCGCCCTACGGCTGCCACTGCCGCCGGGCACGCTCTCAACGCTCTTCAACGACGACCAGGGCTACATCCGCTCGTACCTGTCGCGCTTCCCAGGGCACTACCTGACCGGCGACGGCGGGCTCGTCGACGAGCAGGGGTACGTGTACGTGATGGGCCGCGTCGACGACGTCATCAACGTCGCCGGCCACCGGCTCTCGACCGGCGCGATGGAGGAGGTGCTGGCACAGCACCAGGATGTCGCCGAGTGCGCCGTGATCGGCGTGCCCGATGAGCTGCGCGGCCAGGTGCCGCTCGGACTGGTGGTGCTGAAGACCGGCTGCGATCGCGACCCGCAGCAGTTGGAGGCCGAACTGGTGCAGATGGTACGAAGCGAGATCGGTGCGGTTGCCTGCTTTCGGCAGGCGCACGTCGTCGCCCGGCTTCCCAAGACGCGGTCCGGAAAGGTGCTGCGCGGCACGATGCGCGCGATCGCCGCCGGCAGCGAGTACGCCGTCCCATCCACGATCGACGACCCCGCCGTACTCGGCGAGATCGTCGACGCGCTGCATCCGCCTGCCCGCAACCCGTAGCGGCGATCGAGGAATCGTGTTCCCGCACACGTCACGATCCGGGCTCTCGACCATACTTCCTCTCAATGCGAGATATTCGAATGGGACGAGGGGTATTCCTGGGCGTGGTCGGCACCGGCGTCGCCGGCCTGTTCGTGGGTGGCCGCATCTCGCACGCCGCGGCGCCCATCGGCTCGGTGATCCCCAACGCGCTTCGCTCGCTGGCGCCCGACGGATGGCGGATCTACTCCATCAACCCACCCTGGCCGACGTTCAACCCCGCCCACTACCGACTGGTCGTCTCGGGCGCCGTGGAACGGCCGCTGTCGCTAACCTGGGACGAGCTGATGGCGCTGCCGCAGGCCCGCCAGACGACCGATTTCCACTGCGTCACCGGATGGTCGGTGGGCAACGTCGGCTGGCAGGGGGTGCGTCTGCAGACGCTGTGGGACATGGCCAAGCCCACCGCGGAGGCCCGCTTCGCCAACTTCATCTCGCTGGAGCAGCCCTACGTCGACACGCTCACCCTTCGCCAGACGACGATGCCCCAGGTGATGCTGGCCCACTCGATGGACGGCAAGCCGCTCAGCCAGGCCCACGGCGCTCCGATGCGCCTCGTCATCCCGGAAATGTACGGCTACAAGAACGTGAAGTGGCTGACCCACATCGAGCTGGTGGGAAAGCTGAAGGCCGGGTTCTGGGAGCAGCACGGCTACGACGTGGACGCGTGGGTTGGACGCTCGAACGGCTACTGAGCCGGCGCCCGAGTACGTTCGCCGTTTCAGCGCCGCCGAACAGTCGCTGCACTGGCTGCTGGCACTCTCGTTCTTCGTCATGCTGGCCACCGGACTGATCCTGTACCTGCCCTCGCTGGCCGAGGTGGCGGCGCAGCGCGCTCTGTGGAAATCGATCCACCTGGGCGCGGCGATCGGTTTCTGGGTCGGGCTGCTGCTGGTGTGGAGCTCGGCTCCGGGCGAACTGCGGGCCGCCACCAGGGAGATCGACCACTTCGACGGCGATGACCGGGCATGGCTTGCATGGGCGGTGCGGCGCAACCGCAGCGAGCCGCCGCAGGGCCGCTTCAACGCTGGGCAGAAGATGAACACCGCGCTGGTGGCCGGGCTGATGGTGGTGTTCACGATCACCGGCGTGCTGATCTACCTCCAGGAGGTGAACGCCCGCTTCCGTGGCACGAGCGCGATCCTGATCCACGACGTGGCGATGTACATTGCCATCCCACTCGTGATCGGACACCTGTACCTGGCGCTGCTCAACCCCTCGACCCGCCACTCGCTGCGCGGGATGACGCTCGGCACCGTGCGACGGGACTGGGCTCGCCGCCGTCACCCGAAGTGGGAGCGCGAGCTCTGAAGGCGTTGGTGCTGGGCTCCGGCGCCGCGTGGCCGATCCCGCGGTTGGGCTGTGAGTGCGCGCAGTGCACGTCTGACGACACCCGCGACAGCCGGCTGCGGTCGTCGCTGCTGCTCGACTCGCGGGTGCTGGTGGACGCCGGGCCAGATGCGTACCAGCAGCTACGACGGGCGGGTGCGGTGCCGGAGATGATCGTGGTCACCCACCACCACTACGACCACATCCTCGGGTTGCACGCGCTGGCCAAGCTGGGACGGCTGCCGTTGCACATGACCAAGGAGTGCGAGCGAGGGGTGCGGGCGGTATTTCCCCGGCTGGACTTCCGCGTCATGCACCTGACGCCGGGAGTCAAGCTCGAGCTGGGTGACGGTCTGGTGGCGCAGCCGTTTGACGTCCCCCACGCCGAGAACACGCGCACGGTCGCGTTCCGGTTCACGTTCCCCAGCGGCGGCACGCTGGTGTACGCGCCCGATATCGGCGGGCCGCCCGACTCGAAGCTTGCGCGAAACGCGGACGTCCTGATGCTGGACGGCTCCACCCGCGACCAGCGTCCGGGCGGCCACATGCCGATCAGCGAGGGGCTCGAGGTGGCGCGGCAGCTGAAGGCCGGCCGGACGCTGTTCACACACATCGGCCACCGCACGGGCACCTTCGTCGAGCTGGAGGCATGGCTGGACGGCGCGGCCGAGGTGGCCTACGACGGGCTCGAGATCGAGCTGTAGCCGATCGTGGCAGCAACGATTCGGCAACAGCCGCGCAACGCGCCCCGCGGAGGGGTCTGACCCCTCTCACGTCCCGCGACACTGGATCGTGACGCGGCTGACGCAAACTCAGGCCATTCGGGGGCGACCAGACTCCAGGTCGAGCAGATACCGCTTGGCGTCCAGTCCACCGCCATAGCCGCCCAGCGCTCCGCCGGTGCGAAGCACCCTGTGGCACGGCACGACGATCGGGATCGGGTTTGCACCGAGCGCCGTCCCCGCCGCCCGCACCGCCCGCTCGTTGCCCACAGCCGTCGCCACCTCGCGGTACGACGCCGTCTCGCCGTACGGGATGCGAGCGGTGCGCTCGAGAATCCTGCGACGGAACTCACCCCGCGTCAATGACCAGTCCAGCGGCAGGTCGAACTCGAGTCGCCGCCCCTCGAAGTACTCGTCCAACTCGCGACGCACCTCGTCCAGCTCACCCGGCACCTCCAGCACCCGCGGTGACAGACGCTCGGCCAACTCCTCCAGCAGTTCGTCTCGCTGCTCGCGTTCGAACGCCACCCGCACCAGCCCACGCGGTGTCGCCGCCAGCAGCAGCCGCCCCACCGGCGAGTCGGTCTCGGTGTACGCGACGTCGACCAGGCCCTCGGCCCGGGCTCGCCGCGCGAACTCCCTCGTGCGCTCATCCACTCGCCCACCCCTTCCGTATCGTCGCCAGGCCGGCGCGCACGTTCTGGCGCGCGGCCGGCTCGCTGCACTCCAGCGCCGCACCGACCTGGGCGTAGTCCAGATCGGCGGCAAACCTCATGAACACCGCAGTCCGCTGCTTGTCCGGCAGCCTGCGCACCGCCCGCCAAAGCTCCGGCTCCCCTGTCGTCTCGCCACCGCCGGTCGCCACCTCGGGCAACTCCTCCACCGGCAGCGGCCGCCGCGCCCGGCCGCGGTGCACGTCGAGCGCCTTTCGATGAGCGATCTGAAACAGCCACGCCCGTAGGTTGGAGGCGTCGCGCAGTTTCGGATACGCGCGCAGCGCCGAGAGGAACGTCTCCTGGAACGCGTCCTCGGCATCCACCTGCCCGACAGAGGCGACCAGAAACCGCAGCAGTTCAGCGGCGTGACGTTCGAGCAGCTGTTGGAAGGGCGGCAGCTTCACATCGGTAGAACGCACGGACGGCATCGAACGTGAGGTCACTGCCGCTATTCGCCGGGAGGGCGCTCCACCCCGAACCCCCAGTTGAACAGCACCGCATCCGGCGACTCGCGCGTTCCCCCCGCCGCTGCGTACGTCCGCAGCGCAGCCGAGTTTCCGTCATCGGTCAGCACCCACATGCCGTAGCAACCGTTGGCGCGGGCCAACTCGGCCAGCTCCGCCACCAGCGCACGGCCAATGCCACGCCCGCGCGAGCCCTCATCCACGGCCAACTCGTAGACGAACATCTCGGTGCCCTTATCGGGGTGTGTCACCTCGACGCCGCTGACGAACCCCACCGCCCGCTCGGACTCCAGCGCCACCAGCAGATGATGAGTCGGATCAGCAAGGAAGCGCTCGGACGCTTCGGGGCGAACAGGGCCGTCGAACAGCGGCTTGACCGCCTGCACGGCATCTGCGTCGGCAGCGCGCTCGATCCGCACGCCGTCCACCACGATCAGGCCGGCTGGAGCTCCGGCGCGTGCTGGTGCTCCCACTCCTCGGCGTCGGGGCTGAAGTAGACAAGCCGGGTCTTCTTCCACTCCTTTGTCGAGTAAAGCGTGATCCGCTCACGAAGGCCGGTCTCGTCCGAGATCGCGTCCAGCACGTCCTCGCACTCCTGCTTGGTGCGGCCGTGCGTCATCGAGAATAGGTTGTAGGGCCAGTCGGGATAGGTGGGCCGCTGGTAACAGTGCGAGACGCCGCGGTACGCGGCCATCAGCTGGCCGATCTCGTCCACGCGCTCGTCCGGCACCTTCCACACGCCCATCCCGTTGAAGACGAAGCCGGCCGACCGGTGGTACAGCACCGCCGCGAACCGGCGCATCTGGCCGGTGGCGTGGAACTGCTCGGCCCGCTGCAGCAGCTCGGCGACCGTGAATCCGCCCCGCTCGGCGGGTGCTGCGAACGGCTCCGAGACGGTGCGCAGGTCGCCTTGCAGCGCGCGCACGGCGGCGATGTCACGCTCGGTCAGGTCGGCGGCCGGCGGCGCCACGGCCGTCGGCTCCCGCTTCGCCCGCTTGGCGCCCGGGTCACGGCCACCCTGAATGTCGAGGTCGACGCCAATCTTGAAGAACCGCAGTGCCGGCAGCGGCCGGATCGAGTCGACCTCGGCCATCTCGCCCAGCAACTCAACCGTGCGGTCGAGGCCGAGTCGGGAGTTGGGCGGAATGCCGACCGTGAACCAGATGTTGAAGTCGTGCTCGCGCTCGTAGTTGTGCGTCACACCGGGGTGGGTGTTGATCACCTCAGCGGCCGCATCGGCGCGCTCGGCCGACGTGCGAGCGGCCACCAGGCACGAGACGTAGCCCAGCCGACGGGTGTCGAAGATGGCCGAGACCTGCCGGATGATGCGGTCCTTGCGCAGCCGCGCAATCCGCTCCAGCACATCGTCCTCGGTCGTGCCCAACCGCTCGCCGATAGCCGCGTAGGGCCGCTCGACGACGGGAAAGTCATTCTGAATCAGATCGCACAGGGTCTTGTCGGCGTCATCCATCGCAGCCGAAGGATACGCTCGTTGGGTGCGCGCCGCTGCCGTTCCCGCTCTGATCGCCCTGCTGACGGCCTCGGCGTGCGGCGGCGAGAGCACGCTGCACCACCAGCGCGCCATCTACATGCAGAAGTGCGCCGCCTGCCACGGCACGGCAGCCGACACCCTGCCACCCGATCCACGGGCCACCAACCTGCTCGACAGCTCGAACAGGCCCGCCCTTGAGCAGGTACGACGGGCCGTGATCGACGGGCGGCCCGGCATGCCGGCGGGGCTGGTCGGCGGGAACGACGTCGACCAGATCGCCGCCTACCTCTCGCACCAGGGATCCGGCTGATGATCGACCTGCCCGAATCGCTCGACCCGCACGCCGTCCAGGCCGTCGCGATGGATCTCGACCGCACCATCCTGGGCGCCAGCCTCGAGCTTGCTCCGCGGCTGGTGGCGGCTGTCAAGGCGGTCGCTGCCAGCGGCGTGGTGCCGATCGTGGCAACGGGACGGATGCTTCGCTCGTCCCGCCCGTTCGCACTCCAGCTGGGCGTCACCGCACCACTGATCTGTTACCAGGGGGCGATGATCGCCGACCCTCAAAGCGGCCAGTGGCTGTTCCACGACCCGATGCCGGTCGAGCTGGCGCGGCAGGTGATCGCCGCCTGCCGCAGCTGCGAGCAGCACTGCAACGTGTACGTGGACGACGAGCTGTACGTCGATGAGCTGAACCTGTACGCGCTCGAGTATGCCCGCCACGCGAAGCTGGAGGCGCACCCGGTCGGCAACCTGGAGCGGTGGCTGACCGAGCCCACGACCAAGATCGTGGTGGTCGGCGAGCCGGAGCTGCTGGACGCGTTGCAGATCGAACTGCGCCAGATCTTCGGCCGCAGGCTGTTCATCGCCAAGTCGCTGCCCTTCTTCCTGGAGGTCGCCCAGCCCGAGGTCTCCAAGGGCAGCGCGCTGCGCTGGGTGTGCCGGCGGATCGCGATCGACCCCGCCAACGTTGTCGCTTTTGGCGACGGGGCCAACGACATCGAGCTGCTGCAGGATGCGGGGCTGGGGATCGCGGTGGCCGACGCCGATCCGGTGCTGATGGAGCACGCCCAGGGCATCGTCCCCAGCGTCGAGCAGGACGGCGTCGCCCGTTTCCTGGAAGCGATAGTGTCAGCACGCGCATGATCGACGCCAAGCTGATCCGCTCGAACACGGACGAGGTGCGCGCCGCGCTGTCGCGCAGGGGGGCCGGCGAGTTGGTGGACGCGTTCCTCGCCCTGGATGCCGAGCGGCGCACCCTTCTCTCAGCGGTCGAGCAGGTGCGGGCCGACCGAAACGCCGCGGCCAAGGCGATCGCCGAGGCCAAGCAGCAGGGCGATGACACCTCGATCCCGATCGCGAAGCAGTCGGCGCTCAAGGCCCGCCAGGTGGAGGACGAGGCGTTGCTGTCGGGGGTTGAGGCGCGGCTGGCCGAGGTCACGCAGCGCATCCCCAACATCCCCGACCCAACGGCGGCCGACGGCCTGTCCGAGGACGACGCGGTCACGTTGCGCACGCACGGTGAGCCGCCCCGGTTCGACTTCACGCCCAAGGACCACCTCGACTTGGCCGGCCCGGACGGGCTCGGTCTGATCGATATGGAGGCGGCGGCGCGCGTCTCGGGCAGCCGCTTCTCGTACCTGAAGGGCGACCTGGTGCGCCTGCAGTTCGCGATGGTGCAGTGGGGCCTGGCCCAGCTGTCGGGCGAGGGCTTCGTGCCGGTGATCCCTCCCGTGCTGGTGCGCGAGGCGGCCATGGAGGGCACCGGCTTCTTCCCGGAGGCGCGCGACCAGGTGTATGGCGTGCCCGAAGATGAGCTGTTCCTGGTCGGCACCGCCGAGGTGCCGCTGGCCTCGCTGCACGTGGGCGCGATCCTGGACGAGCAACAGCTGCCGCTGCGCTACGCCGGCTACTCGACGTGCTTTCGGCGCGAAGCCGGCGCGGGCGGCAAGGACACGCGCGGCATCTTCCGCGTGCACCAGTTCGACAAGCTGGAGATGTTCGTCTACTGCCTGCCCGAGCGCTCGCAGGAGGAGCACGACCGCATCCTGGCAATCGAGGAGCGGATCGCCCAGACGCTGGGATTCCATTACCGGGTGCAGAACATCCCGGTCGGTGACCTGGGCGCCTCGGCGGCCAAGAAGTACGACATCGAGGTGTGGCTGCCGGGGCAGCAGCGCTACCGCGAGCTGACCTCGTGCTCGAACTGCACCGACTACCAGGCCAGGCGCTTGGACACGCGCTACCGCTCGGCGGAAGGCCCGCGGCACGTGCACATGCTGAACGGCACCGCGCTCACCTCCAGCCGCACGCTGCTGGCGCTGATCGAGTACGGCCAGCAGCAGGATGGCTCGATCCACACGCCAGAGCCGTTGCACGCCTTCGGCGCGCCGGCCGTGATCGCCGCCGGCTGAGACTCGTCTCCACCGCGGCGCGGTAGGGTTTCGGCATGGAACCCGAGTCGACGTTGCAGTCCGCATCACATCAGCCCGGCGCCGGGCTGGCGCCGTCGCTGGAGCGGTCGGTGACGTTCCACAACATGCCACCGGCAGAGAGCGGCTCGCCCTACGGCCGCTCGAACGCGCCGGTAGCCGAGCACGCGGAGCGAATCCTGGGTGAGCTCGAGCACGCGACCGCGATCGTCTTTTCGAGCGGCATGACGGCATGGTCGATGCTGTGCCTGGCGACCCTGGCGCCGGGCCGAGCGGTGGCGATCTCGGGCGGCGGCTACTACGGCATCGAGGCGCTGGCCGGCCTGCTGCTCGAGCCGTGGGGTGTGGAGGTTCGTCGCTACCCGGCGCTCGACATGGACGCCTTGGCGCGTGCGGCCGAGGGCGCGGCGCTGGTGCTGATCGAGACGCCGATGAACCCGACGCTCGAGGTGGTCGACATCGCAGCAGCAGCGGCGGCGGCGCACGCCGGCGGCGCGCGGCTGGTGTGTGATAACACGGTCGCGTCTCCGCTCCAGCAGCGGCCGCTCGACCTTGGGGCTGACGTCTGCCTGCAGAGCGGCACCAAATGCTTGGCAGGCCACTCCGACACGCTGGCCGGCGTGCTCTCGCTGCGAGACCACGAGCTGGCCGAACGGCTGGTATCGCTCCGCACCGAGATCGGGACTGTGCTGGCACCCGATCCATCGTGGTTGCTGGTGCGTGGCCTGCGCACGCTGGCAGTGCGGGTCGCCCGCCAGAGCGCGACGGCCCTGGAGCTGTCCGGGCGGTTGGGCGCACACGCTCGAGTCGCCACGGTGCACTACCCTGGCCTGCCGGGCGACCCGGGCCACGAGTTGGCCTGCCGGCAGATGCGCGGTGGTTTCGGGGGTCTGCTGGCGTTCCAAGTGGCGGACGCACAGGCGGCGGAGACGGTGGAGCGCTCGCTGCACCTGATCCACCCTGCCACCAGCCTGGGCGGAGTCGAGTCGCTGATCGAGCGACGGGCCCGGATCGAGCCCCAGGGGCGGGTGCCCGAGGGGTTGCTGCGGCTCTCGGTCGGACTCGAGCACGCCGACGACCTGTGGGCCGATCTCGAGCAGGCGCTCGACTCGATCTGAAGCCGCGAACGATCAGTCTGCGGCGGTGCAACGGTCTTGAGATTCGACATCGCAACAGAGGAGAGAGTCATGCCACGTATCACGAAGATCGGCAGGGTGATGGTGCCGGTGTCAGACCAGGACGCGGGGATCGCGTTCTACGTCGAGACGTTGGGCTTCTCGCTGGCCGCTGACATTCCGTTCGGCGACGGCGATCGCTGGGTCGAGGTCGCCCCGCCGGACGGCGGAGCCACGATCGCACTGGTGCCGCCGAGCGACGGGTACGCGGTCGGACGGATGACCGGCATTGCGTTGACGTCGCCCGATCCCCGCGCCGATCACCCCGAGCTGAACTCGAAGGGCGCGGACGTCGACGCCGAGCTGATGGGAGGCGACGGCACGGTGCCGCTGCTCTTCTTCCTGCGCGACCACGATGGAAACCAGCTGATGGTCGTCGAGGAGCAGTAGGCGGCCGATCCGCACGGTGGGAGCGCGCGGGGCGACTGCTATCGTCGAATGCTCGGCGGGGTGGCGGAGCGGTTGAACGCACCGGTCTTGAAAACCGGCAATGGCCGTCAAGGTCATTCGTGGGTTCGAATCCCACCCCCGCCGCTAGTTAGCCACCCTGGCGCATGGTTGAGCGGAATAGAGTGTAGGGCATCGCGCTGCCACCTCTGCACGTCGTCTCGGGTGAAACGTGCCAGATTGCGATTTGCGGCGCTTTCCACAGTCGCCCACCAGTCGCCCACGCCGTGGGGTTCGGGCTCCTGTGGTCGCCCTCCCCTCAAAGACATTAGCGCCGTTTGACCGCACCGGTGACATTCATGTTGGGGCCCGGCCGCCACCCGCCCAGTGACCCCGTGGTATCCCAGCGCGTAGGGACACGATTTCCCGGGTTGGGTTAAGCGGAAAGAGATGCTCGGGCGCGCTTCCGTCCTCGCTCAGACCGCTGCGCACTGTCACCACCGAAGAATCCCGAAGGCTTCACGACCTCCCCACCGCCTTCCGCGACTCCCAGCAACACCGATCACAAGACGCCGCCGCCGGCATCGACGCTCCCGCCCACGCCGATCGCCGCGAACAGGTCGACCACGTCTTCGCGATGCAAGCCGAGTTCAAAGGCTTCGCCCGCGCCGGCACCGCCCCACCACACCAACACCACCAAAAGACCGTGAGCTTCGCCTCGCCCTGATCCGCCGCCTACGAACAAGCCTGCACCACCAACCACACCCGCTCCAAGCCACACCCCACACCCTGCTCAAACAGGTCGGCCTCAACTACGCGGCCGCCAGCCTCGGCGCGCTCATCGTACCGCTCGAAACCATGGCATGCTCACGCGCGGAACCGAACGAGAGCCGCCGGCACCGCCACCAGCATCATCACCGGAGCCAACATCGACCTGACGTAGATCACCCCACCAACCAAAACCGCAAATTACGGCGAGAAAAACGATCACGGCGGCTAGGACGGCGTCATGTCCAAGAATTCCACGACGCCGCCTCACCGGTACCACCTGAAAACCACCGGCTGGCTCGAAAACGACGCCCTTTTCCGTCGAGTATCCCCACCCAAGCGCCCGACTCAGCCTCACCGACCATGACGGGCACTCTTCCAAGCCCTCTTCACCAGCCGGTCGGACAGCTATAAAAGTCGCTGCGCGGCCTGATTGAGCGGGCCGCCGCTGTTTTTGAACGCGTAGATGATCGTTATCCCCCAAGTGGCCGAACGTGAGTCCTCCGGAACAAGCACAGCGGAACGCCTTCTCGGCCTGAGGCTGGGATCGCCGCGGACGCTGACCAGCCTCCAATCCGAGCGGTAGAAGGCTTCTCCTGGTGTGCCACGGTTGATTACTCAAGCAGAAACGGCGACGGGCCGATGTAACGATGCCGTGTGGCGAGCTATGTACACGGCGCCTCCCACTCCGGAGCGATGTCATGCGCTGCACCAAGAATCGCCTACCCTCCTCCATGGAGCATGACCTGAAGGTCATGGGCGGCGGCCCCCCTGCGCTTGTCCTGGGCCAGGTCGCAAGAGTCGTCTTCGAGCCGTGGGCGGCGTACGATGGCTGACCCGGTTGTGCTCCTCGTCGACAATCAAGCACTTTCACGTGAGTCGTTGAGCGTTGCTTTAGCGGCGCGCGGTTTCAGGGTACTTGAGGCTCCCAACGCCAAAGCCGCGCGACCGCTCTGGCCCAATGCGAGCGTGGTACTCGCGGCTTGTGACTCTCAGAACAGCGACGGGCTCACAATCGTGGGTCAGTATTCCGCTTCCGTGCGTGAGGGCAGGGCGGTCTGCCTGACCCCGACACTGGACGCGCGTGTCTTCGTCGGCGCGCTGTACCTCGGAGGCGCTGGATCGCTCGAACGAGATTGGACGCTCGCCGAGACCGCCGCCGGGCTGCGTCGAGTGTTAGCAGACGAGCCGATTCGATCAACCAGAGATACCGCGGCTATTTTGCGCAAGGCCGCACGAGCACAAATCCATGAACGTGAAATTAGGGTGCGTCTGGCACGGTTAACCGACCGAGAGTCGGACGTGCTTCGCTGCATGGCGACCGGCTTATCGGGCCCGGATACCGCCCAGCGGCTCGAGATCAGCCATCAGACAGAGCGCTCGCACGTCGCCAGCATCCTAAAGAAACTACGTGTGAAATCCCGTACCCAGGCGGTTGTCCTCGCCGGCGCCGCTGGCTTTGTTGACCTAGCGGCGGGCTATATTCTAAGCCTCCGCTTAGACGGCCCGTTCGCGGAAACCGAGCCGTAGCGAACTGCCCGGCAGCTGGAGCTCACCGGGTTGGTTCCGAGCGCCTCCCACTCTGCCGATAGTTCGCCTCCGAGTGGCGGCTCTGTATGAAGTTGGTCACGGGCCTTCAGACGGATGAACACCTAGATGCCGTGGAAACCGCAGGCCCAACGGCGCAGTTTGTCTGGTGCACGAGGACGCTGGTAGCCGTGGCCCGCTGAGTGCGCATCGGCGGCTCGGCGAGCAACCAACCTCCGCCAGCCGGGGGAGCGGAAGATCGCCCTCCTGGGGTTCGTTTCGGGGCTTTCGGCTGATCGCTGAACTTCGGCCGAGCTCGGCTGATCGTGTCGTTCCATGTTGCCTCCGCCCGGGGCCGGCGCTGCGACCGGCGGGCGCTTCGTAGCCCTTGTGAGCTATTCGAAGATCACACGGATGGGGGATAGGCCTTGTTGGTGGCGGCTCGGACACTGGCGGTATCCCTGAAGTCTTTCGCTCCACAGGGTTCTTCTGTTCAGAGGCCACGGCTGAACAGATCCTCACACCTCGTCGCGTTTGGCGGCGACCGTCTTTTGGCTGTGGCCGCCACAAGGAGGAAGAATGAAGAGGTTCATGAAGAAGCGCGTCATTTTGGCGCTGAGTGTCCTGGCGACACTCGCAATCGCCAGTACCGCGTATGCGTACTGGACGACGACGGGCTCGGGTTCGGGCTCGGGAAGCGTGGCGGCCAGCAATGGCGTCATCGTCTTGCACGGCACTATCGACAACCCGCTCACCCCCGGCGCGACCTCGCCGGTTCACTTCACGGCTGACAACGCCGGCACGTCCAGCCTGTACGTCGGTACCGTGCACGCAGTCGTGAGCACCGACAAGCCGGGTTGTCTCGTCGGCGACTTCACGATCGCCGACACGCTTGAGAATCAGCGGATTCCGGCGGGCTCTACCGGTCTTGCTCTGACCAATGCTGGCTCGATCGCGATGGCGGACACGGCTGTGAATCAGGACGCCTGCAAGGGCGCTGTGGTGACTCTGACGCTGTCGAGCAACTAAGCGACGGATTAGTTCGGGGGGAGCGCCTTCGGGCGCTCCCCCAACTCTTTCCATACTTCAGACAGGCAGGCGGATTTCACTGATGCGAGGCGGGTTTTCTTTTAGGACAGCAAACAGGGCCACGAAGCTCGTGGTGGCCTTGCTTGGTGTCCTTTTCATGTCTGCGGTGGCCTACGCGGCGACTCCGACGAAGGATTTCTCGTTGGGTGTGGCGCCGTCGAGTGTGTCTGTGGCGGCTCCGGTGTCGGGCACGAGTCCTGCCAGCTACACGGCGACGGTGACTCCCAGCGGTGGTTTCACCGGGTCGGTGACGCTTTCGATGTCGGGGTGTCCGACTGGAGTGACGTGCCCAGCCAGCGTTGCGGTGAGTGTGTCCTCGACCAGTGCGGTCAGCCAGGCGCTGGTGGCGCAGGTGGGCTCGTCAGCTCGGGCGGGCACCTACTCGCTGACGGTGAAGGCGGTGAGCGGCAAACTGAGCCACTCCCAGACAGTGGCGCTGGTTGTGCCGAAGAAGGATTTCTCGGTGACCGCGTCGCCGTTGAGCGTCTCGGTGACCAAGCCAACCTCGGGATCGGCGACAGCGCCTGCATATACAGCGACGGTGTCGCCGTTGAACGGGTTTACCGGCTCTGTATCGGTGAGCCTGTCCAACTGTCCCAGCGGCGTGACCTGCCCAGCCAGCAAGACAGTCAGCATCACCACGACCAGCGGCGCGCAGAGCGTCGCGCTTGCGGCGACGGTCTCCTCCTCGGCCACGCCAGGAACCTACACCCTGCTAGTGGCCGGCTCGGGTGGCGGGCTCCTGCACTACGTGTCCGTGTCGCTGGTGATCCAGTCCGACACATCCTCTACGTTCACCATGTCGGCCTCGCCGACCAGCCAGGCCGTGCTTCAGGGCGACTCCACCACGTTCCAGGCGACCGTCACGCCCAGCACCTTTACCGGCACGGTCAGCCTAGCCGCGACCGGGCTTCCCAGCGGGGCGACCGCGAACTTCACGCCGGCCAGCCTACCAGTGAGCGGCTCGACGTCGGCGTCCTCCACACTGACGGTGACGACCACCACCAGCACGCCCACCGGCACCTACGCCCTCACCATCACAGGCACCAGCGGCAGCCAGTCGCATTCGGGGACGGTCTATCTCACGGTCGGCTCGACGGTGCCGTTCTCGATCAGCGGCAGCGTGCCACAACCCCTCTCGCCCGGGGTGAGTGCCGCAATCAACCTGGCGCTGACCAACCCCTACAGCTTCGCACTGAAGGTACTTGCCGTGTCGGTGTCGGTGAACGATGCGACCAGCAAGCCCGGGTGTAGTGGCACGCAGAACTTCCAGGCCACCCAGTACAGCGGCAGCTACCCGATCAGCCTGCCCGCCAACACCACCACAACCCTGACCGCGCTTGGCATCGCCCAAAGCCAGTGGCCGCGACTCGGAATGCTCGACACGGCGTTCAACCAAGACGCCTGCAAGGGCGCGACCATCACCCTCTCCTACAGCGGAACGGCGACCAGGTAGCCATGACCAGACTCCTTCACGCCACTCGGAACCCGCGCACCCTCACGGTCATGGGTCGAAACGTCTCCATCATGCTACTCGTCGCCCTAATCGCCCTGATTGGCAGCGTCGCCGCATTCGCCTACTGGACGACCAGTGGCACAGGCACCGCCAGTGGAAGCGTCTCCACCCTCAACCCGCCCACCAACGTCGCCGCCACAGCGACAGTGGGAAGCGGGACGGTCGCCGTGTCGTGGACGGCGTCAGTGAGCGGCTCAAACGCGGTCGCCCCCCAAGGCTACTACATCACCCGCACCGACACGTCCACCAACGCAACCACCGCCGCCTGCGGCACCAGTGCCACCTCGCTCACCACCACCATCCCCTGCTCGGACACGAGCGTGCCGGACGGTAGCTACACCTACAAGGTAGTCGCCGTCTACCACACATGGACAGCCACCAGCCTGGCCAGCACGTCGGTATCGGTGCAAAACGACGCGGTCGCGCCGACCTCCACCATCATCTTCCCCAGTGGCGGCGGCTCCTATAACGCTTCCGGGTGGAATGCGGGATGCCTGCTAGGCGCGATCTGTGGCGCCGCCACCGACAACCCGGGCGGCACCGGCGTCAAGAACGTCACCGTGACGATCCGCCAGGGTACGGGCAACTACTGGAACGGCTTCTCGTTCGGCAGCGCCACCCCCGTCTCCATCACCGCGTCTGGCACGGCATCGTGGTCGCTCGCATTCCCGGCCGCGAACTTCACCGACGGCACCTACACCGCCACCGCTACCGCCGCCGACAACGCCGGAAACGTCCAATCCGCTGTGACCAGCGCGACGTTCACGATCGACAACGCGGCGCCCACGGTGACGCTCGCCGCGCCCAGCAACGGCGCGATCACGACGAACAACCTGCCGACGCTCAGCGGCGCGGCCGGTACGGCCAGCGGTGACCAGTCCGCGATCACCGTCAAGATCTACAGCGGTTCGACGACCACAGGGACGCTTGTGCGGACGCTGACGACGACGGCGGTGAGCGGCGCGTGGTCGGTTACCCCCACGACAGCGCTCGGGGACGGGCAGTACACCGCCCAAGCGAGCCAACGCGACGCTGCTGGAAACACCGGCACGAGCACCGCCAATACGTTCACGGTGGACACCACGGCGCCCTCTGGTGTCACCACCTTCCCTGCCAACAACGGCTCGTACAACACCGGCGGCTGGAACGCGGGGTGCACCACCATCGGCTTCTGTGGCAGCGCGACAGACGCCACCAGCGGCATCGCAAGCATCACGCTCACCATAAAACAGTCATCGACCGGCAACGCGTGGGATGGCACCATTTTCAAGCCTGGGAACCGGGCGGTAACCGCAACCGTGAGCGGCACCTCGTGGACATACGCGTTCAGCGCGGCCAGCTTCCCGACGGACGGGACATACACGGCTACGGGCACGATCACCGACAACGCGGGAAACACCTTCAGCCTGCCGACCACCAGCTTCACCATCGATCGCATCGCACCGACCGTGACGCTGACCGCGCCCGCCAACGGCTCCTCCACCAATAACAACAAGCCCACCTTCAGCGGCGCGGCCGGAACCGCCACCGGGGACCAGTCAGCGATCACCGTCAAGATCTACACCGGCACCGGCACCGGCGGCACGCTCCTGCAGACGCTGACCGCCACCGCCAGCGCCGGATCCTGGTCGGTCGCGCCAACCACTGCCCTGGCTGAGGGCACCTACACCACCCAAGCCAGCCAGTCAGACACTGCCGCGAACACCGCCACCAGCGGCGCCAACACGTTCACCGTGGATACGACTGCGCCGCTCGTCACGCTCACTGCCCCGGCGAACGGCAGCTACGTCGCGACCACGACGCCGACACTCAGCGGCGCGGCAGGTAACGCCACCGGAGACTCGACCACCGTCACCGTCAAGATCTACAACGGCACCGGCACCGGCGGCAGCATCGCTCAGACGCTCACGGCGACCCGCTCAGGCGCCGCCTGGACGACCACCGCCGTGACGCTTGGGCTGGGCACCTACACCGCCCAGGCCAGCCAGGCCGACACCGCCGGAAACACCGCCAATAGCTCGGCCAACGCCTTCACCGTCGACACCGTCGACACCGTCGCGCCGAGCGTGACGCTGACCGCGCCCGCCAACGGCAGCTTCACCAACATCAGCAGCCCCAACTTCTCCGGCACCGCCGGAACCGCAACCGGCGACGTCGCCACCATAACGGTCAAGATTTTCGCCGGCGCAACGGCGACCGGCACCCCGGTCCAGACCCTCGCAACGACCGCGTCTGGCAGTGCATGGTCAGTCACCCCCACCACGCCGCTCACTCCCGACGGAAGTTATACCGCCCAAGTGCTCCAATCGGACAACGCCGGTAACACCGGCTCTGCGACGAGCACCTTCACCGTGGACACCACCGGGCCCGCCGTCACACTGACCGCGCCGAGCGCCGGCTCGACGGTCGCCAGCGCGACGCCGACCTTCAGCGGCGCGGCCGGCACCACTAGCGGCGACCAGAGCACGGTCACCGTCAAGATCTACTCCGGTGCCACCGCGACCGGCACACCAGTGCAAACCCTCGCAACAACCGCAATCGGCGCTTCTTGGTCGACGCCGGCGACGAGCTCACTCAGCGATGGCACCTACACCACGCAGGCCACGCAGGCAGACGCCGCTGGAAATACCGGTACCAGCAACGCTCGCACATTTACGATAAACAGCGCCGCGCCGACGATCACGAGCAAGCCCGCCACGCCAAGCGCGAGCGCGTCCCCGACGTTTGGCTTCACGCACACCGTCTACACGACCTTCCAGTGCTCGCTTGACGGCGCAGCGTTCAGCTCCTGCACCAGCCCCAAGAGCTACACCAGCCTCGCAAACGGCTCACACACCTTCCAGGTCAAGGCGCTTGACTCCACCAACGCCGCCACCGCCATAGCCAGCGTCACCTGGACGATCGACGGGACAGCCCCGACCCTCACCGCGACTCCCGGAAACCCGAGCGCCAACCAGAGCCCCACGTTCAGCTTCACGAGCTCCTACACCAGCTTCGAGTGCAAGCTGGACTCAGGCAGCTTTGCCGCCTGCACCAGCCCCACCGCGCTCAGCGGACTCAGCGACGGCTCCCACACATTCACCGTCCACGCCAAAGACGCGGACGGCAGCGCAACCACAGACCAGGCCTACACCTGGACGATCAACCGCGCCGCGCCCACCATCACCGGCAAACCAGCAGCCACCAGCGCCAACACGAACCCCACCTTCACCTTCACAGACACCGGCTACACCAGCTTCGAATGCAAGCTCGATGCCACCAGCTTCGCCAGCTGCACTACTCCCAAGGGCTACAGCGGGCTCGCCGCAGGCTCACACACCTTCACCGTCCACGCAAAAAGCACCGACGGTTCCACGACCACCGACCAGACGTACACATGGACGATCAACACCACCGGACCCACCATCACCGCGGCGACCACCGGCGGCACAATCACCCCCGGCGGCACCTACGCAACCACCACCGCCACCGCCAGCTTCACCCACCCCGCCTACAACATCTTCCAATGCATGATCGACGGCGGCACCCTCACAACCTGCACCAGCCCCAAAATCTTTACCGGCCTTGCCGACGGCGCACGCACTATCACCGCCTACGCCACCGACTCCGACGGCGTCAACACTGCCCTCAATACCTTTGCATGGACGGTCAAGACAGCAGCCCCAGCGCTAACTGGTCAGCCCGCCAATCCTACCAACACCACGACGAACACGTTTAGCTTCAACGAAAACCCCTACACGAGCTTCAAGTGCAAGGTCGACAACGGAACGCTCACTCCCTGCACGAGCCCATATACAACCGGCACGCTTTCGGGGACTGGACAGACCGGCACCACTCACACGTTCTCGGTTCAGGCCTTCGATGCACTCGGCAACGGAACAACAACTCAAACGGTGAGCTGGACGGTCGACACAACGGCGTCTACGCTAGGCGCCGTAAACGTCGCAAAGTCGGGCAACAAGGATCAGGTGTCTGGCACCAGCAACGAGAATGGCGGTACGGTAACGGTTAAAATCTACGCCGGCACAGCGACGACAGGTACACCCGTAAGAACGTACACCACCAACACGTTTGGCGGCTCGTCCCCGTCGTACACGTGGTCGATCACGACCGTCGCGGGCGATCTGACCAGCAACAGTCAGTACACCGCCGTAGCGACTCAGGTAGACGCGGCAGGCAACACAAGCACGAACGCGCCGACCAAGACATTCACCGCGACTTAGCGAATGGCACACCACAACCCGTCCCAGTCACCCGTGCGACTGGTCTGCCGACGTCCCGAGAGCGACCGCCGGATCAGCGAAGAACCGCTATCCCACTAGGACGCCCGGCCGATAGTGACGGCCGACCGGCCGCGGGGCAGCGAACATGCGGTGCCAGGGATGGTTAGCGTCCGGCAATGGCATGCCACACCACTCGCTTCCGATCTCGCCGCCGGCCACCTGTACGGGGCAGTGGCTGCATGGCGCGCGCGAGCCGAAGCGTTATGGCTCTTCGGTTGCAGAGCAGGTTTGCGGAACTGGATAGCCCGACGAAAAGGCCGATCGCGACAACGGCGCTAAGATCGACGGCCCGTTCGGTAAAAGCGCTGGGTATTTGGCGCAGCAGCAGATCCGCAGCCAGCGCTGTTCGAGCCAGCACCAAAAACGCCGCCGACACCTCGATACGGGCCGACTCGTCAGGCGGTAGTCCGGCCGCATGCCGGCGACCACAATCAATCGCCCTATCAACGAAGACCTCCCTATCGGGCCTGTCGACGAGTACGGAGGCGGGTCGAAGCGGATTGCGAGGGTGGCGTGCAAGCGCCGGCGATGTTCGTGAGTCCGGGACGCAGACGGCGATGACCCTCGGAGTGGGCGGTCAGTTCCCCGGCGCCCTGTCAGGTCGGAACCCGTCCCGCTCGCGCACGCATCCGGCGGTCATCGAGAGACGGCTAACGGAATTATTGTTCGCTTCCCGGTGGCGTCTTGGAACGTGCTCACCAACAAACCGCCGGGAATGGGCACGATCCAAGCTATGTCGTCGGGGAGGCGAAGGGGTTGACCGATCGCCCGGCCGGTTGCACCATCCAGCGCCACCAGCTCATCGTGATCGGTGAACGTTTCCACCCAGAGCCTGCCGCCATCACCCGCGATCGAACCGGCGTGGGGGTAGTTGATTACGGTCAGACTGCCTTTCGGGTCACTCATATCGAACGAGACAAGCCGCGCGCCAGTGCCACTCGTACCCCTGCCGGTAGTCGCCGAGATCCATATTCGAGAACCACTGCTCGCAAGATGATTGGGCTGGAGTCCACCCGGGAACGTGTCGGCTCCCAGAATCACTTCTGAGGTTCGGGTCGCGGGGTTGATTTTTACGATTGACTTCCCACTGATGACCCAAATCGCCCCACCTGCGGACGTCATGTCCCAGATCTGGCTACCCGTGTGGATAGCAAACGGCTTCGGGGCACCAGACTTGAGAACGGCGTAGATCGTGTCGCCGACCGGCGTCCAGACGATGCCATCGAGGGGCAACGGGTTGCAACTGACGTTTGCGTCGGTCAGACAGGGAAGGCTTCCTGTGAAACTGGCTATTCGGTGGACCGCCTGCCCGGCGGCGGTCCATTCGAGGAACACGGCTGTGTTGTGGTAGTTGGGAACCTCCAGAATCCACCCGTTTGACGAATCGCCTCCGATACCGGCGGGAATCCCGCCAAGCGGAATCGATGCCCCGGGATGCCCGGTCATATCGACCAACGCGGCTGTGCCCGGCTGAACGCCTACACCCCGTGACATCAGCCAAGCGCCGCCGGTATCGCCGACGAGAACAACTCGCCGGGTGCCGATATCAACCGCCGTGCCGGGAGTGACCCTTACCGAGTTCGTAGGGGGCGTGCCAGAGCCTGAGCGCGCGCGCGGGCGAGTTGTGGACCGCAAATATCGCCACAACTGCAGCGACCAGGCCCACCACCAACATGACAACGGCGAGCACCACCCAACGCGTGAGCGACCGATCGCCGCGTTGCGATGCGTCTGCACCTACGGCTGCTCCCTGCCTCACAGGCATGTCTACGTTCGCGTGGGGTCTCCGACCGGCAGGCGGCACCGGCACGACGGGTTCCCGTCGTGCCGGTGGATCGGGTGCTGGATTCGCGAATCGTCGATCAGGCGCCGGTGCTTGGGTCTCCCTTGAGATCTGGGCGACACCGTCCGGCGGCAGCGTATCGACACTTTTTGGGACGGTGCCCGCCATGGGGTGCATCTCGGGCGCCGATGCGGGGATTCCCCAAGCCGGTGCTGGCACGTCGATCGTGTGCTGGCCAAGGGAGGCAAACGGCGCGGGGGTGAGCGGCTTTGCCGTTGTCAACTCGTCGCGGTTCTTGAGAAGCCGAGCCTGCCGTCGCCATCGAGGGCCGAGCAGCGAAAGCACCGCGTCCTCCAAGCTTTCCCAAGCCAGAGCTGCGTTCTCCGGCCGATCCTCCGGACGTTTGGCCACCATCCCATCGACCCACTCGGCGAGTGCCGGATCGAGGTCGGGATTGATCGAGTGAATCGACGGGATCTTCTCGTTCACCTGCCTCAAAAGCACGGCCATCGGCGTGTTGGTGTCGGCGTAGGGAACTCGGCCAGTAAGCAGCTCGAACGCGATTATCCCGACCGAGTACAGGTCGGTGGCTGCGCTGACCTCGGCGGCCATCGCCTGCTCGGGCGCCATGTAGTGAGGCGTGCCGACGGTGCTGCCGGTCATGGTGAGGTTCGCCGTGACAGCGCTGTCCAGCGCTTTCGCTATCCCGAAGTCGGCGATCTTGACGCCGCCCTCGGTGGTCACCATCAGATTCTCCGGCTTGAGATCTCGGTGCACGATGCCGCGAGATTCGGCAAGGGCGAGGCCGGCCAGCACCCCCTCAAGCACGCCGGCAGATTGCGCCAGCGTGAGCTGGCCGATCGAGCTTCGGAGTGATCCGCGCTGACAATATTCCATCGCGATGTAGGGCACTCCGTCGCTGACCAGGTACTCGTGGACGGTCACAATGTTGGGGTGAGACAACGAACCCGAAAGCTGCGCTTCGCGTAGGAAGCGAGCGGCCAGCGACTCGTCGCGCGCGTGGAAGCTCGACAGCTCCTTCAGAGCGACACGCCGCCCCAGGTCGGTCTGCTCGGCGAGATAGACCGTGGCCATGCCGCCACGACCCAACTCGTGGAGGATCCGAAACCGCCCCACCTTGCGATCCGCGCCACTCACGCCGGCCTCATCTGCGGCACCCGGTCGCGGCGACGCAGAGCGATGATCGCCGCGGCAACGGAAAAGAGAGACAGGGCTAGTTCGATTGCAATGGAGGTCAACCACGCACTGCGGCGATGCCGCCACCGGTCGCGACCGTTCGCCGCAGACTGCGCGACGCTGCGGGCGGTCTGACTGCGGGCGGGAGCGTGCGAGAACAGCGCCTCGCGCCCAGCTTGTGTCCCTGCCAGATCGACCGCCCTGACGTCGTTTAGGCTGGTCGTCGAGGCTGAGGCAGCAGTTCCCCATTGAGCGCTCGAGATGTCGCCCAGCGTATTGATGAACGAGCCTGGCTCGAAGAACGGCACCGAGGCGATCACCTGCGTGATCAGCAGCAGCGGCAACAACACGAGGGCTCGGTCGGAGCTCTTCACGACGGCCGACACTGCCAGCCCGAGCGTCATTGCGGCGAACCCCGCCAAAGCGACGTCGACGCAGAGCTCGACCATCGGATTGGCGAAATACGAGCCCCCGGCCGCTATCGCGAGCGTTCCAGTCGGATCGACCGCGGGCAGCTGCTGCTGGGACATCGCGATCAACACCATGACAACGGTCTGAACGACGGTGAGCGGGCCGAGCACGAGCACTTTCGACGCGACGTACGCCGAGGAAGAGAGACCGACCGACCGCTCCCGCCGGAACACGGGATACTCCTTCACGATTTCGCGGACTGCGTTCGACGTTCCCAACCACGTCGCCCCGACCACCAGCAGCCAGATCAGCATCGTCGCTTCCTGGCCGTAAGAGGTGGAGAATCTGTGCGGTCCGATAAGGCCGATGTAGAGCAACCCGAACAGGGGCGCTTGGATCGCTAGAATCGCCAGGTTGCGGCGGTCTGCTGTAAGCACGGCGGCGTACCGGTGCGTTAATACCACGAGCTTGACGCAGCCAGCTCTGAGCCGCCGGGGCTGATCGTCGCGGGACGACCGCCAAACCCGCCTCGAACTCGGCGCGCGCGAGCGGCTTTTCCACATATGCGGCGTGTTCGTCGGTGGCCGCGTATTCGCCACGCCAGTCGCGGTCGCGCTGCTCATCGAGCATCCGGAACACCTGGGAGAACCGCTCCACGGCTTGGCTCCGTGCGAAGTAGGCGAGTGCTTCAGACGGGGTCCCGAAGTAGGCGGTGGTACCGCCGGCTGCGAGGAATAGCAGCCGGTCACAGAGTTCAAGGCTCTGCACGCTGTGGGTGACGACGATCACGGTGCGGCCTCCGTCCGCCAGTTCCCGAAGCAGCCCCATCACCTGCTCCTCGTTGCCCGGGTCAAGACCGGAGGTGGGTTCATCTAGAAACAGCAGCTCCGGCTTGGTCAACAGTTCCAACGCCACGCTTACGCGCTTGCGCTGGCCGCCGGACAGACGGTCGATGCGTACGCGCGCGCGTTCCGTCAGATTTAATTCCGCTAGCACTTCATCCACACGGGCGTCTCGGGTTCGGCGGTCGACGTCCGGAGGAAAGCGAAGCCGGGCGGCAAACTGGAGCGCGGCTCGTACGGTGAGAGCAGGATGCAGAACGTCGTCTTGCGGGACGTATCCGATGCGGCTGCGCAGCTCGTCGTGAGCTGCGTACAGGTCTCGTCCTCCGTAGATCAGGCTTCCCGAGCTTGGCGGACGAAAGCCGGTCACCGCACCCAGGAGCGTCGTCTTCCCCGCTCCCGACGGGCCGACCACCGCCATCAAGCTGGTGGGCGCGAGCGGAAAGCTGACACCATCCAAGATCCGACGGCCGTTTGACAGCTCACTGCACAGATCGACGGCGAGAAGCCAGGCCTCGCCCCGCGCCTCGTACTGCTCGACTTGCCCGTCAGCGAAACGGTAGATCGCCGCCCCGACGGCAATCAGATCGCCGTCTGAGAGCGGAGCGGACCCGTGTATCCGGACACCGTTCAGGAAGGTGCCGTTGTGGCTGTGGAGGTCAGCGAGTTCCCATCCACCGCCGCTGGATCTGATCTCAGCATGGCGACGGGAGGCCGACAGGTCGCCCTCGACGATGCTGGATCTGATCTCAGCATGGCGACGGGAGGCCGACAGGTCGCCCTCGACGACGATGTCGGCGTCGGGGTCGCGCCCGATGGTCAGCGTCGTACGGCCGGCGATCCGATGAACGGCGGATAGGCGCCCGAGGCTGGCCAGCGGGAGTGTGGACGTCTTGGGCGCCGTCGCAACATGCACCTCCACGTCGGCGCCCCCGTCAGTCCCTCCCAACGACAGGGTTAGATACTCGCCGGGTCGGACCAGGAACTTCGGTACCTCGCCACCGTTTCGAAAACTGCCGAAACTAGAACCAGCGTCCCGGAAAAGCCACCCGTCCGCACTGCGTTCCAGCGTGGCGTGATGCCGTGACACGGAAGCCGCATCGACGACCACGTCGCTATCTGGATCACGGCCAAGCCGCACGAGCCGTTGATCACCAAACCGATGCTCACGCCCCTCGACCGTGACGATCAACTCGAGGAGCAGGTCGTTCACATTCCCAGGATACCCTGGTATATGCTCGTTTGGAACGAAACTACGCGCCCAGGGCCCCAGCGTGGTGGCTGTTTGGCCGGGCGGCAGGCGCGGGCGGCAGTGCCTGGATCTTTCGCTCCCTGGCCCCGTTCGCAGAGCCGCCGCTCGCCGTGGCGCACCGACGATCGTAGAGAATCCTGTCACGGTATCTGATTCGAAATGACGTCTCTAATGCCGGCGATAGCTGCCGGCATCTACCGAGTACTTCGACCGAACTCCCAAGGCCGCCGCAGCCATCTCCGATCAGAGATCACCGGTCCGAAGACCAGCGCAGACTGATCTCTGAATAGAGAACCGGTCTTGAAAACCGGCAACGGGCTGAAGGCTCGTTCGTGGGTTCGAATCCCACCCCCGCCGCTGAGCTAGCTGCCAGGGCGTATGGTTGAGCGGAAGTCCGAGTCGCTGTTCGCGTCCGCACGTCTGCATGTCGTCTTGACTGAAGTCGTGCCAAGTTGCAGTTTGCGGCGCTTTCAACAGTCGCCGAACAGTCGCCCGAGTCGCTGGGGCGGCCGGCAGCGAACACCCCCGCACGTCGAGGAACCTTCCCGAACGCTCCCCCGCCTGGAACATCAACCCAGACCCCAGCCGCAAGGTCAGCCAGGGCATCAGCACCAAACTCAGACGCCGTGGGCCTCTGGCGGGCCGGCCCGTCTAGATTCCGTTGCACCGGGGCATCAGGTGGTACCAAGAGTGGCGGCAGCTGCACACGGGCGTGACCGGCGAGGGGCTGCTG
>JBBQUW010000003.1:0-154487 GCA_038212095.1 Gaiellales bacterium | reverse complement strand
TGCGGCCTGGGATCCCAGCCACACTTGGATCTACATCGGCGACAAGGGTAGGGCGCGGGTCGTGCGCTGGAACCCGACCACGCTCGCCTGCGAGGTGGTGACCACCGGCACCGACACGCCGGAGGGCCACCTGTCAGGGCCGGACTTCCTCAACTTCGGGCCTGACGGCAAGCTGTACGTCAGCGACAACAACAAGCGCGTCTACTCGTTCACGATCAACTGACCGCGGCGCGGCGGGATGGCGGGCCGGATGCCTGTCACCCGCCGCCGCCCGCGGGCGGTTCGGTAGGCTAGGCGCGATGTCCGACCACACCACAGGCGAGCGGCTGTCCCGACTGGAGGCGCTGCGCGAGCAGGCGCTGCATCCGGGCTCGCCCACCTCGGTCGAGCGCCACCGCTCCAAGGGCAAGCTGCTGGCCCGGGAGCGGATCGAGCTGCTGCTCGACGCCGGCTCGTTCGTCGAGCTGGACGTGTTCGTGCAGCACCGCAGCCCCAACTTCAACATGATGGAGAACCGCCCCTACGGCGACGGCGTGGTCACCGGCCACGGCACCATCTGGGGCCGGCGGGTGTTCGTGTTCTCGCAGGACTTCACCGTGTTTGGCGGCTCGCTGGGCGAGGCGTTCGCCGAGAAGATCACCAAGGTGATGGACATGGCGATGCGCTACCGATGCCCGGTCATCGGCATCAACGATTCCGGCGGCGCCCGCATCCAGGAGGGCGTCGTCTCGCTGGCCGGCTACGCCGACATCTTCTTTCGCAACGTGCAGGCCTCCGGCGTGATCCCCCAGATCTCGCTGGTGATGGGGCCGTGTGCCGGGGGAGCCGTCTACTCACCGGCCATGACCGACTTCGTGATGATGGTCGAGGAGACCTCGCACATGTTCATCACTGGCCCAGAGGTGGTCAAGACGGTCACCGGCGAGGAGGTCAGCTTCGAGGAGCTGGGCGGCGCCGTGACCCACGCCAGCCGCAGTGGCGTGGCCCATTTCACCGCCGCCGACGAGCGCGCCCTGATCGAGGACTGCCGGTACCTGATCTCGTTCCTGCCCCAGTCGAACGACCAACCGGTGCCCTGGGAGCCGCCATCCGACCCGGTCGACCGCGAGGATGCCGAGCTGGACGCGCTCGTGCCCGACGAGTCGACCAAGCCCTACGACATGCACGAGGTGATCCGCCGCGTGGTGGACGACGGCGAGTTCCTCGAGGTGCACGCGGCCTGGGCCGACAACATCATCTGCGGCTTCGCACGCCTGGGCGGCTACTCGGTCGGCGTGGTCGCCAACCAGCCGCGCTCGCTGGCCGGCGTGCTGGACATCGACAGCTCCACCAAGGCCGGCCGCTTCGTGCGCACCTGCGACGCCTTCAACCTGCCGGTGATCACGTTCGTCGACGTGCCCGGCTTCCTGCCCGGCACGGCGCAGGAGTGGGGCGGCATCATCCGCCACGGCGCCAAGCTGCTCTACGCCTACTGCGAGGCGACGGTGCCGAAGCTGACCGTGATCACGCGCAAGGCATACGGCGGCGCCTACGACGTGATGGGCTCCAAGCACGTCGGTGCCGACTTCAATTTCGCCTGGCCGACCGCCGAGGTGGCCGTGATGGGTTCCGACGGCGCCGTCAACATCGTCTTTCGCAAAGAGTTGGAGGCGGCCGACGATCCGGAGGCACGCCGTGCCGAGCTGGTCGAGGAGTACCGTGAGCGCTTCGCCAACCCGTTCACCGCCGCCGAGCGGGGCTACGTCGACGACGTGATCGCGCCCCGCCGCACCCGCCCCGCGCTGATCGCAGCCCTGGAGGCGTCGCGCACCAAGCGCGCCCAGCCGGCGCCGCGCAAGCACGGCAACATCCCGCTGTGAGCACGCGGCCGCAGATCCGCGTCGTCCCCTCGCCCAGCGATGACGAGCGAGCGGCGATCGAAGCCGCGCTGGCGTCTATCTACCCTGGTGGACACAGTCCAGCGAGTGCGCCAGCTGGCCCCTCTGGCCGGACGGATCGAAGTGGATCGTCCCGGTCAGCATGATCCTGCTGCCGCGGTCGCCCGAGAGCCGCAGATTGATGTGAAACAGCGAGTTGCTGCCCCGCAACACCTGGCGGCGTGCGCCGGCACCACTGAACCGCTCGCCGGTGAGCGAGTCGACGGCCGCAAAGCCGTACTCGGCGCGGATGTTGGCGCGGCCCGTCCGGATCGTGCCCGTGATGTGCTCCCACCCTGAGGTGTAGGTCAGCGTACCGCCGGTGCAGCCGGCGCCGACCAGAGTGGTTCCGGTCAGATCGATCGTCTCGTCGATCCGGGTGCTTCCGGCTGGAGCCGCGGTGGCGGTGGCGGTGGCGACGAGCGCCAGCGCGATCGCCAGCGCAGCTGCGCGCAGTGTCTGAATGTGCATCGGCAATCCTCCTCCCCGCCGCTTTCGCCGCCTATCGCGTCACTCCTTGTCGCTTCAGCTGCGGTCTCGCGCCGCGATCGGTCACAATGTCGTCATGTTCGGCAAGGTGCTGGTGGCAAACCGGGGTGAGATCGCGATCCGCATAGTCCGTACGCTGCGTGAGATGGGGATCGCATCGGTGGCCGTGTACTCCGAGGCCGATCGGGAGGCGCCGTTCGTGTCCCGTGCGGACGAGGCGTACCTGATCGGCGGCGGGCCGGCGGCCGAGAGCTACCTGCTGTCCGAGACGATCATTCGCACCGCGCAGCGGGCGGGTGCCGAGGCGGTGCATCCCGGATTCGGATTCCTGGCCGAGAACGGTGACTTCGCCCGCGCCTGCGCCGCCGCCGGGCTGGTGTTCGTCGGCCCGCCGCCGGATGCGATCGACGCGATGGGCTCCAAGATCAGCGCCCGGCGGGCGATGGAGGCGGCCGGTGTGCCCGTGATCCCCGGCACCAACGAGCCGGTGGAGTCGGTCGAGCAGGCGGTCGAGATCGCGGCCGGGATCGGCTACCCGGTGGTGGTGAAGGCGTCCGCCGGCGGGGGTGGGAAGGGTATCGAGGTGGCTCGCGACGAGGAGCAGCTGCGGCGCGTCTACGACGCTGCGCGGCGTCAGGGGCGCGCCTACTTCGGCGACGACACGGTATTTCTGGAGCGGTATCTGGACGATCCCCGCCACATCGAGGTGCAGGTGCTGGCCGACGCGCATGGCTCGATCGTTCACCTCGGCGAGCGCGACTGCTCGATCCAGCGCCGCCACCAGAAGATCATCGAGGAGACGCCGTCGACGGCGGTCGGCGACGAGCTGCGCGAGCGGATCGGCCGCATCGGCATCGAGGCCGCACGGGCCGTCGGCTACGTCAACGCCGGCACGGTGGAGGGGCTGCTGGACGCCGACGGCAGCTACCTGTTCTTGGAGATGAACACGCGGCTGCAGGTCGAGCACACGATCACCGAGATGGTGACGGGCATCGACCTGGTGCGCGAGCAGCTGCGGATCGCCGATGGGCAGCCGCTCTCGTTCACCCAGGAGGACGTACGGCTGCGCGGTCACGCCATCCAGTGCCGGATCAACGCCGAGGACGCCGGGCGTGACTTCGTGCCCACTCCGGGTCGGGTGACCCGCTACCGCGAGCCGGGTGGACCCGGAGTCCGGGTCGACTCCGGCGTGGTCGAGGGAGCCGTGATCTCTGACCTGTACGACCCGATGATCGCCAAGCTGATCGTCTGGGACGCCGATCGCGACCTCGCTCGCCGCCGCATGCTGCGCGCGCTGGGCGAGTTCGAGATCGAGGGCGTGCGCTCGCTGATCCCGTTGCACCAAGCGGTGCTGGAGCACCCCGAGTTCGCCGCCGGCGGCACGATGCGCGAGTTCGTCGAGGGCGGCGGCTACCAGCGCTCGCTGGCGCGGGAAGAGCCCGATCCCGACCTCGGCTCCACCGGCGTGGTGCCGCTGGTCGAGCCGCGCACGCTGGTGACGGAGGTGGACGGGAAGCGGTTCTCGGTCACCGTCCTCGAGCCCGAGCATCCGGGCCGCACGCGGCTGCGGCAGCGACGGGCGCAGATCGCTGAGCGATCGGCCCGCCACAGCGGCGGCGTCGACATCGTGCGCAGTCCGATGCAGGGCACGGTGCTGACTGTGGCGGTGGCGGCCGGCGATGACGTCGAGCCCGGCCAGGTGCTGGTGGTGGTGGAGGCGATGAAGATGGAGAACGAGATCGTCGCCCGCCATGCCGGCCAGATCGAGTCGGTGGCGGTATCGGAAGGCGATCAGGTGACCAGCGGCCAGGAGCTCGTGCGGCTGGTCTGAGCCGACCGCGGGTTGACGGTTCGCTGGGAGGCTCGTACAGTTGCGGTGCGGGTTCCGGTCCGGGATCCTTTTGGTGGTGACGCTCGGGTGGGCCGAGTGGACGCATCCGCCGGCGGCGAGGCATATCGTCGTTCGGATGCGCTGAGCCCATCCGCTGATCTGGGAGGTTCGGGTGTTGAAGGCAGGTATAGGGCGAGCGCGGACGTTGATCGGCCTGGTGGTCTTCGCGGCAATGCTTTCGAGCACATCTGCGAGCGGTGCGTTGGCCGACGACTGGCCGATGTTCCATCATGACCCGACCCACTCTGGAGTCTCGACCGACACCACGATCAGTGCCACCCTGGCGCCCTCCCTGGGGGTCGATTGGGTTGCGAACACCGGAGCCGCCGGGTACACCTCGCCGGCGGTCGTCTTCAACGCCCAGCTTGGCAAGTCACTCGTGTATGTCGGCAACCAGTCCGGCACGATGGCCGCGTACGACGCGAACACGGGCGATCGGGTCTGGTATTACAAGGTCGGCAGCTCGATCCAGTCTTCGCCGGCCGTGGACGGCAACGTCATCTACTTCGGAGCCTCGGACCACAATCTGTACGCCCTGAACGCTTCGACAGGGCAGAAGATCTGTAGCTTCAACACGCCCGGCGTGATCTCTTCGTCGCCGGTGGTCGCGAATCCTGGAGGCACCGGCAAGGTCGTGTACGTGGGCGAGAACGGTCTCACCGGATCGGACGACGGCGGAAACGTGTGGGCCGTCAACGCGGTGAACACGAGCGTGACTCCCACACAGTGCTCGACAACGTTCGATCTGAAGTGGAAGTTCAACGGATTCCACAATGCTCTGACCGGTGTTTGGTCGCCGCCCGCGTACGGGGTTGATTCCGGTGGTCGCCCGCTGATCGTGTTCGGCACCGGTGATCCCGACGATACGGTGGTCGCAGTCAATGCCGTCACGGGCACAAAGGCGTGGGAGTATCAGGCTCCGATCGGTACCGACACGGATATCGGCGCCGGCCCAACCATCTCGGCACCGGGCGTGAACGGGTTCGCGGACGGCGAGGTGTACATCGCCAGCAAGTACAAGGAGCTCTACGCGCTCAATCTCAAGACCGGAATTCGTGACTGGATGTTCTCGATTCGCAACGACTCGCCGACGGTGGGTGGAGGCGGCACGCGCTCAACGGCTGCGCTGCTGGGGAACAACCTCTACTTCGGCTACGGCGCGGGGCTCTATGACGTAAATGCCACGACTGGCGCCAGGGTCTGGAAGACCCAGGGCTTCTCCGCCAACCCGGCCACGCCTGAGGTGGTCTCGTCACCGGCGATCGGTGGCCCTGCCAATGATCGCGCGATGTTCTTCGGCGACATGGGTGGTGCCGTGCGTGCCTACTCCTTGAGCGGCCACCAGCTGTGGGCCTACAACACCGGTTCCTTCATCTACAGCTCGCCGGCGATCGCCAACGGGCATCTCTACGTGGCCAGCTCGAACGGGCTGCTCTACGCCTTCAACGTCGGCGGCGGCGTCAGCGCCAAGCCCTCGTCGACGATCAGTGCTCCGACCAATGGCTCGACCGTCACCAACACCGGCGCACCGGTCACCCTCTCGGGGTCGTCGACTGACGACACCGGCGTCAGCGCCGTCTACGTGGCGGTCAAGAACACCGCCACCGGGCGCTGGTGGGATCCGGTCAGCCAGACGTGGTCGAACGTGTTCCAGCAGTTCCTGGCCACGCTCGGCTCTCCCGGCTCCACCTCCACCTCGTGGACGGCGAGCTTCCCGCCCCCTGCTGACGGCGGCGGCTTCTACCTGCAGGCCGACGCGGTCGACAGCGACGGGCAGCACGACCCCAACCTGCCATCCGTGAAGTTCACCTTGACCAGTCTGAGCAGCCCGCCCGACACGTCAATCACAGCGCCGACCTACCGGCAGATATTCCATCCGCCGGTCGATCCCGCGTTCCCTTGCAATTCCACCGTTGAGTGCAAGTATCAGATGCCGTACTACGTGAACATCAGTGGCACGGCGACCGACACCGCCGGTGCGCATCCAGGAGTCAAGTACGTGCGAGTCTCGGTTCGCAACATCCAGCACGGCGACTACTACTGCGGCGACGCAGGCTGTCCTGGCGAGCCGAGCGTGTTCTGGCAGCCGACGTTCACCAGCTTCCTCGCGAACCTCGGTTCACCGGGCGCGACGTCAACCAGCTGGTCATCGCACTTCCTGATCTACGACCACCAGCACCAGTACCGGATCATCGCTTGGGCGATCGACAACGATAACGTCTCTGATCCGGTGCGCGCCAACCTGGCGAAGATCTGCGTCAACGATCCGACCTACAACCAGTGCTTCTAGCGCGAGCGTGAGGGTTGAGGGGGGCCAACCCGCTGCGGGTCGGCCCCCCTGTCAAACGGTATCGAGCACCGGCCGAAGGCGGTACAGCACGTGGCGCTGGAGCGGAT
The DNA here is from genome assembly GCA_038212095.1 of Gaiellales bacterium. Classification (GTDB taxonomy): domain Bacteria; phylum Actinomycetota; class Thermoleophilia; order Gaiellales; family JAICJC01; genus JAICYJ01. The sequence goes on along the minus strand of JBBQUW010000003.1, from coordinate 147,794 downwards.
GGCCCGGCAGTGCCGGGTGGTCGAAGTCGTCGGCCGGGTCGTGCGACATGCCGATCCGCTCCATCACCGCCCGCGACGGCCGGTTGGCGACGGCCGTGAACGAGACGATCTCGGCCAGGCCGACGTTCTCGAACCCGTAGCGCACCGACGCCAGCGCCGCCTCGGTCGCGTAGCCATGGCCCCAGTGGCCGGCGTCCAGCCGCCAGCCCACCTCCACGGCCGGCATGAAGTGCGCCTCGAACACCGGCGTCAGCAGCCCGACGTAGCCGATGAAGGGCGCCTTGCCGGGCACCTCGACCGCCCACGGGCCGTGGCCATGCTCGGCGAAGTGCGCCTCGATCCGGTCGGCGAAGCCGTCGCTCTGCTGCCGCGTCTGCGCGGAGGGGAAGTACTCCATCACGCGCGGATCGGCGTTCATCGCGGCGAACGGCTCGCGGTCCTCCGGTCGCCAGGCGCGCAGGATCAGGCGCTCGGTGCGTAGCTCAGGCTCGGGCGTCAGCGGCCGTGGCACTTCTTGAACTTCTGTCCCGAGCCGCACGGGCAGGGATCGTTACGGCCCACCTTGCCGCCGCCGAACCGGGCCTCCAGCGAAGGCATGTCGGCCACCGGCGCGGCGATGTCGCCCAGGTCGCGGGCGGCTCGGATCCGCTCCAGCTCGCGGACGTCGTCGTTGTCCAGCGTCAGCACCAGTTCGACCGGCTCGGGCGCGCCATCCAGCAGCCCCAGCTGATCGAGCAGCGCCAGGGCCGACTGCTCGGTCAGGCCCTCGGCCGTGGCGGGCAGGTCGATCCGCGACGGGCAGACCAGGTGGAAGCGCTCCCAGCGTTCCCGGTCGGCGTCGCCGGGGCTGGCCTCGAGCCGCGTTCGCAGCGCTCGCCGTGCGGCCGATCCACCGGATCGTGCCTCGAGCGTCTGCAGCAGCTCGAACGGCAGCCATGCCGCCCAGCCGGAATCGATCAAGTTGCTCATCCCATCGCAGTCTACGGGCCGCCCGGTGGCGGTCGGTGCACCAGCTCACCCATCCGCGTCGCCCACACCTCGAGCGCCAGCTCGACCCGCGTCTGCGGCAGATCGACGTCGATCTGGTGGCGGGCCGAGATCGAGGCCAGCCGTTCGTACACCCGCTGGCGGGCGATGCCCAGCCGGCGCGCCGCCGCCGATTTCGACCATCCGCTGGCCGCCAGCGCCTCGATCGTACGCAGCGCGCCCTCGTCGAAGCGCGGCGCGATTCGCCGGCCCGCCAGCGCCTCGCGCGCCACTGCCCCCAACGCCCCCAGCTCCGAACCCAGCCGCACCGGCGGCCCGGCCGCCGCCGCCACCAGGCAGGCCCGCTGCGCGGATGCCAGCGCCTCCTTGATCTGCCATGGCTCGCCGCCGAGGCTGTCGATGCCGACCGCGGTCACGCCGCCGCGGCGGATCAGATCTCGGGCGATCGCACGCGGGTCGGCCTCGCCGCGGATCGCGACCAGCGCCCGACCGCCGTCCACCAGGGCATCGACGCCGACCCGGTCGAGTCGGGCCAGCGAGCCGCGGCCGTGGAACGCCCACAGCGTGGCGCGCGACAGATCGACGCCGACGGAGCGCGCCCGGCGGGCGACGTCATGACCGCTGCCGGCGCGGCCCTCGGCCAGACGCTGGAGCAGCCGGGCGCGGTCCGCGGCTGGCACCTCGTCGCCGGGCGGCTGCGCGGCCAGCGCCACCGAGAGCAGGAAGGCGGCCTCGTCGACGGCCAGCTGGTCGAGCTCGTCGCCGCGGCTGGGCAACACGTGCAGGCGGGCGGCCGGCTGCACGGCCCGCGACAGCAGCGACGTCGGCAGCCGCTGGCGGTGCCGGTCGAGCGCCTCCAGAAAGGGGACGTCGAGCCCGTCTTCGGGCGAGGTGGCGATCGGCGTTCGGTCGCCGCGTTCGAGCAGCACCTGTGCCCCCAGCACGTCACCCAGCGCCGCCACCAGCCCGGCCGGGCCGAGCCCCTCGCGGGCCGCCTCGCGTAGCTGGGCCTGCAGCGGGACCGCCCGCCGCAACGTCGCCAGCTCGCCCGCCACCAGTCGCTCGTGCACGACGTGGGTGATGTCGACGAACCGCACCGGCCGGCCGAACACCAGCAGCGGGAGCTCGTGCGTACGGCAGGCAGCGGCCAGCTGCTCGGCCGGGGCATGGGTCGGCTCCAGTCCCACCCCTGCCGCGCCGGCACCGGCAACAGCCGCCACCAGCGCTTCCAGCTCGGTGGCCGACATGCCGGCCAGGGCGATGCCGGTGGTCAGTAGGAACTCGCCGCCGCGCAGCATCCCGGTCACGTCGGGCGTCTCGAACACGTGCACCCACTCGACCTGGTTGGAGAGGCGATGCCCCCCGGCTGCCACGCTGACCTCGGCGTCGCGGAGCACCTGCAGCGCCAGTAGATCGTTGACAGTCAGGACAGTGTGTCCGGATTCCTGAGTCATCTGAGACAGATTGTACGGTGGCGCCCGGTGGCCGGTACAGCGACCATGCAGGGAGCCCAACCTGAGGAGTGCATGCCCGTGTCTGCAACCGAGACTGAGACCCGCCTGCTTGGCAACTACATCGGCGGCCGCTGGGTGCCCGCCATCGCCGGCGAGCATCTGGACGTCAGCAACCCCGCCAGCGGCGAGCTGCTGGCGCGCGTGCCGCTGTCCGGCGCCGCCGACGTCGATGCCGCCGTGGCGGCGGCCCGCGCCGCCTTCCCGGGCTGGCGCAGCCGCTCGACGATCGACCGTGCCCGCTGGCTGTTTGGCTTCCGCCAGGTGCTGGAGTCCCATCAGGACGAGGTCGCCCGCTCGATCACCCGCGAGATGGGCAAGACGTTCCCCGACGCGCGGGCCGAGGTCGGCCGCGCGATCGAGATGGTCGAGGCGGCATCCGCGGTGCCCCAGACGATGCAGGGCCGCGTGCTCGAGAACGTCGCCACCGCGGTCGACTGCGAGACGTTCCGCCAGCCGGTGGGCGTCTGCGCGGCGATCGCGCCGTTCAACTTCCCCGCGATGGTGCCATTCTGGTTCCTGCCGTTCGCGATCGCATGTGGCAACACGTTCATCCTCAAACCATCGGAGCAGGTGCCGCTGACCCAGGAGCTGGTGTTCAACCTGATCCACGAGCACGGCGGACTGCCCGACGGGGTGCTGAACCTGGTCAACGGGTCGCACGACGTGGTCAACGGCATCCTCGACCATCCAGGCATCGACGCCGTCTCGTTCGTCGGCTCCGCCAAGGTGGCGCAGTACGTCTACCAGCGGGCGGCCGCGAACGGTAAGCGGGTGCAGGCGCTGGGAGGGGCGAAGAACTTCATGGTCGTGATGCCGGACGCGGTGATCGACAAGACGGTCGCCAACATCATCGGCAGTGCGTTCGGCGCCGCCGGCCAGCGCTGCATGGCCGGCTCGGTCGTGATCGCGGTCGGCGACGCCCACCGACCGCTGCTGGACGAGCTGGTCCCGCGCACCGAGGCGCTCGCGGTTGGCGACGGGCTCGAGACGGGCACCGACGTCGGCCCCGTGATCTCGTGCCAGGCACGAGATCGGATCCTGGGCTGGATCGAGAAGGGCGTCGAGGGCGGGGCGGAGCTGGTGGTGGACGGCCGCCGGCCAACTGCACACCCGGACGGCGCCTTCGTCGGGCCGACCATCCTGGACGGCGTCACCGCCGAGATGGAGATCGCCCAGGAGGAGGTGTTCGGCCCGGTGCTGGCGGTGATCCACGCCGACTCGCTGGACGCGGCGATCGAGATCGTCAATGCCAGCCGCTACGGCAATGGCACCTCGATCTTCACCGAGTCGGGCGCCGCCGTCCGCCGCTACCGGCACGACGTCGAGGTGGGCATGATCGGCGTCAACGTCGGCGTGGCCGCGCCGGTGGCGTTCTTCCCGTTCTCGGGCTGGAAGGGCAGCTTCTTCGGCGACCTGCATGCGCATGGGTCGGACGCGGTCGAGTTCTACACCCGCAAGAAGACCGTCACCTCGCGCTACTTCTCCGGCGGAGAGACCGGCCGCTTCTTCACCGAGCAGGGCGACCGGGCGTAGTGTCAGTCGTTGCGGTAGCTCTCCTTCAGCACCGAGAGGTAGCCGAAGGACTCGCTGGAGAGGATGCCCTGCACCTCGCCCAGCCGCGTGTTCATGAACTCCAGCAGGTGGTCGGCGCTGCGGCAGGTGACCTCGGCCAGGTAGTCGTAGCGGCCGGTGCAGGCGATCAGGTAGGTGACCTCGTCGAACGCGGCCAGCTGCTCCCCGGCCGCCTGCAGCCGGGTGACGTCGACGCTCAGGCCGAGCATGCAGATCACGTCGTAGCCCAGCTTGAGCGGGTTGGTGACGGCCGTGATCTGCATCACGCCGTCGGCGGTCAGGCGAGCGACGCGCTGCCGCACGGTGGCCTCCGAGACGCTCAGCCGGCGGGCGATCTTGACATACGGCGTGCGCCCGTCCTCGACCAGGGCGTCGACGATGCGGTGATCGAGATCGTCCGTCATGTCACGCACTACGATATTCGCAGCCGATCGCGAAGTCAATACGAGTTGCGTAGACTGCGGATCTCCCCCTTCGTCGTTCCACCATCAGCCCTGGAGAGTGCATGAGTTCGACCGTCTCGCCCCTGTTGCGCACCGATCTGGACGGCGTCTTCAATCCCCGTTCGGTTGCGATCTACGGCATCTCCGACCGCACCTCGCAGCGGATCGCGGAGAACATGAAGGTGTCCGGCGTGCCCTTCTTTGGCATCAACCCGACCAAATCTGAGGCCTGCGGCGTGCGCTGCTACTCCACCCTGGGCGCCTGCCCCGAGGTGCCGGAGATGGTGGTGATGGGTGTTGGTCACGGTCGCATCGAGGCCGCGATCGACGACGTGCTGTCGGTTCCCGGGGTGAAGGCGATCATCACTCCCGGCTTGGGCAACGAGGCCGGCATCGAGGGGCCAGAGGTGAGCCGCCGCGTGACGGAGCGGGTGGCCACGTCGGGCATCGCCATGATCGGCCCCAACTGCATGGGAGTGGCCACCCCAGGCGCGCCGTCGCCCTGGATCGGTAGCCTGCACGGCACGTTCGTGCCCGGACCGGTGGCCACGCTGGCGCACTCCGGCTCGATCGGCGAGATCCTGGTCTCGCTCGGCCCCCGGATCGGCTTTCGCACCGTGGTCTCGGCCGGCAACGAGACGGTCACCGACGTCGCCGACATGGTCGGATACTTCGCCGACGACGAACAGACGCGGGTGGTGGGCCTGTTTCTGGAGACGGTGCGCCGGCCGGCCGCGTTCGAGGCGGCGCTGCGGCGGTTGGCCGAGGCCGGCAAGGTGGCGATCGTGCTCAAGGTCGGTACCTCCGACATGGGAAGACAGGCAGCGCTCACCCACACCGGCGCGATGGTCGGCGACGATCGCAGCTTCTCGGCCATGCTGCGCTTCTACAACGCGATCCGGGTGGACGACTTCGGCACCTGGCTCGAGCACCTGGAGGTGTTCTCGCGGGCTGCGCCGCCGCGCGGCCGCCGGATCGGCGCCGTCACCAACTCCGGTGGCGAGGGCGAGTACTTCGCCGACAAGGCCGAGCAGGCCGGCATTCCGCTCAGCCCGTTCTCCGATGGGCTGCGGGCCCGCATCCTGGCAGAGTTTCCGAACTTTCGCGAGAGGGAACACATCGGCAATCCGGTCGACTGCTGGGCGATCGAGGACGACCGCGTCGTCTTCCCGCGCATCTTCCAGCTGATGGCCGAGTCGGGCGAGTTCGACGTGCTGGTCTCGGACATCGACCACAGCCAGTGGCTGCACGGCGGCGAGCGCGAGTTGGCCCGCAACATCGCCGACGATCTGCTGGCCGCGACCCGTGACAGCGACCTGTTTCCGGCGGTCATCACCGTCACCACCGCCGATCCGCCGATCGAGGACATCGAGTGGGCGCGCGAGCACGACATCCCGTTGCTCAAGGGCAGCCTGCCCGGCCTGCGGGCGCTGGCAGCGCGGCTCGCTCATGCGCCGCGGGTGCCGCTGCCGCGGGCGGTCGATCCGGCGCCTCCGATCGCCGGTTCGGGCGCGCTGACCGAGCTCGATTCGGCCAGGATCGCCGGGGAGTACGGTGTCCCCTATGTGCGTGCGGAGCGCTGTGCCGACGCAGACCGGGCGGTGGCCGCGGCCGAGCAGCTCGGCTACCCGGTGGTCGTCAAGATCGACAACGTGGCCCACAAGGCGCGGGTGGGCGGCGTCGCGCTGGGGCTCAGCGACGCGGCCGGCGTGCGTGAGGCGGCCGAACGGATGGGCGGCCGTGTGATCGTGGCCGAGCAGGTCTCGGGCGGCGTCGAGGTGCTGGTGGGCATGGTGCGAGATACCGACTTCGGCCCCACGATCGTGGTCGGCATCGGCGGTGCGCTGGCGGAGGCGCTCGACCTCGTCACCGCCGAGCTCGCCCCGCTCGATCGTGACCGCGCCGCCGAACTGGTGCGCAGCCTGCCCGCGCTCGACCGCCTGCTGCACGGCTCGATCCCGGACGGGCTGATCGATGCGGTGGTGGCCGTCTCGCGGCTGGCCGCCGAGCACCCCGAGGTGTCCGAGATCGATATAAATCCCCTGCTGGTCTCGCCGCAGCGCGCAGTCGCGCTGGACTGCCTGATCACGCTTGGCAATCCCGAGGAGAGTGCTGCATGAGCGACGACCCCGTCCTGTACGAGCTACGCGGCCCGGCCGCCTGGATCACGCTCAACCGTCCCGACAAGATGAACGCGATCAACGGCGCCGTGCTGGAGGGCCTGCATGCCGCGCTCGATCGGGCGGCGGCCGACGACGAGGTGAAGGTGGTGGTGGTGACGGGCGCCGGCGAGCGCGCCTTCTCGGCCGGCTACGACCTGTCCGCCGAGGCCGCCCACTCAGACATCCCCGCCCACGAGTGGCACCAGGTGCTGGCCACCGATATCGACGCCACGATGAAGCTCTGGGCGCTCCCCAAGCCGACGATCGCCGCCGTGCGCGGATACTGCCTGGCGGGCGGCTGCGAGCTGGCGATGGCCTGCGACATGATCGTGAGCGGTGAGAGCGGCCGCTTCGGCGAGCCCGAGATCCGCTACGGCTCGGGCCCGGTGACGCTGCTGATGCCGTTCATCCTGGGGCAGAAGAAGACCAACGAGCTGCTGTTCACCGGCGATATGATCGATGCCGAGGCGGCGGAACGGGCCGGCATGATCAACCGCGTGGTGGCCGACTCCGAAGTCGACTCCGAGGTGGAGGCGCTGGTGCGCAAGATCGCGCCGACGCCGCTGCCGGTGCTGCGGCTGACCAAGATCGCGCTGGTGCGGGCGTTCGAGGCGATGGGTCTGCGAGAGGCCGTCAACATGAACCTTGACCTCTCGTCGATGCTGAATGCGGCGGACACGCCGGAGCAGAAAGAGTTCATGCAGATCGTGCAGGCCAAGGGGCTGAAGGCCGCCCTTGCCTGGAGAGACAACCGCTATGGAGAGATCCTGGGAGGTGTGCAGTCATGAGCACCACGAGTGCAATCGACGCCGGCAAGCTGGCGAGCCTGATCGAGGCCGAGGAGGCGACGTTCAACGAGCGCCATCACAAGTCGCGGGAGATGACCGAGCGCGCCCGCCGCTCGCTGGCGGGCGGTGTCGCCTCGAGTTGGCAGGCGACCGACCCGCATCCGATCTACGTCGCCGAGGGCCATGGCTCGAAGGTGATCGACGTGGACGGCAACGAGTACGTCGACTTCCACAACGGCTACGGCGCGATGGCGGTTGGCCACGCCCACCCGCGCATCGTCGAGGTCGTCTCCGAGCGGGTTCGCAAGGGCACGCACTTCGCCCAGCCGACCGAGCAGGGCGTGGCCGTTGCCGAGCACCTGCAGCAGCGCTTCGGTTTGCCGCTGTGGCGTTTCGGTAACTCGGGCACCGAGGCCACGCTCGACTCGGTGCGGCTGATGCGGGCCTACACGGGGCGGGACATCCTGCTCAAGATCGAAGGCTCGTACCACGGCCACCACGACGCTCTGATGGTGTCGGTGGCCCCGCCCGGTGACAAGATCGGCAGCTACGACGATCCCGTCTCGGTGCCGCAGACGCTCGGCCTCCCGGCCGACTACGTCAACCTGACAAAGGTGGTGCCGTTCAACGACCTGGACGCGCTGGAGCGGACGCTCGAGCGGTACCGCGGCCGGGTGGCCGGCATGATCGTCGAGCCGGCGATGATGAACGCCGGCTTCGTGCTGCCGGTGGACGGCTATCTCGAGGGAGCGAAGGCGCTGCTGCATGCCCACGGCGCGCTGCTGGCATTCGACGAGGTCAAGACCGGCGCCACGATCGCCTACGGCGGGGCGGTGGAGGCGTTCGGCGTCACTCCGGACCTGCTGTGCCTGGCGAAGTCGGTCGGCGGCGGCCTGCCGTGCGGCGCGATCGGCGGCAGCGAGCAGGTGATGAGCTGGATCGCGGAGGGCAAGATCGACCAGGTCGGCACCTTCAACGGCAACCCGCTGACGATGGCGGCGATGCACGCCACGCTGACCGAGATCCTCACCCACGATGCCTACACCGAGTTCTCGCGGCTGGGCGAGATCCTCCGCGACGGCTGCGAGGGCGTGATCGAGCGCACCGGGGTGGCCGGCTATACGACGGTGATGGCGGCCCGCGGCGCGGTCACCTACCGGGCGGAGCGGGTGCGCAATTACCGCGACTACCTCGAGGTATCGGCCGAACTGGCCTACGTCAACTGGCTGGTGCAGTTCAACCGCGGCGTGTTCATGGCGCCATGGGGCAAGTCCGAGAACTGGACGCTGTCCGTGCAGCACAGCGAGGACGACGTGCAGCGCTACATCGACAACTTCGACTACCTGGGAAAGGCGCTGAGCGCATGAAAGCTGTTGTCTTTGAGGAGCACGGCGGTACCGAGGTGCTCAACTACACCGACATCCCCGATCCGGAGCCTCAGCCGCACGAGGTGCTGATCGAGGTCAAGGCGGCCGGCGCGAACTTCAACGACGTGTGGGCGCGCCGCGGCATGCCCGGCATGAAGGTGGTGTTCCCGCATGTCTCGGGCTCGGACGTGTCGGGCGTGGTGACGGCGCTGGGATCGCAGGTCACCGGCCAGGGCTTCGGCTCGTCGTCGCTGCAGGTGGGCGACGAGGTGGTCGTGCACCCCGGCCTCTCGTGCCGCACATGCGACTTCTGCGTCTCCGGCCAGGAGTTCTTCTGCCGTCAGTTCAAGATCTGGGGATTCCAGAGCGGACCTAACGATGGCGGCCACTCCGAGATGGTGACGATGCCGGCTGTGAACGTGCTGCCCAAGCCGAAGAACCTCAGCTTCGAGGAGGCGGCTTCGCTGCCGCTGGTGCTGGAGACGGCGTGGCGGATGCTGGTCTCTCGGGCCAAGATCCAGCCCGGTGAGCACGTGCTGATCTGGGGTGGGGTCGGCGGTCTCGGCACGATCGCGATCCAGATCTGCCGGCTGTTCGGCGCCAACCCGATCCCGGTCGTGGGCGGCTCCGAGAAGGTGGCGAAGGCCGAGGAGCTCGGCGCCGTCAACGTGATCGACCGCAAGAGCCAGGACGTGGTGGCCGAGGTGAAGGCGATCACCGGGAAGGCGGGCGTGGACGTGGTGTTCGAGCACTCCGGCGAGGAGACCTGGCCGACCTCGATGGCCGCCCTGCGCTGGGGCGGCCGGATCGTGGTCTGCGGCGCCTCGACAGGCTTTGCAGCCGTGACCGACCTGCGTTTTCTGTTGAACAAGCAGCAGAACCTGCTCGGCTCGCACCTCTCCAACAAGGCCGAGCTGTCGGCCGCGCTGAAGGCGGTGGAGGCCGGCTCGATCAAGCCGGTGATCGATCAGGTGCTGCCGCTGTCCGAGGTCGGCAAGGGCCAGCAGCTAATGGAGGATCTCAAGGTGCAGGGCAAGGTGGTGTACGTGCCGTAGGGAAGACGCGGGCGGGCATCGATGATCGTAGGCTGTGTGCGGTCATGGGCTGTGACCGACGGCGCGGCCGACATGTCGCAACCCGGCGCGGCGCTCAGGCGGCAGTGTCGGGCGGATCGTCCGGCTCGAGCCCCAGGCCGCCCCACACCACCCGCTCCCAGCCGTGCTCGGGCAGCCCCAGCGCCGCGCGCTCCTCCGGCGTCATGGCGGCGATCCGCGCACGCGACTCGCGCGCCTGGTCGACCATCGAGCTGTGCAGCGCCGCCGGGTGCACCGCAGAGGAGACTGGCTCGTCGAGCCACTCCGTGAGCCAGGCGTGGAGTGATGGGGAGATCTCGCGGATCACCAGCCCGAACGTGCCGTCGTCAACGGTCTGCTCGAAGTCGCTCTCGTGCATCTGGCCGGTGGCCGCGGTGAGGCAGGCGTGGCCGGCATCGATCGCCACGATCGGCAGCAGGCCCTCGGGCCACTCGTCGCTCTCCACCTCGCTGGGGGAGCCCGATCGCAGCTCGGCGTAGGTCGCAGCCATTCGCTCCACCGGCAGCAGGCCGGCGTGGGGACCGAAGCCGCCGTCGGCCACCTCCAGGTAGAGGCGGCGCAGCAGGTCTGGAAGCGGGACGCCGAGCCGGGCCTCGGCTTGGGAGACCGCTGCGCAGGTTGCCGGTGAAGGCAACGCGCGTGGCGCCGATCGGGTCATGCTCTCGCGTACCGATTCCGCTCGCTCATGGACGGCCGGATCGATCGGTGAGCCGGTCTGAATAGCCGAGACGAGGAGACCGAGGTCGCCGGCGATCGAGTCGAGGCTGCTTCGCAGCTGGTCGTGCGCCATGCCGCCGACCTCGTCGTCGAAGACGGTCGGCACCAGGTCGGTTCGTCGCGAGGAGTCGGCCGCCCGCTCGCGCAGTCGTGAGATCAGGACGTCGGTGTCCGGGTCCATCGCTTTCACGCTACCAGAGCCGGGCCGTCCTTTCACGACCGGTCAGCGTCGCCGCTACCCTTGCCCCATGCTGAAGCTGGCCGTGGTCGGCCATGTCGAATGGGTGACGCATGCCGATGCCCCGTTCATCCCCTCGGCGGGCGAGATCGTGCACCTGACTGATCCGCTGGTGCAGCCGGCCGGCGGCGGCGCGGTGACGGCCGCCGCGCTGGCCAGGATGGGCGCCGAGGTCAGCTTCTTCACCGCCGCCGCGGATGACGTGCCGCTGGTGGAGGAGCTGGAGCGGCTGGGCATCCGGGTGCTGGCGGCGCCGCGGCCGGCGCCCCACACGCGCGGGCTGGTGATGCGCGACCTGTCCGGCGAGCGGACGATCTGCGTGATCGGCGAGAACCTGCATCCCACCGCCGACGACCCGCTGCCGTGGGGCGAGCTGTCCGCCGCCTCGGGCGTCTACTTCACCGGCCGCGATCCCCGCACGCTGCAGTTGGCTCGCCGCGCCGGCGTGGTGGTCGTGACAGCGCGCCGGTTCGACGCGCTGGTCGAGAGCGGCGTGCGCGTCGACGTGCTGGTTGGCAGCGGACGCGACCGGGGCGAGCAGTTCGATCTGGGGCGCCTGGCGGTGCGACCCGACCACGTGATCGTCACCGAGGGCGCCGCCGGCGGCACGGGATACGCCGCCGTCTCACCGCCCGCGCCGCTGGTCGACGCGTACGGCGCCGGCGATACCTTCGCCGCAGGACTGCTCTACGGCCTCGCCGATGGCATGACGATCGATGCCGCGCTCTCGCTCGGCGCCACAGCCGCCGCCGAGTCGGTCACGTGGCGCGGCGCCTATCCCCCGCAGAGCGCCCGCGGGACTTGGTAGGCTTCGCGCCCGTGAGACGCCCGCTCGCCATCCTCGCGCTGACCGCAGTCCTTGGCGGAACGGCGCTCGCCGCATCGGGCTGCGGAGTGCAGTCCGGCGTCGCAGGATCTGGCCAGGCCGACCTGGCCAATGGCAAGAAGCTGTTCACCGCCACGTGCGGTGGCTGCCACACGCTGGCGGATGCAGGCACAAAGGGCGTGATCGGGCCAAACCTGGATGATGCGTACCTGCAGCCACGCCTGAATGGTTTCCAAAACACCTCGTTCGAGGCGCTGGTACGCGAGCAGATCCAGCTCGGATTCCCGCTGGCCCGCCCTGCGCCGATGCCCGCCGGCCTGCTCTCCGGCCAGAATGCCCAGGACGTGGCGGCGTACGTGGCGTCGGTGGCCGCGGTCAGCCTGGCCAAGCAGCAGTAGGCGCGCTGCGGCGGTGGAGACGCTCACCTTCGAGGTGCTGGGCATGACCTGTGGCGGCTGTGAGCGGCGCGTGCGCGATGCCGTCGGTGCGCTGGCCGGGATCAGCAGCGTCGTCCCCGAGCACATCGGCGACGAGGTCGAGGTGACGTTCGACCCGGGACTGGTCGACGCCGGCCGGATCGCCGCGGCGATCACGGCGCTCGGCTTCCGCGTGGCCTCCTGACACGCCCTTTAAAGACCGACGACCCGCAAGCGGGCCGTCGGAGGAGGCAGGTAAGCTGCGAAGTGTGGGCACGTTCGTTCGCAGCGTCCTCCGCGATTGTCCGTGCCGAATGTCAGGAAGTTGCGTCCATTTTGTTATGGATATGTAAGTGCGGTCCATACCGCCTTGCGGAGCCCATGCCGGTGACCGCCGATAGACTCCCGCGGGCATGGATCTGTACGAGTATCAGGGTAAGCAGCTGTTCGCGCGCTTTGGCATTCCCGTCTCGGACGGCGCGCTGGCGACCACGCCTGCCGAGGCTCGGGCGGCCGCCGAGCGGCTGGGCGGCGCGGTTGTCGTCAAGGCCCAAGTGCAGGTCGGCGGCAGAGGCAAGGCCGGCGGCATCAAGCTCGCGGCCACGCCCGACAAGGCCGAGCAGCGGGCGGCGGACATCCTCGGCATGGGCATCAAGGGCCACGTCGTGCGGCGGCTGTGGGTCGAGAACGCGTCCGACATCGCCCGCGAGTACTACTTCTCGATCACCTTCGATCGCGGCGCCAAGCGGCCGCTGTTCATGCTCACCACCGCCGGCGGGATCGAGATCGAGCAGGTGGCCGCCGAGACGCCCGAGCTGCTGGTGCGACGGCACATCGATCCTCTGGCCGGACTGCAGCCCGCCGACGTCAGCGAGCTGTGTGCGGCGGCCGGCATTCCCGCCGACGAGGTGGCGCAGGTCAGCGGCATCATCGAGAACGCCTACCGCGCGTTCGTCGAGACCGACGCCCTGCTGGTCGAGATCAATCCGCTGATCGTCACCACCGACGGCTTGGTGCGCGCGCTCGACTCCAAGTACACGGTCGACGACAACGCCCTCTATCGCCAGCCCGAGATCGCCGGGATGCGCGACGTCGAGGCCACCAACCCGCAGGAGCAGCTGGCGCACGAGAAGGGCGTCAACTTCGTCAAGCTCGAGAACGGCACGCTGGAGACCGGCCAGCCGCGGCCCGCGCACTGGTTCGAGGGTGACCGCAACGTCGGTACGCTCGCCAACGGCGCCGGGCTGGCGATGTCGACCATCGACGTGGTGGCCGACGCCGGCCGCGCTCACGGAGACGGCCCGGCCAACTTCCTCGACGTCGGCGGCGGCGCCAACGCCGAAGCGATCGCCACCGCGATGGAGGTGCTGCTGTACGACTCCGCCGTGCGGGCCGTGCTGTTCAACGTGTTCGGCGGTATCACCCGCTGCGACGAGGTGGCGCAGGGCATCCTGACGGCGCTCGACCGGCTGGCGGTGACGCTGCCGATCGTGGTGCGGCTGGACGGCACCAACGCCGACGAGGGGCGCGCGATGCTGGCCGACGCGGCGCCGGCCAACGTGCACGTCGAGGCCACCATGCTGGGCGCTGCCCGGCGAGTGATCGAGCTGGTCGAAGGGACGGCCGCCTGATGGCGATCATCGTCGGCTCGGAGACGAGGCTGGTGGTGCAGGGCATCACTGGCCGCGAGGGCAGCTTCCACGCGCTGAGAAACCGCGACTACGGCACCAACCTGGTGGCTGGCGTAACGCCGGGCAAGGGCGGCCAGGACGTGGACGGCGTGCCCGTCTTCAACACCGTTGCCGAGGCGGTGGCCGAGCGCGGCGCCAACACGGCGATGGTGTTCGTGCCGCCCAGGTTTGCCACCGACGCGATCTACGAGGCGGTCGACGCCGGCTGCGGCACCGTGATCTGTATCACCGAGGGCATCCCCGCACACGACATGATGCGCGTCTACAACTACATCCGGCCGCGCGGCGTGACGATGCTCGGGCCCAACTGCCCGGGTGCGCTCACGCCCGGCGTTGCCAACGTCGGCATCATCCCCGCGCAGGTGTTCGCGGCGGGGCGGATCGGCCTCGTCTCGCGGTCGGGCACGCTCACGTACCAGATCGGCAAAGAGCTGGCCGACCTCGGACTGGGCAACTCGACCATCGTGGGCATCGGTGGCGACCCGATCGTCGGCAGCTCGTTCATCGACGTGCTGCAGCGGTTCCAGGACGATCCCGATACCGAGATGGTGGTGATGGTGGGAGAGATCGGCGGCGACGACGAGGAGCTGGCCGGAGCCTTCATCGTCGAGCACATGACCAAGCCGGTGGTGGCCTACATCGCCGGCTTCCAGGCACCTCCCGGAAAGACGATGGGGCACGCCGGCGCGATCATCTCCGGCTCCTCGGGCACCGCCCGCGGCAAGAAGAAGGCGCTGGAGGATCTGGGCATCGAGGTCGGCGACAGCCCGACGGCCGCAGCCGAACTGGCTGCCAAGGCTTTCACGAGGTTGCAGACGCGATGAACCCGATCCCCTTCACGCGGGGCGTTCCCTCGGCCGACATGCTGCCGGTGGCCGATCTCGAGGCCGCGGCCATCGCCGCGCTGCGCGAGGACGGCGCCCGCGCGCTGGGCTATGGCCCCGGCGGCTACCCGCCGCTGCGTGAGTGGATCGGCGCCCGCCACGGCGTCGACGGCTCGCGCGTGCTGATGGTGAACGGCTCGCTGCAAGGCGTCGCCTTCCTCGCCCAGCACCTCTTCCTGGGCGCGAGCAGCGGCCTGGCGCTGGTCGAGGACCCCACCTACGATCGCACCTTGATCTCGCTGCGCAGCTTCGGCGCCGAGGTGGTGCCGGTGCCGCTGACCGCCGAGGGCATCGACACCGAGCAGCTCGAGCTGGCGCTGCAGCAGCACCCATCCGCGCGGCTGCTGTACGTGATCCCGACCTTCCAGAACCCGGCCGGCGTCTCGCTGCCCGAGCAGGGCCGGCGGCGTGTGGTCGAGCTGGCGCAGCAGTACGGCGTGTTGGTGATGGAGGACGACCCCTACGGCCTGCTGCGGTTCGAGGGCCAGGCGGCGCCGACGCTGCACGAGATCGATGGCGGCGACAACGTCGTCTACTCCTCGTCCTTCACAAAGACGGTGGCGCCCGGCATCCGCACCGGCTACATGGTGCTGCCCGAGCGGCTGGTCGCCCCCCTCTCGAAGCTATCCGAGAACACCTACATCGCGCCCAACACGTTCGCCGAGGCGACCCTGGCCGCGTACTGCAAGGCGGGCCGGTTCGAGCCCAACGTGGCCCGCGCCACCGAGCAGCTGAAGCAGCGGCGCGACGCGATGGAGGCGGCGCTCAGCGAGCACTTCCCCCACGGCTCGCGCTGGACGACGCCGCAGGGCGGATACTTCTACTGGGTCGACCTGCCGGCGACGATCGACACCGGCCAGCTGCTGGCGACCGCCACCGAGCGGGGCGTGCCCTTCGTCAAGGGCAGCGACTTCTGCGCCGGCGGAGGTGGCGGATCGTCGCTGCGGCTGGCGTTCAGCGCCGTCTCGCCGGAGCAGATCAGCGAGGGCATCGCGCGTCTGGGCTCGCTGCTCAGCGAGTCACTCGCCCCGGCCGGGGCCTAGCACCGCCGCAGCGCGCGGAGGCTGGAGGGAACGTGTCAGGCGACGGAGGCGGCCACGCGAGCGCCACCGGCCCATGCTGCGGGCAGGTACTGCGGCGTCGGCTCGACCAGGGGCGGCTGTCGGGGGGCGACCATGCGGCCCCTCAGCACCGGGCGGAAGGTGGGACAGGGCTCGCTGATATCCAGTGCGCAGAGGCTCGTCTTGCGAAAGAAGCAGTCGTTGCAGGTGACGCATCGAGCCTTCTGTGCCATGTGTGGTGCCCTTCGGTGGAGGATCGTCCAAGACGTTGCGAGGGGCCAGTGTATGCACCTCGCGCCCGCTGATCCACCGTTGCCCGGGTGGAATATTCGGTGTTTGCGGCAGAAGGTTTCACCACTCCGTCACCGCTTCGGCAGCTTCCGGATGGCGGCCAGCGCCTGGTCGAAACTTGTCACGCCGATGATCGTGATGCGTCCGTGCGCCGCTGCGCGAGCGTCACGCTCGTTGGCGCCCTTGGGCACGATGAAGACGTCCGCGCCGGCGTCGATCGCGCCCACCGTCTTCTGCTGGACGCCGCCGATCTCGTGCACCCCGCCACTCAGATCGAGCTCCCCGGTGACCGCGATCTTGTGGCCGTTCAGCAGGTGGCGGCCGCTGAGGGCGTCGTAGATCTCGAGCGAGAAGGCCAGCCCGGCGGACGGCCCGCCGATGCCACCGGTCGAGAACGTGACCGGGATCGGAATCCGGCCGACCCGCACGGCATCGTCGATCGAGACGCCGATCAGCGCACGGCCGGGCAGCTTGCTGTTGGCGACCGTCGTCAGCGTCACGGAGCCGGCCTTGGTCAACACCAGTTGCACCTGTGCGCCGGGCTTGACACCGCTCATGGCGGAGATCAGATCGGCGGCTGAATGCACCTGGTGGCCGTTGGCTGCGGTCACGATGTCGCCCGCCTTGATCCCCGCCCGTGCGGCGGGCAGGCCGTTCTCGATCGCCACCAGCTGCGCGCCCAGCGGGTCGATCGTGACCGGCTTACCCAGCGCTCGCTCGGCCACCACCTGCGCCGTCTGCTGGGAGCTGGTCATCGCCCGCATGTCCTCGCTGACGCGCTGCTGGTTGGACTGGCCGGGGCTGAGGATCTGGCTATCGGGCACGAGTGCCGCTCCGTCCACCAGGTGCTCGGCCCACAGCTTCTGAATCAGGTTGGCCTGGAGCAGGTTGACGTCGACGAAGTAGAAGCCGCTGCCCTGGGCCGGCTGCTGCTCTCCAGCGACGTGCACCACCTGAGCCGCCGGGTGGGCGGGATCGGGCAGGAAGGCGTAGTAGCCCGACTGCGTCTCCCAGCCGTACAGCAATCCGCCGCTGGGGAGCGCGAACGCGACCGCCAGCACGACCGGCCACTGAGGTCGCCGCAGCCCCATCACCCGCCCGCCACTGCCAGCGAGCCGGCCACCACGGCAACGCCGATCACGACCAGCCCGAGCGCGGTCAGCGGCGTCATCCGGCCGTGTGCCAGGTGCCCGCGGCCATAGCCCGACAGCACGATGCCAGACGCGATGCCCGCGATCAGGCCGCCGATGTGGCCGCCGATCGAGATGCCGGGGATGCCGAACGTGAAGATCAGGTTGATCACCAGCAGTCCGCCGATCGAGCCGCCGAGCAGCGAGACGCCGCGGTGTCGCTCCAGCACCAGCATCGCGCCCATCAGGCCGAAGATGGCGCCGGATGCGCCGGCCGTCTGGGCGTTTGGCGAGACGAGCAGCGCGCCGAAGCTGCCGCCCAGCGCCGACAGCAGGTAGATCGCGCCGAATCGGAAGCTGCCCGCGTAGCGCTCAAGGGCCGAGCCCAGCAGGTACAGCGCGTACATGTTGAACGCGATGTGCGCAGGCCCGTAGTGGATGAAGGCCGAGCTGACCAGCCGGTAGTACTCGCCGTTCTGCACGGCCGGCCCGAACAGCGTCAGGCCGGTGCCACGGGCGTTG
This sequence comes from Gaiellales bacterium, assembly GCA_038212095.1. Classification (GTDB taxonomy): domain Bacteria; phylum Actinomycetota; class Thermoleophilia; order Gaiellales; family JAICJC01; genus JAICYJ01. The sequence goes on along the minus strand of JBBQUW010000003.1, from coordinate 130,091 downwards.
AGCGTGCCGCTGAACAGCCCTCCGCCCAGGCCGAGGCTCGGATTGGTGATCACGTACATGCCGACGTTTGCAAGGATCAGCAGCATCGTCAGGTACGGCTCGTGCCCCATCAGGAAGGCCGGCCGTTTGACCCGCGTGCGACCGCTGCACTCCGGGCAGCGGATGCCGACCGGGGTCTGGGTCATGCAGTCGGGGCAGATCGGTCGGCCGCAGTTGGAGCAGCTGACGCCCGTCTCGCGATTCGGATGGCGGTAGCAGGTTGGCACGCGGTTAACGATACGAGCTCATGATTGCTACCAGATTCCCCGCAGCGCGCCGCCGTCCACGGGCAGCACGCTGCCGGAGATGTAGCCAGCGCTGCGTGAGCAGAGAAAGGCGACGGCGGCCGCCACCTCGGCGGCGGTGCCGACCCGCCCGGCCGGGATCGAGAGCAGCTCGCCCCGTAGGGCGGCATCCGGGTCGGCGTGCCGTGCCGACAGCTCGCGCGCCCGGGGCGTGTCGATCTTGCCCGGGGCGACCGTGTTGACGGTGATGCCGTGGCCGCCCAGCTCGTGAGATAGCGTCTTTGCCAGACCGATCACGCCCGGCCGGATCGCGTTGGACAGCACGAGGTCGTCGATCGGTTCGCGCACCGACCACGAGGCGACGTTGACGACCCGGCCGCGGCCGCTTGCCTTGAGGTGGGGGAGCGCGATGCGCGTCAGCCGTACGGCCGAGTGCAGCGTCAGCTCGAAGGCCTCGATCCACGCCTCCGGCGGCGTCGACTCGAAGCTGCCGGCGGGCGGACCGCCGGCGTTGTTGATCAGGATGTCCAGCCGCCCGCGGGCCGACACGGTCTCGGCCACGACGCGCTCAAGCGCCTGCTGGTCGCGCACGTCGCCGGGTACCGCCAGGGAGCCGGGCACGGTGGCCGCGGCCGCCTCCAGCCGGTCGCGGTCGCGTGCCAGCATCGTCACGGCACAGCCCTCCGCGGACAGCGTCTGGGCGATCGCCAGGCCGATGCCGGACGAGGCGCCGCACACGATCGCGGTTGTGTCGTTCAGTCCCAGATCCACGCCGGTACGATACCCACCGATGCGCTACGGCCCCGCCGACTCGTCTGTCACGCCCCGCTTCTCGGGTCCTCGCACGTTCATGCGGCTGCCGCACGTCGAGACGCTGGATGACGTGGACGTTGCGATCCTCGGCATCCCCACCGACGACGCCGTCTCGTTCAAGTCTGGGGCGCGCTTTGGCCCGGAGGGGATCCGCAGTGCGGCGGCGCTGCTGCGCCCCTACAACCCCCACCTCCGCGTGGACGTGACGGAGCATCTCTCGATGGTGGACTATGGCGATTCGCCCACGGTGCCCGGCTACCACGAGCAGACGCTGGAGCGGATCGAGGCCTTCCTGCGACCGATCCACGCTGCGGGCGTGACGCCGCTGTGCCTGGGCGGCGACCACTCGATGGTGCTGGCCGAGCTGCGGGCGGCGGCGTCGGTGCACGGCCCGCTGGCGCTGGTGCACCTGGACGCCCACGCCGACGTGTGGGACTCCTACTACGGCGCGCGCTACTTTCACGGCACCGTGTTTCGGCGCGCCGTCGAGGAGGGCCTGGTCGATCCGCGAGCGTCGGTGCAGGCCGGCATGCGCGGCACGCTGTACGGAGCGGACGACGTGGAGGCGCCGCGGCTGCTGGGCTACGACGCGATCTACTGGGACGAGCTCGAGACGCTGACGCCAGGACAGTACGGCGACCGCGTCCGTGCCCGGGTCGGTGGCCGGCCGGCCTACCTCTCGTTCGACATCGACTTCGTCGATCCGGCCTTCGCGCCGGCCACCGGCACGCCCGAAGTGGGCGGGCCGTCCAGCAGCCAGGCGCTGGCCTACCTGCGGGCGCTGACCGGGATCGATTTCCGCGGCTTCGACTGCGTCGAGGTGGCGCCGGTCTACGACCAGCCGGCAAACATCACCGCCTGGGTGGCGGCCAGCGCCTGCTTCGAGATGCTCTCGCTGAAGGCGCTCTCGCGCCGCGACGCGCCACCCGCCTGAGGGCTACGACAGCCCCATCACCTCGACCAGCTCACGCACCGCCGCCGCGGACTTCTCGAGCTGGCGCTGCTCGTCCTCGTTGAGGCTGATCTTGACGATCTCCTCCAGGCCGCCGGCGCCCAGCCGGCAAGGCACTCCCATGAAGATGCCGTGCAGCCCGAACTCGCCCTCCAGGTGGGCGGCGCAGGGCAGCACCCGCTTCTGGTCGTACACGATCGAGTCGACCATCTCGCAGACCGACGCGGAGGGCGCGTAATAGGCCGAGCCTGACTTGAGCAGCTTGACCACCTCGGCGCCGCCGTCGCGCGTGCGCTGCACGATCTCGGCCAGCCGGGGCGCGGGGATCAGCTCGCTGACGGGGATCCCAGCCACGTTTGTGTAGGAGGTGACCGGCACCATCTGGTCGCCATGGCCACCGAGCACGAAGCCGGTCACGTCGCGTACCGAGACGCCCAGCTCCCAGGCCAGGAAGGTGCGGAAGCGGGCCGAGTCGAGCACGCCGGCCATGCCGATCACGCGCTCGCGGGGCAGGCGGGACTCCTTGAAGGCGACCTGGCACATCGCGTCCAGCGGGTTGGTGACGACGATCAGGATCGTCTGCGGCGAGTGCGCGACCAGGTTCTTGGTCACGTCGCCGACGATCTTCTGGTTGGTGGTCAGCAGATCGTCGCGGCTCATGCCCGGCTTGCGGGCGATGCCCGACGTGATCACGCAGATGTGCGAGCCGGCCGTCTCTTCGTAGCCGTTGCTGCCCACCACGTTGGGCTCGTACCCCACCACCGGCCCGGTCTCGTTCAGGTCGAGCGCCTTGCCCTGCGGCAGGCCCTCGACGATGTCGACCAGCACGACGTCGGCGTAGTCGCGCTCGGCCAGACGCTGCGCTGTGGTCGCACCGACGTTGCCCGCACCGACGACAGTGATCTTGAGACGGCTCATGCCCACATTCCCCCAGACGACGCTTGATGGTTCTCGATCGGCTCGATTCTCGCACGATTGGCTACCATCCGGTCGAAGTCGAACCAGCGAAAGGCGGCCATGGCGGACAAGGGAGGACTCGAGGGGATCGTCGTCGCGCGTAGCCGGCTGTGCTCGATCGACGGCACGAACGGAGTGCTGATCTACGGTGGATACGACGTCGGCGACCTGGCCGAACACTCGAGCTACGAGGAGGTCTGCTTCCTGACGCTGAAGGGGCGGCTGCCGACGGCGTCCGAGCTGGAGGAGTTCAACGCCGATCTGTGCGCGGCGCGACCGCTGTCGGAGGAGACGGCGTCGGTGATCGACATGCTGGCAAGCCACGCGGCGCCGATGGAGATGTTGCGCACCGCCGTCTCGGCCGACTCGTTCGACGATCCGGACAAGGCCTCCAACGAGGAGCAGGCCAACTTCCGCAAGGCCAGCCGGCTGATCGCGAAGATGCCGACCATGGTCGCCCGCTACGATCGTCGCCGGCGTGGTCTCGAGCCGATCGAGCCGGAAGCGCAGCTGGGCCACGCCGCAAACTTCCTGTGGATGCTGTCCGGGGAGCGGCCCGACGACCAGGCCGCCAAGACGTTTGACGTCGCGCTGATTCTTCACGCCGACCACGAGATGAACGCCTCCACGTTCACCGCTCGCGTGATCGCCTCGACGCTGTCTGACATGCACTCAGCCATCACCGGCGCGATCGGCGCGCTGAAGGGCCCCTTGCACGGCGGCGCCAACGAGCAGGTGATGCACCTGCTGGCCGAGATCGGCACCGACGAGAACATCGAGCAGGAGATCCGCGGCCGGCTCGACCGAAAGCAGCGCATCATGGGCTTCGGCCACCGCGTCTACAAGACGTACGACCCGCGCGCCGTGATTCTGAAGCGGTTCAGCAAGACGCTGGCCGAGCGATCCGACGAGCCGCAGTGGTTCGCGATGAGCGAGCACATCGAGCACGCGGTGCTGGAGGAGAAGGGCCTGTACCCCAACGTCGACTTCTACTCCGCCTCCACCTACCACTACCTGGGCATCGAGACCGGGCTGTTCACGCCCATCTTCGCCATGAGCCGGGTCGTGGGTTGGGCCGCGCACGTGATCGAGCAGCACGGGGACAACCGCCTGATCCGACCCAGCTCCGAGTACATCGGGCCGGCGCCGCACGCCTACGAGCCGATCGAGCAGCGGACGACGCCCGAGGCGGCGTAGACAGGTTACCCCTTGACTCTCCCTCGTCGTAGGGCCAGAATGGCTCCGTTCTGAGGGGAAGCGTGAGAATGACCAGATCGAATCGCGGTTGGCGGCGCCCAGGGTACGTTCTCGGCGTAGTTGCTGTGCTCGCCATCGGCGCGCTTTCGAACGCTGCCGTCAGTCAAGGCGTCGTGGGAACGCTGACAGTTCAGATCACGCCACCCTCTGGTGGAGCCGCCGTCGCCGGCGGCTCCGACTTTTCGGTCGGGGTGCAGGTCACCAACACCGGCGGCCCCGATCTACCAACCGGGTACACGCTGACTCTGAACTCCCTCCCGTCCGGTGTGACGCTGTCGGGGAGCGACACCAACTGCACGTCTCCCGGGGGCGATCCAACAACCATCAACTGTAATCGACCTGCGCTTGGCCAAACTGACCCGCCCGATTCGTTCGCCGTTCTGCTCACCGCGGCCCACAACGCGGCGGGCACCAGCGCAATCGGATTCTCGACCTCAAGTTCTGACGGTGGATTCACCTCGACCACCGGGTCCCAAGACATAACCGTCGAAACTCGGGCGGATCTTGGGGTTGTGTTGAGTGGTGTTCCGTCTGCTTCTCAGGTGGCGGGGTTGGATTCGTTTGTTGCGACTGCGACGGTGACGAATTATGGGGCGTCGGACAGCGGGACGTGGCAGGCGAAGGTGACGCTGCCGGGGTCTGATTTGTCGTTTGGGACGTTGCCGAGTGACTGCTCGCCGTCGGGTTTGGTGGTGACGTGCGATGGGTCGAATCTGGATCCGACGTCGGCGTCGTTGGATCATGCGTCGTTCGCGTTGCCGGTGAATGTGCTGCATGGCGCTTCGGTTGGTGATCACGTGGTGCAGGCTGAGGTGGTGCCGACTCGACCGGAGTCGGCACCGGACACGACCCATCCTGATACGGACTCCGCGACCGTGCACGTGATCGCTCGGGCGGATCTGGCGTTGGTGGTTTCGACGACCCATCCCGTAGCGGTGACCCCGCCGTATGTGGCGGGCGATGCCGTCAACGGGGCATTCTCGTACGTCTACACCGTCACAAACAACGGCCCCTCTGACCACAATGGCTCTTATTCGGTGACCGATCATCTTCCGGCGGGGTTTGTGTTCCAATCGGGCACTGGGTGCTCGGCCACGGGAATGCCAGCGTTGGGTCAGACGGTCGTCTGCACGGCCGCCGACGAACGCGATCCGCAGAAGACACACGTGTTCACGGTTGGAGTCAAAGTCGACCACTCCGTAATCGACGGTTCGCACGACGATCAGGCGTCGGTTGCGACGGGTGGCAGCGCCACGCCGGAGCCATCTGGCACATCCTTCAATAACGACGGTGATGCGATCGTCGACGTCGTCACGGTCGCGAATCTCGAGGCAACCTCCATGACGGTCTCGTCGACCGGGTGCACTGTTGTTCCGGCCTCCCCACCTTGCCTGCTCGCCAATGGAGTCTCGACTGCCACGCTCTCGTTTACGTTTACGAACACTGGCCCGTCCGACGCCCAAGGTGCCACGTTCGAGGTACCGTCGACGCTGGTCGAGCAAAGTGTGAGTGCACTGCTGCCACTCCCAATCACGCCCGGAACCAGTCGAACGGTGAGCATTGTGGTGAAGGCCGACCCCTGCCTCGGTCACCAGTACAGCCCGACGTGCCTAGGCACCCGAGTGAGCGGTCCGATCGCGGTCAACCAGACGGCGTCCGCCGTCGTCCAGAGCCCGACTGGGGACCCAAACTCCGACAACAACAGCATTACTGCGACGCACGCGTATCTGAACATCCACACCGCGCCGAGTCCGCCGCAGAACCTGTTTGTGATCCCCGGTAACGGCCAACCGGCTACGCCGATCTCCGCGCTTTTGACTTGGGAGCAGCCAGCCCAAGAGGGCGGCCAATCGATTACGAGCTACCAGATCAAGGTCACGCCCACAGGGGGTGGGTCGACCCAGACCTTCAATCTTCCCCTTCCCGCGACCACCGGCGCGTGCGGAAACATTGGGGCAAACGACTGCTACCGATACAGCATCTCCGGGCTCAACAACGACTTGCTAGGCGGCTACACCTTCAAGGTGAGCGCCCTTAATGCGGCCGGGACAGGAGATCCTGCGAAGTTTGTCGCCACGCCGTCGGTCAATGCCGTGGCTACCGCGGTGCCGACCGGCACGAGCACGACCCTGACCACCTGTACAACAGCCACCCTCGACCACCCAACCTGCGTTCAGTACATCGTTCCCAGCGGAAACGGGGGCGTGTTCGGGGTGCAAGGGCACGTTGATCTCACAAGTTTCGTGTGTGGGACGTTCGGAAGCTGCATCTCCACAACGGGAGCCCAGAACCTTGGCGCGCTCGCCGGCTACGACCAGCCTTCCAAGCCGCTTGTCATGATCATCAGGTGGGACTCGAGCACGATCCCAACCACGCTCTCCAAGAAACCGGCCTGTGGGACGGGGTCAGGGACGACGGCCACGAACTGCTATCCCAACAACTTGCCGATCTTTTACGAGACGTCGGCGTTCCTCGCCGCGCACGACTCGCGCGGTGCGAACTACTTGAATGCTCCTGGCCTGGCCCACTTCTGTTCACTGCCGATCTTAAGGGGAGGAGCGGGTAACGTGAACTTCGCTCGGCCCACGCCGATCGGCGGCTACACCGATACGGCCGGAAGTGCCTGCATCAAGCAGATCTCCGTCCTCACCGGAATCCCCGGGCGTGCTGCGGATAAGGGCGACATCCAGGTTCAGATCAACCTGACCTCGGACAGCGACGCCTTGGCCGGGCACCACTAGCCGGACCCGACCGGATCAGGCGCCCGTCGTCACCGCGGCGGGCATCGCCGTCAGCGGCACGCTTGGCACCAGCACGACGCCAAGCGTCGCCAGCAGCTCGTCGGCCGCGGCCCGGTGCGCGGCGTCGGCCACGCCGTCGAGCTCGCTGACGCGCGCGAGCGCGTCCAGCGTCAGCGCGATCTCGTAGCGGGCGTTGCGCGTGCGGCCGGCCTCCAAGCTCAGCTCCAGCGCCGCCCGCGCCTCGGCCGGCCGGCCCAGCTGCGCCAGCGCGTAGCCGCGGATCCGGTGCAGCATCGGATCCTGGGTGGCGCCGCCGCGGGCGGCCGTCCGTTCGAGCGCGGCCGAGGCCAGCTCGATCGCCTCCTGCGCGCGGCCCTGGAACGAGAGCGCCTCGGCGATGCGCGCATCGGTGTCGACCAGCTCGGCCTCCGAGACCATCGCCCGGAACTGCTCGCGAGCCGCGTCGTACAGCTCACCTGCGCGCGCGAAATCGCCGCTGCGGCTGGCCACCCGGCCCAGGCTGCTGGTGGCGTACGCCACGCCGATGCCGAACTCGGCCGCCCGCCACACGCGCAGCGATTCCTCGAACAGCGGCCGTGCCTCGTCCAGCCGACCCTGGTCGGACAGCACCTCGGCGATGTTGTGCGTGCCGGTGGCCGCGTCCACCGCGTCACCCAGCTTGATGCGAAGCTGCCGGCCCTTGTCGTACAGCTCGATCGCCTCGTCCCAGCGTCCCTCCAGCCAGGCGAACATACCCAGGTTGTTGTAGATCGTGGCTGACGGGCCGAGCTTGCCCAGCTCGTCGTACAGCTCCAGCGCGCGTTGCGAGTGCACCGCCTCCTGCGCGCGGCCGAGCTCGACCAGCGCCCAGTCGAGCACGAAGTAGGCGTGCGCCAGCGCCTCGCGCTCCTGCGCCCGCTGCGAGGTCTCGATCGCCCGCGTCAGCCAGCGCACCGCGTCCAGCCGCCGGCCCTGCGCCTGGCGGATCAGGCCATACGACGCCACCAGCCGCGCCAGCTGCTGCACCGCCGGCAGATCGCTGCGCGACTCCAGGCCGCGCATGCCGCGCTGCAGCCATCGCAGCGCCTGCGGATAGCTGCCGGATCGCTCCGCCAGCACCGAGTGCTTGAAGCAGAGCCGGCCCTGCGCCACCTCGTCGTCCGTCTGAAGCCGGCGGGCGTCCGAGTACGCGCGCGCCGCCTCCGGATACTGGCCGATCCGCTCGCGCAGGTCGCCCAGCGCCTCAAACGTCGCCGCCACCTCCCCGCTCACCGGCTGGCGCACCCGGCGCGACGCCTCCAAAGCCCGCTCGTAGTGCTCGGCCGCGTCCACGATCGCGAACTTCGCCTCGGCGTGCACCGCCGCTGACCGTGAGTAGCGCCAGGCGCGATCGTGGTCGTGGGCGTGGAAGAAGTGCAACGCCAGCAGCCCCAGCTGTCCGTCGCCGCTGCGCCGCCGCTCGATCTCGAGTCCCGCCCTGCCATGCAGCTCGCGGCGGCGCTTGTACGAGAGCCCGTGGTAGGCGGCGTCCCGCATCAGCGCGTGCCGGAACCGCAGCATCGCGCCGTCCGCCGTGACGAACTCGTTCAGCCGCTGCCACACGGCGGGATCGGGCACCGCTCCGCCATCCAGCAGCCGTGCGGCGTCGTCGGGCGCGAACGTCATGCCCAGCACCGACGCGAGCCGCAGCAGCCGCCGCTCCTCCACCGCCAACCGGTCGATCTGCGACGTCACCATCGCCTCGACCGTGTCCGGCAGCCCCTCGATGCCACCCGCCCGCTGTGCCGCCGTCAACAGCTCCTTCAGAAACAGCGGGTTGCCGCCCGAGCGTTCGGCCAGCGCCGCCATCTCGTGCGGCCGCAGCGGCGACTGCTCGGTCGCCGCAACCACCAGCTCCAGCATCTGCTCGTCGGTCAGCGGCAGGGGCTTGACCGAGACGGTGCCCTCGATCGACGGCGGGATGAAGCCGGTCTGCTCGTCACGGCGGGTGACGCAGAGCAGCCATGGCCGCGCGTCCACGCCGCGCGCCAGGTGGCGTATCAGCTCGCACGATGCCTCGTCCATCCAGTGCACGTCCTCGATCGCGATCAGCGTCGCCGAGCGCAGCACGGCGTCGAGCAGATCGTGGACGGCCTGCTCCAGCCGGCCGCGGCGGAACTGCTCGCCCAGCTGATCGACCTCGGCGGTGGGCGGCACCGAGACGTCCAGCGGCACCGCCAGCAGCGGCAACCATGGCGCCAGCTGCGGCGCGCTGGCCGACACCACCTGCGACAGCCGCTCCATGATCGCGGCCTCGCCGGCGTCGGCGTCCAACTCCAGCGCCTGCAGCATCACGTCGCGGATGGGGCGATACGGCGCGGAGACGCTGTACAGATCGCACGCCGCCGCGATCGTCCGCGCCTCGCCCGCGGCCGCCCGCAGCTCGGCCAGCAGCCGCGTCTTGCCGATCCCGGGCGGCCCGGCGATCTCCAGCAGCACCCCCGAGCCCTCCAGCGTCGAGCGCAGCGCGCGCTGCAGCAGCGCGGTCTCGAAGTCTCGCCCGATCAGGGGTAGCTCGTGCGCCTCGGCGCTCAGCTTCGCACCACGCGGCGCACCGATCACCGACGCGTACACCGGCAGCGACTTGCCCTTGACCATGAACGGCTCCAGCTCGGCCGTGTCAAACGTTACCGAGCACGAGTCGAGCACTGACTGCGACGCCAGCACCTGCCCCGGCTCGGCCTTCGCCATCACCCGCGCCGCCAGGTTGACCGCGTCGCCCATCACCGTGTACGTGCGCCGGTACGACGGGCCGATCTCGCCCGCGAACACGTGGCCGGTGTTGACGCCGGCCCGGATCGGGATCGCGGTTGCGGCCGACTGCACCTGCCGTAGCGCAGCAAGCATCCGCGCCTCGTCGTCGCCGCTCGCGGTCGGCGCACCCGCCACAAGGATGATCTTGCCGCCGTCGTGGTCGATGTCGGTGCCAAGGAACGTGACGCGGTGATCGTCGCAGGCGACCTGGGCAGCGCTGACAAGCTCGTGGAGCGCCTCAGCAAGCGCGTCGTCACCGATCTCGCGGAGCAGGGCGTCGGTGCCGTCGAAGTGCAGGAAGCCGATCGTCACCCGGCGGTGCTCGGCGTCGCCACTACCCGATACCAGCAGAGGGCGCAGCGCGACCGGGATGCCGACCGAGATATCGATCGACTCGGGCACGGGCTGCGGCTGGGGCTGGAAGCCGCGCAGACCGATCGTCGTTCGCGGCTGGCGGCGCAGCAGCATGCCGTCGCCCTTGGCGGCGCCCAGCTGGCCGGGGTCGATCAGGTCTGCGGTTGCCCGGCTGACGACGATCTCGCCGGCGTCGGCGGTGCCCTCCATCGCGACGGTGGCGCTGGCTGCCCCGCCGGTCATGATCAGCTCGCGGTGACGCTCGCCGACCAGGAAGAAGTGGAACAGATCCGAGTGAACGCCGACAGACATCCGCAGCCGCACCTTGCCCGCCGAGGTGTCGATCCCGCCCAGCTCGCTGAGCGTGCGACGCATGCCCGTGGCCGCGCGCACGGCCTTGGGCGCGTGATCGGTGCCCGCAAAGAACAGCAGCAGTGCGTCACCGCCGAACTTGATCAGGCCGCCCCCGTTGGCGTAGGCCGTACCAAGCAGCAGGCTGAACACGTCGCCCACCACGTCGGTCACCTCCTCGGCGCCGATCCGGCCATTGCGGGCCAGCCGCTCGGACATCTTGGTGAAGCCCGAGATGTCGACGAACACCACGGTGCCGTCGATCGCGCGCACGCGCTGCTCCGGCTGCTCGACGATCCACTGGATGGTCAGCCGGGGGAGGAACGGCCGCAGGGCGGCCGAGCGATCGAGCGTCACCTCCACCAGCATCACCTCCCCGGGTCGACGACGTCCAGTCTACCGGCCCCGGGACGGCTCAGGAAGCGGCGCGCGCGTGGTCGTCCGGGCCGTGCAGCTCCAGCCATCGCCCTTTAGTGAGGCGCATCGCGGCACCCGATCCGCGTTCGAATCCGGCGCCCAGGTACGTCCGCACGGCGGCCAGGTTGCGCGGGTCGACCTCGAGCACGATCGCGCCCAGGTTGAGCTGCTCGAACCCGAACCGGCACACCAGTTCGGTCGCCTCGCGGCCGAGCCCGCGGCCGCGGAACTCCGACACGCCGATCATGATCGAGAACTTCGCCCGGCCACGACCGATCGGCGTCAGCCTGGCATCGCCGATCAGTCTCCCGCTGGCGCGATCCTGCAGCGCAAACACCAGCCGCTCGGGATCGGCCAGGATGCGGCGGCCCCAGTCCAGCAGCGAGATCTCGCTGGGCTCCTCGCGTGGCTGCTCGCCGGGGGCGTACAGGTAGCGTGTCGTCTCCGGATCGTCCATCCAGCGCACCCACTCGCTCACCGTCGCCGTCGAGAGCGCGGCCAGGCAGACCTCCCGACCGCAGATCGGCTCGCGAATCGTCACCGCGGCAGCGTAATCGGGCCCCGCCGCCTACCCGACCGAGTCGACGATCTCCGCCGAGAGGCTGGGGAACTTGCCCAGGAACTCGACCCGTTCGCTCTTCAGCTTCGCCACCCGCTGGGCGTACTCGTCAGCCCGGCCGGTCGCCTCGTACAGGCGCCGCGGCTGCAGGACGTCGATGTCCTCCTCGCCGATGCCGGGGACGTGCGAGGCCACCTTGTAGCCAAAGTCAGGGTCGACCTCCCACTGGATCGTGTTCTCGGCGATCGCCTTGACGATCGCGGACGAGTGGGGGATGCGCACCTTCTTCGAGCTCGGCTCCGACTCGTTGCCGCCGACGCGTCCGGTGTTCATGATGTAGACGTCGATCGGGTTGGCCTCGAGCAGATCCAGGAAGCGGTTTCCCTGGTTGTCGTGGTGCATCGGGAAGAACGGGTTGGTTCCCGGAACGCGCAGGAAGACGCCCTCCTCGTCCTTGCCGCCGGCCGCCGTGCCGGTCGTCTCGCCGAGCATGAAGAATGCCGCCGCCTGCGGGCCCTCCAGCTTGGCCACGGCCGGGATCACGTTCTCGTTGCGGTTCAGCACCAGCAGGAAGTCGGCGCGGCCGATGGTCGCAGCCTCGGCCGCCTCGATATCCGAGAACGAGAACACGGCGCGACCATTCTTGGTGTAGCTCTCATCGAAGAAGTCGACCTCGCCGGCATCGTTCTGGCTCACGTTCTCGAGGTAGGCGCCCGGCTTGGTGACGGCGCCGTAGATGGTCGGCTCGTCGTTGGGGTTGAGCGCGAACGTCTTGGCGAAGCATCCCGCCTCGGTGGCCGAGATCGAGCCGTCCGGCCACCAGGCGACGAAGTCGTCCTGCACCGGCAGCGAGCCGTTCTGGCGCGTGAAGGTGGTGGTCGTCTTGCCCGTGCCCGACAGGCCGACGATCATGCCGGTCTTGGTGCCAGAGCTGGTCGGAATCACCTTGCAGCCGGCGTGCAGCGGCAGGCCCCCGCGCTCGTAGACAAGGTGGTTCCACATCCGCAATCCGCCCTTCTTCGACTCGCCGAAGTAGTCGGAGTTGAAGACGCGCGTCACGTACAGGTCGAGGTTGACCGCTATCAGGCGGTCGTCAGGGTAACCCGGCGCCTCCAGGTTGGGCGTGTAGATCACCAGCAGCTCGGGCTCGAAACCATCGCCCTCCCCATCGTGAAAGAAGAGCACGTCCTGCATGCCGGCGATGTTGGCGTTCGCCGCCTCGATGTAGAGCCGGGCCGGCACCCGCCGCTCGCCGGCGTCACCGATGTAGCCGTTGATCACGATCATCTCCTGCTGGGAGATGTACTCGTCCTGCAGGTTGGAGATGCGCTCCCACTCGTCGCGGTCGATCGCCTGGTGGGGGTAGGAGTCGGGCTCGTCGGCCACGATGAAGGTGCTGCCCTTGGATCGCGCCAGCACCGTGGTCTGCACGTTGGGGGCGCCGTAGCTTGTGCGCCGCGCGGTCGCCATCGCGTGCGTCCGCTCGAGCAGCTGCTCTTGTGACAGATCACGAACCAGCCGCTGTGCGGCGGGCAGAGCAAAGGCCATCTTCGCCAACGTTCCTCCCAGATTCAAAAGCGCGAGCGTACCGTCGCGGGCCTCACCAGGATACCCCAACAATCACGTTCTGTCTGCGCTTGTGACGAGCTTGTGACAAGGGGCTCACGGCCGGTGTTACAGCGCGGCGCTCGCGTCGGGCTTGGTAGTCTGCCTGCAGCGAACCGCTCGGAAACTCGGAGGCGTTGATGGTGCGACACGACGTGGTGGTGGTCGGTGCCGGCTTGGCCGGTATGCGCGCTGCCATCGAGGCATCCCGCTACGGCGTCGACGTCGGGGTCGTGTCGAAGCTGCATCCCACTCGCAGCCACTCCGGCGCGGCCGAGGGCGGCATCAACGCGGCGCTGGGCAACGCCGGCGAGGACAGCCCCGAGAAGCACACCTTCTTCACCGTCAAGGGCTCCGACTACCTCGGTGATCAGGATGCGATCGCTGTCATGTGCGAGGAGGGCCCGGGGGACATCTACGAGCTCGAGCACATGGGAGCGATCTTCTCGCGCACCGACGATGGCCGCATCGCGCAGCGCCCGTTCGGCGCCGGCGGCGCGCCCCGTACCTGCTACGCGGCCGACATCACGGGTCACGTGCTGCTCCACGTGCTCTACGAGCAGCTCGTCAAGGCCGGTGTCACCGTGTACGAGGAGTGGTTCGCGCTCGACCTGGTCACCGACGGCGAGCGCTGCGTCGGGCTGACGGCATGGGATCTACAGCGGGGCGGCGTGCAGGCCGTCGAGGCGCGGGCCGTCGTCATGGCCACCGGCGGGCTGGGTCGCATGTACCGCGGCACCACCAATGCCTACGCCTGCACCGGCGACGGCATGTCGATGGCGTGGCGGGCGGGCGTGCCGCTTAAGGACATGGAGTTCATGCAGTTCCATCCCACCACGCTCAAGTCCAACGGCGTGCTGATCACCGAGGGCTGCCGGGGTGAGGGCGGCTACCTGCGCAACGCCGAGGGCGAGCGGTTCATGTTCAACTACGCCCCCAACGCCGGCGAGCTGGCCTCGCGCGACGTCGTCTCGCGGTCCGAGCAGACCGAGATCGACGCCGGCCGTGGCGTCGACGGCTGCGTGCTGCTCGACCTCACGCACCTGGGCGCCAAGCGCATCAACGAGCGGCTGCCCGGATCGCGCGAGCTGGCGATGGACTACGCGGGCGTCGACCCGATCGAGGAGCCGATCCCGGTGCGGCCGGGATCGCACTACCACATGGGCGGCATCGACACCGACGTGTGGGGCCGCACCGCGATGCCGGGGCTGTACGCCGCCGGCGAGTGCGCCTGCGTATCGGTGCACGGCGCCAACCGGCTGGGCGGCAACTCGCTGCTGGAGACGGTCGTGTTCGGGCGCCGATCCGGGGCTGCCGCCGCGCAGGACGTGCGCTCCAACGGCGCCGGCGGCGTGTTCTCGCCGTCCGCTGCTCGGGTCACGGAGCGCTCGCTGCAACGGATGCTGGACGTCAGCGATGGCGAGCGGCCGCACGTGCTGCGCCGCGAGCTGGCCGATGCCATGTACGACAACGCCGGCATCTTCCGCAGCGCCGAGAAGCTCGAGGCCTGCAAGGCGACGATCACCGAGCTGCGCGAGCGGTACTCCCGCGGGCTCGTGGTGCACGACAAGAGCCGCTCGTTCAACACCGATCTGATCCAGGCGATCGAGCTGGGTGCGATGCTCGAGATGGCCGACTGCCTGGTCACCGGTGCGATCGAGCGCACAGAGAGCCGCGGCGCGCACAGCCGTATCGACCACCCCGAGCGCGACGACGAGAACTGGTTGCGGCATACGCTTGCGTATTACGACGACGGCCAGGTGCGGCTCGACTACCGCCCGGTCACCATCACCGAGTTCGAGCCGGCAGTCCGCACGTACTAGGAGCGACCAGTGGAAGTCACCCTCAAGATCGAGCGATACAACCCAGATACCGATGAGCCTCGGCTGGAGAGCCATACCGTCGACGTGGCCGAGACGGCCACGCTGCTGGACACGCTCGACGTGATCAAGGACGAGGTTGACGGCTCGCTGACGTACCGCAAGTCGTGCCGGATGGCCGTCTGCGGATCGTGCGGCATGCGCATGGACGGCGGCGCCGTGCTGGCCTGCAAGACGCCCATGAAGCCGCTGGTCGACGCGGGCCACGTCGCCACCATCTCGCCGATGGGAAACCTGCCGGTGATCAAGGACCTGGTCGTCGACATGGATCCGTTCTGGGAGAAGTTCCGCGCTGTCAAGCCGTACCTGGACGAAGGCGACGGCGATGCGCCGGTCAAAGAATGGCGCGTGCAGCAGGCGGAGCTCGACCGGATCATGAAGGAGGCGCTCTGCATCCAGTGCGGCTGCTGCGTCTCGGAGTGCAACTCGATGGAGGCCGACCCCGACTTCCTCGGCCCGGCCGCGCTGGCCAAGGCGGCCCGCTTTGTCGGGGACGTCCGCGACCGCGGTGGCAAGCAGCGGCTCGAGCTCTACAACGGGCCTCACGGCGTGTGGGACTGCACCCGCTGCTACTTCTGCCAGGAGCGCTGTCCCAAGGGCGTCGATCCGCGTGACGCGATCGCCAAGGTGGGCACGGCCATCTACCAGGAGGGGATGCTCTCCGACAAGGGCGCGCGGCACGCCAAGGTGTTCGTCAAGTCCACCCACCAGACCGGCTACCTGCTCGAGACCAACCTGGTGCCCGAGACGGTGGGCGCGGTGAACGCGATCAAGGACATCCCGTTCGCGCTGCAGCTGGTGCGGGTGGGCAAGGTGCCCAATCCGCTCAAGCCGCACAATGCCAAGAAGTTGGACGAGGTGCGGAAGCTGCACAAGTTGATCGAGACACAGGAGAACGAGGCGCGCGCGGCCGCGAACGCCGGACCCAAGCGCCCCCCGGAAGAAGGATCGCCGTGAAGAGCAGCTACGCGTACTACCCTGGCTGCCTGGCCAGCCTGTCGCAGAAGGAGCTCGACGCCTCGACCCGGGCGATCGCGGGCAAGCTCGGCTTCGACCTGGTCGACATCCCCGGCTTCACGTGCTGCGGTGCCGGCGACGTGCACGAGGCGCGGCCCGAGTACTACCTCCACCTGAACGCGCGCATCCTGGGCCAGGCGGAGCAGCTCGGCCAGGACACGCTGATGACGATCTGCAACGTCTGCACGCTCAACCTGCGGCAGGCCGACAAGAAGCTGAAGGCCGACCCCGACCTGCTCGAGCGCGTCAACCGCAACCTCAAGGAGGTTGGCGCCGCCTCCTACTCGGGCGGCGTGGAGGTACGCCACCTGCTGTGGGAGATCGCCGAGGGCGACGGCTACGAGAAGCTCAAGCAGATCTGCGACAAGCCGCTGACGGGCATGAAGATCGCGCCGTTCTACGGCTGCCAGATCCTGCGGCCCTCGAAGCTGCTTGGCTTCGAGGATCCCGATCGGCCCCAGTCGCTGGAGCGGATCATCGAGGCCTGTGGCGCGGAGGCGGTGGACTATCCGTCCAAGATCAAGTGCTGCGGCTTCCCGATCGTGCTGGCGCGGGCCGAGGTCGCGCTGGGAGAGCTGATCCAGCCGCTGGTCGAGGCCAAGGAGGCCGGCGCCGACGCGATGGTGACGCCGTGCCCGCTCTGCCACCTCTCGCTCGATGCCTGGCAGGGCAAGGCCGAGCGCGAGGCGGACATCGAGCTGGAGATGCCAATCTTCCACCTCGCCCAGCTGGTGGGTGCGGCTGCCGGACTGAGCTACGACGAGCTCCTGTTCAAGCGGCACGTCGTCAAGACGCACTCGGCGACGGACAAGATCTACGCTTCCTGACCGCCTCTGAACCATGCAGCTGATCGCGGCAGCCAGGCGGGCACCGGCGTGACCGCCAGCTACTCGGCCCTGTTCGGCCCCTCGTACCGGGCGCTGATGGTGGCGGCCCTGGGAGCGACCTTCCTCGGATCGCTGGACGCGCTGATGGTCGTGACGGCGCTTCCCAGCGCGGCGCAGGACATCGGCGGCGTCGATCTGATCTCACTCGCGGTGGGCGCGACCATGGTCACGATCGTGACCACGCTGCCGCTGGCGGGAGCGGTAATCGACCGCTACGGCGTCGCCCGCAGCTTCGCGATCGCCTGCGTCCTGTTCACGGCAGCCAACGTGGTCGGCGGGCTGGCACCCTCGATGCCGGTGGTGGCGCTCTCGCGGGGGGTGCTGGGACTTGGCGCCGGCTTCATGTTCGCGGTGCCGCTGGGGCTGTTCGCGGTGTCGGTGCCGGAGCACCTGCGGCCGCGCGCGTTCGGCCTGAATGCCGCGATGTGGGGCGTCTCGGCGCTGATCGGCCCGGCCATGGGCGCGGCGCTGACGGGGTCGGTGGGCTGGCGCTGGGTGTTCTGGGTCAACCTGCCGATGATCGCCGTCGTCGCGTGGGCGGCGCGGTTGGCGCTGCGCTCGCATCCAGACCGCGAGCGATCGGGCACCGCCGATCCGTTGAACGTGGTGGGGCCGGTGTTGCTGGGGGCGACGGTGCTGCTGCTCCTGCTGGCCGCCCGCGATCCGCTGTTCGCCGCCCTGGCGGTTATCCCGGCAGTCGCGTTCCTGCTGTACGAGCGGCGAACGGCGGTGCCGGTGTTCACCCATCGGCCGATCTCGCTGGCGGCGAACGTGGCCGCGCTGGCGGCCGGCTCGGCCTTTCTGGGAGCGGAGGTGTACCTGCCGTTGCAGCTCCAGGTCGGCTTCGGCGAACGGATCTGGGTGGTGGCGCTCGCGCTCGTGCTGACGACGCTGGGCTGGACGACGGGCTCGATGATGGCGGCCCGCTTCACCACGCCGGCGCGCGATCAGATCCTGATCGGCTCCACGCTGGTGTTTGTTGCCACGCTGGTGATGGCGGTGCCGTTGGGTGGCGTGGCGCTGCCGATCGTGGCGTACGCCTTCTCCGGCCTTGGCATGGGAGTCGCCAGCCCGGCGCTGTTTGCCGTCGTGCTGGCCGACGGCGAGCAGGGCAGGGAGGGGAAGTCGACCTCGGGCATCCCGCTGGCGCGGCAGGTCGGCGCGGGACTGGGCACGGCGGTGGCGGGGATCGTGTTCCTGGCGTCGCTCAGTGACGCCGCAGTCCGTGCCGCCGAGAAGAGCGGGGCGCACGTGCCGGCGGTGGTCACCGGCGCGCGCCACACCTACCTGGCAGCCGCGCTGCTGGGCGCGATCGGCGTCGTTGCATGCGCCTGGATGCGCCGTGAGCCGCGAGCGGCCGTGGCGTCCAAGCCCGACGGCGCGGCAGCCTGACCGCGCGTAACGAATCCATCACGATCGACAGCACCGCCCACAGCAGGGCTTTGACTCCAATAATTCGGCTCGAGCGGCGATCGGCCCAACCATGCCGCGCACCTGTCGCGATCTGGTGTCGATCGCGCAACTCCCCCACGACAGGGCTTTGACTCCAATAATTCGGGGCGCGGCCGCCGGCTCGCCTGTCCGTGGGCCGTGGGACACTTCCGGTGTGGAGACGACTGCACGCGACCTTGATGCCGACCTCGAGCGCCTGTTCGGCTTCCCCGCCTTTCGGCCCGGACAGCTCGACGCTGTCGAGGGCACCATGGCCGGCCGCGACGTGCTGGCGATCATGCCCACCGGATCCGGCAAGTCGCTCTGCTACCAGCTACCGGCGCTGCTCGACAGCGGCGTCACGCTGGTCGTCTCGCCCCTGATCGCCCTCATGCAGGATCAGTGCGCCGCCCTGCGTGCCCGCGGACACCACGACGTCGAGATGATCGCCTCCAGCATGACCGGTGATGACGTGGCCGCCGCGCTGCAGCGGATCGCCTCGGGCGTGACGCGCCTCGTCTACGTGGCGCCAGAGCGATTCACGAGCCGCCGCTTCCTGGATGCCATCGGCGAGGCGGACGTCACTCGACTGGCCATCGACGAGGCGCACTGCCTCTCGGAGTGGGGGCACGACTTCCGCCCCGACTACCTCCGACTGGCCGATGTCCGCGCCCGCCTCGGATCGCCACCCACGATGGCGCTGACTGCCACCGCCACGCCGCGCGTGGCGCGCGACATCGTGCAGGCGCTCGGGCTTCGCGATCCCGTCATGGCGCGCACGGGATTCGATCGGCCCAACCTCTTCTTCGAGGTCGTGCAGGTGGCCGGCGACGCCGGCAAGCCGCGCATGCTGCTGGCCCACCTCAAGGACCGCAGCCGGCTTCCGGCCGTCATCTACTGCGGGCGCCGCAAGACCTGCGAGGAGGTGGCGGCGCACCTGCTCGCCGATGGCATCTCGGCTGCGCCGTACCACGCCGGGCTGCCGAGCGACCAGCGTTCACGCACGCTGCGTGAGTTTCTGGACGGCGAGCTGCAGGCGATCACCGCCACCACCGCCTTCGGCATGGGCATCGACAAGGCGGACGTGCGGTCGGTCGTCCACTGGACCATCCCGTCATCTCCCGAGGAGTACTACCAGCAGGCCGGCCGCGCCGGTCGCGACGGTCTGCCGGCCGTCTGCACGCTGCTCTACTCGCCCGCGGACAAGGGGCTGGTGGTGTTCTTCATCGAGCGGGCGCGGCTGAGCGCACAGCAGCTGGAGCAGGTGCACGGCGTGCTCGCGTCGCGCGCCGACGCAAACGGCGTGTTCGCGGTACATGACTCCGAGCTGCCGGTGGGCGAGCCGCGGGTCGCCGTCGCGGTGCTGGAGCGTGCCGGCGCGCTGGAGCTGTTCCCGGCACGCGGCGGCAGCCTTGCCGGACGGGCGGCTGCGCCATCCCTCAGCCGACCGCACCTGGCGGCCGCGATGGTGGCGATGAAGCGTCAGGAGAACCTGCGCTGGGACCGGCTCAAGGCGATGGACGCCTACGCCGCTGGAGAGCGCTGCCGGCGCGAGGTTCTGCTTGGCTACTTCGGCGATACCCCAGCGCCGCGGCCGGACGAGCAGTGCTGCGACAACCATGGCGACCGCGCGCAGCGATCGCCGCTGGCGGTCGACGAGCGGGCCGCGGTTCTGCTCGCCGTGGACGAGACCCGCGGCGGAGTCGGGCGCACCAGGCTGACGCAGATCCTGCGAGGCGGCCGCGGCCGCGACCTGATCAGCGCCGGCCACAACCGGCTGTCCAGCTACGGCGAGCTCTCGCACCGAACCGAGAAGCACGTGCTGGCCGCGATCGATGGCCTGATCGCCGACGGTGTGCTGCGAAAGAGCGACGGCCACTATCCGCTGGTGTCGCTCGCAGAGCGGCAGGACGTCGGCGCTGCGCTGTGAACCTGCCCTGGCAGCCCACCTCGAGCACTCGACCCCGCCCACCTCGTCGGTAGGCGCCTCTGTATGATCCACCCAATGCGCGTACTCATCCTCTCGGCTCCCGTCGGGGCGGGGCACGATGCGGCGTCACGCGCCGTGCGCGAGCAGCTGGAGGAGCAGGGCGCCACGGTCGACATCGACGATGGACTGGCGATGCTCGGATTGTCGCGAATCGTCGTCGACGGGTACCGGTTCCAGATACTGCATGCCGCCTGGTCGTGGCGATGGATGTATCGCGCCAGCCGCTCGCCACGGCTGATCCGGCTGCTGGGCCGGTGGCTCTCGTGGCGCCGCGCATCACGGTTGCTGGAGCGGATCGAACGCGGTGGCTACACGCACGTCGTCTCGGCCTATCCGCTCGTGTCGGCCGCGTTGGCCGGGCTGCGCCGCCGCGGCAGGCTGAGCGTGCCCTGCTCGACGCTGATCACTGACTTCGATCCCCACCCTGGGTGGCTGCACCCCGACCTCGACCAGAACCTGGCGATAGGGCACGACGTGGCCGGAGTCGATCAGATTCAGCCGCCCGTCCATCGCTTCACGGCGGCGGCCGGTGCTCGCCGCTCGGTCCGGGCCGAGTTCGGCATCGCCGATGATGCGCGGGTGGTGCTGATCGTGGGGGGCGCGTGGGGCGTCGGCAACCTGACCGGCGCTGCGCGCGTGGTGGATGCTGCCGACGGCTTTCACGCAATCGTCGTCACCGCCAAGAACGAGTCTCTGGCACGGCAGCTGCGGGCAGATCGCTCGCTCCACGACGTGACGGTGCTGGGCTACACGGATCGCATGGCCGACCTGATGGCTGCGTCGGATGCGCTGATCCAGAATGCCGGCGGCGTCACCAGCCTCGAGGCGTTCCGGGTGCGGCTGCCGGTGGTGATGTTCGACCCGTTGCCGGGCCACGGCGAGGACAACGCCCGGCACATGTCCCGGCACGGCACGGTGGTGCTGGCACAGCGCGAGACCGATCTCGCCCGCCTGCTCGGCGACCCCTGCTACTGGCGGGATGTCGCGCCCTCGTGCAGCGATCGTGCCCACGCGCTGTTCGACCGCCCCACCGCGGCTGCCGTGATCGGCGGATGGCGGCAGTCCGCCCGCCCCATTCGCACGCGTCCGGCGCGCGCCGTGGTGCGGCTTGCGATCGCGGGCGCGCTGGTCGCCGGCGTGCTCGAGGCCGGCCACGCCGGCGAGGCGCTGGCGGACGGCGGCGTCTCCCCGGCGCACGTCCAGTCGCACTAGTCCCGATGAGCCGGCCCGCGATCGATCGTGCCTTCGGCCTGATCTCGTTTGCGGGCGTCGCGCTGGCGGTGAACGCCGCGCCCTCGCTGGCCGTTCCCTGCCGCCGCTTCCCCGCGACGATCACCCGGCTGCCCGGCGCGGCTGCGATGGTGGCGCTGACGTTCGACGACGGGCCACACCCGTACGGCACACCGGCAGTGCTGGAGGCGCTGGAACGGGCTCGCGCCCATGCCACGTTCTTCGTCGTTGGTGAGCAGGTGCGCCGCCATCGCGGACTGCTGGCCGAGATCGTGGCCGCCGGGCACGCGGTGGCGCTGCACGGTGACCGCCACCGGCCGCACGCGCTGATGACGCCGGGCGCTGTCGCCCGCGATCTGGAGCGGGGCCGGGGTGAGGTCGAGGACGAGCTGGGATCATCGGTATCGGTGCTGCGCGCTCCCTACGGCGCTGCCGGCATCGGTACGCTCGCCTACGCCCGCCGGCACCGGCTGGCGGTGGCGGGATGGACGCGCTGGGGGTGGGACTGGCGGGCCGGCGCGACCGCCGCGTCGATCGCGGCCTCGGCCGCGCGGTCGCTCACCGGCGGCGAGATCATCCTGCTGCACGACTCGGACGCCTACGCCGCCCGCGGAAGCTGGCAGGCGACCGCGGCCGCCCTGCCGCTGATCTGTGCCCGGCTCGAGGCGCGCGGACTCGCGACGGTGCGGCTCTGTGATGCGATCGTCACGCCGCGTGACTGACATGCGACGCCAGGTGGCCTAGCCTCGTGGGATGCGCCGGATCACCTCGATACTGATCGTCTGCCTGCTGGCCGCGGCCGGCTGGTGGTGGCTGCGCGGCGACGCTCTACCGCCGTCGCGCGCAACGGTGTCCAGGGTTGTCGATGGCGACACCGTGTACGTGACGGCCGGTTCGCACACCTACGACGTGCGGCTGCTGGGCATCGACACGCCTGAGACCGTCGATCCGCATCGCCCGGTGGGCTGTTACGGGCCGGAGGCGTCCGCCTACACCAAGCACCTGCTGACGGGGGCGCGTGTCGAGCTGGTCTACGACCGCGAGCGGCACGACCGCTACGGGCGCTGGCTGGCCTACATCTACCTGGAGCGCCAGGGTCGGCCGCCTCTGTTCGTCAACGCGCGGCTGGTTGCCGCAGGCTACGCCCGCACCCTCTCGATCCCGCCGAACACGGCGCACGCGGCCGAGCTGGCGGCACTGGAGCAGCAGGCGGCGCTGGCGGGACGCGGGCTGTGGTCCGCCTGCTGACGCCCACCACGTCGCGTTCCTCACGGTCGGCGGGTGGCCTAGTGAACCTCGCCTTCCAGGACGTGGGAGAGCCACTCAAGTGCGACCTGGTAGCGCTCGTATGACCGGCCGCCGTGATTACCCGCGTTCTCTCGGTGGTCGTGGGCGATGCCGGCCTGGTGGAGGTGATGGCTGAGCAGCCGGTGGCCCCAGTGCAGGTTGTAGTCGTCGCTGGAGCCGGCGTCGAGCAGGATGCCGGACAGCTTTCGGAGCTGGTCGAGTCGGACGTGCACGTTGACGACCGGGTCAAAGGCCAGCCAGCGGTCCCACACCTCCTGAACCAGCTCGCCGCTGGGGAATGCGACGGGGAGGTCGACGTAGAACGGTGGCAGCGCGGGGTTGGGTGAGTAGGTGGCTGAGTAGTCGTAGACGATCTCCGACCAGACGTTGCCTTCGACTGGTCCGTTCGGCGCCTCGGGCCAGATGCTGTCGAGGTACTTGTAGGGAATGAACTTGTGCGTCAGGTCTAGGAACGAGTCCGCAGAGAGCACCGCCATCGCGCAGAACACCTCGGGATGCAGCGAGGCGAGGTGCCAGGCGCCGAATCCTCCCGACGAGAAGCCGAACACGCCCCGGCTGCGTGGGCTGGCGACGGTGCGGTGGCTGGCATCGACGAAGCGCACGACGTCTTCCACCACGTAGTGTTCGAAGTTGCCCGTTACGGGTGAGTCCACCCACTGGCCACAGCCGTAGCGCGAGTTGCCGTCTGGGATGACGACGATCATGGGCGGCACGCCCATGCGGGTGAACACCGGGTCGAGCACGTCCTCGATCGGTGGGCGCCAACGCTCACCATCCGTCTCTGGGGTCACCACCTCGGCGGCGCTGGTGCCGTAGGCGTGCAGGAAGTACGCGGTCGGGTACCGGCGATCAGAGTCCTCATAGCCGGGAGGCAGGTACACGAACAGATCCCGGTCGCTGGGATCCCCCAATAGGTTGCTGCCAAGGTGCGGGCTTTCAATCCGCGTATGCACGATCACGTGGTGCTCCTTCGATCGACTGCGCGAGCGTACTTCCACGGGATACGCGACGCGCGTGGCCACACTCGCGGGCTCGCTGACGGCCGCGGTAGACTGCTGGCGATGCGACGTTTGATCGGAGCAGTTGCCGCGCTTGCCGCCCTCGCCGCCGCGGTCTGGATGTACGTCACGCGCGAGCGCGGCGTGGCCTCGTCCGGCAACGGTCACTCTGCCGACGCCGAGCGCGTCGAGATGCTGCGCGAGCGGATCGCCGCGGCGCGCCGGCGACTGCGCGACGAGTTCGACAGCGTGCGTGGCGAATAGCGCCGGGCGCGGGGCGTTGTCGGCGGCGATTGCGGCAGGTGGCGCGCTCGCCGCCTGGGGTCTGTTCGAGTCGCAGTGGCTGGAGACGCACGAGCTGTCGCTGCCGGTGGTCGGCCTCCCGCCCGAGCTGGACGGCCTCTCAATCCTGCACCTATCCGACTTCCACGCGGGCAGCCCGTCGTTCAACCTGCGCACGATGCAGATGGCGGTCGCATACGGCGTCGAGCAGCAACCGGACATGGTGGTGGTGACCGGCGACATCATCACCCGCCCGCGCGGAGCGGCGACCGTGATCGAGCAGCTGGCGCGGCTCGATCCGCCGCTTGGCATGTTCGGGTCGCTCGGAAACCACGATACGGGCGCCACCCGCGACCCCTTCTCGCACGGCGTCGTTCCGGACAGCTGGGGCGCCGCGCCGATGCAGCTACTGCGCGACCGCAGCGTGACCGTCGAGACGAACGGCCGCGTGATCGAGATCGCGGGCATGGAGCCCGATGCCTGGTCGAATGGCACGGCCCGCCCGCTCGAGCTGTTTCGCACCCCCGGCGCCTTCCGCATCCTGCTCTCGCACTTCCCCGACGTGGTCGACGACCTGCCCGCGGGCGGCTGCGCGCTGGTGCTGGCCGGACACCTGCATGGCGGCCAGATCTGCCTGCCCACGCCACGCGGACGCATCCGACTGTCGCACACCGAGTGGCGCTACTTGGCGGGCGTGCACCGGGTCGGCGAGACGACGCTGGTCGTCTCGCGGGGCACCGGCACGACGCTGGTGCCGTTTCGGCTGCTCGCCCGGCCGGAGGTCGCGCTGCTGCGCCTGACCCCCGCCTGATCCCCGCCTATGCCGTGGCGGGCGGCTGCCTGAGCGGCGAGAACCACGTCCACAGAACGGTCAGCGTGCCACCGGCCGCGGCCACCCACAGCGCTCCGTGCAGACCCAGCAGCTCGCCCAGCACGCCACCGAGCAGCGCGCCCAGCGGCTTGGCGCCCTGCGTCAGGAAACCGAGCGTTGCGCTCACTCGGCCCAGCATCCCCTGTCCCGTCGAGCGCTGCGCCAGCGTCATCGCGTTGACGTCGAACACCATCACCGCGACGCCGCCCAGCAGCTCGTTGCCGGCCAGGATCAGAGCGGCGTGCGGCCCGGTCGCGAGTGGGATGACGAGCAGCCCGACACTGAACCACGCGCTGGCCGCGAAGATCGCCCGGCCCTGCCCGATCCGTCGTGCCAGCGGCGAAGCGATCACGGCGCCGATCACCGCTCCAACGCCGCCGGAGGCGAAGATCAGGCCGATCGAGGCCGGCGAGAGGTGCAGGTCGCGGCGGGCATACAGCACCAGGATCGAGAGCACCAAGATGCCAAACAGGTTCAGAGTGGCGGCGCTGCCTGCGATCGCCCGCAGCGAGCCCTCGCCGGCCACGAACCGCAGCCCCTCGCCGATCTCTGCCCTCAGCGCCCGCCGCTGCGACGGCGGCGGCTCTCGCTCCACGGTGGTGATTCGCGCCAGGGCGGCCGCGCTGGCCAGGTAGGAGACGGCGTCGACCAGGATCGCGAGCGGCGCCGAGAATGCCTGCACCATCAGCCCGGCCACGCCCGGGCCGGCCACCTGAGCGGCCGCGGAGCTGGTCTGGAGCCGGCCGTTGGCGTCGGCCAGCTGCTGATCGTGCACCATCCCGGGCAGCAGGGTGGTGAACGCGGTGTTGAACAGCACCGTCAGCGTTCCGCCTGCCACCGACACGAGGTACAGCTGTGCGATCGTCAGGCCGCCCAGAGCGTAGGCCAGCGGCACCGACACCAGCAGTGCCGCTCGGCCGAGGTCGGCAAGGATCATCAGGCGTCGCCGTGCCCGCAGGCGGTCGATCCAGGCGCCGGCCGGCAACGCCACGACCAGGTATGGGCCCAGGCCCGCCGCCGTCAGCAGGCCCATCTCGAGTGGGCCGGCGTTCAGCGTCAGCACCGCGACCAGCGGCAGCGCCAGCTCGGTCACCTGGGAGCCGAGCGACGAGATCGACTCACCCACCCACAGGCGCAGGAAGTTGCGCTGCCGGCGCAGCGGCGGCGCCACCGCCTCTGCCTGCGGGTGGTTCACGCGGGAGCCCTCTGCGAACGGAGCAGCCGGATGTCGCCGCTGGTGGAGTTGGCCCGCACCCGCAGATCGATATCGCCGCCCGAGCCCGCGTCCGACACGTCCAGCTCGGAGCTGGTGTCGCCGCTCAGCGAGGCGACGTCCATCCACAGCCGCGCACCTCGCTCGATCGCGATCGTGAGGTCGCCCGACACCGACTGCAGGCGCACCTCGCCACGCCGCACGGACTCCAGATCGACGTCGCCTGACACGCTCTTGACTTCGATCGAGGCCGCCGCCTCGTGCACGCGCACGTCGCCCGAGACGAGGATGATGATCGCCTCTCCGCCGACCGATTCCAGCTCGACGTCACCGGACACCGTGTTCACGCGCGCCTTTCGTGCGACCGACCCCAGGCGAACGTCGCCGCTCACCGCCTTGATCGCCACGTCGCCCGTAGCTTCCTCGAGCGCCACGTCCCCAAGATGCCGTGCGCAGGTCGGCATCACCGATCCGGCCGTGGACGTCGATGTCGGCCGACGCCGTCTCAGCATCCACGTGGGTGCCGAGGGGGACCCTGATCGCGAACCGCAGCTGCGGTTCGCGACTGAAGGCGCGCAGGCCGCGTCTACCCGGTGTCTCGATCTGCAGCTCGTGGCCCCCGGGCCGGTCATGCAGCCGCTGCGTGACCGACGCCGCCAGTTCGGCCGCCGCGGGCGTGCCGTTCAGCGGCTCGACCTCGACCTCGGCCGCCGGCTCGTCCCAGGTGGCGATCTCGATCCGGCCCGCGGGGAGGTGCAGCCGCAGACGCAGCTCGCCGGTGATCGCGTGCCGCGTCATGCCGGCACCTCTGGTGCGACGGCAACCGGTCGCGCCGTCCGGCCGTGGGTGTGTGTGCTGTGGTCGGTCATCTCGTCTCCTTCTGAAGGTCAGCTATCCGCAAACCCGGTCAGGCGGTGTCCGGGACGGGTGCCGCGTCCACCGCGGTCGAGCGCCCGCGCGGTCGCCCGCACCAGCCACGCGTTCAGTGATATCCCCTCACCGCCGGCCGCGGACTCGGCTTGGTGTTTGAGGCTCTCAGGGAGGCGCAGGGTGATCCGCGCCGCCTGGTCGTCGTCCACCGCGGGGCCGTCGTCAACCCCGCCCTCGCTGAACACCAGCTCCACGTCGCGGCCGGCCAGGCGAACGTCGATGCGGCCGCTTCGCAGCTGCCCGTTCAGCTCCAGCGCGGCCTCCGAGAGGACGTCCAGCAACCGTACTCGCAGTGCCGGTTCGATCGCCTGCGCCAGGCGTTCGGCGACTCGCATCGCCTCGCTGTCGCCGACTCCGGCCGCTGTGGCCAGGTCTGACTGCAGTGCCTCGATGTGTGTTGTCGTATGCATGACGTCACTATGACATCACCACCGACGTCTGTCAAACGTCTTTGTGACGCCGACGTATACTTGAGCGATGGTTGATGCTCCACGTGAAGCCCTGATCGAGTCGATTCATTCGGCCTCGGCCAGCGCGCACATCTCTCACGCCGTGATCGCGACCTATGCGGCGGCGGCAGCTCTGGAGGTGCCCGGCGTTCATGCCGTGGCCGGCGGTCAGCCTGGCGGCATCGACCCCGACCGCGTGCCCAAGGGGGTCCGTATCACCACCGACGGCGACGGCTTGGCCGTCGAGCTGCACCTCGTCACCGAGTGGGGCGCGGCGATCCCGCAGGTGGCCGGACAGGTCGACCGCCACGTGCGCGAGTACCTCGGATCGATGATCGACATCGAGCCAGCCTCGGTATCGATTGTGGTCGACGACGTCGTCACGGCCGACCGGTGACGGGCGTCGAGCACCTCACAGGTGCCACCGTCGCCGTTGCACCGGCGCCGTGCCAGGACTGCATGTGGTGGCAGACGCGGCCCGGACACCGGGCCCCCGACCGCGACCGCTGGATCAGCGACAGCGAGCAAGAGTTCGGGCCGTGGGGCAAGTTGTACCTGGACGATGGCCGCGTGATCGGGCTGATCCAGTACGGGCCGGCCGAGCGGTTCGCCCGCGCCCGCCTGCTGCCGGCCGGGCCACCGGGACGCGATGCCGTGCTGGTCACCTGCGCCTACCTGACCGACGTCAACAGCCCGTGGGTGCTGCAGAGCCTGTTCCTGGCTGCGATCGGCGAGTGCCGCGATCGCGGCCTGCCCGCCCTTGAGGCGTTTGGCTACCGCTACTCGCCGGGGGAGGCGATCGAAGAACGCTTCCTCAACCACCGCACCATCTTCCCCAGCGACTTCCTCCACGATCTGGGGTTCCACCAGCGGCGCGCCGCGGGAAGGATTGAGCTTGCCCGGCTCGACCTGCGTGCGATCGTGCCGCTGCCCGAGGAGAGCCGCCTCGAGCGGCTGCGGGCGCGTCTCTCGGTGGTCAGCGTCTCGCCGGCGGGCGTGCAGTGAACCGAATCGCGATCGGCGACGAATGACTGACGAGCGACGAACGAGGGATCCTGCTACGGAACATCTGTCCGATCATGGCTTGCTGGCGCTGACGGCGCGCGGCGACCGAGATGCCTTTGCGCGCCTCTACGACATGTACAGCGCGGTGGCGTACTCACTCGCAGTGCGGATTGTGCGCGATCGTGATCTGGCTGCCGACGTGGTGCAGGATGCGTTCGTGAACGTGTGGAACCAAGCCGCGAAGTTCGACCCGTCTCGCGGACAACCATCGAGCTGGATACTGACAATGACCCATCACAAGGCAGTCGACATGGTGCGCCGCGAGGAACGACGCCGCACCGAGCCTCTCGAGAGCGGCGCTGAGATGGTCGACGGCGCGCCCCCGATCGAGGACACCGCATGGCTTGGCCTGGCCCGCGATCAGGTGCGTCAAGCGATGCAGAAGCTGCCCGATCCCCACCGCGAGGTGATCGAGCTGGCGTACTTCGCCGGCTTCTCGCAGTCGGAGCTGGCCGAACGGCTCTCGTTGCCGATCGGTACAGTGAAGAGCCGCACGTTCGCGGCCATGACCACGCTCCGACAGCTTCTGTCGGAGTCGGGACTCAACCCGGAGCACGAGTGGAACACGTCGACCAGCTGATTCCGGCCCACGCCCTGCGCGCGCTCGATCCGGACGACGAGCGGATCGTGACCGCGCACCTCAGCTACTGCGAGCGTTGTCGCACGCAGCTGCGCGAGTTCGAGGGCGTGGCCGCCGCCCTGGCCTACGCGTCGCCGTCAATGGCAGCTCCGACGGAGCTCCGCGGTCGCGTGCTGGCTGCGATCGCCCCGGTGGCCGCGCCCCAGACCGCACCCGCTGCCGCTGTGCCCGCGCGGCGCCGCGCGCCTCGGTTCGGCTGGTGGCCACGCCCCTCGCTGGTCGCGGTACCGGCCCTGGGCGCGGCGGTGGTGGCGTTGGCGCTGTGGAATGTCTCCCTGCATGACAGCCTCTCCAACCGGAGCGTCACGGGAGTGACGCCGGTCGGCGGCGTTGCCAACGCGGTTAGCTACCGCAACGGGGGCGTGACGCTGTTTGCGAAGCTGCCAACGGCGGCAGCCGGCCACGTCTACGAGGCGTGGGTGATCCACGGCGCCAACTCGACGCCGCTGGCCGCGGGCACGTTCCGCGGCGGCATCCTCTCCTTCACGCTTACGCGCGACGCCAGCCGCGGCGACACGATCTCCATCACGCTCGAGCCCGGCAGCGGCGGTCCGGCACCGCGCGGCCCAACCGTGGCCAGCGGCCAGCTGACCTGAGTCAGCGAACCAGGAAGGCGAGCGTGGCGGCGATCACGCTGGCGGCTGCCAGCACGCGCATGCTGCGAGCGGGGTCGGGTAGCGTCGGCAGCGACAGCGTGACCGGTTCCCGGCGGCGCGACTGGTGGTGTCGGACCAGCCGGTGTCGGGTGGCCGCAGACTCGCGCTGGGCAGTGGGGGCGAGCAGCTCGTCGACCCGGTAGGGGCCGTGAGGCTCGTGGCCGTGGCCCTGGTCGATGCAGTCGAAGCCGGCCCGCGACTCGGCGACCTCACCCAGACAGCGTGGACAGGCCTGCGCCGCCGGCTCGAACGGCTGCCGGCGTCCCCGGGCGGCGCGGCGTCGGTCGCTGGAGGTGAGCAGCTGGTGGGACTTCCACGGCCCGTGGCTCGCGCATACGCCCTGAGGCGCGGTGCGCAGGCAGACGGGGCAGAGGTGCCCTCGTGCGTGCAACTTCACGCGACCTGCTCCTGATCGGGGACACGGATCAGGCCGCGTTCGTGCAGCAGCTCTGCGATCTGGATGCCGTTCAGCGCTGCGCCCTTACGCAGGTTGTCCGCGACAACCCACAGCGCGAGTCCGTTGCGGCGGGACGCGTCTCGCCGGATGCGGCCGACGAAGACATCGTCCGAGCCGGTGGCCTCGCTGGGCATCGGGTAGCGGCCGGCGGCCGGTTCGTCGACCAGGCGGACGCCCGGCGCTGCGCTCAGCAGCTCGCGCGCCTCGTCCGCCGACAGCTCGCCGTCAGTCTCGATCCAGACCGCCTCGGAGTGTGAGCGCCACACGGGCACGCGCACGCACGTGGCGGTGATCCCGATCGTGTCGTCTTCCAGAATCTTGTGCGTCTCGCGCACCAGCTTCGTCTCCTCGGTGGTCTCGTCGCCCTCGAACTCGTCGCACTGGGGGAGCGCGTTGAAGGCGATCGGATGAGGGTACACGGTGCTCTGGACATTGTCATCCTGCAACAGTGCCAACGACTGCGAGCGTAGCTCGTCCATGGCACGTTTACCGGTTCCGGATACCGCCTGGTAGGTGGCGATCGTGATGTGCCGGATGCGGGCGGCGTCGTGGAGGGGCTTCAGCGCCACCACCAGCTGGATGGTGGAGCAGTTGGGGTTGGCGATGATGCCGCGATGGGCGGCCGCCGCGTCGCCGTTCACCTCGGGCACCACCAGCGGCACCGTCGCGTCCATCCGAAACGCGCTCGACTTGTCGACAACGACGCAGCCGCGGCGAACCGCCTCAGGCGCGAACTGCCGAGAGGTGCTGCCCCCGGCCGAGAACAGGGCCAGGTCGAACCCCTCCAGTGCGTCCGCGGTCAGCTCACGCACCTCCAGCCGGCCGCCGGCGTACTCGACGTGACTGCCGGCTGATCGCGCGGACGCGAACGGCACCACCTCGGACGCGGGGAACCCGCGCTCGGCCATGATCGAGAGCACCTCGGGGCCGACCGCGCCAGTTGCGCCCACCACCGCCACGCGCGGATCAGACATGTGCCGCACCTCCCCGCGACAGCTCCAGCTCGACCTCGAACGCCGCGTGCAGCGCGGTCATCGCTTCCGGCACCTTCCCCCGCGCGATCACGCACGAGACCTTGATCGGCGAGGTGGCGATCATGCGAACATTGATGCCGTTCTCGGCCAGCGTCTGGAACATCCGCGCAGCGATGCCGGGATGGCTCTTCATACCGGCCCCGATCAGGCTCACCTTGCCCGCCTCATCGTCCACGCGCCAGTGCAGGCCAAGGTCGCGGCACAGCCCCTCGATTGTGTCGGTCATCAGCGGCAGCTCATCGCGCGGGATCGAGAATGTGACGTCCGCGTCGCCGTGCGTGACGGCGTTCTGGATGATCGTGTCGACGTTGATGTGGGCGGCGGCGACCGCGTTGAAGATCGAGGCCGCCGTCCCCGGCTTATCAGGCACGTCGGTAAGCGTGACGTATGCCTCGTCGATGGTGTGGGTGATGCCCGAGATGATCGCGTCTTCCATGCTTGGGTCCTCTCGAATCCATGTCCCCTCCGCGTCGGAGAAGGTCGAACGAACGTGAATGGGCACGCCGTGGCTGCGGGCGAACTCGACCGAGCGAAGCTGCAGGACTCGGGCGCCCGACCCTGCCATCTCCAGCATCTCGAGCGGTGAGACGCGCGGCAGCTTACGGGCGTTCGGCACGATCCGGGGATCGGCCGTGAACACGCCCTCGACATCGGTGTAGATCTCGCAGTCGCCGTCCAGGGCACCGGCCAGCGCCACCGCGGTCAGATCGGAAGCGCCGCGGCCAAGCGTCGTGACGTCGTAGGCGGTCGAGACGCCCTGGAAGCCCGCCACCAGCACGATCCGACCCTCCGCCAGCGCCTCCTGGATGCGCTTCGGGCGGATGTCCACGATCTTGGCGTTGGTATGCGTTGTGTCGGTGACGATGCCGGCCTGCGAGCCCGTCAGCGAGACCGCTCGATGGCCGAGATCCTCGATAGCCATCGCACACAGCGCAGCCGAGATCCGCTCGCCGGTCGAGAGCAACATGTCCATCTCGCGCGGGTGCGGGCGGCTCGAGACCTCGGCCGCCAGCGCGACCAGTCCGTCGGTGGTTTTGCCCATCGCCGAGACGACGCCGACCACCGGCCGGCCGGTCTCATGTGCGGCGACCAGCCTGCGGGCGACGTTGCGGATCTTCTCCGCGTCGGCGACCGATGAGCCGCCAAACTTCATGACGATCACGCGAGATGTGGGCTCAGATGTGGGCTGTTCCACCCACGCAGTGTAGGCGGCGGCCCTGCTGTGACACTGCAGGCGCTCCCGCCGTCACCCATCTAGGCCATGGTTGCCAGGATGCCGGTCAGATCCGATACGGTGGTGCGCGGGTTGACGATCGCAAACCGGGTGCAGGTCTCGCCGCGATGGGTGGTGGGCGTGACGAAGGCGTAGCCCTCGGCCAGCAGGCGGGCGCTCCAGCGGTGGTAGTCGTCCGCCGTCCAGCCCAGCCGGCGGAAGATCAGCACCGACAGGTCGGGCTCGACCAGCAGCTCCAGGTACGCGCGGCTTCGGATCTCGTGCGCGCCCTCGCGCGCCACGGCCAGCGTCGACTCGATCGCATCGCGGTAGGCGTCGCTGCCGTGCACGGCCAGCGAGAACCAGAACGGCAGCCCGCGCGCGCGCCGCGACAGGTGCAGCGCGTAGTCGGACGGGTTCCACTCGTCCTCGACTGTGATCGGATCGAGATAGCCGGCGTGCTGGGTGTGCGCGCGGCGCGCGATGGCAGGGTCACGGTAGACGAGCGCGCAGCAGTCGAACGGGCTGAACAGCCACTTGTGCGGGTCGACGTTGAAGCTGTCCGCGTGTTCGACGCCCGCAAACAGGGGTCGCGCCGAGGGCGCGGCCAACGCGGCGCCGCCGTAGGCGCCGTCCACGTGCATTCCACAGCCCACGCGACCGGCACACCTCGGCCACACCGGCCAGGTCGTCCACGACGCCGACGTTGGTGGTGCCGGCCGTCGCCACCACCGCGAACAGGCCGTCGCCACCGTCCGCCGTGACCGCCGCCTCCAACGCCGCTCTGGTCATCCGGCCGCGCTCGTCCGCCGCCACCATCAGCGTCTCCACGTCCATCACGTTGTGCAGGGCGTAGACCACCGAGCTGTGCGTCTCGTCGGTGATCGCGACCTTCCAGCGTGCCGGGGCGACGCCGTCTCGCCGCTCGCGTGCGGCATGCCGCGCCGCCACCAGCGCCGAGAGGTTGCCGACGGTGCCGCCCTGGACGAAGCAGCCGCCTGCTCCATCCGGAAGCCCGACCAGGTCGCATACCCAGCGCAGCGCTTGGTTCTCGGCGTAGACGGCGCCTGAGCTTTCCAGCCAGCTGCCGCCGTACAGCGATGAGGCGCCGACGACGAGGTCAAACAGCGTCGAGCTCTCGGTTGGCGCACCCGGGATGAAAGCCAGGTAGCGGGGGTGGTCGACCGACATCGTCGCCGGCCCGAGCACATCCGTCCACAGCCGCAGCGCCTCGTTGCCGCCAAGGCCGGCGGGTGTGATCGTCTGTCCCGCTCGCGCAGCGAGGTCGGCCGGGGTGCGGGGGCCGTCCAGCGGCGCATCCATCCGCAGCCGGTCGAGCGCGATCCGCATCACGGCCTGGGCGAGCCGCTCGGTCTCCGCGGAGTAGCGGTGCATGTCCATGACGGCGCACTCTATCGACGCGCGCTCGAGCCGGTGCCTTCGAGCCGGTGCCTTCGAGCCGGTGCCTGGCACCGCGCCGCGCGGTGCCAGGCACCATCGCGCCGCGGCTGGGCGTCACGGCAGTTCCGCTTTCGTTATGGATACAGGCTTTGCGGCCGTTGCCGAGCACGGGTTCCGCACGCCTCGGTGCCTGGCACGCGGAGCGTGGTGCCTGGCACCGAGGCGGTGACTGCGTCACCGATCGTCCCGCGTTCCGCGCCTCGCTACATCTCGCGGCGGCCGCTGAACGCTCGGCCGAGCGTGACCTCGTCGGCGTACTCGAGGTCGCCGCCCACCGGCAGGCCGCTGGCCAGCCGCGTGACCTTGCAGCGGCCCCGCAGCCGGTCGGCGATATAGACGGCCGTCGCCTCGCCGGTCATGGTCGGGTTGGTCGCCAGCACCACCTCCACAGCGGCGTTGGCCTCGACACGCTGCAGCAGCTCCGTGATCCGCAGATGCTCGGGATCGACGCCGTCGATCGGCGACAGCGCCCCACCCAGCACGTGGTAGACGCCGCGGTACTCGTGGGTGCGCTCGACCGCCACGATATCGCTGGGATCCTCGACCACGCAGATCAGCGTGCGATCGCGGCGGGCGTCGGCACAGATCTGGCACAGCGGCCCCTCAGCAAGGTTGAAGCACTCCTCGCAGAAGCCGATCTTCTCCTTCACCTCGCGGATCGCGTCGGCCAGCGCCAACGCGTGCTCGGGCGAGTAGCGCAGGATCACGAATGCAAGCCGCTGCGCGGTGCGTCGGCCGATGCCGGGCAGCCGCGAGAGCTGGACGATCAGGTTCTCTACTGCGGGTGAGTACAACGCATGACCATCGTCACATTCCCGGGATGCCGAGGCCGCCGAGGCCGCCCAGCTGCCCCATCATCTTCTGCTGCTGCATCTGCTGTGCTGCGGCGATCGCGCCGTTCACGGCCGAGACCAGCAGGTCCTGCAGCATCTCGGGATCTTCGGGGTCGATCGCCTCCGGCTTGATCGTGATCTCGGACACCTCCAGCGAACCCGAGACCTTGACCGTGACGGCGCCGCCCCCGGCGCTGTGCTCGACGTAGGCGGTCTTCAGCTCCTCCTGCGCCTTCTCCATCTGTGCCTGCATCTGGCCGAGCTGGGCCATCATCTTGTTGGGATCCATCTTCGTCATCGTGGCTCCTTCGTCTCAATCATCTAGACCTCGTGTGCGTCGAACTCCTGGGTCAGGCGAGACATCAGCTCGTGCTCTGACACCTGCTCGATTGGCGCGGCGGCCGGCTGGTCGTCGGCCGGTACGGCGCCGAGCAGCACGAACCGCACCTTCGGCGTTGCGCCCAGCGCCTGGCCCACGAGCTCGGTCACGATCGCCGTGTTCTGTGGCGTGTCGATCATCTTCATGGCGAAGGAGCTCGTGCTGGGAATGCCGATCACCACCTCGCGCTCGTCGCACGACACCACCCCGGCGGGCAACAGCAGCGAGTGCAGCGGAGTCGAGCGGCGCTGCACCTCCGGCAGGATGGCCTCCTGCCAGCGCTCTGCCAGCCGCTCGAGCGTCGGCGCGGACGGTTGGGGCGCGGCCACCACGGGCTCGGCTTCTGGTTCGGGCGCTGGCTCGGGTGCGCGCGGCGTCTCGTCGGCCGGCACAGGGGCCGGCTCCGGCCGCGTGGGAGCCTGGGGCGCAGGCGTCGCGATCGCCGGACGGGGCGCGCCATGCTCGAGCTGGGCGAGCCGCTGGTCGAGCGCCTCCAGCGCCAGCTCGCTCTGCGGCCGGCAGACCTTGACCAGCGCCAGTTCCAGCGCCAGGCGAGGATCGCCGCCCTCCTTGACCTCGTCCATCACCTCGCGCAGGAGGTCGATCAGGCGCACCACCGAGCGGGCCGGTATCGCCGCCGCCTGCATCGAGAGCCGTTCGCGCTCGTCGTCCGCGAGGCCGAGGTCAGCCGGCGGCGCCCCCAACTGCTGGGTCAGAAACAGCGCCCGCAGATGGCCCAGCAGGCCGGTCGTGAACGAGCCCAGGTCGCTGCCGGCCTCGGCCAGTCGGTCGACGTGCACCAGCGCGCCGGCGGCGTCGCCGGCCGCCACCAGGTCGATGGACGCAAACAGGGAGCGCTCGTCGGTGGTGCCGAGCAGCGCGCGCACGTCCTCGGCTGAGACACCCGCGCTGGACGCGGTCGAGAGCTGATCGAGCGTGGTGACGGCGTCGCGAAAGCTTCCGCCGGCGGCCCGCGCGATCAGCAGCAGCGCGGCATCGTCGGCGGTGATCGACTCGGCTGCGGCGATTCGGCGCAGCACCTCGCAGATCTCCGTCAGACCGGGACGCTGGAATGCAAACCGCTGGCAGCGGCTGCGGATGGTCGGCAGCATCGCCTGCATCTCGGTGGTGCAGAGCACGAACACGACGTGGTCGGGCGGCTCCTCGAGCGTTTTGAGGATCGCGTTCGAGGCCTCTTTGGTCAGCATGTGCGCCTCGTCCACGATGTACACCTTCTTGCGGCTGCGAGCCGGGCGCAGCGCGACCCGGTCGCGGATCTCGCGGATCTCGTCGATGCCGCGGTGGCTGGCGGCATCCATCTCGATCACGTCGATCGCGGTCGCGTCGTGGATGCTGCGGCACGACTCGCACACCAGGCAGGGCTTGATGGTCGGCCCCTGCTCGCAGTTGATCGACTTCGCCAGGATCTTCGCCATCGAGGTCTTTCCGGTTCCGCGCGGGCCGGAGAAGAGGTACGCGTGGGCGACCCGTTCAAGCTCGATGGCGTTGGCCAGCGTTCGAACGATGTGCTGCTGGCCGACCACCTGGTCGAGATCCTGTGGGCGATGGATGCGGTAGAGCGCGGACACGTTCATGAGAGTGTAGAGCGACCGTGCACCCGTCTTCGAGACGACGCACCCGGACGGTGTCAGTAACGCTGGCTCCTTCCAGGCTGACCCACGGCACCCGGCTGACGTTGCTTAGCGCTGCTTCCTTCCGGACCTGACGCGGTTCGCAAGCCTCCGTTGCGTGGGACCTGGCGATCGACACCGAACGCACTGACCCTGTTTCCGAACACGCTGACCCTCTGGACGGGAATTCGGCCCGGCTAGAGCGGATTGCCGGTACAGGGAACCGCTATCTCCCCGCTTAGCACGGTCGGCGCGGATGCTATCAGGTCGCCGCCAGCCGCTCTTCGGTCTCGCGCAGGCGTCGCGCCAGCATCTTGGCAACCTTGATCGCGATCTCGGGATGCTGCTCAAGCAGCGGCGTGAACTGCCATGCGGTGAGGCCGAACACGCGCAGCGGCGACTCCGCGATCACCGACGCCGTGCGGCGCCCGCCCTCGTCCAGCAGTGCCACCTCGCCGAACGAGGCG
Source organism: Gaiellales bacterium (assembly GCA_038212095.1). GTDB lineage: Bacteria > Actinomycetota > Thermoleophilia > Gaiellales > JAICJC01 > JAICYJ01. The sequence continues at coordinate 92,686 of JBBQUW010000003.1, read as the reverse complement.
CCGGAGCCCAGCGTCGCCCGCCGCTCGCCGCGCGTCTCGACGCGTGCGCTTCCGTCGGCGATGACAAAGAATCCGACGCCGCCCTCGCCCTCACCGACCACGGTGTCACCGGTGTCGAAACGGCGCTCCTTGACGGCGTTCGCGACGGCGGCGAGCTCCTTGTCAGACAGCCCGTCGAACAGCGGGACTTTCCTCAGGATCTCGATACGCTCGTCTGACATGGATTCCTCCTGTTGCTCGGCGGAGCGCATAGTACAGCGGAGTGTGGGCGATTCGGCAAGTGCCTGCGCCACGGTGCAATACTTCCGCCCGCAAGGAGAGGTGTCCGAGTTGGCTTAAGGAGCGCGACTGGAAATCGCGTAATGGGGGTTTCCTCATTCGCGGGTTCGAATCCCGCCCTCTCCGTGAGCGGTAGGAGGATCACATCTCGACGAATGCGCCCACCTCGAGCACGCGGTCGGGCGGGATCTCGAAGTAGCGCGCCGCCGGCGTTGAATTCGTGTACAGCAGTGCGAACAGGCGCTTGCGCCAGCCGGCCATGCCGGTGGCGTGCCCCGGGATCAGCGAGATGTGGTTGACGTAGTACGAGGCCCGGTCGGGGTCGATCGCAAGCCCTTCACGCCCGGCTTGGCGCAGCAGCGCCGGCACGTCGGGCGTGTCCTGGTAGCCCAGGCGGGCGGTGATCGCGACGAAGCCGAGCCGCAGACGCTCGATCGTCAGCCGCTCCGCATCCGGCACGTGGGGCACGTCGGCGGTGGTCACGGTCAGCAGGATCACATGCTCGTGGACGACGTGGTTATGGTCGAGGTTGTTGAGCAGCGCGGCCGGCGCGCTGCCTGGGTTGGAGGAGAGGAAGACGGCGGTACCGGGCACCCGCAGCGGCTGCTCGTCCATCACCCTGTTCAGAAACCGTCGCAGCGAGATCCGGTCCTCGCGCACCTGGCGCCCCAGCAGCGCGCGTCCGCGGCGCCAGGTCGTGAGGATGACGAAGAACACCGAGCCGACCGCCAGCGGCAGCCAGCCGCCGCTGAACAGCTTGCCGAGGTTGGCGGCGAAGAACGCCAGCTCGACGGTCAGAAACAGGGCTGCCCCGGGCAGCACCAGCCACAGCGGCTTGCGCCAGAGCGCTCGAAAGACGGTGAACGCGAGCAGCGTGTTGGTGGCGAAGATCGCGCTCAGCGCGACGCCGTATGCGGCCGCCAGGTGCTCCGGATTGCGGAAGCCGAGCACCAGCGCCACGACGGCGACCAGCAGGAACCAGTTCACGACCGGCACGTAGATCTGGCCGACCACCCGCTTGGAGGTGTGTCGGATGGCGACGCGCGGCAGGAAGCCCAGCTGCACCAGCTGCCGGGTGACCGAGTAGGCGCCCGAGATGACGGCCTGCGACGCGATCACCGTGGCCATCGTCGCCAGGATCACCATCGCCTTCTGGGCCGTCTGGCCGCCGGGCACCATCAGGAAGAACGGGTTCGAGATCGTCTCCGGCCGGCGCAGGATCAGCGCGCCCTGTCCCAGGTAGCTGAGCAGCACCGACGGGAAGGCGACGAACAGCCACGCCCGGGTGATCGCAGGGCGGCCGAAGTGGCCCATATCGGCGTAGATCGCCTCGCCGCCGGTGACCGCCAGGAATACGGAGGCCAGCGAGAGGAAGCCGGCGGTGGGGTCGTCGATCAGGAAGCTGGCGCCGTAGGTCGGCGAGAGCGCCCGGATGATGGCAGGGTTGGCCATCATCTCGTGACCGCCGATTAGTGCCAGGACGGCGAACCAGACCAGCATGATCGGCCCGAACAGCGCCCCGATCGCGCCCGTGCCGAACCGCTGCAGCGCGAACAGCGCGGTCAGGATCACCAGCGAGAACGGCACGATCTGGGCAGCCAGCGTCGGTGACGCGACCTGCAGGCCCGACACCGCCGAGACCACCGAGATTGCCGGGGTCAGCATGCCATCGCCATAGAACAGGGCCGCGCCCAGGATGCCGACGGTGATCAGCAGGCGCTTGCGGCGCTCGCTGACCGAGCGCTCAATCAGGGCCACCAGCGCCATGATGCCGCCCTCGCCGTGGTTGTCAGCGCGCATGATCACAAGCACATACTTGAGCGTCACGACCATCACGAGCGACCAGAAGATCAGCGAGACGGCCCCGTAGACGTGCAGCGCGGTCGGCGCCAGCGGGTGCACCGTGAAGATCAACTGCATCGTGTAGAGCGGGCTGGTGCCGATGTCTCCGTACACAACGCCCAGCGCGCCCAGCGAGAGCGCGGCCGCCGCCCAGGGCGATCGCCGGCTGCGGGCGGTGGCTGCGACCGCGGCGGTGGCGGTCATGGTCGCGACCGCCCGGTGGTGCCGGTGGGTGTCAGCGCGCCGGCGAGTCGCGGCCTGCGTGGCAGAGTGATCCGGCGTCGGGCGGAGGTGGGGAGCGCTGTCACCTCGCTGTCGGTCGCGTCCAGCGCGCGCCGCAGCGACCTGGTGAGGCGCCCAGCCACGACGACGTGGTCGGGCGTGCCCGCCGCCCGCACCAGAGCGGGCAGGCTGCGGCAGGGCACGATCTCGGCTCGACCGCCCAGGCCCAGTCGCCACAGCGTGTCGACCGCGGTCGCGCGCAGCGCGTTGAGGGCGGCCGCCGCACGCGGCGGCTGCGCCCCGATCGGCAGCGTTGCCGGCACCACGAATGGGATCAACGTCTCGATGGCCTCGGCGCCCGCCGTGGCGGCCGCCTCGATCGCGGACACGAGCAGCGTCCGGTCCGCGGTCGTATCGGCCACGATCACCAACGCGCGGCGCATCACGCGCCCGTCCGTGGCGGCCGTACGAACATCACCGGCACGCGAGCCGATGCCGCGATCCGCCGCGCGGTGGTGTCGCGGGCCAGCCGCCGGTAGGTGGTATCCGAGGCATCGGTGGCGCCGAGCAGGATCAGCTCGGCACCGCCGCGGTCGGCCGCCTCCAGGATGGTGGCTGCCGGATCGCGTGTGCGTTCGTGCCGGCAGCGCACGGCGATGCCGTAGCGCGCGGCCCATGACCCGGACTGGTCCGAAAGGCCGCGCAGGCGGGAGTCGATGTCGGGCAGATCCACGTCCATCTCCTCGGACAGCGGGATCGGCGAGAAGGCCAGCAGGTCGATCACGGACCGTCGCTCGGCGGCCAGCCGGGCGGCGACGTCAACCATCTCCCACGGCACGCTTCGCTGGTCGGTGTTGACCGGGATCAGAATCGATCGGAGCTGTCGTTCGGGCACGCTCTCAGCCTGCCACCGACGGGATCACGGCGGTGTCACGATGACTGCGGCCGGCGCGCCAATCGCATCACGTCCGCATCACGTTTTCATCAAGCCGTCGGCGAACCTCGCAGCCTGTAGCCGACCCCGGTCAGCGTCTCGATCGACCGGCGCGGCACGCCGTTGTCCTCAAGCTTGTCCCGCAGCCGCCCCATGTGGGTGCGCAGCAGCTGCATCTCCTGGGCGTAGCCGGGGCCCCACACCTTGCGCAGCAGCATCTGGTGCGTCAGCGGCCGGCCCTCCGCCAACGCCAGCTCCTTGAGCAGATCGAACTCGGTCGGCGTGAGATGCACCTCGGCGCCGGCCGCGGTGACCACGCGGTGGGGCAGGTCGATTACGAGCGCGCCCACCTCCAGCACCTGCTCGCCCGACGTCGCTCCTTCGGACCGCCGCAGCAGCGCCCGCACCCGCGCCAGCAGCTCGCCGATGCCGAACGGCTTGGTCAGGTAGTCGTCGGCGCCGGCGTCCAGCGCGCGAATCTTGTCCTGCTCCTCGCCGACCGCCGAGATCAGCAGGATCGGCGCCCGCAGCCAGTCGCGCAGCTGCTTGCAGACGTCGGCGCCGTCGGCGTCGGGCAGCATCAGGTCGAGGATCACCAGGTCCGGCGGGTTGAGGGCGGCCAGCGTCAGCGTCTGCTCGGCGTCGTTGGCGGTCGTTACGTCGTATCCCGCCTTGACCAGCGTCACCTCCAGCGCTCGCCGGATCGGCCGCTCGTCGTCGACCACCAGGATGCGGGGTACGCCCGCTCATGGCCGCCGCCTGCCGGCCGGAACCGGCAGGGCGAGCACGAAGCGGCTGCCCCCTCCGTCCGGCGAGGAGACCGACAGCGTGCAGCCGTTTGCCTGTGCCAGCCCCATCGCGATCGCCAGCCCCAGTCCGGAGCCGGGCACCTGGCCGGGTGAGCTCGATCGGTAGAAGGGCTCGAAGATCCGCTCACGATCCACCTCTGCGATTCCCCGACCCTGATCGGTGATCGCGATCTCGACCACGCCGCCGGCTCGCTCCACCGACACCTCCACCGGCGAATCGGCGCTCGAGAACTTGAGCGCGTTCTCCACCAGGTTGACGATCACCCGCTGCAGCTGCGAGGCGTCGCCGCGCACCAGCGGCGGATCGTGCGCGAGCGTGACCTTCACGCGCGCCTCCTGCTCATGTGGCACCACCTCGTCCAGCGACGCTTCGACCAGTTCGCGCGGGTCGAGCCAGTCGGCGTTGGCCGCCACCGCGCCGGCCTGGAGCTTCGAAAGGTCGAGCAGGTTCTCGATCATCCTGTTCATACGGCTGCTCTGATCGGTGATCGTCTGAAGCAGCTCGCGGTCGTCCTCGTCCAGCCCGGCGAAGCGCAGGCCCCCGGCGGCGGTCGTGATCGCCATCAGCGGCGAGCGCATGTCATGGGACACGGCCCGCAGCAGCGCCGTCTTGAGCTCGTTCGACCGGCTCAACGCCTCGGCCTGCACCTGCTGCTGCAGCCGGCGCTCGCGCTCCTCGCCGAGCGCGATCAGGCCGGCCAGGCTGCGCGCGATGCGGTGCGCGGCCGGCGTGTCGAGCGCGCCCGGTGGACTCTCGATCAACCGCAGCTCACCCAGCCGCCGGCCGTTGAAGTCGAGCGTCAGCACCGACTGGCGCCGCTCGGGCGGCGCTGGACTGCCGCGGTGGATCGCGCCGTCACTGGCACCCAACGCGCGCGCCGCCTGGCTGCCGAGCGTGGGAAGCACGCTGGCCAGGTCGGATGCATCAGCGATCAGGGTCGCGAACGACTCGCTCAGCCGCGCCTCGGCCGCGCGCCGGGCTGCCTCGTCGCGCTCGCGCCGCACGCGCGAGGCCAGGTTGCTGGTGACGGCCGCGGTGACCACGAACACTGTCAGCGCCGCCCAGTCGCTGGACGAGGTGATCACCAGCGTGTGCGCCGGTGGCAGGAAGAAGAAGTTGAACGCCAGCGCCGCGCCGATGCTGGTGGCGAGGCCCCACCACAGGCCGTACAGCGACGAGACGACGAGCACCGCGACGAGGTAGATCACGCCTGCCGAGTCGGCAGGCAGTGACGGCACCAGGATCTCGACTGCCAGCGTCGCGGCTGTCACCAGCAGCAGCGCGATCGACAGGGCGGCGGGCCACGAGGCGCCGGCAGCGCGCAGCTGCGACCACTCCCGGCGGGGCCGGTGGCTGTCATGCTCAGCGCCAAGCAGCGTCATGGCCGGATTGTCGCAGGCTGCGCCGTCGCCGCGCCCGCGATCAGGAGCGGCGACCAGGTGGGTGGAGCCGGCCGCTCTCGGCATTCGACTCGACGTGGACGACCAGCACCGGCACCGCGCTGTGGTGGACGACCGCGCGGCTGACGCTGCCCAGCAGCGCCGAGGCGGCAACGCCGTGGCCGCGCGAACCGATCACGATCAGGTCGTGCTGCGAGCCGTCGGCCCGGCGCAGGATCTCGTCGGGCGGATTGCCGTTCCGCACGATCGTGTGGACGGAGATTCCCTCCGGCACGGTGCCGGCCAGCCGGTCGAGCATCTGCTCGGCCTCGGCGGTGGTCTCGGTCTCGACCGGCGCCGTCACGTACGGACCGGTGATCAGCATGGTGTGGCCGGGCGTCAGCACGTGGATCAGGGTCAGCCGAGCCCCGTCGCGCTGGGCGATGTCGATCGCGAAACGGAGAGCGGCCGCAGCGTGTCGCGAACCATCGACGGCCACCAGGATGCTGCGGCTGGGGGCTGTCACGGTCGGCGGGTCGATCGGGAAACTCTACGCCACCCGGCGGTGGGTCTCACATCGAGTGGTGGGTGTGCATCACCGCGTGGCCGCGGCCGCGGCCGATCAGCCAGCGGTTGACCGGCAGGGCGGCCAGGAACGCGATCGCCAGCGAGAGTGCCAGCGAGAGCCAGAACAGGCCGTCGGCGAGGCCGGCCGCGATCGCACCCGGAATCGCCAGCATCAGCAGGTTGTCGACCAGCTCCATGGTCACCACCGATGCCGTGTCCGCCGCCAGGGCAACGCGTATGGTCGACCGCAGGCCGAGCCCTCCGGCCAGCAGCGACCGCATCGAAAGTCCGTAGCCGAACACGAATGCGAGCAGCACCGAGATCGCGATCGTGGCTCCGTTGCTCCAGCCAAGCGCGGTGGCGATCGCCATCCCAGCCACCTCGCCGACAGCGCAGCCGGTGAAGCAGTGCAGTGTGGCGCTGAGTGCGGTGCGGGTGAGGGAGTCCATCCCCACCAGTATACCCCAGTAGGGTATGGGCGCACCACGCGGGCGGAGTATGGGCGATGCTGGGATCGAACCAGCGACCTCCCGCGTGTGAAGCGGGCGCTCTCCCGCTGAGCTAATCGCCCGGGATGGCGCAGTCTAGCGACTGGCGCCGGGGGCGAGGCTGGTTCCATCGGCTCGCGTGGGGTCGTGAGAGTGCCGGTTTGTGCCAAACCTCAAGTTGACGATCTTGCTGGGACTTGGGACGTCCCGGTCGATTGGGTGACGCCGCCAACGCCCATTGAGAAGGTGACGAGGCGGCCCCGCTCGGCATCGAGGCCGGCAGCCGCGTCCGCGCGGAACGGCGGTTCGTGGAGGCCTGATCCGCGGCGATCAGACGATCGTGAACTCGGGTCGCGGCCGGCGGTCGTCGAAGCGGCTGACCGAGAGCGTGGAGACGTCCACGAACGGCGCGCGGCCGAGCACGAGATCGCGGATGATCTCGCCCACGGCCGGCCCTTGCAGAAAGCCGTGGCCCGAGAAACCGGTGGCGTAGAGGAACCGGGACGGCCGGGACGCCTCGCCGATGATCGCGTTGTGGTCTGGCGTGACCTCGTACAGCCCGGCCCAGCCACCGGCGATGCCCGCCTCGGCGATGCCCGGCGCGCGCCGCTCGACCACCTCCATCAGCGCCGGGATCCACTCCTCGGTCGCGTCCAGCCTGAAGCCAGGCTGCTCCGCCGGGTCGGCCATCCCCATCAGAAGCCCGGGACCCTCGCGGTGGAAGTAGAAGCCGGTCGCGAAGTCGATCGTCATCGGCATCCGGTCAGGCAGACCGTCCATCGGCCCGGTGTGCAGCACCTGGCGCCGCAGCGGCACCACCGGCAGCGGCACCCCGGCCAGGTCGCCCACCTCGGCCGACCACGCGCCGGCGGCGCAGATCAGGCAGCCGGTCTCGACCCGGCCGCGGCTGGTCGCGACGGCCGTGATCGCGTCGGCCGTTCGCTCAACGCCCTCAAGTTGGCAGCCGGTCTCGATCCGGGCACCCAGCGCGCGGGCGGCGGCGGCATACCCCTGGACGACGGCCTCGGGCGTGCAGTGGCCGTCGTCGGCTGAGAATGCGGCCGCCAGCAGATCGTCACCGCGCACGAGCGGGCTCAGTCGTCGCGCCTCGTCCACTGAGATCAACCGGCTCGGTACGCCCAGCTGGTTCTGCAGCTCGATGCTCTGCTCAAACGCGGCCACGTCCTGGTCGCGGCTGAGCAGGAACAGGTACCCGACCTGCTTGAGATCGATCTCGCCGCCCGGCCGGCGGGCGAAATCGGCGAACGCAGCCAGGCTTCGTTGCCCGATCTGGATGTTGAGCGGGTCCGAGAACTGCGCTCGCACGCCACCCGCCGCGCGGCTGGTCGAGCCGGAGGCGAGCTGGTCGCGCTCGATCAGCAGCAGCTCGGCGATGCCCGCCTCGGCGAGGTGAAACGCGATGCTGGTGCCGATCACGCCGCCGCCGACGATCACACACGAGGCGGTCGGTGGCAGGCTGTCGGTCACCGATGCCACGATAGCGACTCGGCCAGGCGGCGATCCGCCGGCTACTCGTATTGCAGAGCCTCCAGCACGTCCAGCCGGGCGGCGCGCCGGGCCGGCAGAATCGCAGACAGCACGCCGGCGATGACGGCGCCGATCAGCACCACCACCAGCAGGCTGTAGGGGATCGAGAAGGAGATGCCCTGGTCGGCCAGGCCCTTGCTCAGGATCCAGCCGAACACGAGACCCACGACCACGCCCAGCAGCCCGCCGATCGCCGACGTGATGATCGCCTCGTAGCGGATCATCCGCCGCAGCTGACGGCGGGTGGTGCCCACGGCCCGCAGCATGCCGATCTCGCGCGTGCGCTCGAACACCGACAGCGCGAGCGTGTTGACGATGCCAAACAGCGAGATGATCAGGCTCATCGCCAGCAGCACGTACAGGAAGTTGAGGAAGCCGCTCACCTGCGAGTCTGTATGGGCCTTGTACTCGGCGTTGGTGCGCACCTTGGCCTCCGGGAACGCCCGCAGCGCGCGCGCCACCTCGGCCTTGCCTCGATCGAGCGGAACGCCCTGCTTGAAGCTGACCAGCAGCACTCCAGGGTCGCTGTTGGTGGTGAAGCTGTCAAGCGTCAGCGACGGCACCGTGAAGCCCGGCATCAGGGTCGGGTCCTTGTACTGGCCGATCACCTCCAGGTCGAGGTGGTTGCCCTCGATGCTGGTGACCTGGAAGTGGTCGCCGACCGAGAGGTGGTGCGACTTCGCGAACTGCTGCTCGATCAGCGCCTCGTTGCCCGAGAAGCGCCCCAGCAGGTCGTTCGATCCGCCCTGCTGCCAGTTGAACGTGTACACCTGGGCGATGGTGGTGGGGTCGATGCCGTTGATGACGTCGGTGCCGCCGTGGCCGATCTTGGCCTCGGTGAACTGGATCCCGGCTGCCACCTGCACGTCCGGCACCGCTCCCGCCGCCTGCACGGCCTGCTTGGGGATGGAGCTGAAGCTGTCGGACTGCACGATCAGGTCGCTGCTGATCGAGTGGTCGAGCGCGCCCAAAAACGAGTCCTTGAAGCCATTCACGAACACCGCCACGAACACCACCAGACCGACGCCGATCATCAGCGCCGATGCGGTGGTGGCCGTCCGCGCGGTGTTGCGGGTGGTGTTCTCGCGGGCCAGCCGGCCGGTCTCGCGGGTGGGCGTCTCGGGCGGCCACTCCAGGTCGGGCCGCGGCTTTCGCCAGATGCGCCGCAGGCTGTAGCCGATCGCAGCCGATCCGATCGCCAGCAGTAGGACGCCCGCGACGGCATCGCCCGAGGCGATCAACAGCAGCGACGCGATGGTCAGCACGAGCTGCAGCGCGCTCAGCACCACGCGCACCTGGAAGACGGCTCGCCGCGCAATCGCAAGCGCCCGCAGCAGCGGCAGCGCGCGGGGAATCCTCCGCAGGAGCGCGGCCAGCCGCTGGCCGGCGTAGACGATCCACTCCAACGGCATCCCGAACAGCCGCGCCAGCGGCCGCACCACGTGCTTGGAGAGCATCGCCACCGAGAGGAAGCAGAGGATCGCGCCGATGCCCATGCTGAGCAGGATGTCGGCCGTCTTGCCGAGGCCGAGCACCGCTCCCAGCACGCTGCCGTCGTTGAAGATGCCGTCCCAGATGCCACCCAGCCCGGCGGCCAGGATCAGGCCGGCGATCGGCGTTGCGCGCCGGGCCAGCACCGAGGGCGGCAGCTCGGCGCCCTCGCGCAGGGCGGCGATCGGCGGGATGCGTGTGGCACGGAAGGCCGGCGCGATCGCCGACAGCAGGGCGGTACCGGTGCCGACCGCCAGTGGCAGCACGATCACCGTCAGCGGCGCGATCCGGATCGCCGTCGAGGGCAGCCCGAAGCCAACGGCGTCGAACAGTACGCCGAGGAGCTTGGCGAAGCCGATGCCGAGCACGATGCCGAGCGCGGACGCCAGCAGTCCGACCACCGTCGCCTCCAGCAGCACCGAGCGCAGCACCTGCCGCCGACTGGCGCCCAGCGTGCGCAGGATCGCGAACTCGCGGGTGCGATGGGCGACCGTGATCGAGAAGGTGTTGAAGATGATGAACGCCCCCACCAGCACCGCGGTGAACGCGAACGCAAGCAGCAGCGGCGTCAGGAAGCCGGTGACGCCGCCGGCCGTCTGATCGGTCTGCTGTTTCGCCGCCTCGGGGCCGGTCTGCACCTTCACGTCGTGGCTCAGCGCGGCCGTCAGCCGCCGCTGCAACTCGACCTGGCTGACGCCGGGATCGGCCTTGACGAACACCAACGAGGTCAGGCCTGGGCGGTCGAACCACGCCTGTGCATCCGCGAACGTGGTGCCGACGATGGTGGCACCGCCGATCGACGAGACCTGGCCGTAGCGGAACACGCCCACGATTGTGACCGGCCTGGTACCGACCTCGGTGGCAAGCAGCGCGTGCTGGCCGACCCGCAGGTGTCGGTCCCGCGCCATCTGCTGGTTGACCACCACCTCGCCGCTCTGCTGCGGCGGGCGGCCGGCGACGTAGTTGTAGGGGCTGAACGTGTCCGAGAGCGTCGAGAACACGAAGCTGGGCCCGGAGGAGGCCGTGTACTTGCCGTTCACCACCAGCGCTCCCTGGGCCTGGATCTGACCCTCGGCCTTGGCCACGCCGGGGACGGCCGCGGCGGCAGCGATGTCCGACGCCGGCAGCGGCCCGGACTGGGAGTTGTCGCTGCCAAAGGCGGTCTTCTTTGACAGCAACACGTCGGTCTTCTCGAGCCCCGTCTCGAAGATCGAGGTGAAGGCATTGGTGATCTGGTCGCGGACGACGAACGTGCCAGCGATCATGGTCGTGCCGAGCACGATCGAGAGCGCGGTCAGCAGCGTGCGCAGCTTGCGGCCCCACAGGCTCTTGAGGGCGACGCCGATCACTGGCCCGAGACCTCGCTCATGGCGGCGAGCACCTCCTGCGGCGTCGACCTGCCCTGATCGCGCACGATCACGCCGTCCGCCAGGAACAGGATCCGGTCGGCCATCGCAGCAGCGCGCGGGTCGTGGGTCACCATCAGCGTCGTTTGGCCGTAGGCGTCCACCGTCTCGCGCAGCAGCTTGAGGATCTCCTCGCTGGTGGTCGAGTCGAGGTTGCCGGTCGGCTCGTCGGCGAACATCACGGTTGGCTGCGCGATCAGGGCTCGCGCGATCGCCACCCGCTGCGACTGGCCGCCCGAGAGCTGTGCCGGCCGGTGACCGCGGCGATCGCTGAGGCCGACCTTGGCGATGATCTCGTCCACCCATGCCCGGTCGGGCGTGGCGCCGGCGATCCGCAGCGGCAGCACGATGTTCTCCTCGGCGGTCAGCATCGGCAGCAGGTTGAAGAACTGGAAGATGAAGCCGATGTGTGTTCGGCGAAGCAGCGTTAGTGCCTGATCGCCCATGGTGGTGATGTCGCGGCCGTCGATCGAGACGTGGCCCTCGGTGGGGAGGTCGAGCCCGGCCAGGATGTGCATCAGGGTCGACTTGCCTGAGCCCGACGGACCCATCACGGCCGTGAACTGGCCGCGCGGGATCTCGACCGAGATGCCGCGCAGGGCGTCGACGGCAGCGTCTCCTTCGCCGTAGCGGCGTGTCACTCCCGTCGCTGCCACCACCACGTCGCTCGTTGTGCTCACGATTCCTCCCGGTCGTTGCTGATCTCAGCCAGTTCCGCCGCCTCGTTCGTGCAGACCTCGGCCAGCACTCGGTAGAGCCGCTCCAGACCATGCGCGGACAGCGGCCCCGAGTTCGCCGCGGCCAGCGAGGCGATCACCGTCTGCTCGCGCGCCGGGTCGCGCATCGGGTAGCCCTGCTGCCGCTTGTGTGCGTGCAGCTCGGCGACCAGCGCGACGCGCCGGTTGAGCGCGTCCAGCAGCTCCCTGTCGACGGCGCTGATCCTCGCCCTGTACCCATCCACGACCTTGTCGCCGGCGGCATCCATCTCGCCGGCCAGTCTACCGACCCGTCCCGGAGCGGGTGGATCGCATGGTCAACCTGCGGTCAACACCGCCGCCACGATGCCGAGCAGGTTGACGGTGGCATGGGCGGCGACGCCCGGCCACAGCGACGACGTCCGCCGTCGCAGCTCGCCCAGCACGAGGCCGGCCACAAACACCGGCGGCAGCAGCGCCGGCAGCCCGTGCGCGATCGCGAACGCCGTCGCGGTGACGGGCACCGCGAACCGGCCGACGGCCGCGAAACCAAGGCCGCGGAACAGCAGCTCCTCGCCCAGCGGCACCAGCAGTCCCAGCACGAGTAGCGCCGCCGCCAGCGTCAGCCACTCGTGGCCGTGCGGCGGGCGGTTCGGCGTCAGGCCTTGCGCCCGGTCGCCGTGCAGCAGCGGCTCGAGCACGATCCCGGTCAGCGCGATCACGGCTACCGCGGCGACCACGTGTGCGGCCGCACGGCGTGGTGCCGCCGGCGCCCGCAACGCCAGCGCCGCCACCGGGTCGGCTCGCGACAGCCGCGACGCCAGCAGCGCGTATCCGCCAAACACGAGCGCCGAGACGAGTCCGGAGATGACCACGCCGGCCAGGTAGACGCCGTTTCGCGACGCATCGGCGTGGTTGGTGTTGACCAGGTAGGCGTTCACCGCCAGTACCGCCGCCGGGGGCGCCAGCCAGCGTGCCGGGATGCGGTCACGCGCTGTCATGCCGGCCGCCGCCGGCTCACGGCGTCGGAATCGTGATCCCGGGATGCAGCGCCTTCGCGATCGTGGCCAGCGCCCGGGCAAGCCGTGGGCCGTCCTCGTAGAGCGTCGTCTCGGGAATCGCGACCACTCGCTTCTGCTGCACCGCGGGCAGCGCGGCGAGGCTCTTACGGGCGCGCAGCTCGGACAGCGTCGCACCCTGGCCGGTCACCGAGAGGTAGACCTGCGGCGCGGCCGCGGTCAACGCCGAGACCGAGAAGATCGTGGTCGGGTCGGCTGCGGCGGCCACGTTCTGCCCCTCAGCGAGCCGCAGCAGGTCGGATGGCATGGTGGCCGGATCGATCGTGTAGCGGAAGCCGATGTCGACGAAGGTGGGCGTTGGCGGCTGGGCCGCCACCGCCTTGTGCACGGCATCGACGCCCGACTGGATCTGGCTGACGGTGATCCGCGCCTGGTCGGCATGCCCTGTCATCAGCCCCAGCGCGCCGATGTCGCGTTCGACGCCGGATACGGTGGTGGCGCGGACGACGTACACGACGGCGGACAGCCGCACCTGCAGGCGCTTGGCGTCATCTCCGGTGGGCGCCAGGCTGGCCGGGATCAGCACGATATCTGGCAGCGCCTTCTTGACCGCCTTCACGTCGATGCCGCCGTCGGGGTTGAGCATCGCCGGCAACGCGGTGGCGGCCGCCGGATAGGTCTCCCTGCCGGTGCCCCCTACCGCCAGCTTGCCGGCGCCGATCGCGAACAGCGACGCGGTCATTCCCGGGTCGAGCGAGACGATCCGCCGGGGCGCCTTGTCGATCACGATCTGGCGGTTGAGCGCGTCGCGCACGGTCTGCGGAAACGTCGGCAGCGCTCCCAGCGGCTCGTGCTTGAAGCCGCACGAGCTGGCCAGCAGGGCGAGCAGCAGGAGCAGAGGGAGTGATGCGCGGGCTGGCATGGCCGGGCGATTGTACTGTTCGTACGTGCGCCGTCGAAGCTGGTTGTTCTGGGCCTTCGTCGCCGTGGCCCTCGCCGGCATCGCGATCTACCTGCCGGCCGAGCTGGCGCGGCGGGCGACGGCGACCGATGAGCCGGTCTCGTTCCTCTCTCATCCGGTCGACGGCTGGCGATTCCTGATCGAGGTCACCGGCTCTGGCGGCGCCGCCGCCGGCTCGCCTGGCCAGGCCCGGACGATCGCCCTGCGAGCCTTTGACGATGGCCGTCTGCGGCCGGCCGCCGTCTCGCTGTTGTGGCTTCCTGACCGGCATGTTCGGCTCTCGACGATGCAGGGGAGTCGCGACCTGACGACGAACTCCAGGCTAGTGTGGAACGTGACGGGACGGGTCGGTACCGGTGATCGGCTCGTCACCGTCGGCATGATCGACTTCGCCTCCGGGAAGGTGATCTACGACGGGCGCGTGACTGCAGGATAACTGGCCGGCGATCGCGATCGGTGTCGGTGTGCTGGGTGTGCTGTGGGTCACCGATCGGGTGATGTCACGGTACGGACGTCGCTGGTCCGAGCGCCTGCCGGTCACCGACCGCGCGATGCTGGAGACGCGGTACCGGCTGGTACGGCGGATCGCCCTGGCGGTGGTGCTGTTTCTCGGCATCGGCACCGTGCTGTTCAACATCCCGTCCACACGCGCATACGCGCAGACCGTGTTCGCCTCGTCGGCGGTGCTGGGCCTGGCGGTCGGGTTCGCCGCTCGCTCGACGCTGGCCAACTTCGTGGCCGGCGTGATGATCGCCATCAACCAGCCCGTTCGGCTCGGTGATCGCGTCCAGATCGGCGACGCCGACGGTCAGGTAGAAGACATCGGGCTCACATACACGCGGCTGCGAACCACCGACAATAGGCGGGTGCTGATTCCCAACGAAGAGCTGGCCAACTCGCGCGTCACCAACCACACGCTGATCGACGCGGTCAGCCTGGCCCAGGTTCGCGTCACGCTTCCGCTGACGAGCGATCCGGCCCGCGTCCGCGACGTGCTGGAGGAGCTGCCGGCGCAGGCGCCCGGCCGGCTGGGCGATCGGCCCGATCCCGGCGTCACGGTGCGCGAGCTGAGCGAGCTCGGTGCCGTGTACGTGGTTGGCGTGTGGACGGCCGACCCGACGCAGGCCGAGCGGACGGCGGGCTGGCTGCGCGAGCGGGTGCTGACCCGGCTGGGCGCCGAGGGCCTGTTCGGCGTGGCCGAGGTGGAGATCGTCAAGTGACGCCGCCTCGCGATCGCCGCAGCTCCTATGACGAGGTGCTGGCCCACGTCTCGCACAAGCGCCGCAAACGACGCAGCCGGGAACGGCGTGGCAGCCGCCGCTCGATGCTGGCGACGCTGGGCGTTGTGGTGGCGTCGTGCTGTGTGGCGCTGATCGCCGGTAGCGCTGTGGCCGGCGCTGTGTTTGTCGACAACACGCTGTCGGGCGTCAGCCTGGACACGCTCAAGGCCGATCCGCCCGGCATCAACTCCGAGATCTTCGATCGCAACGGTAACCTGCTGGAGACGATCTCCTCGACCGAGAACCGCACCCCCGTCCCCAGCAACAAGATCTCGCCGTGGCTGAAGAAGGCCACCGTCGACATCGAGGACAAGCGCTTCTACCAGCACGGCGGGCTCGACTTCCAGGGCATCGTGCGCGCGATGATCAACAACCTGCAGGCGGGCTCGATCCAGCAGGGCGCATCGACGCTCGAGCAGCAGCTGGTGCGCAACCTGTACCTGTCCAACGAGCAGTCGTGGACGCGCAAGATCCGCGAGGCGTACCTGGCCACCCAGATGGCCGACCAGTGGTCGAAGGACAAGATCCTCACCGAGTACCTCAACATCGTGCCCTACGGCGCCGTCACCTATGGCTGTGAGGCGGCCGCGTTGCGCTACTTCAGCCGCCACTGCTCTCGGCTGACGATCGCCCAAGCTGCGCTGATCGCCGGCCTGCCCCAGAACCCGATCATCTACAACCCGATCTCGAACCGGGCCGCCGCCAAGGCCCGCCGCAACGAGGTACTCGCAGCGATGCTGAACAGCTGCGCGGCCGGCAGCGGATGCGCGGGCACCGGCGACATCACGCAGGCCCAGTACGACGCGGCGGTGGCCTCACCGCTCGGCACCAAGCTGGGCAGCTACCTCGATCACACCGGCGGCGATCAGGGCTACTTCGTGGCATGGGTGCGCCAGACGCTGGAGGAGAAGCTGGGGCGAAACACGGTCAGCAAGGGCGGCCTGGCGATACACACGACGCTCGACCCCAAGCTGCAGGCCGCCGCCCATCAGATCCTCACCAGCACGATGAGCTGGCCGGGTGCGCCGGCCGCGGCGCTGGTCTCGATCGATCCCCGCACGGGGCAGGTGCTGGCGATGGACGCCTCGGTGCCCTACAGCAAGAATGCGCAGTTCAACATCCCGGCCGAGGCGTACCGCCAGGTCGGATCGACGTTCAAGATGTTCACCCTCACGACCGCGATTTCGGACGGCTACAACCCGGCCACGACCACGGAGCTCTCGGCCCACCTCTCCTATCTGTTCCCGAACACGCCGATCGGCCCGAACAACCCGTGGGTGGTCGACACGGCGTCAGACAGCGAGGAGCTGAACGCTCCCCGCACCTTGGCCGACGCCACAGCCCAGTCCGACAACACCGTGTTCGCGCGGCTTGCGATCGATCTGGGAGCGCAGTCGATCGTCGACACCGCGCACAAGATGGGCATCCCGCACTCGATCAACCTGGCGCCGTATCCGTCGATCACGCTCGGCGTCAGCCCCGTCTCGCCGCTGTGGATGACGGCTGCATACTCGACCCTGGCGTCCAACGGCGTGCGCCACGAACCGCAGTTCGTCACCCAGATCAACAGCATCGAGAACGGCAAGACGATCAAGACGTATAAGAGCAAGCCGCGTCGGGTGCTGTCAGACGGCATTGCCTACGAGGCGGACAAGGTGCTGGAATGTCCGATCTGCTGCGGTACCGCAGCCGCCACCGCGCAGTTCTCGGACGGCCGCATCGAGGCCGGTAAGACGGGCACCACCAACGACTACAAGGATGCCTGGTTCTGCGGCTTCACGCCCAACCTGACCACCTGCGTCTGGATGGGGTTCCCGCAGGGTGAGATCTCGCTCTATGGGCGGCTGAACGGCGCCCAGCCCTACGGAGGCGTGATACCCGCCACGATCTGGCGCCAGTTCATGGAACAGGCATTCGCGCTGGAGCCAAAGCAGTTCCCGGCCGTGTATTCCTGGCCGCTGCCGCAGCACCCGGTGCAGTGGGTGCCGTTCCACTCGCAATTCCCGACGTACGTCCCACCCGCACCGTGCACGCCCAGCACCGGCTCGACGACCACCACGGGTACTGCGTGCCCACCGGCCAGCTCCGGCGGCAGCAGCGGCACCACCGGCACCGGAGGCACCACCCACGGCAACGGCAACGGAAATGGCAACGGGCCGCCGCCGCCCACCACCTGAGATGGCCACCGCATCACTGCTCTCGGTTGACCGCGCGCTCGAGCTGATCCGCGAGCATGCACATTTGATCGCGTCCGCGAGGCAGCCGCTCTCCTACCGGCTGGCCGGCCGCGTGCTGGCAGCAGACGTGATCGCCGCGGTCGACCTGCCGCCGTTTGCCACGTCGTCGATGGACGGCTACGCCGTGCGGGCTTCCGAGCTGGGCGGCGCGCCGCTGCCGATCGCGTTTCGGGTTGCGGCAGGCGACCGGCCGGGCGCGCTGCCAGCCGGCAGCGCGGCGGGGATCGCGACCGGCGCGCCGCTGCCTGACGGGGCCGACGCGGTGGTGCCGTTCGAGGACGCCGAGGAGCGGGGCGGTTTGGTGGCGTCCGCGGTGCGCCCGGGAGCGTGGGTGCGGCCGGCGGCCGGCGACGTGGCTGCGGGGCAAGTGGTTGCACGAGCGGGCGACGTGCTCACGCCGGCCCTGCTGGCGGCGATCGCGGCGGCGGGTGCGGGCACGCTCGAGGTTCGCGACCGGCCACGGATCGCGGTGCTGGCAACCGGCAGCGAGCTGGTCGCGCCGGGACGGCCGCTGGAGGCGGGGCAGATCTACGAGTCGAATGCGACCGCGATTGCCGCCCAGGCGGTGCGCGCCGGCGCCGAGGTGGCGACCGCGGCCACCGTGATCGATGATCGACCGGCCACCGAGGCGGCATTCGCCGAGGCGCTGGCCGCCGCGGACGTCGTCGTCTCGTCGGGTGGTGTCTCGGTCGGCCCGCACGACCACGTCAAACCTGCGCTGGAGGCGCTGGGGGTGCGCGAGGTGTTCTGGCGGGTTGCGCACAAGCCGGGAAAGCCGCTGTGGTTTGGCGTTGCGAGTGACGGCACGCTCGTATTCGGGCTGCCGGGCAACCCGGTGTCGAGCCTGGTCTGCTTCGAGCTGTTCGTGCGCACGGCCGTGGATGCGATGCTCGGCGTGCCCCCTCGCGAGCGGCCGCGGGCGCGGCTGGCGTCGCCGGTTCGTCGGCTGTCCAACCGCGACCACGCGGTGCGCTGCATGCTGGTCATCGGCGCGGGCGGTATGGAGCTCCACGCGCAGGACGCGCAGGACTCGCACCTGATCGTGCACGCGGCGGCCGCCGACGCGATCGCGCTGGTCGCCGCCGGCGAGGGCGAGGCCGCCGCGGGCAGTCTGGTCGAGTATTTGCCGCTCTAGGCCCCAATTATTGGAGTCAAAGCCCTGCGGTGGTAGCTGCGACGAATCGGTGCTCGCCTGTTACGGACTGGCTGGGGCCGGTCAGAGCGTGTAGGAGCCGCCGCCGCCGGGCAGCGTGACCGACACCGCGCGAGCGAAGATGATGTAGCGGTGCGAGGCGCTGTAGATCGGGTGGCAGGCCGACAGCACCAGGCGCTCGTAGCCCTGCGGCTGGATGATGCTCCAGTCCGTGTTGACCACGATCTTGTGCATCTGCACCTTGTAGTGGAACGTCCCGTAGGGCATCTCGAGGTTGATGAAGTCGCCGTTTCGGATCTCGTCGATGTGCCGGAACCAGGCACCGAACGTGGTGCGGTGGCCAGCGATCGCGACCGAGCCGCCCAACCCCGGGAAGGGCGTGTTCATGTAGTGGCCGGGCCCCTTGGCGAGATCGGCGCTGAGGTCGAACTCGCTGCCCGCCGAGGTGCCCTGGACGACCACCACCTTGTTCAGTCCGATGCGGCCGATCGAGAGCCGGCCAAAGGCGTGCCCCTCCTTGACCGAGTGGGCGAACGCGAGCGCGTCCTTACGCACCAGCGTCTTTGCCGCGGCGGTGTTGGGCGGAGGCGTGGTGATCGTGAACTGCTGCTGCTGGCGGTGGAACTCGCTGGTCAGCGCCTGCTGCTTGTAGTGCGACCACAGCCACGTGATCGGGTCACCCCAGACGTAGATCAGCCCGGCGTAGAGGACGACGACGACGCCAAGGCCGATCAGCCCGTTGCCGAGCCGCCGCGTGCGGCGGCCGCCACGCTTCGTGGCCGTCTTCCCGTGCGCGGCGGTCGTGCCATCCGCCGTGGTGCCAGTTGCCATTCCTCAGTTATACCCGCGTTTCGGCGGATGCGCTGGACCGTAGCGCCCCGCGATCAGCGCCGCGACCTGCCCGGCGGACGCGCCGGCCAGCGCGAGGCAGGCCGCGATCACCGGCGAGAGGTAGCCGCTGGCCACCATCGCCAGCATCGCCCGCGGCGTCGACGCCCCCAGGTGAAACCGTGTCGCGTACTCGAACGTCAGCAGGGCCGGGCCGAGCAGGCCGAGCAGGAACAGCAGCGCCATGTAGCGACGCCCGAGGCGGGCCGCCGTCGGCAGCAGCAGCCATAAGTGCGCCGCCGGCAGCACCAAGAGCAGCGCGAACGGGTTGGTCGCAGCCAGCAGCGCCGAGGCGAACGCGAGCCCCAGCAGCGCGGCGGCCAGGCCGGCGGTGCGATCGGCTCCGGACACGCTTCCGCGCGCGCTGGGCATGATTCGCTGCCGGCCGGCGAAGCGCCACACCGAGAGGCCGGCAAACAGCGCCAGCAGGACGCCCGTCCACGCGATGCCGATCTCGTGCCGCTGCGGCGCCACCGCCAGCCCGGATGCCAGGCTCCCCGGCAGCACCGGCAGCAGCCATAGCGTGACCAGACCGGCGATCCACGCCAGCAGGCGCCAGCCGAGCGCATAGACGGCCGGGGCCAGCGCGATCTGCCGCCGGCGGCAGCGGGCGGCCATGTCCAGGATGCATGCCACCGCCGGGCCCAGCAGCGCGACCAGCGCCAGCTCGGCCAGCCAGCCCCGCACCGTATGGGTGCCGAGGAAGATCGCCGGCCGGCCGCCGGGCTCGATCGAGGCGGCGCCGTCCAGCTCGACCACCAGGGTCGCGGTCGAGTCGCCCACCTGTGCCAGCTGGCTGGGGTCGAGCGAGGTCACGTTCTGGCGGGGATCGGGCGGTGGGCCCGCGGTGAGCGTGATCGCCGGCACGCCGCGGGCCAGCAGCGGCCCCTGCTCCGACAGCGAGTAGGGCACGGCCAGGCCCGATAGCTGATCGAGCAGGCCGGGAGCGACCGGCGGTGAGCCGGTGACGCGGGTGATCACGCTCTGGGCGGTGCGAAACAGCGTCGGCGACGTGCCGCGGGTGGCGTCCGGCCGGTCCACGATCCTGATTGGCGAGCCACCGGCGGCCGCCACCGAGTCGAGCACGATCGCGGCATCGATCCGCGGCGCCAGCGGCGAGTGCTCGGCGAAGTACGCGGCACCCTGGCCGCCGCTGGTGCCGCCGTCGGTCGAGACGAACAACACGCCCCGCTCACGGGTCAGCGGCTGCAGCTCCTTGGCCAGCTCCAGCATCACGCCCAGCGACGACGCGTTGTCGTCGACGCCGTTTCCGACCGCGTCGTGGTGCGCGAACACCGCGATCATCTGTTTGCGGCGTCCCGGCAGATAGCCGATCACGTTGCGCAGCGGCACGTTCGGCCGGCCAGGCAGGTCGGCGGCGAAGTTCTGCACGACCGTCTGGTAGCCGATCTTGGCCAGCTGTGCCCGGATCAGGTTGGCCGCCGCCAGATCTCCGGCGCCGCCGGGAGCGAGATCCTGTGGCAGCGACAGCATCGATGCGGCCGAGGTGGCGGCGGCGTTTCCGTCGAACTGCTGCAGCGGCTGGGCGGGTGGCGGGGGCAGCGCCGGCTCCCGCACGGCCAGCGCCGCGACCAGCAGCGGGATCAGGGCAACCACCGCCAGCAGGCGGTACAGCGGCCACGAGACGAGCGGCCTGCGTGGGTGGGCACGACGGCGCGGCACGCGCCCTTATAGCACGGCGGACGGCGACGGCCATGCTTCCAACTACGATAACGGGGTGTCGATGGACGCCACGATCCTGCTCGTGGACGACGAGGAGTCGATCCAGAAGCTGCTCACCTACCCGCTCGAACGGGAGGGCTACCGCGTGATCCAGGCACGGGACGGCGAGGAGGCGCTGCGCCGCTTCGCCGAGATGCCGATCGACCTGGTGGTGCTGGACGTGATGCTGCCGAAGCTGGACGGGCTGGAGGTGTGCCGGCGGCTGCGGACGACCTCGACCGTACCGATCATGATGTTGACCGCCCGCGACGACGAGGTCGACAAGGTGCTCGGACTCGAACTTGGCGCCGACGACTACATCACCAAGCCGTTCTCGATCCGCGAGTTCCGCAGCCGCATCCGCGCCATGCTGCGGCGGGCGACGCTGCTGTCGGAACGGCGCGTCTCCGACGACGAGACGATCACGATCGATAGCCTGGTGATCGACCCGGTCAAGCGGACGGTGATGGTCGACGGCCTGGCCGCCCAGCTGACCTACGTCGAGTTCGAGGTGCTGCGCACGCTGGCCACGCACCCGGGCCGCGTCTACAGCCGCCAAGCGCTGCTGGAGGCGGTGTGGGGCGGCTCGGCGTATCGCGAGCCGCGGACGATCGACGTGCACATCCGCCATCTGCGGGAGAAGCTCGAGACCGATCCCGGCGAGCCGGCGTTCATCCTCACGGTGCGTGGAGCCGGGTACCGGTTTCGCGACGCGGCCGCGGCGATCGCCCCGCCGTGAGGTCGTTGCGGCTGCGACTGGTCGCCGTGCTGGCGGCGGTGGTGGCGACGGCGATGGGCGTCGTCTTTCTCTACGTCGTGCCGACGCTGCGCGACAACCTGATCAGCGAGCGCTTCAACAGGCTGGAGGCGGTCGCGCTGTCGGAGCGCTCCAAGGATGCGGCGCTCAAGACCGCGATCGCCAACGGCCACTTCGGCAGTACGCGCAGGAGCCTGGCCAGGGTCAGCCGGCTGGCCAACGCCCACGTCGGCATCTTCAGGATCGAGGGGACGCGAGTCGTGGATACCGGCGTCAGCGACCGGGCCGGCGTCACCCGCAGCGACCCGGTTGTACGGCAGGCGGTCACCAGCGGGTTGGCGACCGGTCGGGGCGGCGGCGTGCTGGTTGTCGCCTTCACGTTCGGGCCGGGATCACGTGGGGTGGTGGTGCTCACCCAGCAGACGGCTGACGTGAACGAGACGGCCGACCTGGTCGAGCGCCGGATCCTGATCGCGACCGCGCTCGCGCTGGCGGTTGCGTCGCTGGTGGGCTGGGCGGCGGCGCACGCGGTGACCCATCGGCTGGCCCGCCTCGAGCGCGGCGCCGCTCGCATCTCGCTGGGCGAGTTCGGCACGCCGATCGGTGACCAGTCTCCTGATGAGCTGGGACAGCTGGCGCGGGCCTTCGACCTGATGCAGACGCGGCTCGACCGCGCCGACCGGGCGCGCAAGGAGTTCGTCGCCAACGCCTCCCACGAGTTGCGCACGCCGCTGTTCTCGCTGGGCGGCTTTCTGGAGCTGCTGGACGACGAGGACATCGATGCCGACACCCGGGCCGAGTTCCTGCGGGAGATGCGGGAGCAGGTGACGCGGCTGACGAAGCTGGCCACCGACCTGCTCGATCTGTCGCGGCTGGACGCCGACGCCGTCGCTGTTGAGCATGAGCCGATCGAGCTGACGGTGACCGCGCGCGGGTTGGTGCGCGAGTTCCGTGGGCTGGCAGCCGGCCATGGCAGCCGCATCTCGCTGGTGCGAGCCGACGGTCCCGTGCCCCACGCGATCGCCGACGAGCAGCGCGTGCAGCAGATCGGCCGGGCGCTGCTGGACAACGCCATCCGCCACACCCCCAACGGCAGTCAGGTACGGGTGGCGGTAACTGCCTCGCAGGGCATGGTGCGGCTGGAGGTGAGCGACGACGGTCCCGGCATCGATCCTGAGGCGGCTCGGCATCTGTTCGAGCGCTTCTACCGCGGAGAGGCGACCAGTGCGGCCGGCAGCGGGCTGGGACTCGCGATCGCCCGCGAGCTGGCCGAGCGGATGGATGGCCGCTTGGAGCTGGTTGCC
This sequence comes from Gaiellales bacterium, assembly GCA_038212095.1. GTDB lineage: Bacteria > Actinomycetota > Thermoleophilia > Gaiellales > JAICJC01 > JAICYJ01. The sequence continues at coordinate 69,704 of JBBQUW010000003.1, read as the reverse complement.
GACGGCGAGGCCACTCGCTTCGCGCTCAGCTTACCGGCCGAACCGAGCTGATCATCTAGCGTACGGCGGATGTCCCGCTCCGTGACACCAGCAGCGCTGGCCGGCTTCGTCGCCGGCGTGGCGGCGGCCGTGGTGACGGTGGCGCTGGCGGCATCGAGCGGCGCATTCGACGGATCGACGACCATCGTCCAGACGTCGCTGCCCGGATCGGCGCCCTCGCTGCCGGTGGCGATCATCGGCAGCGGTCACGGGCTGAACGCGGGCGCGATCTACCGCGACCGGATCGATGGCGTCGTCACGATCGCAGCGGTGTTCCCCTCCAGCGAGTCCGGCGGCAGCGGCTTCGTGGTCAGCAGCAGTGGGCTGATCATGACCAACGCGCACGTGGTCACCAACTCGGCCGATCCCGGCGTGCAGCCCCAGGACGTCAAGCCGGCCGATCACGTCTACGTACGCTTCTCCGACGGCGACCAGGTCGACGCGACGATCGTCGGCTACGACCTGTTCGCGGACGTGGCGGTGCTGCGGGTGACCGATCCCAACGTCACGCTGGTGCCGGTGCCGCTGGGGAACTCCTCCAAGGTGACGGTGGGACAGCCGGTGGCGGCGATCGGCAGCCCGTTCCTCGAGGCGGGATCGCTCTCGGTGGGCGTGGTTTCCGCCATCAACCGCTCCCTGTCCAGCGGCACGGCCTTCCAGATCCCGGGCGCGATCCAGACCGACGCCGCGATCAACCACGGCAACTCCGGCGGGCCGCTGTTCGACGCCGGCGGCAACGTGATCGGCATCAATGCGCAGATTCAGTCCACCAGCGGCGGGGGCGAGGGCGTCGGCTTCGCGGTGCCGATCGACCTTGCAAAGCGCTCGATGAAGCAGTTGGTCGAGACCGGCCACGTCGCCTACGGCTGGATCGGCGTGCGGCTGGGCACCATCACGCCTGCGGTTGCCGCGCAGTTTCACCTCTCCGTCACCCACGGGGCGCTGATCGAGGACATCACGCCCGGCGGCCCGGCGCAACAGGCCGGGCTGGCGGTCGGCGGCAGCGTGCAGCACTTCCAGGACACCGCCCTGCGCCCGGGCGGCGACGTCATCGTCCAGGTCGACGGCGTTGCCGTGATCAGCTCCGACCAGTTCGTCCGCCTCGTCTCGACCCGCAGCCCCGGCGAGGTGGTGCACCTGAAGGTGGTGCGGGGCGGCCAGACGCGGATGGTGGACGTGACGCTGGGGACGCGGCCGCTGTGATCGCCGGCCACCGGCCGGCGGCCGGGCTGCCAGCAGTCCCACCCTGCCGGATCATCTAGGGTCCCGAAGATGCAACGCGTGAATGTCGGACACAAGTCCCTGGTGGACTACGCCTCGATCGTCGGACGCTCGCTGGCGGACGAGATCCGCGAGCTGGCCGAGCCGTTGAGGGGCCGCCGGATGCTGCACCTCTCGGCGACCGCCTTCGGCGGCGGTGTGGCCGAGATCCAGTACACGCTGATCCCGCTCCTGAACGATGTCGGCATCGAGACCGAGTGGCGTGTGATCCACGGCCGCGATGAGTTCTTCGACGTCACAAAGACGATCCACAACGCGCTGCAGGGCAACCCGCAGGGGTTGAGCGATGAGCAGAAAGAGGTCTTCACCCGCTACAACCAGATCAACGCCGACGCCCTCACCGATGCCGACGAGTGGGACATGATCGTCGTCCACGATCCGCAGCCGGCCGCGATCCGCTCGATGCTGACCACCTCCCGCCCGCGCTGGGTGTGGCGCTGCCACATCGACCTCTCGACGCCCAATCCGGGCGTGCTGGACTTCCTGCTGCCCTCGATCTCGAGCTACGACGCCTCGATCTTCCACATGCACGAGTACGTGCCGAGTGTGCCCGAGATCGCCGACCGAGCCGTCATCTGGCCGCCCGCGATCGACCCGCTGGCGCCCAAGAACATGGCGCTGGCGGTCGAGGACGCGGCCTACATCGTCGAGCAGTTCGGCATCGATCCGGCGCGGCCGATGATGCTGCAGGTGTCCCGTTTTGACCCGTGGAAGGATCCCAGCGGCGTGATCGAGGCGTACCGCGCCGTCAAGCAGGTGCATCCGGGAATGCAGCTGGCGCTGGTCGGATCGATGGCTCACGATGACCCCGAGGGCTGGGAGTTCTATAACCAGACCGTCGAGTTCGCCGACGACGACCCCGACATCCACATCCTCAGCAACTTGAACAACGTCGGTGCCGTCGAGGTGAACGCGTTCCAGGTGCACGCCGCGGTCTGCCTCCAGAAGTCGATCAAGGAGGGCTTCGGCCTGACCGTCGCCGAGGCGCTGTGGAAGGCGCGGCCGATGATCGGCGGCCGGGTCGGCGGCATCGTCACCCAGATCGAGGATGGCGTCAGCGGCTACCTCGTCTCGTCGCCCGAGGAGTGCGCCCAGCGCTCGCTCGAGATCCTGGCCGATCCCGCTCGCGCCCGCGAGATGGCGCTGCGTGGCAAGGAGCATGTCCGCCGCCGCTTCCTCACGCCGAGGCTGCTGCGAAACTGGCTGGCGTTGATGCATCACCTGGACGGCGAGCAGGTCGAACTCGACCTGCACAGCGCGCGCGGCTGACCGAGCGTCGCCATCCTCGACTACCCTGCGGTGATGGCTGACCGACCGCTTCTGATCGTCTCCAACCGGGGCCCGGTGCGCTTTGGCCGCGACTCCGACGGCACTCGCACCGCCAAGCGCGGCGGCGGCGGGCTGGTGACCGCGCTGGCCGCGCTCACCTCCCAGCGTCCGCTGACATGGGTGGCGAGCGCGCTCACCGACGATGACAGCGAGGTCGCAGGCGAGGGCGCGTATGCCGACGGCAACCTGCGGCTGCGGCTGGTGGCGCATGACCGCGAGGAGTACGACCGCTACTACAACGTGTTCGCGAACCCGACGCTGTGGTTCATCCACCACTACCTGTGGGGATTGGCGACCGAGCCGGACGTCGACCGCAACATCCGGCTGGCCTGGGAGGCCGGCTACCTGCCCGTCAACGAGCGGTTCGCCGCGGCGGTGGCGGATGAGATCGACAGCTCCGTCGACGGCCCGCCGATCGTGATGGTGCATGACTACCAGCTGTTCATGGTGCCGCAGGCGATCCGGGCGCGCGTGCCGGGGGCGCTGATTCAGCACTTCACCCACATCCCCTGGCCGATGCCGGACTACTGGCGGATCCTGCCCGAGGAGATCCGCAGCGCGATCCACGAGTCGCTGCTGCACTGCGACATCGTCGGCCTGCACACGGAGCGCTACGTGCGGGCGTTCCTGCACTGCTGCGACGAGCTCACCTCGGGAGAGGTCGACTTCGCCAACCACACCGTCCACTTCGCCGGTCGCGAGGTGCGCGTCCGCTCGTACCCGATCTCGGTCGACCCGGCCGAGTTCGAGCGTCTGGCCGGCTCGGACGAGGTGCTGGCGGAGGCACCCGGCATCGAGGCGGCGCGGCCCGAGAAGCTGATCCTGCGCGTCGATCGCACCGACCCATCCAAGAACGTGGTGCGTGGCTTCCGCGCCTTCGACCTGGTGCTCTCGCAGCACCCGGAGTGGCGCGGCCGCGTCACCATGCTGGCGCTGCTCGATCCCTCGCGGCCGGACATCCCGGAGTACGCCGAGTACTCTGGCGCCATCCAGCGCGCCGCCCGTGAGGTGAACGACCGCTGGTACATGACCGGTATGTGGACGCCGATCGACCTGCGCATCTCCGACAACTTCCCGCAGGCGGTGGCTGCCTACAGGGCGTACGACGTCTTGCTGGTGAACGCGATCTTCGACGGCATGAACCTGGTCGCGAAGGAGGCGCCGCTGGTCAACGAGCGCGACGGCGTGCTGATTCTGAGCGAGAACGCGGGCGCCTTCGAGGAGTTGGCGGAGTGGGCGCTGACGGTGAACCCGTTCGACATCCAGGCTCAGGCGGACGCCATCTACCAGGCGCTGACGATGCACGCCACCGAGAGGCGACAGCGGATCGAGGGGCTGCGCGGCCAGGTGCGCGAGCATGACATCACGCGCTGGATCGAGGCTCAGCTGGGCGACCTGGCCGCGCTGCGGCCGGTCGAGGCGTGATCACGGGCATCGATCACGTGCAGGTGGCCGCGCCGCCAGGCTGCGAGGAGGCGGCGATCGCGTTCTACGGGGGGCTGCTGGAGATGACGCTGGTGGCAAAGCCGGAGGCGCTGGCGGGGCGCGGCGGGTGCTGGTTCCAGGCGGGGCGCGATCAGCTGCACATCGGGGTCGAGCAGCAGCACTTTGTTCCGGCCGGCAAGGCGCATCCAGCGCTGATGGTCGAGTCGCTGGCGACGCTTCGCAGTTTGGCCGAGCGGCTGACCGCGGCCGGGCACTCGCCACGCTGGGACGAGGCGCTGGACGGCGTCGAGCGGTTCTTCGTCCGCGATCCGTTCGGCAACCGGCTGGAGCTGCTGGCGCGAGGCTGAGCGCCCGCCGACCAGCACCTTCGGTACACGGCTGGCACGTTTTGCCGCGAGCGAGCGGGAGGGGTCAGACCCCTCCGCGGGGGGCGTTGCGCTGTCGGCACGCAGTTGGCACGCCCGGCTGCTCTGTTCGTCACGGCCAGCCTTGCCCACCCTCAGGGCTGACCGCGGCCGGGCACTCGCCACGCTGGGACGAGGCGCTGGACGGCGTCGAGCGCCCGCCGGCTGGCGGCGTTGCGCGATCGGCACACAGTCGGCGCGCTGTGCCGCGACCGAGCGGGAGGGGTCAGACCCCTCCGCGGGGGGCGTTACGCGATCGGCACGCAGTTGGCACGCCCGGCTGCTCTGTCGTAACGACGAGCCTTGCCCGCCCTCAGATCAGGCGGCGTCACTAGACTTCGAGCGATGTCCGAGATCCGCATGATCGACGTCGGAGACAAGCCGGTCACGCGCCGCCGCGCCGTCGCCACCGCCCACGTCGCCATCCCTGACGCCGTCCGCCGGCGGATCGCCGAGGGCACGCTGCCCAAGGGCGACGTGCTGGCCGTGGCGCGGGTGGCGGGCATCATGGCCGCCAAGCGCACGCCCGACATCGTGCCGCTGTGCCATCCGCTACCGCTCTCGCGGGTCGACGTCACCCCCGAGCTGGGTGGCGACGGCGTCACGATCACCGCCGCCGTCGAGACCACCGCCCAGACCGGCGTCGAGATGGAGGCGCTGACGGCGGTGCTCGCCGCCGCCCTTACCGTCTACGACATGACCAAGGGACTCGATCCGACCATCACGATCGAGCACGCCTACCTGGTCGAGAAGGAGGGCGGCAAGTCCGGACACTGGCGGCGGCCCGGGTGAGGGCGGCCGTGCTCACCGTCTCGGACGGCGTCGCCGCCGGCACGCGCGAGGATCTCAGCGGCGGCCTGCTGGCCGAGCGAGCTGCCGCGGCCGGCTTCGAGGTGGTCGAGCGGCGCACCGTGCCCGACGAGCACGCCAAGATCGCCGAGGCGCTGTGGGATCTGACCGATCGCGCCGAGCTGGTGCTGACCACCGGCGGCACCGGCTTCGCGCCCCGCGACGTCACGCCCGAGGCCACCGCAGAGGTGGTCGAGCGGCCGACGCCGGGCCTGGACGAAGCGATGCGCGACGTCTCGCGGCGCGCCTCCCCGCACGGCCTGCTGTCACGCGGCGCCAGCGGCATCTGCGGCCGTACGCTGATCGTCAACTTCCCCGGCAGCCCGCGCGCGTGCGGCGAGTGCTTCGACGCGATCGCGCCCGCCCTCAGCCACGGCATCGAGCTGCTCACCTCACAACCGACCGAGCATCCGTGACGGTCACCACCGTCTACGCGCGCCGCTTCGTCTCGCTGGTCAAGTTCGAGCACACCGTGTTCGCGCTGCCGTTTGCCTTCGTCGGCGCAACGCTCTCGTTGGGTGAGTTGCCGAATGCGGCAACGTTGGGCTGGGTGACGCTGGCGATGGTCGGCGCGCGCAGCCTGGCGATGGCGCTGAACCGCCTGATCGATGCCCGGATCGACGCCCGCAACCCCCGCACGGCGGTGCGCGAGCTGCCGGCCGGCCTGCTCTCGCGCAGCCAGGTGGCGGCATTCTGCACGCTCTCGCTGGCGGTGTTCCTGGTGGCCGTGTGGCAGCTCGATCCGCTCGTCCGCTGGCTGTGGCCGATCCCGGTCGCGGCTTTCGTGCTGTATCCCTATACCAAGCGCTTCACGTGGCTATGCCACCTGGCGCTTGGCCTCTCGACCGGACTTGCCCCGCTGGGCGCGTGGCTGGCCGTGACCGGTGATGCCGACCCGGCGCCGTTCATGCTGTGGCTGGCGGTGGCGCTGTGGATCGGCGGGTTCGATGTCATCTACGCCACGGGCGATGTCGAGTTCGACCGCGCCGAGGGCCTCTACTCGCTGCCCAGCCGGATCGGCATCGGCCCGGCGCTGCTGGTCACACGCGTCTGCCACCTGCTGGCGCTCTGCCTGCTGATCGCGGTCGGCGTCACGCTCAGCCTCGGCCCGGCCTACTATCTCGGACTGGCGGCGGTCGCGGCGCTGCTGGGCTACGAGAACTCGATCGTCAGCGCCGACGATCTGTCGCGGGTCAACGTCGCGTTCTTCACGCTCAACGGCGTGATCTCGGTCGTGTTCCTGGCCGGGGTGCTGGCCGATGTGCTCGGCTGAGGCCGTCCCGGTCGTCGCCTGCCGGCAGCTGGTGCGGCGGTTTGGCGAGCGACGGGCGCTGGACGGCGTCGACCTGGACGTGGCGGCGGGCGAGACGCTGGTCTTGACCGGCGGCAACGGCGCCGGAAAGACGACTCTGTTGCGGGTATTGGCAACGGTGCTTCGCCCGCACGGCGGCGCCGTCTCGGTGGCCGGCCACGATCTGCCCCGCCACGCTCGGGCGGCGCGGCCCTCGATCGGCTACGTGGGCCACGAGCCGCTGGTCTATCCCAGCCTGACCGCGCTCGAGAACCTGCAGCTGTACGGCGAGCTGCACGCGGTGCAGCCCGGCCGCTGCCACGAGGCGCTCGCGATGGTCGGCCTCGAACGACGCGGCAACGACCGTCCCGCCGACCTCTCGCGCGGCATGCGCCAGCGACTCGCTCTGGCCCGGGCCTGGCTGCACCGGCCGGCGCTGCTGCTGCTGGACGAGCCGACCGCCGGACTCGATGCAGACGGCCGCGAGGTGCTGCGGGCGATGCTCGATCAGCACGCCGGCGCGGCCGTCGTCGCCACCCACGAGCCGGACTGGTTCGCGGGCGGTCGCGAGCTGCGGCTGACGTTGGGCCGGGTGGCCGGGTGAGAGCGTACCGGGCGCTACTGCGCAAGGATCTCCTGCTCGAGCTGCGCGGCCGCGAGCTGGTGCCGGCGATGCTGGCGTTCGCGCTGGGAGCACTGCTGCTGGTGCGGTTCGGCCTGGGCGGCGCGACCCAGGCGGGAGGCACGCGCGCCGCCACCGGCCTGCTGTGGGTGGTGGTCGTGTTCACCTCGATGCTGGCGCTCGTGCGCAGTTTCGCGCAGGAGCGCGAGCACGGCATCTGGGACGGCATCCTGTCGGCGCCGATCGATCGCGCCGCCATCTGGGCCGCTCGATCGACCGCGACGCTGGCATTTCTGATCGTCACCCAGGCCATCGCGCTGCCACTGTTCTGGCTGTTCTTCCTTCAGGACGGGAATCCGCCGTCGCTGGGGGTGTTGGTGGCGGCGTTGCTGCTGGCCGACCTGGGCGTGGCGATGCTGGGTTCGCTGCTGGCCGGTCTGGCCTCGCAGGTGCACGCCCGCGAGGTGCTGCTGCCGGTGCTGTTCCTGCCCTTCGCAGTGCCGCTCGTGACGGTCGCCGTCCGCGTCAGCGTGGGGACGATTTCCCCGCAAACAGGCGGTTCCGCGACCCTTGAAGGGCTCGGTTTCCTGGCCCTCTATGATACGATCTTTGGACTCTTGGGCTGGGCGCTTTTCGAGTACGTCGTGGAGGACTGAACAGTGGAGATCGGCTCGCGCAGTGCCCGCCCCGACCGGGCGACGGTGGCCGCCACGGCGGCGGCCGCGCTGATGGCGTTGGCGTTGGCGATGATCTTCTTCTACGTCCCAACCGACGCCGACCAGGGCTACTCGCAGCGCATCTTTTACTTCCACGTTCCGATCGCTGTGACGACGTACTGCCTGTTCGCATGGGGTGCCGTGAACGCCGCCCGCTACCTCTGGAAGCGGGACGAGTCGCTCGACCTGAAGAGCTACGTGCCCATGCATCTTGGCGTCATCTTCGGCTCGCTGACGCTGGTGACAGGCTCGATCTGGGCCAACATCTCGTGGAACACGTGGTGGTTTTGGGGCGATACGCAGCTAACCACATTCCTGATCATCTTCCTGTTCAACTGCGCCTACTTCATGCTGCGGTTCTCGGTCGAGGCGGGCGAGCGGCGCTCGACCTACTCGGCTGTGTACGCGCTGCTGGGAGTGGGACTGATCCCGCTGTCGGTGTTGGGCGTGCGCTTCGCGCAGCAGAACGAGCTGATCCATCCAATCACCTTCAACTCGAGCGGTGCCAACATGGATGGCAGCATGTTCCTGACGTTCCTGGTCGCGCTGGCCGCCATGCTGTTGCTGGCCGTGACGATGTACCTGGTCGAGATGCGCGGCAAGCGCATCGACGAGCGCGTGCGCCAGATCCGGCAACTGGCCGAGGGCCGGGCGTGATCAGCGAGTTCGCGGTCAAGTCAGTGGCGGCCGTCTACGGGCTGGCGTGGGTGGTCACGCTGGCCTACATCGCCATCCTGAACGCGAAGTTCGCCCGTCTCGAGCGCCAGCTGGACGAGATCGCCCATACCCTGCAGGCGGCCGCCGATGCCTGACCCCGTGCACCTGCTGCTGGTCGGCACCAGCCACCGGCACGCCCCGATCGGCGTGCGCGAGCAGCTCGCGGCCCAGGCGCACGGCGAGCGGCTGATCGAGGCCGTGATCTCGGAGCAGGCCGTGATCGAGGCGGTCGGCATCTCTACCTGCAACCGCTGCGAGCTGTACATGGTGGGCGCCGACCCCGGTGCGATGCGCGAGGCAGCGGTGCGCCGGCTGGCGGCGTATGCGAACCGCAGCGAATCGGAGGTCGAGCCGCTGCTGTACGTGCACGAGGGCGGCGATGCGGCCGAGCACCTGTTCGCGGTGGCCGGCGGGCTCGACTCGCTGGTGCCCGGCGAGGCCCAGATCCTGGCCCAGATCCGCGAGTCCTACCAGCACGCGCTGGAGATGGGCTCGACCGGCACCGTCTCCAACCGGCTGTTCCACGAGGCGCTGGAGGCCGGCAAGCGGGTGCGGCACGAGACGGCGATCGGCCGCTCGAACGCGTCCGTGGCGTCGGTGGCGGCTGAGCTGGTGCGCGGCCGTCTGGGTGGCCTGGACGGATCGACGGTGCTGATCGTCGGCGCCGGCAAGGTGGCCGAGCTGGTCGCCCAGAACCTGGCCTCGCGCGGCGGCGTGCGGATCGTTGTCACCAATCGCAGCCCCGAGCGGGCGCTGGCACTGGCCGAGCGGTTCGATGGCACGGTGGCCGACTTCGATGACCTGCCGGCGGCGGTCGCGGCCGCCGACGTGGTCGTCACCTCGACGCTGTCCGACCGGCCGCTGATCGGGCCCGACGACGTGCCGCCGGGGCGGCGGGTGCTGGTCGATCTCGCCGTGCCACGCGACATCGACCCGGCGGTTGGGGAGATCGATGGCGTGACGCTGGTCAACGTGGACGATCTGGAGGAGACCGTGCTGCGCAACATCGGCCTGCGCCAGGGCGAGGCGCTGCAGGCGCGAGCGATCGTGGCCGAGCAGGCGGACGAGTTCCGCCACTGGCTGGCGGCGCTGGAGGTGGTGCCCGCGATCACGCAGCTGCGCGCGCTGGCCGAGCAGATCCGGCTGGGCGAGCTGGAGCGGATGGAGGGGCGCTGGGAGGGCCTCGGCGACGCCGACCGCGAGCGGCTCGACCAGCTGACGCGAAGCATGCTGAACAAGCTGCTGCATCGGCCCACGGTGCGCCTCAAGGAGCTGGCGGCCGGTCATGGCGACTCCTCGCACGTGGCCGCGATGAACGAGCTGTTCGGGCTCACGCAGCAGCTGTGATCCGGATCGGCACGCGCGGCAGCGCGCTGGCGATGGCCCAGGCGGGCTGGGTCGCCGAGCGGTTGGATGATGCCGAGATCGTCGTCATCGAGACGGCCGGCGACCGCCAGCGCGACAGCCGCTTCGACCAGATCGGTGATGGCCGCGGCGCGTTCACGGGCGAGATCGAGCGGGCGCTGCTGGACGGCCGCATCGACGTCGCCGTCCACAGTGCCAAGGATCTCACCGGCGAGCCCGCCCAGGCGCTTGCGATCGCCGCCGTGCCCGAGCGCGAGGATCCGCGCGATGCCTGCTGCGGGCCGTTCCCCAGCCTGGCCGAGATCCCGGACGGTTCCCGCATCGGCACCTCATCGGCCCGTCGCCAGGCGCTGCTACGGGCGCTGCGGCCGGGGCTGGAGGTTGTGCCGCTGCGCGGTAACGTCGACACCCGGCTGCGGAAGCTCGACGCGGGTGAGGCCGATGCGATCGTGCTGGCCGCGGCGGGTCTGATCAGGCTCGGTCTGGAGGCGCGGATCGCCTTCTGCTTCGACCCGGTCGAGTTCGTGCCGGAGGCCGGCCAGGGCGCGCTGGCGCTGCAGGTGCGCAGGGGCGAGGAGTCGCTGGTGTCCTCGCTCGACCATGGACCGTCACACGCCCAGCTTGATGCTGAGCGGGCGCGCGTGGCCGAGCTGGGCGGCGGCTGCACGGTGGCTGTGGCTGCCCACGCCTGGCATGAGCATGGCGAGCTGCAGCTGCGCTCCTGGGTGGCGGCGTGACCGTCTACCTGGTCGGGGCTGGCCCCGGCGATCCCGGACTGCTGACGATGCGCGGGCACGAGCTGCTCGAGCGCTCCGACGCCCTCGTCTATGACCGGCTCGCCGATCCGCGCATCGTGGCGATGGCGAACCCGGCTGCCGAGCGCTTCTACGCCGGCAAAGAGGCGAAGCGGCACGCGCTCAGCCAGGATGAGATCAACGCGCTGCTGGTCGAGCTGGGCCGCCGTTGCGTCTGCGTGGTGCGGCTGAAAGGCGGCGACCCGTTCATCTTCGGTCGAGGCGGCGAGGAGGCGCTGGTGCTGGAGGCGGCCGGCATCGCATGGGAGGTCGTCCCCGGTATCTCGTCCGCCTACGCCGTCCCGGCCTACGCCGGCATACCGGTAACGCAGCGGGGCATGGCGGCGCAGGTGACGGTGGTGACGGGGCACGAGGACCCGACCAAGCCGCAGAGCGATCTGGACTGGGCCTCGCTGGCAACCACGCCGGGCACGTTGGTGTTCCTGATGGGCGTGGCCGCGCTGGCCGACAACGCGCAGCGTCTGATCGCCGGTGGCATGTCGCCGTCCACGCCGGCCGCCGTGATCGCGAGCGGCACGCGGCCCGCCCAGCGCACCGTGACCGCGCGGCTGGACTCGATCGCGGCGGCCGCCGCCGAGCTGCGGCCGCCGGCGATCACGCTGGTGGGCGAGGTGGCCACGCTGCACGAGCGGCTGAACTGGTTCGAGCGGCGGCCTCTGTTCGGCCGGCGGGTGGTCGTCACCCGCGCCCGACCCCAGGCCAGCCAGCTGGCGGCGCGGCTGTCCGAGTTGGGTGCCGACGTGGTGGAGGCGCCGGCGATCGCGATCGAGCCGCTGCCGTTCACGGTTGCCGACCTGTCGCGGTACGACGTCGTCTGCCTGACCAGCGCCAACGGCGTCGCCCGGCTGCTGGCCGGAGACGTGCGCGCGCTGCACGGCGTCACGGTGGCTGCGGTCGGCCGCGCGACAGCGGCGGCGATTGCTGAGCGCGGCGTGGTGTCGGACGTGGTTGCCGAGCAGGCCGTGTCCGAGTCGCTGCTGGAAGCGCTGGGCGACGTGCGCGGCCGCCGCGTGCTGGTGGCCACCGCCGAGGGCGCGCGCCCGGTGCTGGCCGACGGCCTGCGTGAACGCGGCGCCCAGGTGGAGGTGGTGCATCTCTACCGCACGCGCCGCGAACGGGTCGAGGCGGACGCGGTGCTCGCCGCCGACCTCGTCACGTTCACCTCCTCGTCGACGGTCAGCAACGTGGTCGAGGCGCTGGCCGGTCGCGACCTCTCGGCGCTGCGGGCGGTCTCGATCGGACCGGTGACCAGCGCCACGCTGCGCGAACACGGCGTCGAGCCGCTGGTGGAGGCCGACCCGCACGACGTCGACGGCCTGGTGGAGGCGGTGCTGCGGGCCGCGGTACAGTGAGCGGGATGCGCCCCGTGGTCACCTTCCTGTCCGACTTTGGCTCGGCCGATCCGTTCGTCGGCATCTGCCACGGCGTGATCATGCGCACGTGTCCCGAGGCCGAGGTGATCCACCTCGCGCACGGCATCGATGCCCAGGCGGTGGGGCAGGGCGCGCGGGTGCTGGCGGCCTCGATCGCGTTCCTGCCGGTGGGCGTGCACATGGCGGTGGTCGATCCCGGCGTCGGCTCACAGCGTCGCGCGGTCGCGCTGAGGAGCGGCGACGGCCGGCTGTTCGTGGGGCCGGACAACGGGCTGCTGGTGCCGGCGGCCGAGGCGTGCGGCGGGATCGAACTGGCGGTCGAGATCAGCAACGCCGAGTACATGCTGGACGCGGTCTCCCGCACCTTCCACGGCCGGGACGTGTTCGCGCCGGTGGCCGGTCACCTGGCGGCCGGGCTCGACCCGCGTCTGCTCGGCTCCGAGGTCGAGGTCGGGTCGCTGGTGCGGCCGGTCGAGCCGGGGTTCCTGCTCGAGGGCACGCTGCTGCAGGCGTCGGTTCAGCATGTCGACCGCTTCGGGAACGTGCAGCTGTCGGTGGGTCTGAACGATCTCGGCGATCTGTTCGAGAGCGGCCGGAGGGTCGAGTTGGCACGCGGCGACGACCGCTACTACGCCGCCTGTGCCCTCACCTTCGCCGATGTCGGCGAGGGCGAGCTGGTGGTGTTCGAGGACTCCGAGCAGCGGCTCTCGATCGCGATCAACCGCGGCAGCGCGGCCGAGCTGATCGATGCCGAATCGGGCAACGAGGTGCAGCTGCAGTTCGCCCCTTGACGCGGGCCGCGCGGAGTGGTGAGATACCGTTATCAGCGGCCTTCGTGGAGCGGTAACACCGTCCCGGAGGCCGCTTCTGCGCGTGCCCGGCGTGTGGCATCCGTGATGGGGACGGGGCCAGGAGTGCCGCGGTAGACTGCGCGCCGCGGCGAGGTAGCTCAGTTGGTAGAGCACGCGACTGAAAATCGCGGTGTCGGCAGTTCGACTCTGCCCCTCGCCATCGACGATTGATCGCGCGGTAATAGGTGCCGGAATGATCGTGCCGCGCCCCCCGGTCGCCGTTCGGATCTGCGCGACGATCCCAGAGGATTCAACGATGCCGAAGCCGGGGGTGCGCGCGCGGCTCGGGTCGCCCAACAGCTGCCGCCATGCGCCAGCCCATAGAGCGGCCCCTCGGAGCCAGCCTTGGCCCACGGTGGCGTCTTGACATACGCTATTTGTAATGAGATTGTAAAGACATGGTGGGAGGGCAGACCTGGACGCTCGGGGCGTTGGTCGTGATCGCGCTGCTGGTCGCGGCCGGGTCGAGCGACCCGGGCGCGGCCGCCCAGCCCCCGATGCCACACGTTGGGAGCGCCCGGCCTGGTGCGGCGGTGTATGTCCGTCCGGCGCTTGCGACGCGCACGACCAGGCCGTCTGGTCACGATCCGGGACCGGCGACGCGCGGGTCTACCGGCGTGAGTGTGGCGCCCACCGCCATCGCGGCGCCGACTGCACCCGCGATTCGCACGCTGCCCGCGATCACGAGCTCGGCCCGCGCGGGACGGCCGCGGGTGGGCCAGCGGCTGGCGGTCACACCTGGGACGTGGGCGGGCACCTCGATTCGCTACTCCTACCAATGGCGACGCTGCGCCAACCACCGGTGTCGCGACATTCGTGGAGCGACTCGCCGCGGCCACCTGCTGACCGTCGCCGACGCCGGGCATCGTGTGTTGGCGCGCGTGGTGGCATCCACGTCTGGCCGGTCGTCGGTCGCAGACTCCGCGGCGAGCGGCGTTGTGCTTGGCGCGGGCGCGTTGGGTGATGTGCGGCTGGTCAGCAGCGCCTCGGATGGGACGCCGGCAAACCAGCAGTCTGATAACCCCCTGCTGAGTCCTGATGGGACACGTGTCGCATTCATCTCGCCGGCGACGAACCTCGTTTCCGGCGCGGCGTCAGGGGGCTTGTTCGTGAAGGATCTTCGGTCGGGGGCGGTGACTCTGGTCTATGGCGGTGGCGTGATCCTCGACGTGATGTGGAGTCCTGACGGCTCGCGGATCGCCTTCAGCGCGTCGCGCGACCCGCGGACCGAGTTACCCATGCAAGCTCTCGTCACCAGCCTCGCCACCGGGGTGACGACACCCGTCGATGCAGCGGGCTTTGGCGGTCCGGGCGCCAGTAGGAGCATCCGGGCTGTGTCCTGGAGCCCTGATGGGACGATGCTCGCGATCAGCCTCGAAACGTCATCGAACTCCTACCTCGCTCCCAACGCGTTCAACGTCTACGTCATCCAGCTCGTGACGGGGGCGGTGACGGTGGTGAACAGTGACGCAGACGGCATCCCGCAGCCCGGTGAGTCGTCGGGCGCAGCCTGGAGCCCGGACGGCACGATGGTGGCATTCACGTGGATGTCGTCGTTGCCGTGGCAGTCGAACACGAACACAAGCAGCGTGTATGTGAAGAACATCACGACTGGCGCCCTGACGCTCGCCAGCAGCACAGCTCAAGGTGCGTCTGGGAACGGCCTTTCCGGCGCCGACCACGGGCTCGAGTGGAGTCCCGATGGGACGCGCCTGATGTTCCAGTCCGACGCGACCAACCTCGTCCCAAACACACCTAGGTACTTCGATGGGATCTTCACCAAGAACCTGGCTACGGGACAGCTCACGCTGGTCACCAGCACGCGAGACGGGGCGCCCGTCAGCGGCGTTGCGGGTTCGTTCAACCCCGATGGCTCCCAGGTCGCCTTCATCGCGGGCTACCCGGTCGACCACCCATCAACCCCCACCGATCAGGTGTTCGTCAAGGATCTCACCACGGGTACCGTCACGCTCGAAAGCAGCACCCCAGACGGCTCGCCGGGGAACGACAGCTGCCAGGTCGGTGCCACGCCGGCGTGGAGTCCCGACGGCACCCAACTGCTCTTCCAATCCGCAGCGACAGACCTGATTCCCAACGCCCCGACCGATCTGGGGATCGCGAATCTGTTCGTCAAAGACGTGCGTACCGGCGCCATCACGCTCGTCACCAGCGCCGCCGATGGGACACCCCAGAACGTCCCCAGCGACGACACCATGCGCGGTCAGTGGAGCCCGGACGGCACCCACATCCTGTTCGAATCGGGCGCCATGAACCTCACCCCCGTCGGCACCGACTCCCAAAGCATCTTCATCAAGACCCTGCGCGGCGACAGCTGAGGCATCCGGCGATCGGAAGGAGCGTCCTCTTCGAGTACGCGGGTGTCCGAGCTGGGCACGTTATGACCGGCGGCGGAGTCCCGAGGTGTCACTGGGGTGTCACCCAGACCCACCGAGAACCACCGAGCCGGGTCGCCCCAACGATCCCCCGAACCCACATTTCTCCAGGTCAGCCGAGACCAGCCGAGGCCTCCTCCGGTATCTGAAAATCGCGGTGTCGGCAGTTCGACCCTGCCCCTCGCCATGGCTTGTGCCAATCATCCGGTGCGCCGAACCGTTCCGCCCACGAGGGGGCCGGCAAATCGTGTAGCGTCGCCCCGCCGCGCAGATCGCGCAGCACGGCCGAGAGGAGCCTGGATTGTCTGACTACTACGATCTTGGCGGCTTTGGCCGCCGCGTCTCGACCACGTCGGTCGAGGCCCAGCTGTGGTTCGACCGCGGCCTGGTCTGGTGCTACGGCTTCAACCATGAGGAGGCGGTGCGCTGTTTTCAGCGGGCGGTCGAGCTCGACCCTGGCTGCGCGATGGCGCACTGGGGCATCGCCTACGCGATCGGCCCCAACTACAACAAGGATTGGCCGGCCTTCGGCGCGGACGAGCTGGTCGATGCGGTGGCGATGGCCCACCGCTCTGTCGGCTCCGCGCTCTCGCTGCTCGACCACGTCGAACCGGTCGAGCGGGCGCTGATCGAGGCGCTCCAGCATCGCTTCCCGGCCGACACCCCGGCCGAGGACTGCGCGGCCTGGAACGATGCGTACGCGGCGGCAATGCGCGACGTACGCTCCCGCTTTCCCGGCGACGCCGACGTGGCCACGCTGTTTGCCGAGGCGCTGGTCGGCCGCACGCCCTGGCAGCTCTGGAACCTGGAGACCGGTGAGCCGGCCGAGGGAGCCGACACGCTCGAGGCGCTCGAGGTGCTGGAGCAGGCGATGGCGGCGACCAGCTCGCCGCACCCCGGGCTGCTGCACATCTACATCCACACCATGGAGATGTCCCCGCACCCAGAGCACGCGCTGTGGGCCGCCGATCAGCTGAGAGGGTTGGTACCCGATGCCGGCCACCTGCAGCACATGCCGACCCACATCGACGTGCTCTGCGGCCAGTACCGCGACGTCGTCGCCTCGAACGAGCGGGCGATCGAGGCCGATCGCCGCTTCCTCGAGCGGGAGGGCGCGCTCAACTTCTACTCGCTGTACCGCTGCCACGACTACCACTTCAAGATCTATGGCGCGATGTTCCTGGGCCAGCTTGAGCCGGCGCTCGCCGCCGCTGACGAGATGATCGCCACGTTGCCCGAGGAGCTGTTGCGGATCGACGTGCCGCCGATGGCCGACTGGGCGGAGGGTTTCGTGCCGATGCGGCTGCACGTGCTGGTGCGATTCGGCCTGTGGCAGATGATCGTCGAGCAGCCCTTCCCGGCCGATCGCGATCTGTACTGCACCACCACGGCGATGCTGCACTACGCCAAGGGCGTCGCGCACGGAGCGCTGGGCGACGTCGCCGCCGCCGAGGAACAGCGGCGGCTGTTCGGCGAGGCCGTTGCCCGCGTGCCGGACAGCCGGTACCTGTTCAACAACACCTGTCTCGACCTGCTCGCGGTCGCAGGCGAGATGCTGAACGGCGAGGTCGAGTACCGCAAGGGCAACCACGATGCGGCGTTCGCGCATCTCCGCCGCTCGGTCGAGCTGGACGACGGCCTTCCCTACGACGAGCCATGGGGCTGGATGCAGCCCACCCGCCATGCGCTGGGGGCGCTGTTGCTGGAGCAGGGGCGGCTGGAGGAGGCGGAGGCCGTCTATCGCGCCGACCTGGGCCTCGACGGTACGCTCAGCCGCCCGTGCCAGCACCCCGACAACGTCTGGAGCCTGCACGGCTTCCACGAGTGCCTGCGGCGGCTGTCCAAGACCGAGCAGGCCGCGCTCGTGAAACCGCGACTCGACCTCGCGCTGGCCCGCGCCACCGTCCCGATCAGGGCCTCGTGCTATTGCCGTGCGAGCCATGCGGCGTGAGGCCCCCCACACGGTGGGCCAGGCGGATGCCGGTCATCGGCGCACGCCGCCGGGCCGCCGACTGCGTCTACGCTTCCGCTGATGAGCGGCGAGAACCCAGCGGCCACTCCGTCACCCGGGGCCGGCATGCCCGAGGTGCGACCGGCGCCGCGCTGGCTGGCCTACGCGTTCGTGGCCGGTTCGATGGCGCTGCTGCCCTGGACGATCTGGCTGTATGACTCGCTGCCCGCCCGTGCCACCGCCGACAACTGGGATCTCGCCTGGGCGGGGTTCGACCTGGCGCTCGCGGCAACCCTGTTTGCGACCGCGGTCGGCGCCCTGCGCGGCTCGGCCTGGACGCAGGGCACGGCTGCCGCCGCCGCCACGCTGCTGATCTGCGACGCGTGGTTCGACGTGATGACGTCGCGTGGCGCGCACCAGGTGGTGGTCGCGGCGGTGATGGCCGGCATCGCCGAGGGGCCGCTGGCGCTCGTGTGCCTCTGGGTGGCGCACAACTCCGAGCGAGTCAGCGCGTGGGCGGCGGCGACAGCCCTGCGGCGTGGTCGCCCCTCCGGCGACCGGCGCATTGCCCGCGGCGGCTGACTGCCGATCCGCTCAGACCGGCTGCATGCCGGCGGCGCGGGCTCGGCTGCAGCTCAGCACGCCGGCAAGCGCTTCAATCACGGCCGGGTCGTAGCGGGTGCCGGACTCGGTCCGCAGCTCGTCCACCGGCTCGCGGCTTGGCCCGTCGTCGTGATACGCGCGTCCGAACACGATCGCCAGGTAGGCGTCGGCGACCAGCAGGATCCGCGAGCCGAGCGGGATGTCGGCACCGGACAGGCCGTTGGGGTAGCCGCTGCCGTCGATGTGCTCGTGGCTGGCGCGCACGATCTCGCGCACGGTGGCAAACAGCGGGCTGTCGCCCAGCATCTCAGCCGACCGCTCGGGGTGCTGGCGGATGATCGCCCACTCGTCGTCGCTCAGCGGCCCCTGTTTGGTGATGATCTCGTCCGGCACGACGCTCATGCCGAGGTCGCGGAAGCGGCTCGCGGTGGCCAGCTGTGTTAGCTCGTTGGGGGAGAGACCCAGCTGCTGTCCGATCGCGCGCACCAGCGCCTCCAGCTCGGCCTCGCCGGCCGCTGCCGGGTCGATCTCGGGCGCCGGCTCGGCGACTGCGCCCAGCCGGTCGAGCCGGGACGAGATGAACGAGGCCGGGATCCACTGGCCGGGCTCCTGGGCGACGAAGGCCAGCCGCAGCACCCGCTGCTGGTCGACGACGAACACGCCTTCGTGACGGCGGTCGCGCCGCATGCGGCGGCGGTCGACCATGCCCAGCGCCCGTGACGCCTCGCCACTTGGATCGGTCAGCCACTCGGCCGCCCGAACGGCCGAGAGCTGCTTTCCCATAACGGAGTCGCGGGCGGCCGAGATGACCGCCAGCCGAGCCGGCGAGCGCGCGATCTGCTCGCCCAACTCCCGCAGCATCGTGCCGCGTTCGTCATCGCTGGTACCGGACTCGACCCACGCGAGAACGGCCGGGCCGGTGGCCGTCAGCTGGTCGATCGCAACGGCGTCCCCGGTCTCGGCCGAGATCAGGCTGAACGGCGCGAGCTGCTTGTCAAGCTGCGGCTGAGGCGTCGTGCTCATCCGCGTCCTCGTCCTGCGACAGCGCTTGGACGTCGGCCGGCCAGGTGCGTTCCGCGGCCTGGATCAGCGAGCTGCGCGCCGTTTCGAACGACGCCAGCATGTGAGCCTGTGCCTGGGCTGCGCTCGCCACCAGCTCGTCCGCTTCGCGACGGCGAGCCTCGGCCGCCTCGAGCACCTCGGCCACGCGCGCCTGGGCCTGGGTGTCGCGGTCTGCCAGCGCCTGCTCGAACCGCTCGCGCTCGGCGCGCAGCTCTTGCTCGAACCGTGCCCGCATCTGCTCGCCCTCGCGGCGGGCGTCGGCGAGGATTCGCTCGGCATGTGCGTTGGTGTCGTCGATGTGCCCGCGGGCGACCTGCTCGGCCTGCTCGACCAGTCGCCGGCGCTCGGCCAGGATGTCCTCGATCTCGAGCGCGCTGGCCTCGCGCACCGAGCGCAGCTCGTTCTTGAGAAAGCCGTCTAGCGCGGCGATCGCCGTCTCGACAGCCCCAGATAGAGCGCTCAGCGCGACCGGGGGCCGGTCGGCGACGATCGGCTCGGGCAGCTGCGCCACGGGGGCTTCGTCGGCGGCCCGGTCGTGCTGCTCCAGCTCGGACTCAGACGTGTACGGCTCGGCCTCGGACGTGTACAGCTCGGGCTCGGGCTGGAACAGCTCGGCCTCGACCGTCGGGGGCTGCTCAGCCTCGACAGAAGAGTGCTCGGCCTCGGGCTCCACGTCGTACTGCTCGGCCTCCGGCTGCTGGGCCACCTCAGCCTCGAGAACCGGCTCGGCCACCTCGGCCTCGGCCTCCGGCTGCCCGGCCACCTCAGCTTCGAGAACCGGCTCGGCCACCTCAGCCTCGACAGCCGGCTCGGGCGCCTCGACCTCGGCCTGCGGGAAGGACGGGGGCTCGTTCTGCGCATTCAACGGCGCCGGAGCGGCGGCCAGCTGATCGGCGATCGAGCCCAGAAACAGATCGACCTCCTCCGGGTTGTACCCGGTGGGGGTCAGCGAGAACGAGGCGTTGCGGAGTTCCGACTGCCCGACCGTGTCCACGCCGCCATCCGCCAGCTCTCCCAGGAAGCGATCGACCTGCTCCGGGTTGTAGCCGGTGGGCGTCAGCGAAAACGAGGCGTTGCGAATGCTCGCCAGATCGACCATGTGTACGGGCCTCCTGTACTGCTGGTGTGGCGTGGCGTCGGGGGAGACGCCGGGGTCCCTAGCCTTATCGGCGCTTCCGCGTAACCCTTTAGAGGCAATTGTGCAGCTGCGTTCTCGTCGCCCGGCCGCCACCGGCGCCGGTTGGGTAGTGTTCGGCCGCGTGACCGCCTCTCACCCATCGCTGCAGGATGCGCGCCCGGTGGGCGTGATCGGCGCCGCACTCGATCTCGGCTCCGGCCGGCGCGGTGTCGACATGGGGCCGTCTGCGATCCGCTACGCGCTGCTCGGCGAGCGGATCGAGGAGCTGGGGCTATCGGTGCACGATCACGGCAACGTCCGCACCGGCATGGTCGAGGCGTTGGACGAGGGCGATCCGTCCGCGCGGTACTGGAGCGCGATCAAACGTACGTGCGAGGAGCTTGCAGACCACGTGGCGGCGACCGTGTCTGAGGGCGAGATGCCGCTTGTGCTGGGCGGCGACCACTCGATCGCGATCGGCACGCTGGGTGGTCTCGCCCGCGTGCACGGCGCTGCCGGTGGCGTGCTGTGGATGGATGCTCACACCGACATCAACTCTCCCACCACGTCGCCCAGCGGCAACGTGCACGGTATGCCGCTGGCGGTGGCGCTGGGGTTGGCCAACGATCCCCGCTTCGAGAGCTCCGCCTGGCCGTTGCCGATGATCCTTGAGCAGCACACGGCGCTGGTGGGAGTGCGCAGCGTGGATGCCGGCGAGCGCGCGCGGCTGCGCGAGGTGGGCGTGCGCGTATTCACGATGGAGGACGTCGACCGGCGCGGCATGCGCGACGTGATGGAGGAGGCGATCTCGATCGCCTCCGGCGCGCCGTTCATGCACGTCTCGCTGGACATGGATGTGCTCGACCCCGATCAGGCGCCCGGCGTGGGGACGCCGGTGCGCGGCGGCATCACCTACCGCGAGGCTCACCTGGCGATGGAGATGATCGCCACCAGCGGCAAGATGTCGTCGGTGGAGGTGGTCGAGGTGAACCCGGTGCTGGACGCGCGCAACGCAACCGGCACGCTCGCGGTCGAGCTGGTGCTGTCGGCCATCGGCGCACGCATCCTGTGACGCGGTGGCGGTCGCCGGGCATCACTGCCCGCGCCGGCTACCGACCCGTCACCGCTCGCCGTCGCTGGGCTCGTAGTACACCGTGCCCAGCAGCTCGTCGGGTAAGTAGCGCTGCTCCTCCCAGCCTTCGGGCTGGTCATGCGGATACTTGTACCCCTGGCCATGTCCCAGCTTGGCCGCGCCGGGATAGCTGGCGTCGCGCAGCGGCTTGGGGGGACGCAGGGTGCCGCGCTCGCGAACGTCGGCCAGTGCGCGGTCGATCGCTCGGTAGCTGGCATTCGACTTCGGCGCACGCGCGAGGTAGGCGACCGCCTGGGCGAGGTTGATGCGGCACTCGGGCAGCCCGACGAACTCGACCGCCCGGGCGGCGGCGATCGCCACCGGCAGCGCCTGAGGATCGGCGTTGCCGACATCCTCGGAGGCGAAGATGACGATCCGGCGAGCGATGAACTTGGGATCCTCGCCGCCCGCGATCATCACCGCCAGGTAGTAGATGGCGGCATCGGCATCCGAGCCGCGCATGCTCTTGATGAACGCGCTGGCGACGTCGTAGTGGTGGTCGCCGCCCTTGTCGTAGAGCAGCGGTCGCTTGCGCGCTGCGTCGTGGACGTGGTCGACGGTCACCGCCTCGCCGGCAGCCGCCGCCGTCGCCGACTCGAGGATGTTGAGCGCGTTTCGGGCATCGCCGCCGGCCGAGGCAACGATCTCGGCGCGGCTCTCCTCGGTCAGCTCAACGCCCAGCGCCCGCTCGCCGCGACCGACGATTCCAGACAGCTCCTCGCGGGTCAGCGGCTGCAGCTCGTACAGCTGGCAGCGCGACAGCAGCGCCGAGTTGACCTCGAAGTAGGGGTTCTCGGTGGTGGCCCCGATCAGCGTCACCAGTCCCGACTCGACCGCCGGCAGCAGCGCATCCTGCTGGCCCTTGTTGAAGCGGTGGATCTCGTCCAGGAACAGGATCGTCTTCTGCCCGGTCGCGCCCAACCGCTGCTCGGACTCAGACAGCACCCGCCGCACGTCGGCGATGCCGACCTGGACGGCCGACAGCTCCTCGAAGTGAGCCAGGGTGGAGTGGGCGACGATCCGCGCCAGTGTCGTCTTGCCGGTGCCAGGCGGCCCGAAGAAGATCATCGACCCCACCCTGTCCTCCGCGATCGCGCGTCGCAGCGCGCTGCCCTCGCCGATCACGTCGCTCTGGCCGGCGTACTCGTCCAGGGCGTGGGGCCGCACCCGCTGTGGCAGCGGCGCCTGAGCATCCAGCCGGTCGCTGGCCGCGTCTGCAAAGAGGTCGTGCGAGATGCGATGAAGCCTATACTCGATCTGTGAGCACGATCGACGATCATCGCGTGCGGCTGGGCGGCATGGCGCTGCGCAACGGCATCATGGTGCACAGCCTCGACCACTGGGCGGCGGCGGTGCGCACCGAGGACGGCGAGCTGCGGCTGGCGTCGGGACGCAAGCCCGAGCTGCCGCAGTCGCTGCTGGCGGTGCCGGGGCTGCGCGGCGTGCTACGCGTGGCGGAGGCCGGATATCTGCTGCCGATAGTTCGCCGCCGGCTGCCCGAGGCGCGGCTGCCGATGGAGGGCGCGTCCACCGCCGGTGCGATGGCCGCCTCGGTGGTGCTGGGACGGGCGATTCGACGCAGCGGGCTGGCGCCCCTGCCGGCCGAGCTGCTGGGAGCCGGGCTGTCGCTGGCGCCGGCGCTCGCGTCGCTGCGAGGATCACAGGTTGCCGGCTATCACGGCGCCGAGCACAAGGCGATCGGGGGCTACGAGCACGGCGACGCCGCGATCGACGCGACCAAGGAGCACGAGCGCTGTGGATCCCACATGGTGGGGCCGATGCTGGCCGCGACCGTGGTCGGAAACGTGCTCGTCAACCGGCTGCCGGCCCGCCGTCGAGGCCCCGCGCGGCTGTTCGCCGGCGTCGCCGCGATCGGCGTTGCGACCGAGGCCTTCGCGTGGATGACTCGGCACTCCGACAGCCTTCTGGCGCGTGCGCTGCGCCGGCCGGGCTACGAGCTGCAGCGGGTCGCGGCCACACGCGAGCCGACGCCGGACGAGCTGGCCGTGGCCGAGGCCGCGCTGGACGAGGTGCTGCGCCTCGAGGGGGCGCCTCGCGACCGCGATCGCACCTGATGATTTTGCGGAGCGCACAATAAGAGGTACGCTGGGGTACGGTGATTGACTTTCTTCGCGGGTTTGCTGTGTGGCTGTTCAGCTGGCTGTTGCCGTTGCTGCCACTCATCCTGATCAGTCTGCTCGTCTTCATCATGTGGAAGATGTGGCGGGCGATGCCCAACACCAAGCCGCAGAAGATCGTCCCGTCCAGCGGCAGCAAGGTGCGCTGGGAGGATGTCGCCGGAGCGGACGAGGCCCGCGACGAGCTGCAGGAGATCGTCGAGTTTCTGAAGGATCCCAAGCGGTTCAAGAAGCTGGGCGCGCGGGTGCCCAAGGGCGTGTTGCTGTACGGCCCGCCTGGCACCGGCAAGACGCTGATGGCAAAGGCGATCGCGACCGAGTCGGGCGCCAACTTCTACTTCCAGAGCGCCTCGTCGTTCGTCGAGATGTTCGTCGGCGTGGGCTCGGCCCGCATCCGCCGGCTCTTTCTGGAGGCGCGCAAGCACCAGCCGGCAATCATCTTCATCGACGAGCTGGACGCGGTCGGCACGAGCCGGAGCGGCAGTGGTAACAACCGGGAGCACGACCAGACGCTGAACCAGCTGCTGGTCGAGCTGGACGGGTTCGAGGAGGCCGAGCAGCTGATCATCATGGGCGCCTCGAACCGGCTCGAGGACCTCGATCCGGCGCTGCTGCGTCCGGGACGCTTCGACCGCCAGATCCACGTCTCCTCGCCCGACCTGAAGGGGCGAGCCGAGATCCTGGCCGTGCACACGCGCAACAAGCCACTCGCCGAACACGTCGACCTGCGCCGGATCGCCCGCCAGACGTCCGGCCTGACAGGCGCCGACTTGGCGAACATCTGCAACGAGGCGGCGATCGTGGCCGGTCGCGCCAAGCGCGATGAGCTGACCCAGCTCGACTTCAACGCAGCGGTGGAGCGAGTGGTGGCCGGGCTGCAACAGCGCAAGCTGATCACGGATAAGGAGAAGCGGGTGATCGCCTACCACGAGGCCGGCCACGCTCTGGTGGCACGGCTGATGGCTGCCGACATCCACAAGGTCACGATCGTGCCCCGCGGCCGCGCGTTGGGGTTCATGATGAGCCTGCCCGAGGAGGATCGCTACGTGCTCTCCAAGGACGAGCTGGAGGACTGGCTGAAGGTGACGCTGGGCGGGCGCGCGGCCGAGCAGATCGTGTTTGGCCGCATCACCAACGGCGCCGCCAACGACCTCGAGCGGGCGACCACGATCGCCCGGTCGATGGTGTTCGAGTGGGGCATGGGCAAATCGACCAGCTCGCAGCAGATGCGGGCCGACAACTACGCCCTCTCCGAGCAGACCAAGCAGCTGCGTGACAAGGAGCAGCGAGAGATCACCGACGCCGCCTACGCCGAGGCGCTGCGGCTGGTCGAGTCGCACCGCCGCCACCTCGAGCTGCTCGCCAGCGGCCTGCTCGAAGAGGAGACGCTCGAGCGCGACCAGATCGACAAGCTGTTGGAGGGGCTGGAGCCGGAGTCGGACGCCTCCGGCCGGATCGGCGTCGCGCTGCCACCCGCGGTGGTGGACGAGCACGTGCGCGAGCCCGTGCTGCGCAGCGTGCCGTTCACCCGGCCCGCCGGCGACTGACCCGCGCACGTGCCCCCGGCGTAAGGAGCCTCTAGGCCGTGGGCTCGTCCTCGCCGCTCGACTGCGGCGCCTCGACGACCTCCTCGGCATCGCTCTCGACGGTCTCGGCCGAGCCGCCCATCGGCGCGTCGTCGCTCTCGCGAACATCAGCGATCTCGGCCTCCTTTGCCGCGATCCGCTCACGTGCGCTGCGCACAGCGCCGGCCTGGTCGCTGAGCGCGGCCGGAACGTCACCGAGCGCCATCAGCGCTACGCCCAGATCGGCCAGTGCCTCCTTCTCCTCGCTCTTGAGGCTACGCAGCTGCATCTGCAGCTGTCCCGTCTTGGCCGTCTCCTGCGTCTTCTCGACCACCGTGCTGGCGACATCTGTCGCCTGCTGCTTGATCTTGTCCAGAAACCCCATCGTCATTCCCCCTGTTCGTGTCTCGTGGTGCTGACCCTCGCACTAGGATCCTGTCCGGATGCGTGCGTTGAACGTTCATCATATCGGGCATGCGGTCGCCGACCTCGACGCGGCCATCGCGACGTACCAAACGCTGTTCGGCGGCAGGCTCGAACATCGCGAGACGGTGCTCGGCCAGGGTGTCGAGGCGGCTACGATGCTGCTTGGCGATGACCGCATCGAGCTGATGCGCCCGTTGGCGGCTGACACGCCGGTGGGACGCTTCCTGGACCGGCGCGGCCCCGGCATGCATCACGTCGCGCTGCAGGTCGACGATATCGACCTGGCCCTCTCGGATGCCGGCCATGCTGGTGCCGAGCTGATCGACCAGACGGCGCGGCTGGGTCTGTTCGGGCTGAAGGTGGCATTCATCCATCCGCACAGCGTCGACGGCGTGCTGGTCGAGCTGGTGCAACTACCTCACGAACGGAGCAAGCATGTCTGAGTCGCGGGTCGAGATCGGGTTCGACGGCGGGCTGATCATCAGCGCGAAGGTCAGCGACCAGGAGTGGAGCAAGGTGGAGACCGCGCTGGCCGCGGGCAGCGGCATGGTGGCGTTCGAGGCCGAGGACACCAGCCACCACGTCGACGTGGCCAAGATCTGTTACGTGCGTCGGGAGATGCACGTCGGCAAGGTCGGATTCTGACCGCCCCCAGAACCGCGCTCGACCGCCTGGTGGTGGCATACACCACCACCGGCAACCACGGTCTGGGCTGGGTCGCCCTGGGGCTGACACAACCCCGGCCGCTGCGCACCGCGGCCACGGTATGGGGCACCCTGGCTGCCAACTACGCGGTCAAGTCGACGGTCGGCCGCGAGCGGCCGGCGGCGGCCGACGCGATGATCCGGCTGCCATCGTCAAGCTCGTTTCCGTCCAGCCATGCCGCGATGTCCGCGGCGGCGGCGATCGTGCTCATCCAGGCCCGCCCCCAGCTGGCCCCGGTGTGGGCCGGACTGGCGATCGCCATGTCTCTCTCGCGCCTGTACGTCGGCGCGCACCACGCCGGCGACGTGGTGGCGGGCGTGGCGCTCGGTGCCGTGGCCGGCGGCCTCGCCGTGGCGGTGACGTAGTGCCGGTGTTGGGGATGCTGGGGCTGCCCTGGTCGGGTGTTACAACCACGCTGCGCTGCCTCTGCGGCAGCTCCGTCGCGGCCGACGCCGGGCAGGGCGTCGCCGACGTGCGCGACCCGCGGCTGGCCCAGCTCGCGCACGTCTCCAGCTCGCGCAAGGTGGTGGCGGCGACGCTGGAGGTGGCCGACCTGACGAAGCTGGTGCGAGGTGCGAAGCGGGGCGAGGGGCTCGGCAACGAGCTGCTCGCCCATATGCGCACCACGGACGCGCTGCTGCTTGTGTTGCGCTGTTTCCAGGACGATCTGGTGGCCCACCCCGAGGGCCGCGTCGATCCCGTCGACGATGCCGAGACGGTGGAGCTGGAGCTGGTGTTCGCCGACCACGCCGTGGTCGAGCGGCGGCTGCAACGGATCGTCAAGACCGCAAAGTCGGGGGACAAGGCGGCCGCTGCCGAGCGCGAGCTGCTGGAGCGGCTGGCCGAGGCGCTGGAGCAGGGTCGACCGGCACGGGCGCTGGGCGAGCCGCTGCCCGACACGCTCGACCTGCTGACCGCCAAGCCGGCGCTCTACGTCGCCAACGTCGACGAGTCTGGCAACGTCGAGGCCGTCGAGCGACTACGGGCGTTCGGCCGTGAGCGCGGCATCGAGACGATCGCCCTCAACGCCAAGCTGGAGGCCGAGATCGCGGAGCTGGATAGTGCCGACCGGCAGGCCTTCCTGGACGACCTTGGTATCGAACTTGCGGCGCTCGACCAGGTCAGCCTGGCGGCCTACGCCGCGCTTGATCTGATCCCCTTCTTCACCTCCGGCGAGAAGGAGACCCGGGCCTGGACGATCCGCCGCGGGCAGAACGCACAGGAGTCGGCCGGCAAGATCCACACCGACATCGCCCGCGGCTTCATCCGCGCAGAGGTGATCGAGTGCCAGCGCCTGGTCGAGGCCGGTAGCGAGGCGGAGGCCAAACGGAGGGGCTGGATGCGGGTCGAGGGCCGCGACTACGTTGTGCAGGACGGCGACGTCCTGAACGTGCGGTTCAACGTGTAGCGTACGCCGGACGGCCGCGACGAGGGGCTTTCTCGGTTGTTCGGCGGGCGCTGAGGCTCAGATCAGCCGGCGGGGCGCAGCGTGCCGGCGGCCGCCCGCTCGGCGATCACATTCGACCCGTGCAGAAACGTGCCGGATGAAGGTGCCTTTGCAGCGATGGAGCTTTATTGTCATGCGGCGAGCCCCCTTTGGACGGCGACGAACCAGTCCCCGTCCAGGAGCACCTCGCCGCCCAGCTCGGCGGCCAGATCACGGCCGGTGAAGTAGCGCTTGTAGACCTCGTGCTGCGATCCATCGCTCAGCACCCTCTGCTGCCACTCCTCGGCCTCGTGGCCGGGCTGGATGTGCGAGTCGATCACGACCAGCTGGGGTGCCATCCGGCCCGCCTCCTGGAGGAAGCGGGTACGGTCGGTCGCACCGAGGTGGCCGTAGAAGTGTCCGCTCAGCACGCGGTCGAAGGCGCCGTCGGCGAACGGCAGTGCCAGCCCGTCGCCGGTCACGAACGTGGCGTCCGGGCGTCGCGCGCGGGCGATTGCAAGCATCCGTTCGCTCTGGTCGAGCCCGGTCACCGAGCCGCGCAGGTGCTGCGTCAGGAACCCCGTGCCGCATGCGACGTCGAGCGTTGCCTCGATCGGCAGCGCCGCCACCAGCGCGCACAGCGCGTCGCGCTCGTCGTGCCACTCCGGCCGCTGGCGATCGGCAAACAGACCGGTGCCCATGTACCTATGGTCGTACTCGTTCGCGCGCCGATCGTAGTACTCGAACACCGTCGCTCCCGCCTACAGCGCCTCACCGACGCGGGCGTCGAGTTGGTTTGCGTGATACAGGCAGACGGCCTCCGGCGTCTCCAGGCGTCGCCCCTCGAGTGGCCCGTGGTGGCCGGCCACCACGTTCAGCAGCGGCAGCAGCCCCGCCTCCGCGAGACCGGTCTCGCGGGCCGCGCCGTCGATCATGCGCACGCCGGCCAGCACGTGGCCGATCAGCTTTCCCTCGTCCGAGATCGAGATCGTCACGCCGGGCCGGAACGTCTCGGTGCGGCCGACATCATGCAGCAGCGCAGCCGCCAGCAGCAGGTCGCCGTTCAGGCGCGGGTGCAGCTGCGCCGCCTCGCGGCACAGGGCCGCCACCGCCACGGTGTGCTCCAGCAGACCACCGGCGTAGTCATGGTGCGTCTCGGAGGCGGGGGCCGTGCGCAACCGCTCGCGGAAGCGTGGGTTTGCGAGGAAGCGGTTCACGAGCTCCGACAGTCCAGGGTCATGGATCTCGCCGGCCAAGAACTCCAGCATGCCGTCCAACGTCTCGGCGTCTCGGCGCGCGCCCGGCACCAGCTCCAGCGCGTCCCCGGGCGCGAGCTTCTTGAGGTCGCGGATCGCGATCTGAGCGCGGCCGTCGTAGCTCTCCACGCGGCCCAGCACCCGCACCGTATCGCCCTCGTCGAACCGGGCGGCCAGCAGGTTGACGTCGTTCCATACCACGGCCGGAACCCGCCCGGTGCGATCGGCCAGCTCCAGCGAGAGGAAGGGGTCGCCGCTGCGCGTGCGGCGCTGCCGCTTGCGCTGGACAGCGAAGGTGGCCTCGACCAGCGCACCCTCCTCCAGCTCCGAGACGTAGGTACCTTCGGCCATCGCGGGCAGTCTATTGGAAGGCGGTCGTGGGGCGGTGGCCGTGGAGGAGTCCATTAGACTGCTATTCGTGGCCCCGACCAGCACTCGTACAGCCCTCGAGCCCCTGCGCGCGCTGCGCTATGACGGTTCGCGGTTCGCGCTGAGCGACGTGATCTGCCCGCCCTACGACGTCATCTCGCCCGCCGATCGCGATGCGCTCCTGCGACGCAGCGACCATGGCGTGGTGCGGCTCGAGCTGCCGGACGCGGCCGGCGCAGCCGCCCAGCTGCTGCACGAGTGGGTGCGTGACGGCGTCCTGGTACGCGACACCGAGCCGGCGTTGTGGTGGCACGAGCAGCGCTTCACCGGCCCGGACGGCGTCGATCGCACGCGTGCGGGGTTCTTCGCTGCGGTGCGGCTCTCGCCGTACGAGGAGGGTCGCGTCCGGCCGCACGAGCGCACGCATGCGCACGCCAAGCAGACCCGGCTCGAGCTGATGCGCGCGACGCGCGCCAACACCTCGCCGATCTTCGGCCTCTACGACGATCCCGGCGGCGGCCCGCGGGCGGCGCTGGCGCCCGATCCCGGCCGCCCGGCCGAGATGGAGGCGACTGACGGTGACGGCACCGTGCACCGCTTCTGGCGCGTCACGTCACCGGATGCGATCGCCGCCGCGCAGGCGGCGCTGGCCGAGCGCGAGATCCTGATCGCCGACGGGCACCATCGCTACGAGACGGCGCTCAGCTACCGCGCCGAGCAGCGCGAGCGGGACGGCGATCCTGACGGCGATCGGCCATACGACTTCATCCTGATGTACCTCGCAAACCTGCATGGCGAGGGGCTCGCGATCTATCCCACACACCGCGTCGTGCGCGCCGTTCGCGTTGTCGACGCCCGGTTCCTGGCGGCCTTCCACCTCGACCAGCTGCCACCGGGAAGCTCACCGGGCCAGGTCGAGGCTGAGCTGGCCAGGATCCCGATCGAGACGGTCGCGTTCGCGATCTGGCACGGCGGCGATCGTGCGCCCCAGCTCGCCCGCGTGCGCGACTCGAGCACGGTGATGATGGCGATGCCGGGCATGCCCAAGGCGGTGCGGGCGATCGATGCAGCGGTGCTGGAGGCGCTCGTGCTGGCGCCGCTGCTGGGTCTTGACGCCGAGCAGTTCCTGACCACCGACCAGGTGCTGTACGTGCGCGGCCTGGACGCCGCGACCTCGATGGTCGACCGTGGCGAGGCGGGCAGCGCCTTCCTGCTGCGAGCGCCGACGGTCGAGCAGGTGCAGGCGGTCGCGGCCAGCGGCCGGGTGATGCCGCAGAAGTCGACCTACTTCTTCCCCAAGCTGGCGACGGGCTTCCTGATCAACCCACTCGGCGCCGAGTGAGGCCGGCCGCCTGGCTGGAGTTCTGCCGCACGGTGGCCGACGACGTGCGGACGATGTTGGAGCAGCTTCCCACGCGCGACGACCGCGAGCCGGTTGTGGGTCGGGGCGTCGGTGGTGACGACACGACGGTGATCGACGATCGTGCCGAGAAGCTCGCGGTGGCGCGGCTGGACGAGCTGGCCGGGCGGGGAGTCTCGTTCCGGCTGGTGTCGGAGGAGCTGGGTGAGCGCAGGTTCGGCGATGCAGAGAGCCCGTGGGTGGTGGTGGTCGATCCGATCGACGGATCGCTGAACGCGAAGCGCTGCCTGCCGTTCTACTGCATCTCGATCGCGTTCGCTGACGGCCCGACCCTGGACGACGTGCGATTCGGCTAC
This sequence comes from Gaiellales bacterium, assembly GCA_038212095.1. Taxonomy (GTDB): domain Bacteria; phylum Actinomycetota; class Thermoleophilia; order Gaiellales; family JAICJC01; genus JAICYJ01. The sequence goes on along the minus strand of JBBQUW010000003.1, from coordinate 38,747 downwards.
GTGCTCGATCTGGGAAGCGGCGAGGAGTGGGTGGCCCGGTCGGGCGAGGGAGCGACAGTCAATGGCCGGCCGTTGGGCGGCGTGCGGCCAAAGGCGCGGCTGGGGATCGTCGACTTCGAGGCGACCAATGCCGGGCTGATCGCCGAGGCTGCGGCCCGGCTGGACGGACACGTGGGCCGGATCCGCGTGCTGGGTGCGCTGGCGCTCGCGATGTGCCAGCTGGCGGACGGTCGGTTGGACGCGGTGGCATCGCTGAAGCCGTCGCGGTCGGTCGACCTGGCGGCGGCGGCGCTGATGGTGCGCGAGGCCGGCGGCCATGTGCTGACGCCTGATGTGGCGGCGCTGCCGCTCGACCTGACGGCTCGCACCCGCGTCGTGGCGGCGCGCGACGAGGAGTGGACGGGCCGGTTGGCCGACCTGTTGTGGCCGGCCGGGTGAGCCTCGCCCCGTCGGGGCGCTCTGCAGGGCTGTGATCGGGTGACGGCGGTCAGAGGGCGCGCACCAGCGCGGCGGTGCCGGCGGCTGCCAGCACGATCACCAGGAACGGCGCCCGCCGCCAGACCAGCAGCGCGGCGACGGCCACGGCCGGCACCCGCGCGTCCAGCACCAGCTCTCCGCCGCTGTTCAGCGTCTGCACCGCCACCAACGCAGCCAGCAGCGGGATGCTGAGCAGCTCCAAGGTCTGTACGACTCGCGGCGGCAGCGGCCGGCGCCCGATCACGACCGGGCCGATCGCCTTCATCGCGTACGTGGCGGCGGCGAGCGTCAGAATCGCCAGCCAGCTCACGCGTCGCCCTCGCCGGTGCGGCTGCGGGCCGTCATCGCCGCCGGGATCACGGCCAGGGTGGCCGCCAGCAGCGGGACGCCGGACGGCACCAGCGGCACCAGCGCAACGGCGATCAGCGCGCCCCCCACCGCCGCCACCGCTGCGCCCGGGCGGCGCAGCTGGGGCACCAGCAGCGCAAAGAATGCGGCGGGAAACATCGCGTCGAGCCCCAGCGAGCGGGGATCGCCGATGCCGCTGCCCACGAGCGCCCCGAGCAGCGTGCCCAGGTTCCAGAACACGAACACGCTGATGCCTGTTGCCAGGAAGGCGTGCTTGGCTGCCTCGGGCGTTGCCTGTGCCCGCGCCATCGCGGTCGACTCGTCGATCACCAGCTGCGACTGCAGCGCGCGCAGCGCCAGTCGGCCGCGTAGCACCGAGACCAGCGAGAGTCCGTAGACGCCGTTTCGCGCCGCCAGCAGCAGCGCCGGGGCGAGCGCGGCCGCCGCCGATCCACCTGCGCCGATCACGCCGATCGCTGCAAACTGGGATGCGCCGGTGAACACCAGCAGAGACATCACGCAGGTCTGCGCGACGCTCAGCCTGGCGGCAACCGAGAGAACGCCGAACGAGACCGCGTAGGCTCCGGTGGCGGCGCCGACGGCCACCGCCGCGCGTGTCGTGGCGCGCCGCCTGCCCGCTACCGGGCCCAGATCGACCCCGAGCTGTACCGTCGTAGGCCCAGATGGAACAGCCCCCAACCCATCAGCGCGAACAGCGCAGCCATCGCCACCAACAGGATCGCGCTGGGTAGGTCGAAGCTTCGCACCAGGCGGGCCGGGATGCCGGTCACGAACGCGGCCGGAATCGCGGTGAACAGCAGCACCTTGGTCGCCCCGCCGAACAGGTCGAGCGGGTAGCTAGCGAAGATCAGGATCGCGTTGAAACCCAGGTCGGCCTGCTCGCCGCGTCCGCCGACGAACAGCGTCAACGCCCCGCACGCGACCAGGAATCCCACCAGAACCACCGACCCGGCCAGCGAACCCACCACGAACAGCGTCGTGCGCTCCAGCGTGGGGTGCCCGGCGACCGCGAACAGCAGCGGCCCAAACAGCAGGTCGCCCACGTTCGCCGCGTCGATCCGCCGCGCCAGCAGGAACGGCAGCGGCGAGACGGGCAGCGCCAGCGTCTCGTCCAGCGCCCCGTCCGCGGCCAGGTGCCCGATGCGACGGCTGTTCGAGAAGATGCCCAGCGCACATCCGGCGCAGGTCAGCAAGATCGAGAACAGCACGATCACGTCGTGCGCCGACCAGCCGCGCACGTGCCCCACCCGGTTGAAGAACAGCAGCCAGAACAGCACCCAGGTGACGTCGTTTGCGATCATCAGCGAGACCTGGAACCAGAACGAGCCCCGGTTGGCGATGCCGTCGGCGACCGCGGCTCGCAGCGTGGCGGCGATCGCGCTCATCCGCCCACCACCGAGAGCCGTCGCTCGCCGGCCGCGAATGCGGCCACCGCGATCGCCATCAGCGCGGCCAGCCAGCCCAGCTGCCACGCGAGCAGCATCGGATCGGCATCGCCCGACGCCAGCCGGCCCGGCACGTACGCCATCGTCGCGAACGGCAGCAGCCGGCTGGCCAGCTCCAGCGGATGCGGCAGCAGCTCGAGCGGGATCAGCATGCCGCCGGGGAGGAACACCAGCTTCTGGTAGAAGAACCAGGACGACTTGGCATCCAGCAGCCAGAACGCGACCGCACCGAAGGCGTGCTGGGAGGCGACGTTGGCGGCGCAGCCGAGCGCGACCGCCGGCACCGCCAGGGCCAGCCCCGCCGCCGACGGCGGTGGCCCGGCGAACCACCAGGTCAGCATCCCGCCCGCGATCAGCGCGGTCAACAGCCGCGCCGCGCCCTCACCCAGCTCGATCGAGATCCGCAGCCCGACCACCGAGACCGGGCGCAGCATCTGGATCGCGATCGCACCCGATCCGATCTCGTCGCCGATCTCCTCCACCGAACGCGGCCGGACGCCCAGCACAGCCGTCTGTGCGGCGAACACGTACCACAGCAGCGAGCGCATGTCGTAGCCGCCGATCGAGCCGCCGTGGGCAGCGATCGCCGCTCTCCACAGCGCCACCATCACCACCAGGATGATGGCGAAGAAGCCGACCCGCACCGCCATGTCGCCGGGATCGGCGATGGTGCGCCGAAAGCCGCGGTCGAATCCGGCCAGATACGCCCTCATGCCGGCCTGGCGTAGATATGCGAGACGATCTCCTCCAGCGGCGGGTCGGAGACCGAGATGTCGACCACCTCATGGCGGTCGAGCAGGTCGTCCAGCACTGACCGGATCGGCCGCAGCGTGGTATCCACCACCAGCTTGGCACCGGCGCCCGAGAGCTTCACCAGCCGGGTGCCCTCGATCTCGAGCGAGTCCGGCGGCTGCGCGAAGCGCACGTCGATCATCTTGGTGCCAAGCAGCGTGCGCCGCATCTGCGAGACGCGGTCATCGTAGATCAGCCGGCCATGGTTGATCACGATCACGCGCCGCGCCACCTGCTCGATATCCGACACGTCGTGCGACGTGAGCAGGATCGTGGTGCCGCGCTCCTCGTTGATCCGCACGATCAGATCGCGGAACAGCGACTTGGCGACCAGATCGAGGCCGATGGTCGGCTCGTCCAAAAACAGCACCTCGGGCTGGTGCAGCATCGACGCCACCAGCTCGCAGCGCATCCGCTGCCCCAGCGAGAGGCTGCGCACGGGGCGGTCGAACAGGTCGCCGGCGTCCAGCAGCTCGCCCAGCTCGGCGATCCGCGCCCGCTCCTCGTCGGCGGTGACGCGGTAGATTCGCGCCAGCAGGCTGTAGGTCTGCCGTGGGGTGAGCTGGAACCAGAGCTGCGAGCGCTGCCCGAACAGCGTCCCGATCCGGCCCGCGAGCCGTCGTCGCTGCCGCCACGGCACCAGCCCCAGCACCTCGGCCTGTCCCGAGCTGGGGTGCAGGATTCCCGTCAGCATCTTGATCGAGGTCGACTTGCCGGCCCCGTTGGGGCCGATGTAGGCCAGCCGCTCTCCGGCCGCGACCGTGAAGCTGATGCCCGCCACGGCCTCGACCGGGGCACGCTTACGCATCCGGCCGCTGCCGGCGAACGTCTTTCGCAGCTGATCGACGACGATCGCATCCATCCTCCTCACCGTACCAAGCCGCGCGACGGCTACCATCCGGCGATGGTCAGCGAGGCACGGATACGCGAGGCCCTGGTGGCGGTGATCGACCCCGAGATCCGCCGCAGCGTGGTGGAGCTGGAGATGGTGCGCGAGGTGCGGATCGATGGTCAGCGCGTGGACGTGACGATCGCGCTGACCACGCCGGGATGCCCGATGAAGGCGAACCTCGAGCAGCAGGTCGTGCAGCACGTGGGCGGCGTGGCCGGTGTCGAATCGGTGACGGTCACGTTCGACGTGATGAGCGCCGAGCAGCGCACCGGCCTGCGACGCAAGCTGTCGGGTGGCGGCGACGAGCAGACCAAGCTCAGCCTCGACCCCGCCACGCGGGTGATCGCTGTGGCCTCCGGCAAGGGTGGTGTCGGCAAATCAACGCTGACCGCGAACCTGGCCGCAGCGCTGGCCGTGGGCGGCGCCGAGGTGGGCGTGATCGATGCCGATATCTACGGCTACTCGATGCCGCGCATGCTGGGTATCTCACGCCGTCCGGTGGCGGTCGATCAGATGATGATCCCGCCCGTCAACCACGGCATCAAGATCATGTCGATCGGCTTCTTCGTCGATGACGACGGCGCTGTGCCGTGGCGCGGTCCGATGCTGCATCGCGCCTTGGAGCAGTTCCTGTCCGACGTCCACTGGGGCGAGATCGACTACCTGGTCGTGGACATGCCTCCCGGTACCGGCGACATCCCGATCTCGCTCGGGCAGCTGCTGCCGTCGCCCGATCTGGTGATCGTGACCACGCCCCAGCTGGCCGCGCAACGGGTGGCGATGCGAGCGGCGGACGTCGCCGCCAAGACCGGCATGCGCGTGGCGGGCGTGATCGAGAACATGAGCCACTTGGTGTGCGCCTGTTGCGGCGAGATCACGCGACCGTTCGGCGAGGGCGGTGGCCGCCGGCTGGCGGACGACCTGGGCGTGCCGCTGCTCGGCCAGGTGCCGCTGGACGAGCCGCTGCGCGTCGCCTCGGACGGCGGTACGCCGCTGGTGGTGTCTGATCCCGGCTCGGCATCGGCACGTGCCATCGCGGCCATCGCCGCCGACCTACCGGGCGTGCTTCGCCCGCGCAGCGGCGCCGAGCGGATCAAGACGCCGCTGGCCGTGATCTAGATAATTGATTCTAGGAGCCGGCGGCGGCGCCGCGTAGCGCGTGCAGCACCGCGGGGTCGATGCTGCCACCGTCCGGCGCCAGCCGCTCCTCGAGGTTCTGCACGGCCGCCCAGTCCGCCAGCGAGCCGTGCCCCAGCGCGGCGACGGTGCGCTGCACCTCGTCCGCCAGCGCGCCCTCCAGCGGCAGGAACTGGTCGGCGGGCGTGTGGCCGAACAGGAGGTCGTACACGCCGTGGATCCGTATCAGCTCCGGCACCGGATCGGGGTGGTCGTCCACGCGCAGGTCGAGCAGGATGTCGTTGTTGCCGCCGTAGCCGGCGCCGGTCTGGCGGACGATCACGGCCGCGCCCTGGCGTCCGCGCCGGTCGCCGCCCGCCCGGTCGGCGGCAAGCAGCGCGGCCAGCAGCCGCTCGGCGAGCGATCCGGCCGCGGCCAGGAACGTCTCTGCCAACGCATCGACCACCTGCGGCCCGGCCAGGATGTTGCCCTGCGCGGCGAAGCAGTGCCCGGAGCGGCCGCCCGCCCAGTCCATGCAGGATCGACCGGTGAAGGTGGCGCTGCCGCCCTCTCGGTCGACGATGCCGAGCTGGCGCTGGTCACGCTCGTGATCGGCGCCGGTCAGCCGCTCGACAGCCTGCTCCGCTGAGAGCCCGGCTGCCAGCAGTTCGAGTCCCTCCGGGCCGTAGCGCACGTTGGCGTAGCTCTGGGTGGCAACGGCGCCGACGTCGCCGCCCGCCCACGGCACGACGGCGCCCACGGCCGGGAATTTTGATGCCACCGCGACGCCCCACTGGCGCCGTTCGAGGTCGCATGCCACCAGCGAGAAGGTCACGCCACCGTCCCACCGGGCTGCACGTCCAGCACCTCCAGGCCGACCACGTCCGCGGCCGCCTCGCGCAGCGCCTGGGGAGTCCCAGTGAGCAGCCCGAACGTGCCGTAGTGCGTGGGGACGACCCGCTTGACGCCGAGCAGCCGGATCGCCTCGGCGGCCTCGAACGGGCCCATCGTGAAGTGATCGCCGATCGGCAGCATCGCCAGGTCGGGCGCATACAGCCGGCCGATCAGCGCCATGTCGCCGAACACGCAGGTGTCACCCGAGACGTAGATTCGGTAGCCGTTCTCGAGCGTGACGACGTAGCCGTTGGCCTCACCCAGGTAGACGATGCGGCCGTCCTCGTCCTGGATGCTCGAGGTGTGGCCGGCGGGCACCATCGTGAAGCGGATCCCGGCCGCCTCGACGGTGCCGCCCTTGTTCATGCCGATCAGGTTCTGGACGCCGCGACCCTCGAGGTGGGTGGCAAGCTCGTTGATCGCGATCACCGCCTGGGGCTGGTGCCGCGCGGCAAGCTGCTCGACATCGCCGATGTGATCGGAGTGGCCGTGCGTGAGCAGGAACACCTCGGCCGGTCCAGGGTCGGCCAGCGCCTCCGGCACCACGGGGTTGCCGGTCACCCAGGGATCGATCAGCACCCGCGTGCCGCCCGGTGACTCGAGGATCCACGTCGCATGTCCCACCCACGTCAGCCGCACGCCATTGTCGAGCCCCATACCTGCCTCACGCTCCTGTTCGCCGTTTCGCCCGTCAGAGTAACCGCGTCGTCGACCGCAGGCAACGCACGGCAGGATCGGCCGCGCGGGCGGCGAAGTCCTGGGCCATGACCACCACCCTCTCCGCGCCCAGGGCGGCGCTGGCCGGGGCGCTGCTCGCGGCCACCGCGTCGCTGCTCGCGCCCACCAATCTGTCCGCCTTCTACCTCACGGCCGTGGCTGCTGCGGTGCTGCTGTTCGCGGCCTTCCAGTCCTACCTCGAGGTGGCGGAGATGCTCGACGTTCGCACCGTGCTGGCGCTGGCCGGCAACGGCTTGGCCGGCATGCTGGTGATGGCGGACGCCGCGATTCGCTCGCCGGCGGTGCTCGATCCGCGCGCTCCCGATGGGGCGAGCGCACTGGCCCTGTTCGCGCTGATCGTGGTGATGGCGGGCCAGAGCGCCCGGCTGCTGCGGCTCGACTCGCGTCCTTTGCGCGACCGGCTGGCACCGGTGCGCGAGCTGCTCTCGCGCTAGATCAGGCGATCCAGACCGGCGTGCCGATCGGCGCCCAGGCGTACACCCACGGCGCTTCCGGCGCTCCGATTCTGATGCAGCCGTGTGATGCGGGATAGCCGGGCACGTCGGGATACGAGTGCATGGCGACGCCGCCGACGACGTAGCTCGCGTACGGCAGCCAGACGTGGAACAGGTTCGACCATGACATCAGCGACTTCGAGTAGACCTTCCAGTGGCCGGTCGGTGTCACGTGCCCCGGTGCCGCGGTCGAGACGTGGATCGTCCGCTGCACCCTGCCCTCTGAGCCGACCAGGATCATTATCTGCTTCGCCTTGTGTATCTCGATGTGGCGGAACGTCCGCGTGCCTGTCCACGGCTTCGGCGTGACCGAGATCTTCAGCCGCGCCTGCGTCAGCGAGCCGGCGATGCCGTCCCGCGTGAACCCGACCCAGCCCTGGAAGGCCATCACGGCCTGGGTGGTGCGGTAGTCGAAGCAGCCCGGGTGGTAGTTCTTGGGCAGGTAGCTGCGGTTGTAGAGGCGCACCTGCAGCGCGAACACGTCCGGTCCGCAGCTGCCCTGGGAGAGAGTCCGCGCCTGGGCCGGGGAGGGCGAGACCGCCAGCACGGCGATCGCCAGGGTTGACACCAGTGCCGTTCGCCGCATCATCCGCATCCTCTCCTACCCGCCGATCAGGGATCTGCTCGCCGTCTGCGCGAGATCGAAAAGTGGGCCGGGGACGATGCCCGCCACCAGCACGGCGACCGCCGTTGCCACCACGGTAGCGGAGGTTATTGCAAGCGCCGGACGGTGGGGTGCGTCGACCGGTGCCGCGTCGCGGTCGAACATCGCGAACGGGATCTTCAGGTAGTACGCCAGCGCGACAACGGTCGCGGCCACGCCTGCCACCGCCAGGTACGTCTGCCCGGCGTCCACCGCCGCCGACCAGATCGAGAGCTTGCCGATGAAGCCGCCGGTGGGCGGGAAGCCGGCCAGCGAGAGCATGAAGACCACCATCGCGATTGCCAGCAGCGGCCTTCGGTAGCCGTAGCCGGCAAAATCGACGATCTCTACCGGCCGCCCCAGCTCGCGCTCGCGGATCGCAACCAGCGCGAACGCGCCCAGGTTCATCAGCGAGTAGATCACCAGGTAGTAGAGCAGCGCGCGTGTGCCCAGCGTGCTGTGCGCGGCCACGGCGGTGAACAGGAAGCCGGTGTGGCCAACCGTCGAGTAGGCCAGCATCCGCTTGACGTTGGTCTGTCGCAGGGCGGCCAGGTTGCCAACCACGAACGACGCGATCGCGAGGCCGCCGATCGCGACCTCCCACACCTGCGAGGTCTCGCCGAATGCGGCCACAAGCACGCGCAGGGTCACCACCAGCGCGATCGTCTTGGTGGCAGCAGACATGAACGCGGTCACCGGCGTCGGGGCGCCTTCGTAGGCGTCCGGCGTCCACATGTGAAAGGGCGCCGCGTTGGACTTGAAGCCCAGCCCCACAACGATCAGGGCGATGCCTAGCAGCAGTACGCCGGAGTGGGCGTCACCGTGGTGGATCGAGTGGGCGATGCGGTCGAACTCGAACTGGCCGGTGGCGCCATACACCAGCGCCGAGCCATACAGCAGGAAGGCGGCGCCCACCGATCCGATCACCAGGTACTTGAGCGAGCCCTCCAGCCCTGGAAGCTCGTCGGACTCGATCGCGACCAGCACGTACAGGGCGATCGAGAACAGCTCCAGCGCGATGAACAGGATCACCAGGCTGTTCGCGACCGCCAGCAGCGACATGCCGGCCGCTGCCGCCAGCAGCAACGCGTGGTACTCGACCACCCGGTCGGCGATCCGCGGCATTCCCCACGCGATCACCACTGCCAGCATCGCAGCGGCGAAGATCAGCAGTCGCGCCCCGTTGCCGAATGCATCGATCCGCAGCGTGTGGTCGAAGGGGCCGCGGGCGGCATCGTGCCACTGCGCGACCGGTGCCACCATCGCGCCCGCCAGGCCGCCGATCGCGATTAGCGCCGACAGCGGCCGGGCCAGCCGGGAGGGCAGGAAGATGGCGAAGGTGAGAAGCGCGCACGCGCACGACAGCAGCACGATCTCGGGAGCGATTGCCGACCAGGAGACGGGGATCGTCGTCACGGGTAGCTCACCGGCGTCCCCAGTTGGACGCTGCCTGCGGACTGCGCCTGGTACAGCGCGGCGGCCGGCGGCGTGCCGATCCGCTCCATCACGCCGAACGGCCAGATGGACATGGTCAGCAGGATCGCGATCAGCGGCACCGCCAGCACCAGCTCGGAGAGGCGCAGGTCGGGCGTCTGCTCGGTCACGCGCTCGCCGTCGCCCTCGTGTGCCAGCGCCGAGTACCAGCGCAGCATGTACATCGCAGCCAGCACGATCGCGAGGGCCGCGGCCGCGCCCAGCAGCGCCTGCTGCTGAAAGGCGCCGATCAGGATGTAGATCTCGGACACGAACACGCTCGATCCGGGCACGGCCAGCGCGAACAGCGCCGTCACCAGCAGCACCGTCGACATCACCGGACGCCGGTTGGCCAGCCCGCCCAGCCCGCGGAAGGCGTCGCTGCCGGTGCGCAGCTCGACCAGCCCGATCAGCAGGAATGCGGCCAGCGAGACGACGCCGTGGTTGACCATCTGGAAGACCGCCCCGGCGTAGCCGTTGCTGTTGAGCGCGAAGATGCCGATCACGATCAGGTTCATCTGGCCGAGGCTGGAGTAGGCCACCACGCCGCGGGCGTCGGGCTGGCGGAAGGCGACGATCGAGGCGTACAGCAGGCCGGCCAGCCCGAGTCCCAGGAAGAGCCAGCGCCAGTCGTGGGCGGTGGCGGGGAACAGGGGAATCGCGAACCGGAGCAGGCCGTACGCGCCGGCCTTGGAGACGACTCCGGACAGAAGCGCCGTCACCTCGGGCGTCGACTCGCGGTAGGCGGCCGGCAGCCAGCCGTGCAGCGGGAACAGCGGCGCCTTGATGCAGAAGGCGGCACAGAAGGCCAGGAACAGCCACACCGAGTCCCGGCTCTGGCCGGCCAGCGTGGCCAGGTCGAACGAGCCGCCCTTGACGCCCAGCGTCGCGATCGCAACCAGCATCAGCAGCGATCCGATCAGCGAGTAGATCACGAACTGCAGCGTCGCGAAGCGCCTGCCGGCGCGACCCCATACGCCCATCAGCACGAACAGGGCGATCATCATGATCTCCCAACCGGCATAGAACAGCACCAGGTCGCGGGCCGTGAACAGCAGCATCAGTGCCGCCTGCAGAAGCAGCAACAGCCCGGCGTACGCGCGCGGCCGTTCGCGCCCAGCCTGCGTGGCCGACCACATCGCAGCCAGCACGCCGACCGCGGTCAGCGCCGCCATGAACAGCGACAGGCCATCCAGCGCGACGTGGAAGCGCACGTCGGCATTCCCGACAAAGTTGTTGATCCACAGCCGGTCGGTGACAAACTGCGTGCCGCCGCCGACGGTGAAGCGGACGATCGCGATCGCGGCAACCACTAGCTCGGCCACGCAGGCCAGCAGCGCCAGCCGCTGGCCCGTGGAATGCGGCAGCGGCAGGAAGCCAACCAGGACTGCGGCGATCAGCGGCAGCGCGATCAGAATCACGGTCACAGGCTGGCCTTGCCGAGGAAGTAGACGGCCAGCACCGCGGCGCCCGCAGCCAGCACGGTGGCGTACTGGCGGACGACGCCGGACTGCGCGGCGGACGTGCCGCGCGCCACCGTATCGACGATGGTGCGGGTGACCCAGATCGAGCCGCCGATCACCCAGCGCTCGACCAGGCGGTCGAGCGTGCGGGCAGTCCACACGGCGGGCCGGTACCCGATGTTGGAGTACAGCTCATCCCAGCCGAACTTTGCCTCGGCGATGGTCGCCATCGTCTCGAACCGCCGCCTCACCGCAACCACCCGCGCCGGGCTGTCGTACAGGCGCCACACGTAGTATCCGCCGCCCGCTCCAAGCGCCCAGGCCAGCAGCGTCGTCACCACGTCCTCGCCGGCCGTGGGGTCGATGTTCGGCGCGGCCTGCGAGAGGAACTCGGCGAACACGTTGGTGATGCCGAATCCGACCGCCAGCAGGCCCGAGAGCAGCGCGCCGGCCGCCAGCGCCGCGACCGGCCAGAACATCGTCCAGGGAGCCTCGCCGTGCTCGGCGTGCAGGTGCTCCTTGACGTGCTGGGACTGCTCGCCGTAGAACACCAGTCGCATCAGGCGCACGGCGTAGATGCCGGTGAAGGCCGCGCCCACCAGGCCACCCACGAACACCAGCCAGCCCATGCCGCCACCGTGGTGCAGGTCACCGGCAAGGATCTCGTCCTTCGACAGCGGGAAGAAGCCGATCAGTGCGATCGTGCCCACCCACATCAGCATCGTGGTGCGCGGCAGCGCCTTGGACAGGCCGCCCATCTTGCGCACGTCCTGCTCGTTGGCCAGCGCGTGGATCACGATGCCGGCGCCCAGGAACAGGAGCGCCTTGAAGAAGGCGTGCGTGAGCAGGTGGAACATGCCGGCGGCGTAGGCGCCGGTGCCCACGGCCGCGAACATGTATCCGATCTGACTCATCGTCGAGTAGGCGATGATGCGCTTGATGTCGGTCTGCACGAGCGCGATCACACCCGCCATCAGCAGCGTCGCGACTCCCAGCACGGCCACCAGTCGCTGCACGTCGGGCGCCAGCTCGAACAGCACGTGGGCGCGCGCCACCAGGTACACGCCGGCCGTCACCATCGTCGCGGCATGGATCAGCGCGCTGACCGGGGTGGGGCCCTCCATCGCGTCCGGAAGCCACGTGTGCAGAGGTATCTGGGCGGACTTGGCGACCGCTCCCACCAGCAGGCCGATCGCGATCCAGTTGGCGTCGGCCGAGCCGCGGCCGATGCCGGCGGCGGCGCCGTGAAAGACGCTCTGATAGTCGGTCGTGCCCAGATCCCTGACCATGAAGAAGATCGCGACCGCGATGCCGACATCGCCGATCGCGTTCATCACGAACGCCTTCTTGGCCGCCTGCACCGGCGCCTCCTGCTCGTGCCAGAAGCCGATCAGCAGGTAGGACGAGAGGCCGACCAACCCCCATCCGGCCAGCAGCAGCAGGAAGTTCCCGGCCATCACCAGGAGCAGCATCGAGAACAGGAACAGGTCGAGGTACGCGAAGAAGCGGCGCTGCTTGGGATCGCCGTGCATGTAGCCGATCGAGTACATCACGATCAGCGCGCCCACTCCGGCCACGATCAGCATCTCGACCACGGACAGCTGGTCGATCTGGATCGAGAGCGGCACCGTGAGCCCGGCTGAGCCGGCCCAGGTGTAGAGGGTGAAGACGTGTTCGCGGCGGCTGCTGCCCTCGCCCAGCACCTGGAAGAAGACTGCCGCTGCGCTCAGGAAGGAGGCGAATGCAAAGCCGGTGCCGAGCCATGCCGCCTGCTCGCGAGTGATCCGCGTTCCCGCAAGCGCCAGCAGCGCGACCCCCGCCAGCGGAAGCAGCAGACAGAGCCAGGAGAGTGTTTGCATCAGCCGTTCATCAGTTCTTGAGGGTGGTCATCCGGTCGACGTCGAGCTCGGCCTTACGGCGTGCCACCGCCACCACCAGCCCCAGGCCGACGACCACCTCGGAGGCGGCGATTCCCATCACGACCAGGGCGAAGACCTGCCCGCTCTGCTCGCCCCAGTAGCGCGAGAAGGCGACCAGCGAGAGGTTGCATGCGTTCAGCATCAGCTCCACCGACAACAGCAGGATCAGCGGGCTGCGGCGGGTGAACACGCCGAACAGTCCGATGCCGAAGATGATCGCCGAAAGCGACACGAAGTACTCAACACCGATGTGCATCAGGCCTCGTCCTCGCGCTGCCCGACGTGATGGACGGGGAAGGCGGTCTCGGCGCCCATCACGGCAGCCTGCAGCTCGAGCGGCGCGTCGGGCCGGGCGCGGTCGGGGAATGCGTCGGGCTCGTCCACCCGCGAGGCGGGCTTCTTCGATCCCAGTACCACGCCGCCCACCGCTGCCACCAAGAGCAGGATCGAGGTCGCTTCGAACGCCAGCAGGTAGCGCGAGAAGAGGCCGTTGGCGATGCTCGCGGGGCTGCCGAACTGGTCGCTGACGGCGGCGTGGCGCTGCAACGCCTGGGTGGCCACGGCCACCACGATCTCGATCACGATCGCGCCGCCCGCGATCGCGGCCGCGGCCAGCTGCCAGAGCGGGGTGTCGTGGGTGGGCTCGTCGGCGCGGCCGCCCAGGTACGCGATCACGAACAGGAACATGATCATCACCGCGCCGGCGTACACGATCACCTGGGCCGCGGCGAGGAAGTCGGCTTGCAGCAGTAGGTACATCGTGGCCAGCGAGACCAGGTTCATGATCAGCGACAGTGCCGAGTGGAACGGGTTGCCCGAGAGCACCGCCGCCAGTGCGGTCACGATCGAGAGCAGCGCGGCCGCAACGAAGACGACGTCGTAGGTCACGCGCCGGCCTCGGGCTGGGAGGGGACGTCGAACGGGTCGACCGGTGCCACCGGCGTGCGGCGCGCCTCCGGGTGCGGAGCGAGCAGCATCTCCTTGGTGTACACGAGCGCGTCGCGCGACATCTCCGCCAGCTCGTAGTCGTTTCCGAGCGTGATCGCGTCGAACGGGCAGGCCAGCTCGCAGTAGCCGCAGAAGATGCAGCGGCTCATGTTGATCTCGTAGATGCGGGCGTAGCGCTCACCGGGCGAGTAGCGCTCCTCGACCGTGTTCTCGGCCGCCACCACGCGGATGCAGTCGGCCGGGCAGGCGGCGGCGCAGAGCGAGCAGCCGACGCACTTCTCGAGACCGTTCTCGTGCCGGTGCAGCCGGTGGCGACCGCGGAAGCGCGGGTAGACGGGGCGCTTGTACTCCGGGTACTGCTGCGTCACCGGCTTCTTGAACAGGTGCCGGAAGGTGACGCCAAAGCCCTTCAGGTTGTCGGTCACGGCCATCGGATCACGCCCGGTAGGCCACGACGGCCGAGGTCACGAGGAGATTGAGTGTTGCCAGAGGGAGCAGCACCTTCCAGCCGATCGTCATCAGGCGGTCGTACCGAACCCGAGGCAGCGTCGAGCGCACCCAGATCGAGAGGAACATGAAGACGAACATCTTGATCAGCATCCACACCGGGCCCGGCAGCACCGGCCCGTCGTAGCCGCCCAGAAACAGGATCGAGGCGAGCGCCGAGAACGAGATCAGGGCGATGTACTCGGCGTTCTGGAACATCGCCCAGCGCATGCCGCCGTACTCGGTGTGGTAGCCGGCGACCAGCTCGCCCTCCGCCTCGGGCAGGTCGAACGGGATCCGGCTGACCTCGGCGGTCGAGGCAAGCAGGTAGATCACGAACCCGGCGAACTGCGGCACGATGTACCAGATGCCGTCGCGCTGCTGGGCGGTGACGATGCCGGTCAGCGAGAGCGTCTGGCTCATCATGACGACTCCGATCACGGCCAGGGCGAGGCTGACCTCGTAGCTGACCAGCTGCGACACGGCCCGCATCGAGCCGTACAGCGAGTACTTGGAGCTGGACGACCAGCCGCCCACCAGGAAGCCGTAGAAGCTGAACGAGCCCAGCGCGAACACCAGCAGCAGCGCCACGCTGGGATCGGCCACCCACAGATGGAAGCTCCAGCTGGTGCCGGGGATCGTCGCCTTGCCGCCGAACGGGATCACGGCGAACACGGCCAGCGCGGTGAAGAGCGAGATGGCCGGTGCGGCCAGGTACAGAAAACGGCTGGAGCCGGCCGGAATCAGGCTCTCCTTCTGGATCAGCTTGCCCAGGTCGGCGATCGGCTGCAGGAGGCCGAACGGGCCGACCCGGTTGGGGCCCAGCCGCACCTGGAAGCGGCCGATCAGCCGCCGCTCGAACCAGGTCATGAAGGCGAACAGCGCCATCACCAAGTTGACCAGGATGAACGACTTGAGGGCGGTGACGATGAAGCCGTCAGGCATCGGCCGGCTCTCCGTCCGCGGCCCGTACCCGGCCCGGTCCGACGTAGGGCAGCGAGACGGCCAGCCGCACCACGCCGGTGCGCAGCCGCCGCAGCACGACCGCGGCGCCGACCACCGATCTGCCGTCGTACTCGACCTGGATCCGGTCGCCGGTGGCGACGCCCAGCGACTGCGCATCGTCGTGCGAGATCTCGATGCCGGTGCGACGCTGGAAGTGCAGCACCGGCGAGTGGTCGACGGCCGCCCCGCTCATCAGCTGGCGGTAGCCGACGACGATCGTGCCGCCGGCGTCGCCGGACGCGATCTGTGGCCGCGCCGGTGCCTGGCCCGCGTCGGCGGCGTGCTGGGTCAGCACGCCGTGTTCGCCGATGTCGCTCCAGCTGATCCCCGCGTAGGCCGGCCGCTGCGCGCCCATCTCAGCGAATGCGGCCGGCGGCTGATCGGGCAGCGAGAGTCCCAGGCGGCGGCCCACCTCGGCCGCGAACACCAGCCCGTCCAGGACGCCCTCGGGCGGCTGGGCGGCCGCCCGCAGCCGCTGTACCCGGCCCTCCAGGTTGGTGAAGGTACCGTCCTTCTCGAGTGGCATCGTGGTGGGAACGATGGTGGTGGCCCAGCCGGACGAGCCGGTCTGAAAGGCGGTCACCTGCAGCGCGAAGAAGGCCCGCTCCATCACCGTTCGCCAGCGCTCGCCGCCGGGCCAGCCCGTGACCGGGTCGGCGCCCAGCAGCACGATCGCGCGCACCGTGCCGGCGTCCACCGCCGCGAGCGCCTGGTCTGGCGTGACGCCGCCCAGCCCGGTCGCCTGGCAGCCCAGCTCGTTGGCGGCCAGCGGCGTGGCCAGCACGCGGCAGCCGGTGCTGTGGGCGAGGTGCGCGAGCACCGCCGCCACGGGCGGGCTCATGCGGCCGTTCCAGATCACCACTGTGCGCTCGCTCACCTCGGCGGCCAGCTGGCCGCCGTCAGAGAGCGCCTCCAGCAGCGCCGCATGTGTGGTGCCGGGTGCAGCCGAGACGTGGCGCGCACCGGTCAGCGTCTCCAGCCGCGTGGCGCCGGCGCCGATCGTGGCCATCGCCGCACCGCGCTCGACCGCGCGGCGGATCCGCAGCTCCAGGATCGGTGCCCGGTGCACCAGGTCGGTCGCGCCCGCCACGACGATCAGGTCGGCATCGTCCAGGTCGGCGATGGTGGCGGCGTGGGCGGCCAGCTGATCCCAGCCGGCATCGCCCTCCGGACCGCACACGATCGGGCCGCCGCCCAGCGCCTCCTGCTGGATGCGCGCCCACAGGTGCGCCTCCTCGCTGGTCTGCTCGCCCGAGGCCAGGATCGCCACCGAGCCAGGCCCGAACTTCTCGATCGTCGCGCGCAGGCGGTCGGCGACGTGGTCGAGCGCGGTCTCGGCCGCGACCGGCTCCAGCCCGCGCCCGCCGCGGATCAGCGCCGAGGTGATGCGCTGCTGGTCGGTCAGGCTGGGGTGGCTGTAGCGGCCGCGGTCACACAGCCAGCCATCGTCCACCGCCGGGTTGTTACGCGAAAGCACCCGCGTCACCTGGCCCTCGCGGATCGTGGCGTAGGTGTTACAACCGACCGGGCACTGGCCACAGACCGTGGGCACGTTCTGGATCTCCCACGGCCGGCCGCGGAAACGATAGGTGGTCGACGTAAGGGCGCCTACCGGGCACAGCTCGGTGACGTTGCCGGAGAACTCGCCATCGTAAGGACGGTTCTCGAAGGTGGTGATGATCGAGTGCGCGCCACGGTTCTCGGTCACCAGTTGGGTATCGCCGGCCACGTTCTCGGAGAAGCGGGTGCAGCGGTAACAGAGGATGCAACGTTCGCGGTCGAGCTTGATCAGCGGCGAGATCGCGATCGGCTTGGCAGCCGTGCGCTTGGGCAGCGTCATGCGCGTGTTGCCCGGGCCGTAGCGGAACGTGAGGTCCTGCAGCGGGCACTCGCCGCCCTTGTCGCAGACCGGGCAGTCGAGCGGATGGTTGAGCAGCAGGAACTCGAGCACCGCGTCCTGGCCCTCGCGGGCGCGATCGGAGTGGGAGTGCACGACCATGCCGTCGCTGACCGGGGTGGTGCAGGCGGTCTGCAGCTTGGGCATGCCCTCGATCTCGACCAGGCACATCCGGCAGGCGCCGATCGCGGCCCCCAACCGAGGCTCGTAGCAGAACACCGGTATCTCGATGCCGGCCTCGGCCGCCGCCTCGACCAGCGAGATGCCCTTGGGGACGGTGATCTGCCGCTCGTTGATGGTCAGCGTGACGGTCGCGGTCTCCAGCGTGGCCACTACTCGTCCTCCTGGTCGTCCACGTCCCCGTCGACGTCGCCGTACAGCCGTTCGGCCATCGCGATCTCCTCCGGCGCCTCGGCCACCGCGATCACATCGGGCACCACCAACTCGGGATCCTCACCCTCGTCCACCCGTCGCCGAGCCCGCATGAAGGCATCGCGAAACTCGCTCACAGCACCGGCTCCAGGTGATGGTAGAGCGGCGTGATCGGGCTCTGCTCGGTGAACGGGCAGCAGCCCTCGTCGATGTGGCGCTGGAACTCGTCGCGAAAACGAGTCACGTAGCTGGCCACCGGCATCGCCATCGCATCGCCCAGCGGGCACAGGCATTTGCCCAGCATGCGGTCGCACACGTTCAGCAGCAGGTCGAGTTCGCCCTGGCGGGCCTCGCCCATCTCGATCCGGCGGATGATGTCGACGCCCCAGCGGGTGCCCTCGCGGCAGGGCGTGCACTTGCCGCAGCTCTCGTGGCGGTAGAACTCGGCGACCCGCAGCGCCAGCTGCACCATGCAGGTGCGGGCGTCGATCACGACCACCGCGCCCGAGCCGGCCATCGAGCCGGCAGCGGCGATCGACTCGTAGTCGATGTGGGTGTCGATCTGGTCGGGCATCAGGATCGGCGTCGAGGAGCCACCGGGGATGATCGCCTTGATCGTGCGGCCCTCGGGTGCGCCACCGCCGTGGCCCTCGATCAGGTCGCGCAGCGTCGCCGTCAGCGGCAGTTCGTAGTTGCCGGGCCGCTTGACGTTGCCCGAGAGCGAGAACACGCGCGTGCCCTTCGATCGCTCGGTGCCGATCTTGGCGTACGCCTCGCCGCCCATCGCCAGGATGAACGGCACCGAGGCCAGCGTCTCGACGTTGTTGACCAGCGTCGGCGCCGCGTACAGGCCGGCCACAGCCGGGAACGGCGGCTTGGAGCGCGGCTGGCCGCGCTCGCCCTCAAGCGACGAGAGCAGCGCGGTCTCCTCGCCACAGATGTAGGCGCCGGCACCGCGGTGCAGGACGACGGTGGCGTCGTAGCCCGAGCCCAGCACGTTGCGGCCGACGTAGCCCCGCGCACGCGCCTCCTCCAGCGCCCGCTTGAGCACCTCGAACTCGGCCAGGTACTCGCCACGGATGTAGATGAAGGCCGAGGTGGCGCCGATGCCGAAGCTCATGATCAGTATGCCCTCGATCAGCGCATGCGGGTTGCGCAGCATGATCTCGCGATCCTTGAAGGTGCCCGGCTCGGACTCGTCGGCGTTGACGCACAGGTAGGCCGGCTTCCTGTCTTTGGGCAGGAAGGAGGCCTTGCGGCCGGTGGGGAAGCCGGCACCACCGCGGCCGCGCAGGCCGGAGGCGTCGACCGCCGCCACGATCTGCTCGGGCGGCTGTGCGAACGCCGCCTTCAGCTGGGCGTAGCCGCCGGACTGCTCGTAGGCATGGATGCTGCGGCGATCGCCCTCGAAGTCGAGCAGGATCTTGAGGTCGCTCATGCGCCCTCCTCCGATCGCAGCCGGGCGATCAGCTCGGGCACCTGCTCGGCCGGGAGCGGCTCGTGGTAGCGGTCGTCGACCGAGACCACCGGCCCCCAGCCGCAGCCGCCGTAACACTCCACGGTCTTCAGGCTGAACATGCCGTCGTCGGTGGTCTCGCCGCTGCTGATTCCGAGCTCCCGCTCGAAGGCGCGCAGCGTGTCGGCCGCGCCCACCAGCGCGCACGAGATGTTGGTGCAGATGCAGACTTCGTGCCGCCCCACCGGCTGCAGCCGGAACATGTCGTAGAACGAGGCGACGCTCTTGCAGTAGGCGGGCGTGAAGCCGGTCGCGTCGGCCACCTGCTCGAACGCCTCCTCAGACAGCCAGCCGTGCAGCTCCTGGGCCAGGCGCAGCGCTGGGATGATCGCCGACTTGCGCTCAGGGTAGAGCGCGATCACGTCCTGGATGCGGTCATACAGTGGCCGGCCGGTGTCCTCGGACGGCAGCGGATCGGGCATCTGGGGCCGCGTCTGGCGCGCGCCGGCCAGCGTCTCGCGGGCCGCCTCGTCGCTCATCGATCCGCCTCCCCCATCACGCCGTCGAGCGAACCGACGACGACGATCAGATCGGCGATGTGGCGGTTGACGGCCATCATCGCGGTCGACTGCAGGCTGACGAAGCTGGGCGCGCGGAAGTGGATCCGCCACGGCTTCGGCCCGCCGTCGGAGGCCAGGTAGCAGCCGAACTCGCCTCGCGGCGACTCGATCGGGTAGTAGATCTGGGCCGGTGGAACGCGGAAGCCCTCGGTCACCAGCTTGAAGTGGTGGATCAGCGACTCCATCGAGGTGTGCAGCTCGTGGCGGGGCGGCAGCACGTGCTTGCGATCGTCCGCCATGATCGGGCCGGACGGCATGTTGTCCAGGCACTGCTCGATGATCCGCACCGACTCGTACATCTCCTTGGTGCGGCACATCAGGCGGTCGAAGGCGTCACCGTTCTTGCCCGTGATCACGTCGAACTCCAGCTGGTCGTAGACCAGGTAGGGCTCGGCGCGACGCAGGTCATGGGCGACGCCGCTGCCGCGCAGGTTCGGCCCCGAGAGGCCCATCGCGATCGCCGTCTCGGCGTCGATGCAGCCGATGCCGCGGTAGCGATCGCGCCACACCGAGTTGCCCGCCACCAGGTCGAGGTACTCGTCCACCCGCAGGGGCATGTCGGCGCAGAACGCCCGCGCCTCGGCCAGGAAGCCCTTGGGCAGGTCCTCGGCCACGCCGCCGAACTGCGGGTAGCGGTCGTGCATGCGCACGCCGGTCACCATCTCGAACAGATCGAGCACCTTGTCCCGCTCGCGCAGGCAGTAGAAGAACAGGGAGATCGCACCCAGCTCAACGCCGCTTGTGCCGAGAAAGATCAGGTGGCTGTGGATTCGGTTCAGCTCCGCGAACATGGTCCGGATCCACTTGGCCCGCTCGGGCACCTCGATCCCGATCAGCTGCTCGACCGCGCCCACGTAGGCCAGCTCGTTGGCAAAGAACGCGACGTAGTCCATGCGCGGCGCGTAGGGGATGCCCTTCCAGTACGTCTTCTGCTCGAAGTTCTTCTCGAAGCCGGTGTGGACGTAGCCGATGTCGGCGTCGAGGCCGACCACCACCTCGCCGTCCAGTGTCACGATCAGGCGCAACACACCGTGCGTGGAGGGGTGGTTGGGCCCGAAGTTGACCGTGATCAGGTCCTCGCCTTGAGGCGGGTCGATCTTGCTCGGCGCGCCCGGCGGGATGATGGCCGGCTGCCACAGCGGAACGACGGGGCTGGGGGCGGTGGCGCTCATCGGGCGTCCGTGAACTGCACCGGCTCGCCGCCGATCGGGTAGTCCTTACGCAACGGATGGCCGGCCCAGTCGGACGGCATCAGCAGCCGCTTCAGGTTGGGGTGGCCGTCGAACACGATGCCCATCAGGTCGTACTGCTCCCGCTCGTGCCAGTCGGCGGTCGGCCAGACGGACACGACGCTCGGCACGCTCTCTGACTCCTCCATGAACACCTGCAGCCGCAGCCGGTCGACCGGGCCATCGCCGACGTGGGCGAGGTGGTACTTGACCGAGAAGCGAGTCGGCATCGGCGGCGCCGTCTCGGGTGCGCCCCAGCTGCCGGTGCGGTTGATGTCGCGGCCGCGTTCGGAGCCGAAGTAGCCGGCCACCTCCTCGCCGTAGCCGAGATAGTCGACGGCCGTGACGGCAGACAGGAAGTTCTTGCCGTGCTGGTCGCGCAGATGGCTGCAGGCAGGCACGAGCAGCCGGCGGTCGATCGTCAGCGTGGGCATGTCGCCGCCGTCCTCGCGCCCGAGAACGGCGCCCGGAACGGCTCGCTCGAGCGCTTCGGCAAGCTCGTCGACGGTCATGCCTTCGACTTCTCCAGGTCGTAGGCCGGCGCGATGCCGGCGCGGATCTTCTTCTGGATCAGCAGCAGTCCATCCACAACCGCCTCGGGGCGGGGCGGGCAGCCGGGCACGTGCACATCGACCGGCACCACCTTGTCGACGCCCTGCAGGATCGCGTAGTTCGCGAACATGCCGCCCGAGCTCGAGCAGGCGCCCATCGCCATCACCCACTTGGGCAGCAGCATCTGGTCATAGACCTGGCGCAACGGCGGCACCATCTTGTGGGAGACGCGGCCCGAGACGATCATCAGGTCGGCCTGGCGGGGAGACGAGCGGAACACCTCCGAGCCGAAGCGGGCGATGTCGTAGCGAGGCGAGGGCAGCGACATCATCTCGATTGCGCAGCAGGCCAGGCCGAAGCCGGCTGGCCAGATCGAGTTGGACGAGGTCCACGCCATCGCCTTCTCGAGCGTGGTCAGCATCACGTACTGCTCCAGGTCTCCCGCCCGGACGGCCTTCGAGATGTTGACCGGCGTCACCGCCATTCCAGGGCGCCCTTTCTCCAGACGTACACGTAGGCCACCACCAGCAGCGCGATGAACACCGCCATCTCGACGAAGCCGAACAGGCCCAGCCGATGCATGCTCAGCGCCAGCGGATAGAGGAACACGATCTCGATATCGAACACGATGAACAGCATCGCGGTCAGGTAGTAGGAGATCGTGAAACGCTGGGCGTGGAACGTGCTGGCCGAGACGCCTGACTCGAACGGGATCGTCTTGTCGCCGGCTCGCCGCTTGGAGCGCGTGTCGAGCGCGAACGTCGCGAAAAGGAATGACAGCGGGATCGCGAGCGCGACTGCCGCGAAGACCAGCACAGATGCCCAGTGCCCCAACACTCGTCGCGACTATATCACCGCCCGGCGGAGGTGTGACGATCTCCTGCCGTGATCGGCCGAAAACGGCATGGACAAGAGGGTACCCTGTGTCACAAAGTCGCCGCCGAGCGGGCGTGGGCTCATGTCCAACGCCCTTCGCTACGATATGACCAGAAGGGGGCGCGCGACGCCCGTATCTTCACGAAGGACGAGCACGATGGTCACGATCACGCAACGCGCAGCCGAGAAGATCAAGCAGCTGATGGCGGCCGAGAACGATCCCGGCCTGACCGCCCTGCGAGTCGCCGTCGAGGGCGGCGGCTGCTCCGGATTCCAGTACGCGCTGGGCTTCGACGCAGGCGCGGACGAGAACGACAAGATCTGGGAGCACCACGGCGTGCGGGTGCTGGTCGACCGGTTCAGCCTGCCGTACCTCGAGGGCTCGAGCGTCGACTACATCGACGGCCTGACCGGTGCCGGTTTCCAGATCGAGAACCCCAACGTCGCCACCGCGTGTGGCTGTGGCAGCTCGTTCCAGGCGAGGGAGGAGCAGCCGGTCGCGGAGCTGCCGGAGGCCCATGACGCCGACTGTGACTGCTCGGGTGGCACGCCCGCCGACTCGCGGTAGGTAGAGTTTGGATCCAAACTCAGCAGCGGTCGGCAGGAGGTAGGGCAGCGTGAGCGCCGAGCAGATCGTCGATATCACCGTCATCGGAGGCGGTCCCTCTGGGCTCGCCGCGGCCTACTACGGCGGACACCGCGATGCTTCCGTGCGGATCGTCGAGAGCCTCGAGCAGCTGGGCGGCCAGGTCTCGGCCGTCTACCCGGAGAAGCACATCTTCGATGTCGCCGGCTTCCCCAAGGTGAATGGTCAGGACCTGATCGATCGGCTGACCGAACAGGCGATGCAGTACAGCCCCGAGGTGCGGCTGGGCGAGGTGGTGGAGACGATCCAGCACCGCGACGACGGCGTGATCGAGCTGCACACCGCGGCCGGTGAGACGCTGTTGACCCGCACCATGATCATCACCGCCGGGCACGGCGCCTTCAATCCCCGCACGCTCGGCCTGCCCGAGTTGGAGGCGTTCCAGGGCGCCGGATTGCACTACTACGTCAAGGAGAAGTCGGCCTTCGCCGGCAAGCGGGTGGCGCTGGTGGGCGGCGGCGACTCTGCGCTGGACTGGGCGATGAACCTGCAGGACACGGCCGCGCTACCGATCCTGCTGATCCATCGCCGCGACCGCTTCCGCGGGCTCGAGTCGTCGGTGAACGAGGTGCGGCGACTGGCGGACGAGGGTGGTGTCGAGATCCTGACCCCGCACGAGGTGCGCGGCGCTGAGGGCAACGGCAGGCTGGAGGCGATCACAGTCGAGAACACCGATACGGGCGACGTGCGGCGGATCGAGCTGGACGCGGTCGTGACGCTGCTCGGCTTCATATCGCACCTGGGCGCGATCGCCGATTGGGGACTCGAGTTCGAGAACAAGCGCCAGATCAAGGTCACGCCCGACATGCGCACCAACATCGCGGGCGTCTTCGCGGCCGGCGATGTGGCCGGCTACGACGGCAAGATCACGCTGATCACGGTCGGCTTCTCGGAGGCGGCGATCGCCGCCAACCACTGCGTCGCGCAGATTCGCGGCGAGAAGGTGCAGCCCAAGTACTCGACGGAGTAGTTGGCGGCTGCAAACCGTCGCAGGGCGTTGTCGCTTCGGTCGGCCCGTGCGAGGCACTGTGCCTCTCTTTGTTGCTTCGGTCCGCCGCGGCTAGCACCGTGCGTCTCTCGTGTGCCACTTGGCAGTTCGAACGGCTGCCACTTGGCGCTCCGCCCGCCAGAAGCGGCCGAGCACCGACCAGGTAGTGTGATCATGTAGCGATGCAGCGGCTCCCGGACATCCTCGGCCCCGACCTGCGCTGCGTGTTCGTCGGCATCAACCCGGGCATCCGCTCGGCCGAGGCGGGACACCACTTCGCCAATCCGCGGAACGATTTCTGGCGGCTGCTCGCGGACTCCGGCCTCACGTCCGTGCTGCTCGAACCGCACCAGCAGCTCGAGCTTTTGCAGCACGGACTGGGCATCACGAACGCCGCCCGGCGGGTGACCCGCGGCTCCGGCGAGCTGCGACGCACCGACTTCGCCGATGCACCCGACCGGCTGGGCCGGATCGCCGGCGCGCTCCACCCGGGCGGCTTCGCGTTCGTCGGCAAGCAGGCCTACGCGGGCGCGTTCAGCGAGCGATCCGATCACGGGCTCCAGCAGCGCACGTTGGAGGGGCGGTCGACGTTCGTGCTGCCGTCGACCTCGCCGGCAAATGCCGCCGTGCCGTACGACGAGAAGCTGCGCTGGTTCGTCGCCCTGCGCGAGCTGGTCGATCAGAACTGGAAGTAGAGGAACGGGCTGGGGGCCGCGATCTGCAGGATCGCCGCCGCCATCGCCAGCCCCAGCGCCAGCGCGTACAGCGGCCGGGGACGGATCTCGACCTGCCAGGTGTTGGGGGCCAGGTTGACCCATGCCAGCGCGGCCACGATCATGGCGGCGAAGGTGATGCCGACCCCGGCCCGGATCGCCGTCACGCTGCCGAGGCCGTGCAGGCCGGCCATCGACGACAGCACGTCGCCGGCCACGCGCATGTCCGGGGCGCGGAAGACCACGAACGCTGCCACCACGCAGACGAACGTGATCGCCCGGTTGACGATCACACTGGGGGGCGTCAGGCCGCGGTCGCGAGCGAGGGTGTGGACGACCAGGAACAGGCCATGCAGCAGACCCCAGATCACGAACGTCCATGCCGCGCCATGCCACAGGCCGCCCAGGAACATCGTGATCGAGAGGTTACGCAGCGTTCGCCAGCGGCCGTTCCGTGACCCGCCCAGTGGGATGAACAGGTAGTCGCGCAGCCAGAACGAGAGCGACATGTGCCAGCGCCGCCAGAACTCCGAGATGTTGACCGAGGCGTACGGCGAGTTGAAGTTCTGCGGGAAGCGGAAGCCGAGCAGGAAGGCCAGGCCGACGGCCATGTCGGAGTAGCCCGAGAAGTCGAAGTAGAGCTGCAGCGAGTAGCCCAGACCGGCCGCCCAGCCGGCGACGAGCCCGAGCTGGCCGTGATGGTGGAACAACCGGTCGACGTGCGGCGCGAGCGTGTCAGCCACCAGCAGCTTCTTGGAGAGGCCGCAGGCGAAGAAGAACAGCCCCGAGGCGGCCAGCTGCGACGACAGCCTGGGGGCGAGCTTTCGCAGCTGCTGGTCGATGGTCGAGTAGCGCACGATCGGGCCGGCGATCAGGTGCGGGAACAGCGAGACGAACGCGGCGTAGTGGATCGCGTTTTTGGCCGGCTCGACCTGCCGGCGGAAGATGTCGATCGTGTAGCTCATCGAGTTGAACGTGTAGAACGAGATGCCGATCGGCAGCACGATGTTCAGCGCGCCGAACGGGTGGTGGCCGGCGCCGAGCGCGCTGCCGACGCCGTTCAGCGAGTCGAGGAAGAAGCCGGCGTACTTGAAGTAGCCAAGCAGCGCCAGGTTGAAGCCCAGCGCTGTCACAAGCACCAGCTTGCGGCGCCGAGCCTCGTCGGTCGAAACCAGCAGCCGCCCCGCCACGTAATCAACAGTGGTGGACGCGATCATCAGCGGTAGGAACCGCCAGTCCCACCAGGCGTAGAAGAACCACGAGCAGAGCGTCAGGAACGCCAGCCGCATGGTCGGCGGCCGCAGCAGGTACCAGCCCACCAGGACGAACGGCAGGAAGGCGAAGATGAACTCGTGGCTGTTAAAGAGCATTGGGGAAACGCGCCAGCACGGCGTCGGTCAGGCGGCGCATGTTCGAGGGAAAGAGGTGGACACCGTCTGCGAAGTCGTACGGGACGCCGTTCCAGGTGGAGATGAAGCTCTCGTCGACCAGCTGGAAACGATACGTGCGATGCAGCCGGTTCAGGAGCACCAGCAGGTCGCGGTGCCGGTCGGTCCATCCCAGTGGCGCCAGGATCCGCTGCAGCTTGGGGTGGATCGGGGTGATCACGATCACCGGCACCGCGCCCCACGACTTCATCAGCGCGAGCGTCTTTGTGAGGTACTCGACCGGCAGCGACTGCAACCGCGGAAAGGCGCCGTTGGCGTAGAAGCCGCGGTACTTCTTGAACTCGAATCCCCAGTCCGACGGCTCCTTGACCCCGTGGTAGCCGTCCGCGCGGAAGCCGTGTGCGGCCACCTGGCGGGCTCGTGCGGCGCTGGGGGCGGAGCCGTCGATCTCGCTGCGCACGACGTGCACCGCATCCTTCGCGCCCTGCCATGACATCAGCGGCCAGAAGGCGTGCGTGCGCGCGGCCAGCCGCTCGCTGAGCGGGAAGTAGCCGTTCAGGCGGGAGTCGTTGAGCAGGTTGGGGTCGATGCGGTTGCTGCGGAATGCCTCCACGTCCAGCATCCACAGGTAGTGAGGGTGGGACGACGGAAAACGGTCGTGCAGGTAGCGCGTCATCGCGTAGGCCTCGACCGGGGTGCCGCCCCGCACGCCGGCGTTGAAGGCGGGCACGCTGAGGCGCTTGGACAGGTAGGCGGGATCCACCTTCAGCGGCGCGATGAGCCCAGCACCAGGACGCCGGGCGGCTGGGCGAGCCTGTCCGCCAGGTCGGCCTTGACGGTCGCGTCGACCGTCTGCTCGGTTGGGAAGACGCCGGTGCCGAGGCCGCCATAGGGGTCGACCAGAGCCGTGAACGCGACCACGGCCAGCAGCGTGAGTACGACGCCGGTCAGCAGCCACGCCACGAACCGGCGGTGGCTGTCGCCGGGGCCGGCCACGATCATCGGGGCGTTGTGGGCTCCGGCGGCGGCCGTCTCGAGCGTGTCTGCCCCCTGCATCGGCCGATTGTAGGTTCGCCGACGGCTAACCTGCATCCGATCAAGCGGCGACAGAGTGAGAGAGGCCGAGATGGCAGAGCTTTGGGGCGGGGAGACCCGCAAGGCGGTCGACAACTTTCAGGTGTCGGGCGAGCCGATCCCGGCCGCGGTGGTGCACTGGCTGGGGCGGATCAAGGCGGCGGCGGCTCGCGTCAACGCCGAGCTGGGACTGCTCGACCCGGCCATCGCCGAGCGGATCGCAGCCGCCGCCGACCGGGTCGCGTCGGGCCAGCTTGACGACCAGTTTCCGATCGACGTGTTCCAGACCGGTTCGGGCACGTCGAGCAACATGAACGCGAACGAGGTGATCGCGAACCTGGCCGGCGAGGGCGTGCACCCCAACGATCACGTCAACATGGGCCAGTCCTCGAACGACGTCTTCCCGTCGGCCGTGCACCTGGCGGCGCTCGATCGCACCGTCAACGAGCTGCTGCCGGTGCTCGGCCGGCTGGGCGACTCGCTGGCCGCCAAGTCGAGCCAGTTCGCCGACGTCGTCAAGGCCGGCCGCACGCACCTGATGGATGCCGTGCCGGTCACGCTCGGCCAGGAGTTCGGTGGCTACGCCGCCCAGGTGCGGGAGGGTTCCGACCGCGTCCGCGGCACGCTGGGGCGGCTGGGCAAGATCCCGCTGGGTGGCACGGCGGTCGGCAACGGGCTCAACACGCATCCCGAGTTCGCCGCTCGCGTGCGGGCGCGGCTGGCCGCGGACAGCGGCCTGACGATCTCGCCGCCGGCCGACCCCTTCGAGGCCCAGGCCAACCGCGACGGCCTGGTCGAGGCGTCCGCCGCGCTGAAGGGCCTGGCCGTCTCGCTGACCAAGATCGCGAACGATCTGCGCTGGATGGGATCCGGTCCGCGGGCTGGGCTGGCCGAGATCTTCCTGCCCGAGCTGCAGAAGGGCAGCTCGATCATGCCCGGCAAGGTCAACCCGGTGATCCCGGAGGTGATCTGCCAGGTCTCGTCCCAGGTGATCGGCAACGACGCCGCCATCACCGTCGGCGGCATGCAGGGTACGTTCGAGCTGAACGTCCAGATCCCGCTGATGGCCCGCAACCTGCTGCAGTCGATCGTGCTGCTATCGTCGGCCTGCCGGCTGTTTGCCGAGAAGTGCGTCGATGGCATCGAAGCGAACCGCGAGGTGTGCGAGCACCACGGCGAGTCGACGCTGGCGATGGCGACCGCGCTCAACCCCTATATCGGCTACGACCGAGCGACCGCGATCGTCAAGGACGCGGCCGCCTCCGGTCGCACGCTGCGCGAGGTCGCCCGCGAGCACGGCGTGGACGACGCAACGCTGGACAAGGCGCTCGACCTGCACGCGATGGCACTGGGCAACCGGGCCACCTCCGCCTGAGCGGTGGCGAGCCCGGTCGCGCCATTACCGTGCCTGGCACGATCGAGCCGCGACCGACGCTCGTTGGTGCCGCTCGCGGTTGCGGGGCGCCGGACGGTCGTTGGTTCGTGTCTGAGCGTGGGGTGCCGCTCGATGGTGCCAGGCACCGGCCCTTCGGCCGTTGCCAGGCACCGAATCAGGCGGGGTCTGACCCCTGCCCGCGTCGCAGCGAGTCTTCGCCCACTGCCGTGCCAGACAACGCGAGACGTGGTGGTCAGTAGTGAACCGGGGGGGGTCATGACCTCGTGAACGGCTCGCATTGAGTCGAGTGACGTCGAGCGGTGCGTCTCTTGCGGACCTTCCCGATATTCAAGGAGCTAGGGCGAACCAACCGGCCGATGACCGCTTGCATGACGTGACCCGCCCTGTCAGGCTCAAGGCGGTCGACGATCACGAACGAGTTGCCTGGCGCGAGTTCTTGGAGCAACTGCCGCCGGGTGCCGCGCGGCATTATGGAACGACGTCTTGGCCGAAATCATCGGAGTCCGACATTCCTGCGACGCAGCGAGTCTTCGCCTGACCGAACCCTCAGCGCAGCAGGCCGTAGCCGATCATGCCGAGCAGCACGACAACCAGCACCACGATCGGCACCGTCGAGCTGCCGCTGCGGGCGTCGATCAGCTCCTGACCCGGCAACGGCGGTGGATACATCTCGAGCTCGCCGATCGCGATCCGGTGTGCAACCGCCTGCGACTCGTCCGCGCGCACCAGCGCTCGCACGACGGCCGCATCGACCCCCAGCTCCTCCGCGATGTCCGGCTCTGGCAGGCAGGCGTCGCGCAGCTCGATGAACCGGCGCACCGCGTCGTCGCTCATCGAGTAGTCGGTCGCCTCCTGAGCCGCCGACCGCAGCGCAAGAAGGCGGTTATCGAGCGGGGGCTGCGACATCGACCCAGCGCTCGAAGAGGGTGCGCCCATGGCTCTGCATCTCCGCCGCGGCGGCGTCGAACTCGGCGAACAGCCGCTCCGCCGAGCCGGCACCCAGCGTCCGCTCGAGCGAGTCGACGTACGCTGGTACCTCGGCCCACTCGCGCGCCATGCTGCCCGTCACCTCGAGATGGAACTGCACGCCGTACGCCGCTCGTCCCCAGCGGAACGCTTGGTTGGGGTACGCCGTGGAGCCGGCCAGCCGCACGGCGCCGTCGGGCAGGTCGAAGGTGTCGCCGTGCCACTGCAACGTGGGCAGCTCGCGCGGCAGTCCCGCCAGCACCGGGTCGACTATGCCTTCCTCGGTGAGGGTGACGGGCAGCACCCCGACCTCGGGCGTCTGGCCGGTGTGGACGCCGGCACCGAGGCTGGCGGCCAGCAGCTGCACTCCCAGGCACGCACCCCAGAATCCGGTACCGGCCGAGACCGCCTCGCGGATCAGCCGCTTCTCGTCGGCCAGCCAGGGGTGGGCGTGCTCGTCGTTGACCGACATCGGCCCGCCCATCGCCACGATCAGGTCGAACTCGCGCCAGTCAGGCAGCCGCTCGCCCTCGTCCACTTCGACGCGGTGGATCGTCGCGCCCCGCTCGATCAGCACGTCCTCATAGACGCCGGGGGGCTCGCAGGCGATGTGCTGGAGGACGAGCGTCTTCATGCTGTCTTCCGCTTTGCCACCAGGAAGTCGCGCACCAGCGCGCTCGACTCGGCCAGCGCATCCCACAGAACGACGCGGCCGCCGGGCACCTCTTCGATCCGTACGCGGCGGATCTCGTCGGTGATCCGCTCGACGTCGTCGCCACCCAGCCAGGACGAGTCGAGTGCGCGGATCACCATCGTTGGGCACAGCACCTCCGACAACCGGCCGGCCGGCTCGGCCAGCTGCTCGAAGGCTGCGGCCACCGCCTCGTGGCTGTAGCGGTATCGGAAACGGCCGTCGTCGTCGGCAACCAGGTGCTCGCCCATCTCCTCCTCCAGCAGCGCGCGCGGCGTATGCAGCAGGCCGTCCCGCGCCCGGCGCTCGTCGATCGCCTCGTCCATGCTGGCGAAGCCGCCGCCGCGTCGCTCGGTCGCCGCCTCCCGCAGCATCGCCTGCGGGTCAGGCCTGAGTGGTGGCTCGAGCAGGGTCAGCGAGTTGATTCGCTCCTGGTTGGCGATTGCGTAGTCGAGCGCCAGTCGGGCGCCGAACGATTCGCCGATCAGCCCGGCCTGCTCGATGCCGCAGGCATCCATCACGCTGGTGAGATCATCGATGTTCTGCGCGGTCGTGTGCGGCCCGGACCACGGCGATCGGCCATGCCCGCGCAGGTCGTATGCGACCACCAGCCGACCCGGCTCGAGCATCCGCGCCAGCCGCTCGAAGCGGCGCGCGTGACCGCGCAGGTCGTGCAGGCAGACGACCGGCGGCAGGTCGTCCGAGCCCCAGCGCAGTATGCGGAAGGCTGACATCGGCGCCATTCTACGGTGCGCCACCGCCCCGACCGGCGGCGCGCCTCACCCAGGCAGCGCATCCGACGGCGCGCGACCGGTGCGCAGCTTGGCGAAGCGGGCGTAGGCCTGCTCGGGCTCGCTGGTCTCCTGCTCGACGCCGGCACCGTGCCGCAGCGCCAGCTCGGAGACCGGGTAGATGATGCCTTCGCCGCGGCCGCGTGTGCCGATCATCAGCACCGCGCAGGGGCCGGTGCCGGCACCGACGAACACGTGCTCCGTCCATGGCGGACAGTGGACGAAGTCCCATGCCTTGAGCGGGCGCTCCTCGCCCTCGATCAGCAGCAGGCACTCGCCGGCCAGCACCAGGAAGTTCTCCTCGCACTCCTCTCCGTGGTACATGCAGTTGGGCTGCCCTGGGTTCAGCAACTGGATGTTGACGCCGATCTCACGGAACTTCGACGCGCCCTCGAACAGCACCGCCGACCCCATCTCGTCGCTGTGCACCCACTGCGAGTCGCGTGCGTTGACGACGAACCAGCCCTCGCCGCTTGGCCGGTCGCCGCTCTCCCCATGCTCGATCACCGCTTCTGGAACCACCGCTCTCTCCTCCTCGTCCCCTAGTGCGTTGCCGCCCGTATGCGACCGGCGGCCGCGAGGCGCTGTTCCTCGGCTCGATAACTCGACCGCACCAGCGGACCTGCGAACACCGATCCAAAGCCCATCATCTCGCCCTGCTCGCGCATCCAGGCGAAGTCGTCCGGCGTCACCCAGCGGTCGAGCGGCAGGTGGCGCTCGGTGGGCTGCAGGTACTGGCCGATCGTGACGATGTCGACGCGGTGATCGCGCAGGTCGCGCATGATGCCCGCGACGTCCTCGTTCGTCTCGCCCATGCCGACGATGATGCCGCTCTTGGTGGGGAGCGGTTCTGCGTCCGGCCAGAGCTCGGCCGAGACGCTCTTCGCCCGGTCGAGCAGGTCGAGCGCCTTGCGGTAGTCGCCTCTCGGTCGAACCCGCCGGTAGAACCGCTCGGCCGTCTCGATGTTGTGGTTGAGCACGTCCGGTTGCGCCGCGAGCACCGTCCGCAGCGCCTCCTCCCGGAAGCCGAGGAAGTCGGGCACCAGCACCTCGATGCCGCACTCCGGGGTTCGTCGTCGGATGGCGCGGATGGTGGCGGCGAAGTGGCCGGCGCCCTTGTCTGGCAGGTCGTCGCGATCGACCGAAGTGACGACGACATGTCGCAACCCCATCCGCTCCACCGCGCGCGCCACCCGCAGCGGCTCGAGCGGCTCGGGCGCCGCGACCGGCCGGCCCGAGGTGACGGCGCAGTAGCGGCAGGCCCGCGTGCAGACCTCGCCCATGATCTGGAACGTGGCCGTGCCGCGGCCCCAACACTCGCCGATGTTGGGGCAGCGCGCCTCCTCACACACAGTGTGCAGGCCGCCGTCGCGCATGATCCCCTGGAGCTCGGCGAAGCGGGTGTTGCCCGAGGGAGCACGCACCCTCATCCACTCCGGCCGCTGACGTGCCAGCTCCGAGAAGGGCATCAGGCCACCACGGGCAGCGGGTCGAGTTCGATCTGGAACTGTTCCTGGAGGGCCGCGGTGAACGGCTCGGACACCTCGGCAACGCTCACGTCACGGCCGATCTCGGCCGCGATCGAGGTGAAGTCGGCACCGCCCAGCCCGCAGGCGTCGAACAGCTCGTACACCGCCAGATCGAGGTTCACGTTCAGCGAGAGCCCGTGGGTGGTCACCCAGCGGCTGCAGCGCACACCGATCGAGGCGATCTTGCGCTCGCCCACCCAGACGCCGCTGGCATGATCACCCTCGATCGTGCGGCCTTCGATCTGGAAGGCGGCCAGCGTTGCGATGATCGTGCGTTCGAGCCCGGCCACGTAGCGGTGCAGATCCTTGCCGTGCAGATGCAGGTCGACCACGGGGTAGCACACCAGCTGGCCCGGGCCGTGGTAGGTGGATCGACCGCCGCGGCTGACCTCGACCACCTCGATGCCGCGGCGGGTGTACTCCACCGCGGCCAGCAGCAGCTCCGCGCCTCGCACCGCCCGCGAGCCGAGCGTGATCACCGGCTCATGCTCGAGCAGCATCACCGTGTCGGGGATCGCGCCCTGGCTGCGTGCGGCCGCCAGGTCGCCCATGGTCGCCACGGCTTCCCGGTACGGCGTCACGCCGAGCCGGTACAGGTAGGCCCCGTTCACAGGCCGAACGCCTGCTCGTCCCAGCTCTCCAGGCTCTTCTTGATCTGGCCCATGAACTGCGCGGCGTACGCACCATCCACCAGCCGGTGGTCGTAGGAGAGGCAGAGGAACATCATGTGGCGGATCGCGATCGAGTCGTTGCCATGCCGGTCGGTGACCACCACCGGCCGCTTCACGATCGTCTCCACGTCCAGGATCGCCACCTGGCCCTCCGGGATGATCGGCGTGCCCATCAGGGCGCCGAACACTCCCGGGTTGGTGATCGTGAAGGTGCCGTTCGCCATCTCGTCCGGCGTCAGCGTCTTGCTGCGCGCCTTCTCGGCCATCTCGATCACCGAGCGTGACAGTCCGACCAGGTTCATCTCCTCGGCATGGTGGATGACCGGTACCATCAGCCCCGTGGAGTCGTCGACCGCCACGGCCATGCCGAGGTTGACGTAGCGCTTGACCAGCGCCGAGTCGCCGATCACCTCCGAGTTCACCCACGGCCAACTGCCGATCGCGTCGATCGTGGCGCGGGCGATGAACGGGATGTACGTCAGGTTGACGCCGTAACGCTTCTGGTACTCCGGCTTCCACTTCTTGCGCAGGTTGACCACGCCGGTCATGTCGACCTCGATCACCGTCGTCACCTGGGCCGCCGTCTCCAGCGAGTGGCGCATGTGGCGCGCGATCACCTTGCGGATCGTGCTGAACTGGTACAGCTCCTCGTCGCCGCCGGCGACCGCGGGCGCTGCGGGCTGTGCCGCGGGTGCTGCCGGCGGGGCGGCGGCGGGCGGCGCGGGCGGCGCTGCGATCTCGGCGGCGGGCGGGGCGAAGTGCGGCACATCGTGGATCACCGGCGGCTGCTGTGCGCCGCCGCTGTCGATGAACGACTGCACGTCCTTCTTGGTCACGCGGCCACCGCGCCCGCTGCCCTCGATCGCGCTCACGTCCAGCCCGTGCTCAGCGAGCATCCGCGCCACCACGGGCGAGATGAACGTGCGGCCGGAGTCGTCACCACCGTTTTCAGGCTGCGCCGTCGCGGGGGATGCGGCGGGCGGGGTGACGGTCACCGGCGGCGGGAGTACGGCGGCCGCAGGCGCCGGCGCCGGGTCGGCCGGGCCGTCGGACGAGCCGCCCTCGTCGGTCTCGATCACGGCGATGCGCGTGTTGACGGGCACCGTTTCGCCTTCGTTGGCGAGGATCTCGCGCACGATGCCGGTGGCGGGAGAGGGGATCTCGGTGTCCACCTTGTCGGTCGAGATCTCGACGATCGTCTCGTCGGCCTCGATTCGCTCACCAACCTGCTTGCGCCAGCGCGTCACCGTGCCCTCGGACACGCTCACACCCATCTGGGGCATCACGACATCGACGACGGTTCCTGTGGCCATGGTGGTGACTTCTCTCCTAGTAGGCGGCGAGGGATTCGATCCCGGCGAGGACGTCCTCGACCTGGGGTAGGAAGGCCTTCTCGAGCGGCGGCGAGAAGGGGATCGGGGCGTCAGGCGATGTGATCCGCTTGACCGGCGCGTCCAGGCTCTCGAACGCCTCCTCGGCGATCGTGGCAGCGATCTCGGCACCGAATCCGGAGGTGTGGGTGTCCTCGTGCAGCACGATCACCTTTCCGGTCTTCGCCGCGGACTCGAGCACCGCCTGCTTGTCCCAGGGGGTGATGGTGCGCAGATCGATGATCTCGACCGAGGTGCCGTCGCGCTCGGCCGCGGCCTTGGCCGCCTCCTCCGCGGTGTAGACCATGGCGCCGTAGGTGATGATCGTGATGTCGTCGCCCGACTGGTGCATGCGCGCCTTGCCGAACTCGATCGCGACGTCACCGTCGGGCACCTCACCCTTGATCCTGCGGTACAGGTGCTTGTGCTCGAAGTACAGCACCGGGTTTGGATCGCGGATCGCCTGGATGATCAGCGCCTTCGCGTCCGCCGGGGTAGCCGGGCAGACGATCTTCAGGCCGGGGCAGTGCGCGAAGAAGCCCTCCGGGTTCTGGCTGTGGAACGGGCCACCCGAGAAGCCGCCTCCGGAGGGCAGTCGCACCACGATTGGCACCGGCGTACCCACCCGGTAGTGCTGCTTGGCGGCGACGGTGACGAGGTGGTCGAACGCGCACGAGACGAAGTCCGAGAACTGCATCTCGCACACCGGTCGCATGCCCATCAGGGCGGCGCCGGTGCAGGCGCCGGTGATGGCCGTCTCCGAGAGCGGCGAGTCGATCACACGGTCCTCGCCGAACTCCTGCTGGAAGCCCTGGGTGACCTTGAAGGCGCCGCCGTACACGCCGATGTCCTCACCGATCAGGAACACGCGCGGGTCGCGCCGCATCTCCTCACGGAGCCCGTCCGAGATCGCCTGGAGGTATGTTTTGGTCGCCAACTCGTCGTCCTATCGGTGGTGGGGAGTGTCGAGCTCGTCCGGCTCAGCGTAGACGCCGGTGACGGCCTGCGACGGATCGGGCTGCGGGCTCTCGTCCGCGCGCTTCATGGCCTCGTTCAGCAACCGCTTGACCTCGACCGTGATCTCATCGGCGGCGGCCTCGGTCAGCACGTCGTGCTCCTTCAGCCAGCGGCGGTAGCGCTCGATCGGATCCTTCTCCGCCCACTCTTCGAGCTTCTCGCGTGGGACGTAGAAGGCGTCGTCATGCACGGCATGGCCCTCCATCCGCAACGTGACCAGCTCGAGCAGCGTGGGGCCGCCGCCGGCGCGCGCCTTCTCGATCGCGGCGTGTGCCTCCCGGTAGACGGTCAGCACGTCGCAGCCGTCCACCAGCACGCCCTCGAACCCGTATGCAGCCGCGCGGTCAGCCAGGTGCTCGCAGGCGAACTCGAGCCGGTTGGGGGTCGAGTATGCGTACTGGTTGTTGTCGATCACGAACACCACCGGCAGTCGCCGGACGCCGGCCAGGTTCATCGCCTCGTGTGCGTCGCCACGCGCCATCGCCCCGTCACCCGACCAGGTGACCGCCACCCGCGGCTCGCGGCGGATCTGGAACGCGAGCGCGCAGCCGACGGCGACCGGCAGCTGTGCCGGTAGATGGCTGACCATCGCCACCAGGCCCAACCGGATATCGGCCATATGCACGTTGCCGTCCTTGCCGGCCGCGAGGCCGTCCGCGCGGCCCATGTACTGGGCGAAGATCCGCCACGGCTCGGTGCCACGCGTGACGTGCACGCCCATGTCGCGCTGGATCGGGGTACCGACGTCGTCGCTGCCCATCGCGGAGGCGACGCCGACCGCGGCCGCCTCGTTGCCGCGCCCCGTGTAGAAGCTGCCGGGGATCTTGCCCTGGCGGTAGAGGATGTGGCCACGCTCCTCGATCCCGCGCGTGATCAGCATGTTGCGGTAGATCTGCAGCAGATCCTCGCTGTCGAGATCTGCCTGCCTGATGTCCTCGGCGGACTCGACCGGTGTAGCTTCTCGCGCGACTGCCATCTTTTGCGGAGTCTAGCGTCCAAGCCTCAATGCCGGATCGTGCCCCTCACCGGGCCGTCTAGAATCGACGCGATGGGCTACGACCGAAACCGCGAGCTCGGCGACCGGTGTGGCTTCTGTCTGGGCTGCGGCTGGGGGCGGAGGTTCATGGGTGCTGACGCATCCGCGATCCCCGCCGCCTGCCCCGACTGTGGAGGCGTCGTCCTCTCGGCCTGCCCCGCGTGCCACGCGCCGGTCGTCTCGCTGATGGGCATCGCCTGCCGCGAGTGCGGCGAGCCGCTGCGCGAGCCGGAGCTGTTCGGGGTCGAGATCAGGCGCAAGCCGGAGAAACTGCCGATCCGTGCGGCTGCGGTTGACGGCACGGCTGCCAGCGACGATAACGAGAGCAGGTCCCGTTGATCATCTTTGCTCTGGTCGCATTCCTGGTAGGCGCAGCCGCCTCCGCCCTGGTGCTCGCCATTCGCGAGCGCCGGCAGTCCGCCGCACTTCGCGAGCGGGTGTCCCAGTTGACCGCCGAGGCGGACATGCATGAGAGGCGCGATCCCGATACCGGGTTGTGGAACAGCCGCCACTTCGTCGAGGCGCTGACGCGTGAGATCGAGCGCGCGCGCACCTACGGCCGGCCGGTGGCGCTGGCGCTCGCCTCGGTGGACGGTCTGCGGGAGGAGGGGCCCGACACCGATGAGGCGATGCGGCTGCTCGGCTCGGCGATCGGCGGAAGCGTGCGGGCGCTGGACGTGGCATGCCGCGTCGGCAGCACCGAGTTCGGCGTGATCATGGCCGAGACGGACAGCCGCAGCGCGTCCGTCGCGGCGGAGCGGGTGCTGCGCTCGATGGCCCGCGTGCGGACTCCGGCGGGAGTGCAGACGCAGGCGTCGGTGGGCATCGCGGCCTGCCCGGCACACGCCGACTCATTCGATGCGTTGGTGGAGCGAGCCGGATCGGCGCTGCGTCAGGCACGTCGCGCGATGCGGCGCGAGATGCCGACCACCGGCACGGTGACGGTGTCGATGGCGGTGTGGGAAGACTCCGAAGATTGACGCGATAGCCGGCTCCGCCGGCGAACGCGAGCGATCTCAGATCTCTGACCGACAGCGGCAGAGATCGTCGGCCACGTACAGACGCCGAGCCGCGACGCAGAGCCGGACACGGTGCTCCTCCCAGCGTGGAATGCGACGAATCTCAGATCTCTGACCGACAGCGGCAGAGATCGTCGGCCACGTGCGGACGCTGAGCCGCGACGCAGAGCCGGACATGGCGCTCTTCCCAGCGTGGAATGCGACGAATCTCGGATCTCTGACCGACAGCGGCAGAGATCGTCGGCCACGTACAGACGCCGCGCCGCGGCGCCGTAGGGTGGCCCACCCCCAGCGGTGAACGCGAGTACTCTCAGGGCGGGAAGAACGGCCATGGCTGCCTGGAAAGAGATATGCCGAGATGGGGTGCGGCTGGCCTGCCGGGAGTTCGGCGGCGAGGGGCCGTCCATCCTCCTGCTGCACGGGCTCGCCGGGCACGCGGATGAGTGGGCGCAGACGGCCTCGTGGCTGACGGCGCGCGGCCGGGTGATCGCCCTCGACGCTCGCGGGCATGGGCGCAGCGAGCGCTTTCCCGGCGATGTGTCGCGTGATTCCCTTGTCGCCGACGTCGCGTTCGTGGTCGAGCGGCTCGGACTCCGGCCGGTCGTGGTTGTCGGTCAGTCGGTAGGCGGCCTGACGGCGCTCTCGCTGTCGGCCCGTCGCCCTGACCTCGTGCGCGGCCTCGTGCTGGTCGATGCGAGTCCCGCTGGCGGAGGCGAGGGGGTTGAGGAGGCGGTGGTGGCCACCGCCGCAGCGTTACGGGAGTGGCCAACGTCGTTCGGCTCCCGCCCGGAGGCTGAGGCGTTCTTCGCGGATCGGTGCGGAGCCGGTCTTGCGGCTGAGGCGTGGGTGAGCGGCCTTCAGCACGGCGAGCGCGGCTGGCGGCCGCGGTTCGACGTGGAGGTCATGGCGCGGACGTTGCGTGAGGCGATCTCGGCGCCGAGCTGGGACGAGTGGGACATCATCACCTGCCCCACGTTGGTCGTTCGGGCCGGCAACGGAATGGTCGAGTCCCAGATCGTCGGCGAGATGGCCGACCGGCTGCCACAAACCCAGGTGGTCGAGATCGCCGACGCTGCGCACGATGTACACCTGGATCGCCCCGATCAGTGGCGAGATGCGCTGGTCGGCTTCCTCGACGCGCTTGGCCGCCAGAAGGTCTAGTTGTAGTGCCTAGGCACGTTGTTCGGCCTGTAGTGTTGTGAGCCGGTGTCCGGGTGGCTGGTGGGCGAGGCTGCCGTGTGGTCGGTGGTGATTGTAGTAGTCGAGCCAGCCGGGCAGGCTGTGGGTGCGTTCGGC
>JBBQUW010000002.1:0-177295 GCA_038212095.1 Gaiellales bacterium | reverse complement strand
GAACGTGATGCCCTGGCTAGCGAGGCCCATCACCTGGTCGAGGGACGGCCAGTCCTCGTCTGCCCGCGCATCTCGCCAGGCTCGTTGGAGGAGTACCTGTGGAAACAGCGACAGCTGGATCTGGCCACCACGCCCGGTGCTCGAGCTTACATAGCCCAATCGCCCCGACGCACTCGTTTCATTCGGAAATAGTTGGCCGAGCTGCTCGTCAGCCATCACGGCCTGCTCGAACTGCTCTCGCTGCGGATGGTTGAACAGTCCGGTTGAAAGGAGCGAAAAGAAGGGGTCGATGGTGGATGGCGGTTTTAGCAGAAACAGCGGATAGATGTCAGCCAACATGACCGCAAGCGGCTGCTCTACCGGATCATTCCGAGCAGGCACCGATACAGCGCCTCCGGCTAGCCTCCGAAGCGCATTGGCAACACTCGTGTCGGCATTCGCGACATGCTGGCCGAGCCAACCGGGCAGTAGGTGCGCGACTTGCTCAGGCTGATCAGTCGTCTCACTCAGCCGCGAGACGATCGCCTCCAGGCTCTGGACCGCGTCTGCAAACCGCTCCGCCGACGACCCAGTCTGCGCGTACTCAGCAACCTCCGGCGCCGACGCCTCAAGGACGTACTGTAGGAATCGGCTTCCAAATAACTCGACCACCCGTGCCGAGACGCTTAGATGATCCAGGGTGCTCACAAGGGCAGCCTAACGGCTAACTGGTCATACGGGGTTCGAACTTCGCCGTCGCCCGGTACCGTCGACAGGTCGGTTGGTCGAGGTAATCCGCCGGTCCTGGTACTCTAAGATGATGATCATATGATCATCACTACAGGGAGGCGAGTGTGGAACGCGAAGGCGACGCAAACGCAGGGCGAGGCGAGGATGAGGTAGGTGTTTCCGGCTTTCTCGAAATTCTTCTCGATGGATCAGTGCTGCCGGTGAACTGCGAGTTTGACCGGGAAGACGAGGCGGCCGCCACGGTCGAGGAACTACTTGGGTCGATGGGCCGGATGCTCTCGGGCTCAAAGAGCGCCTACCGGGCTCGGTATCCAAACCACAAGGTCGCCTTCAACGCCAACCTGTTCACGCCCTTGCAGGGAAAGCTGTGGTTTGGCGACATCGACCTGACGATCGACCGGCCGGCGCTACAGAGAGTCGCCGACCGGATCGGTGAGGATCTGTTCGTGCTCTCGGAGATGGATGGCAGGTTTGACCAAGAAGCTGCGCCCCGCTGGCAGCACGCGCTCGCAATCTTTCAGCCGGGGCGTGACTGATGGCCCGCCTCGATCTTGATCTGGGGAGGCGGGTCACCGTCACGCTTTCACGCCGTAACCTGCTCGCGCTCTTGCACAAGCTCGATTGGCCGGGCTCCGAGCGGGAAATCTGGAACACAGATTGCTACCGCGACCGGGAGCCGGTCTCCGACCTGGTGTTGATTCTGCGATGCGAGGAGGATGAAGAGCACTACGCTCGCCGGACCACCCCGCCCGGTCCGATGCATCCGGCGAGCGAGGCGTTCATCGAGAAGCTCGGAGAGACCCGATGGTGAAAGCTCAAGCTTGGCATACGTTGGATCCGAGTAATGCCTCGCTGGCGGCTTATCTTCGAGCTGAGGTGGCTGTCGCCGATCTGACGGCTTTAGCTCGGACGGACGATCTTGTCCACATCCGCCGGTTCCGGCGTTGGCTCCATCGAGAGATAGGCCGGGAGCTGTCCGCTGACCTGACGAACAGTCGGGGACGCGAGCCTTGCCCGGATAGCCGCGCTGAGGCGGGCGGGTTGTCCGGCGATTCTCGGAGGGTGGAGCAGTGACGGCTGAGCGGGATCCGGCGCACACAGGACGGCGAGCGGGCTAGCGACCGGCCGATCGTCGTCGGCCAGGCCGTTTGATGCGTGTGTAGATCTCCTCGCGGAGTGCCGGATCGGCCATCAGCGCCTCACTGATCCGGTGCACGCGCGTCTCAATGAAGTAGTCGTCAGGCAGGGAGAGTGCTTCGGCGATCGCCTCGATCAGGGGGTTGGTGGGCGCCTTCTGACCGGCCAAGACACGGCTTAGGTGCGCTTGATTGACCCCAAGCCTGCGAGCCAGCTCCCGCTGCGAGACTCGCCGATCTCCAAGGACGGAGGCCAACGCTTGGCGCAGTGACTGCTTGGCTCGCTCGCTCGGCACCGACCCACTCTACCGGTCGCCGTGCCCGTCGGATACAAGGCGATCAGCGGAGGATCCGCCAACGGCGGCCGACGGACGAG
The DNA here is from genome assembly GCA_038212095.1 of Gaiellales bacterium. Classification (GTDB taxonomy): domain Bacteria; phylum Actinomycetota; class Thermoleophilia; order Gaiellales; family JAICJC01; genus JAICYJ01. The sequence continues at coordinate 175,054 of JBBQUW010000002.1, read as the reverse complement.
GTGCTAGTCGAAACAGATCGTCTCTTGGGACCGGGTTAATCCGGTCCCCAAAGGAGCCTCCTCCGCGATGGCGACCAGACGGGGGTGCGCGATGACCGTGGAGGCCGTTTGAGCGGGAGGTGCTGCCGAGCTCATGAGAGTGCTCGGACGGATCCGGCGTTATCGACCGGGGGGAGCTCGGGTGGTATCGGATGAAGCTCGACGTAGCGCGGGCTCTTGAGCCCCAAGTCGATCACGGTGTAGCGCCGACCGTTCTCGTCGGTGAGCGCTCGAATCATCTCGGAGATGGCGACGCAGGCCGCGACTGCGCCGACAAACGACGCTCCGACGGTGCGGCCAGCGATCTCAAGGACACCGCACTCGACCTGCTCTTTGGTCTTGCCGGCTTCGATCTCGCGTCGCAGCACGTCTTGATAGGCAGGCTCATTGACTTCTGCTGGTGTTTCGACCGTCGCGCCTTGCGTCGCAAAGGCTTGGGCTGGCGGCCTGACAGCGGGGAAGCTGTGCAGTTGGATATCCAGGTAGCCCGTTGTTCCTCGGCCGAGCCCGCAATCGACGATCAGCCCAAACCGATCGGCGCCTAACTGCTGGCGAGCTTCAGGATTATCAAAGCCGGCGAGCAGCCAGCGGGGCTCACCAAACCCTGGGCTGGTCGTCTGACCAAATGCTCGCTCGCTGATCTTGGTGCGAAAGCCGAGCTGCTCGAGCCGGTCAGCCACGATCCGGGTCTTCATGCGGCCGAGGTCGTCAGAGGAGGTGAGGAGCGAGGTGGCCATGTTGGCCGGCTTGGCCACGTCGTAGTCTTGCAGCATCAACTCGACCGCGCCGGTGTCTGGGTAAGGAAGAGCGCCGATCGCCCAAGCGTAGGCTTGGCCGAGATGGCCCAGACCGGCAAGCCACATTCGGGTTGGAAGGTAGATTTCGTCTAGCTCGCCAACGGCTGCTGGGCCTCGCCAGTCGAGCCCAGGCCGCCAAAGGGACAGCCCCACTTTACGATGGCCGGCCATGCGGTCGCCGCGCGCGTGCTGGAAGGCTTCAGACACGCATAGACCGCCGGCAAGGATGTGAGACGGAGTGAAGTTGCCCCGCTCCGCTAGCCGATCGGTGTCGTGCTCCACCGCGCCGCCGACCCAGCCGTCCCAGGTGGGACGGATCACCAGTGCACCGGATCCGGCAGCAGAGTTCATTTGGGTGGCGATCACAATGGTGGGATGCTCGTCGGTGAGCTCAGTGACCAGTTTGCAGCCGTAGAAGACGATCGCTTGATCGAAGTTCATGCCGAGGCCCCAGCGGGTTAACAGCCTCGGGTTGCCAGCGGCTCGAACGAATACGCCTCCCTGAAAGGCGCGAGGGCCGGCGTTGAGGATGGTCAGAAGGATGCGCTCCTCGGCCCGGCTCAGGGCAGCGCCAACATCGACTTGCAGGACGTAGCCGCGAACGATCGCCTCGGCTTCCTCGCGGGTCTTAGCGCGACCGGAGTCCATCTCCAGTTTGACCAAACGGTCGAGGGAATCTGGATCGATCTCGCTCACGCCGCCCGCCCGACGTAGATCCTCTTGGCCGCGGCGGCGCCAAGCCATGAGCGCCAGCCATCCTCGCCCTGGTACAGGTGCAGGCCGGCATCTACCGCGCTGATCGGCCCTCGGGCGTAGTTCGGCAGGATGACTCCGACGTGTCCAGCCTGCGAGACCATCGGATTGTCTCGGTCAGTCGAGCTCTGTCGAACACCCGATCCAGGATGGGTGTGCACGTCTCCTATGACGCGGATACCGCGTTGGCGGCATATCGCCCAGAGGGCACTGAAGGCGAGGCCATCGAATGAGATGCCGCCGGTAAGGCACTCGGGATCGAGGTCGTCGAAATAGATGATCTCGGTCACCCGCCCGCCCGTGTTCCTACGCGGGCTCAGCAGAAAGCAGCCGCTCTCGCGATTCCCCTGCCCGCGCGCCCTGAGCTCGATGATCATCGCTTGCCATTGATCATGATCAAAGCGCAGTAGCGCGTTGCGCCCGAACAGTCGGCGAAGGAGCTTAAACACCGGTGCAGGCGTCCTCGTTTAGTAGCTCGTGAACGAGCTGAAGGTAGAGCGCGATGCCCTTGGTCTCGTTCCACATCCATTCAGGGTGGACGGTGGCCCAGTCGCCATGGCCGACAATACCCTTTCGATCGCACGGGATGTAAAGGCTCTCCCAGTTATGGCGGAAGGCCAACGTGGCTCGCTCGCCCTGGGGTCGGCGACCTTCGGCAAGCACGGCGTTCGCGTCGATATCCCAGAGTACTGATGTCGGCAGGGTGTTTGGGTAGCCGGTGAGCTCGAAGCGCAAAACCAACTCTTCCGGGCCGTTCTTCCGGTCGGCCGCCGACACAGCGATCAGCGCGTGGGGCCATTCGATCCGGATTAGCCGCCAGCGGCCGGCACTAACGCCTGCTTGGAAGGCGCCTCGCTTGAGGTGGGCGCGAAAAGTACGCTCGTCGGGACTCACGTTGGATCCGGCTCCTCATCCCTCGAACTTCTTCTTGGGGTTGAGGTCGAAACAGATCTCGCAGTCTTTGGCCAGAGATCCGATGTGTTCCGACTTGTCGGGTACGGTCGTGGTCTGGCAGAGGACGAGCTGGTGCTTGGGGCGCTCGTCACGCGGCAAGTTGAAGCCGTTATCGCCGACGGAGTACTTGAACACGTGATCGATGGTGGCCGAGGGCGGGAAGCTGTGCGTCTCCTGCCGGTCATGGAAGTTGATGGTGGCCTCGATCTTCTTGCATCGGCTCCCATGAAGATGCGCGTCCTCTTCGACAACCTCGATCAGCGTCACCGTCCGCTCGAACGGCTGATCTGCATCCTCGAGCCAGAGTTCCGCCTCCTCGATCTTGACGTGCTCTCTGAGCACATCCTCGGCGGAGGTAGTGTCCTCGAGCTCGATGATGTCGAACTCGCTCTTGCTGGTGTGTAGGAAAACTCGCATTGGAACCTCGCTCGGTTAGATTGGGGGAAAGTGGGCGCTCTAGCCGCTCTCTTCAGTAGTATCGGTAGATGCCTGACTCTACTTTATCACAGCGCACGATTCTGACACGACACTTTTCGCCTGTGCAATCGAGCTGCTCGAGCCTCTTGCCCACAAGGAGTGACAGCAGCAGACTGGAAGTCCTCGCCGGAGTGTCCTCATGACCCCCGACCCCCAAGTCGCACCGATCATCGACCCTGCTCGTCTCACGCTGGCACGGGAAGCGGCTGGCTTGCGCAAAGGCGACTTGGCCTCGAAGCTCGGCATCTCGTCCGCCGCTGTTGGCCAGTTTGAGGCCGGCTTCGCCAAGCCAAGCGCGCAGACGCTCGATCGCATCTCGGCTGAGCTTGGCTTCTCGCCTCAGTTCTTCGCCTTCAATGGCGAGAGCACCCACGTCCCTGATCTCGGTGAAACCTTCTTCCGCTCATTGCGCAGCACCCGCGTCACCGACCGCTCAAAAGCAGTCGCTCACGCCTGGCTGGTGTGGGAGGTGGTGCGCGAGCTTTCGGGTCTGGTCGAGTTCCCCGAGCTGCGGCTACCGTCGCTCACCCTTGCGCCTGACGGATCCCGCGAGGAAGCTGAGGCGGCCGCAACCCAGGCAAGGCGCTTCTTCGGCCTCGACGATCAGCCGGTCGAAAACGTGGTCAGATTGCTCGAGCGAACAGGTGTGGTGGTAACCAGACTGCTCGCCGGAGCCCATCAGATCGACGCCTTTTCCTGCCGGTTTGCCGAGAGACCGATCGTCGTTTTGACCGACGATAAGGGCTTCCGCGACCGCTCGCGTTTTGATGCCGCGCACGAACTCGGCCACCTGGTGATGCACCCGAACCCCGCGCCAGCCGATCGCGTCCTAGAACGTCAAGCGCAGAGTTTCGCAGCGGCCTTCCTCATGCCAGCATCTGCGATACGACCAGAACTGCCGACCGGCTCGGTCGATTGGAAGCAGATGATCAGCTTGAAGCGTAAATGGGGAGTGTCGGTCGCCGCCCTTCTTTACCGTTCCCGGACGCTCGGCACGATGAGCGAGCGCTCGTACGAAAGCGCGATGAAGACCATCTCTCGCCGTGGCTGGCGCACGAATGAGCCCGGCAGCCTCGGCCGGCCAGAGCAGCCGGTGCTGCTTGCTCGCGCACTCGAGGCGCTGGCCGGTCGTGACTACACCATCGATGACTTGGCGAACTCGACGCGTCTCCCCATAGACCGGCTACAAGGAATCGTGCAGTCGGTGGGTGGCGACCGGGTCGCCCTTGCACTCTGAAGGTAGTTCGGCATCTCGCAGCGGCAGTGTCACACAGGTCGAGGCGCGGTCATTCTCCATGTCTTATGCTGGCCCGAGTGCTGCCCCTCGAAGACGCAAATCGGTTCGCTCACCGCCTCGTGCTGATAGAGGCCGCCCAGGGCCACAGTCCGATCGAGCAGGAGATGCTCAACGAAGGCGTCCTGAGATACGACCCCGTGAAGACCGCGAATCCGGGCACCAGCAGCACTCGTTCAGCGCTTCTTGGGACGCACAAGCTGACCTACCACAAGCGGTTTGACCTTCTGCTCGCGATCAACACCAACGTTTACAGCCAGCGCCCCGATGACGTTCCTCTAAACGAGTGCGTCTCGTGGAGGCTTGCCGAGCGACTTGGATCGCCGTATTCCGACCTCGTGGCCGTCTGCGTGCTTCGAGAGATCCTAGATCCCACGGATGGGCTTCTGCATCCAGGATGTCTAAGCCTTCAGAAGAAGGGCATCGCGCAGCAGTCAGACGTCTTGCGCCATCGACCCGATGACTGCATGGACGCCGCGTTCTTCGACTGCGTGACCGGACAGCAGGATCGTCACTGGGCGAACTTCCGATGGGAGTCGCCACACGGTCGGTTGGGGTTGATCGACCACGGTTACTCATTCGCCCTGCCGAACTGGACGGCCAACGTCAATCTCTTTCTCGACGAACGCTGCAGGGCGCAGCGTCAGAAACTCTCGTCACATGAGGCGAACCTTCTACATCGACTCGAGGCATCCGGGGATGTCTTGGGAGTTGCTGACCTGCTTCGTCCCGAACAGGCGCAGGCGATGATCGACCGGATTCGGCGGATGGTGGCGACGGGCGCGCTCCTTGCCCCGGCCGATTTCTAGATGAAAACTTGCGTGCGAGGAGGACTGGGAGTATATTCCTTACTCAAGGGATAAGGTTATCGTGCCGATAATCCCTTGAAAGAACGGAGGCCACGATGATCCAAGTCCAACTGCAAACGATCGAGATAGACGGCGAGGACATCCGTCAGGTCCCGCTTGCCCAGATGATCGCATATGGTGATCAAGTCGAGTTTAGAGGCGAGGAACAGCTGTTCCACCGCGACATCCCGGTCTTCAGTCACCGGCTTAACCACTGGATCTCATACGAGGCCGACCCCGAAGAGTGGGGTCGGAATCTTGGTCAGGTGTACCGGAACCCAGACTTCGAAGCGGTTGTTCTAGAAGATTCAAACCCCTTCGAACTGTCGCACGAGGAGGTCGAACGGCAGCACGTGGTGCTCGGTCAGACAGCGTTTCAGGAGGCCTGAGCGCGTGCCGAGGACGGCGACCTCGATCGACATGAGCCGCCGCACGGGCGCTGAAATCCGGCGAACTCGCAAACAGCTTGGAGTGACTCAAGCTGAGCTAGCCGGCCGGTTGGGCGTGACGCCGGCCTATATCACGAATGTCGAGGCGGGTCGCGCTAACCTGACCATCGGTCAGCTCGCCAACATCGCTGCCGCGCTCGGCGCCGCGCTCGATATCACCTTACCAGTGGTCGAGCGCCAGACGGTGGTGCTCAGCTCGCCTCCGGCCGGCGCCTGATTCTCCGGTCCGACTCTGTCGCCAGCCTCCCGTCGCTCCCCGATCGACTTGTTCGCCTCGTTCCTCCTGCCGGAGGATGACATCGTCACCGACATGGGTCGCGGGCGCTAGGAAATCTAACTGTGGCCCTTCACGGCCCCCAAAGTGCCATGAACTGCCGCGATCGGAGAAACGCGGGGCGAGCTTGGGGCGTCTCAAGCGAGAATCGAAAGGCCTCGCGCGTGGATGGCGAGGAGTCGAACGTGCGAGGTGCATAGAGATGGGGCATGTTGAAGGCAGCACGGTGTGTCCCGAGATTCGCCAATCGGCTCTGGTACGAGCGTCGTACCAAACTGAGCTGATCTGAGATGAACTAAGCTGACCTCAGATGGCTCAACCATGCCCCACATGCCGGTCCGCGCAAGGTTGAGGGCCTTGTGGCCCGAATGGGCCGTGGAGGTTCAAGTCCTCTCCAGCGCATGCCCCGGAAGCCGCCTGGTTGGGCGGCTTCCGGTGTTTAGAAACTCCGAATCGCCGAACCGAATTCGCACGGGCGGTTGTGTGGGCGAGCTGCCCTTCTCAAAGGGGCCGATCACCATGTAGTCCTCGAGGGAGGCGTCCGACCTCGACGGCCGCCGCCCGCAAGGACGGGGTCAGGAAGGTGCGAGTACTCGAAGTTTGCCGTCATAGGTGGTGACGAGGAGTCGTCCGTTGACGACGACTGGGCCGTACATCACCGGTGATCCGAGCGGCATGTCGAGGAGCACGGCGCCGGTCGCAGGGTCTACCGCGATTAGGGAGCCCGTCCCATCTTGTGGCCAGGTTCCGACGTAGACGACGCCGTTTGCAATGATCGGTGCCTCACCGAAGAGGGCATCGTCTTCGGGCACCGACCACAGTTGGTGACCGTCGCTGGTGGAGTATGCGACCAGATTCCATCCTTCCGCCATGTAGACGACGCCGTTAGCGACCGCGCCGTGCTCGGCCGTGGCCGACGGAACATGCCAGAGAACCGCGCCGGTGTCCGCGTTGATCGCCCACAGCTCGTGTCCCTCTTCCCAGTAGGCGGTTCCGTCGGGAGCGATGGTTGGCGCGGAGAAGTACCCGGTGCTGTCGAGTTGCCAGTCAGTCTTCCCGGTCGCTTGATCTAATGCGAGCGGAGTTCCGGCGTAGAGCAGCAGCTTGTCGCGCCAGACGGCTGGGCCGTCTTGGCTCAGCGAGGGGAACACCCGTGACCACAGGAGCCCTCCGGTTGTGAGTGAGAGCGCGTAGAGCCGATTGTTCGCCGATGTCACGAAGACGCGGCCGTTAGCGACGGCCAAAGGAGCTTCGGAACTAACGTTGTGCGCCCAGATGAGCGCTCCGGTGTCGGCGCGATATGCCCGAATAATGCCAGACCCACCGCCGACAACGACCGAGTTTCCAGATACCGTCGGTGGGGCTTGAACCAACCCGCCAGTGTTGTGCATCCAAAGCAGGTGACCGTCACTGGCGGCCCGGGCAGCGATGTTTCCCCCTTCGCCGTTGTACACGCGACCCTTTGAAACGACCGGGGGAGAGCCCTCACCGCCGTACTGTTTCCCCCACACGACGCCTAGGGTTGCGACGTTCGCGCTGCTGAGAACGTTCTCGTAAGGATTCCACCCACTGCGCGCAATAGCGAACTGGAACGTGTTCCACGACGTGCGGACGATCAGCAAGGCGGATGCGGTGCGACCGGTGCGGCGGCCGACGGCGGAGACTCGGTAGCCACCTGGCAGTGTCGAGGCAGGCACCTGCAGCCGAGCAGTGAAGCCGCCAAGCTTGCCGGTCGCAACCGAGGCGATCGGTGTCGAACGAAGAGTGATCCGAACGATCTCCGACGCGCCAAAGCCCGACCCTGTCACGCGATAGAACGTCCCTGGAGGGGTCTCGCCCGGATTCAATGACAACCGAGTCGCCGTCGCCGCTACGCCGGTCGCCGTGTGGCACAGCAGCAGCAGCAGCATGGTCACGACTATCACAAGAAGGCGAACCGGCAACATACATCGAGCATACACCGATGACGCAAGCCATCGAAGCGACCGGATACATCCAAAATCGACGTCCTGCACGCCGGCGGGTGGCTCTCAAAGTTCAAGCCCGCCCCGTCGTGGTAACGCCGTAATCTGAGCTGATCTCGTGGCGCCTCAAACCGCCTGATCAAGCAGGAGTTGGCCCTGCTCGACCTCGCTCTTGATGTTGAGCGCCTTGTGGGCCGAATGGGCCGTGGAGGTTCAAGTAGCCGCCTGGTTTCGGCTTCCGGTGTTTTGGAAGTTGGGACGCCCGGAATCTGGAATCTCGATCCCGTCCCGGTCGTCCCAGACGAACCTGTGCTGTTAGGCTCGTTCGGCGATGGATCACCCCAGTTCGAACCCGCCCTGCGGCCCGACGCTGCAAGAGCTGTTCCCCGCGGAAGGCTCCGGCCGTGCGGTTGAGTGCATCATGGTGGAACAGATCAACAGTCGGGCGTGGCGAGTTCGATCACGTTGGATGGATCAGGGCGTTCCGCAATCGACATTCGCGTTGACAACGGCGACGATCGAGAACATGAAAGCGCAGGCGCAGGTCGTGGCAGACCGGTCTGGTCTCGTCATCCACTACCTTCCGCGGCAGCCGCACCCGGTGCACGCTCCGGCAGTGCTCCTGTTGATCAGGCGGTGACCACGCGAAGGTGCCGCTACCGGCGTTGCCGCGTGGAGGTGGTGCCGGTGACTCCTGGCTCTCCACTCACTGGCTGTATCGCACCGGTGGGCGACCGCGTCTCAGTAATGCCGCGACTCTTCCATATGAACGGGCGCACCGCCGCGCCCTGCGTTCTTGCGGTCGGCGCCGGGCTCGCCATTGCGGCTCTCTTGGGCGATCAGGTCGGTCATCGTGTTGATCGTGTCGCTCTGGAACAGCACAGCGCCGATGAGGGCGACGATGCCGCCGTAGCGCAGCACCACCCACAGGTGATCGATCCACGGGGAGTTCTGCACCGGGAAGTGGCGCCGGCTCCCGATGCTGATGTAGTGCACCGAAGACGCGGGCAGCAGCAGGGAGGCGACCTCGACCGAGATCGCGACCAAGAGCAGCACCAGCGTCGACCGCCTTGGCCGAGTGGTGAAGAAGGCTCGCTGCCTACGTGACATCAATTACATTATAGAGGCGAATCGAGGCGGCGCCAAGCAGCACACATCGAGCCCCCGTCTCGGCTGTCCCGAGATTCACCCCAGCGCCCAGCTCGGTTCGTCGAACCGAAACGGCTCTCCGCGCATGACGGCTTCCAGCTCGGGGTGGGGGTGGCCGATCCGCCGCACCAGCTGGTGCAGGCTGACCGGAGGCGCGCCGCGGCTGGTGGTCATGCTGGCGGGAACCTCCCACGCGTCCAGCGGCTCATCCTGGTAGCCGATCGCGATCCGCTCGCCGAACAGGACGGCGTTTCTGGTGCCGGGCAGTGCGGCGCTGGGGAAGATGAAGCCGTTGATCCCGGTCTCACGCAGCGCATCGGCCGCTCGCTGGGTGGGCGCGTACTCGTCTCCCACCAACTGCTCGGGCGTGAGCCCGGCGACCTCGCCGCAGTTTCGGTAGGTCAACTCAGGGAAGTCGTCCGGTAGCTCGATCCGAAGCGCCCAGATGCGAAGCGCCAGCACCGCGAGCTGGTCGGCGGCGTCGAGCCGCGCGTGCCGCACCACCTCGGCGCTGGGGCCGAGCGGATGCAGGCAGAGGTACTGGGCCGGCGGTGACCCGGCCGTGTGGAACCGCCCCGGCTCGTTGCTCGGCGTGTCCCTGACCGGGGTTCGGTACGACGCGACGCGGTAGCTGACGATCCGCATCGCTATGCCGCGATCGAGCTTCGCAGCCTGGCCGCAAGCCGAAACAGGGTCGGTGTCGCGGTCGCGTCTCCCAGCGCCTCACGGGGCGTGCGACCGTCGAGCAGCTCGTTCGGCCACTCGAACCAGCGCAGCACACCGACGCCGGTCAGCGAGAAGCGAAGCTGAGAGACCAGTGCGGCCACGGTGCGCAGTCGCCGCGCGTCCTCGCCGTCCGGTGTCGTATCGCCGCTCTGCCAGCGGCTGAACGAGCGTGGCGAGGTACCGACCAGCGCGGCGATCTCGGCCTGCGGCGCCTCCACCGCTGATGAGAGCCAGCCTGCCACATGCTTGGCCGAGCGGGCCGGCGAGACCTCATCACCCTCCGAGATTCGGTCGAGCACCTCGGCGCTGCGTTGCAGGCCGAGCATCAGTGAGCGACGCGCGTCCGGTCCGGCGCGGTTTGCGAGGCCGCGCGAGATGCCAAGTGCGGCTCGCAGCAGCAGCATCCGGTTCTCCGGGTCCTGTCCCTCGGACCACTCGTCGTCGGCCTCCCAGATCGCCTCGACCAGGGAGGAGGCGAATGTCCACGCCGCGGCCGGCACCTTCTTGCGGCCGCCGAGGCTGAGCTGGACGCGCTGTGCCTCGTCCGCCACCTCGCGCGTCTGGCGCAGATCAAGAAGTGGCGTGGCGATCGTGCTCATATCTGTCCTAATGGTATGACAGGTATCGGCAGCCGTCAAGTCGGGGCGCTGCACATCGCCCCGCTCCGCGACGCCGACGGCGGCCGGCTGTCGTTGTGTATCTGGCCGGGTGTACGTCGCGCGAGCATGCGATGTAGGCTGCCCCGTCTCGCTCCGCTCACACTGATGGTCCTCGATGCGACGCAGCGGGAACCCGAGGGAAAGAGCGCGCCGGCGTCGTGGTCGGCGCCTGACGTGAGGAGCGCAAGATGACTGATGGAGTCGTGGGCCGACGCGAGATCGGGCTCGATCTGGCGCTGCGGCTGCTCGAGGAGGTTCGCCGCGAAGCCGAGGCGGAGTCGCTTGCGGTGGCGGCCGCGGTGGCCGACCCAGGCGGCCACGTGGTGGCCAGCATGCGCATGGACGGCGCAGCGCTGGGGGCGATGAAGCTGGCGGTCGACAAGGCCCACACGGCGGTGCTGTGGCAGACACCCACCGGAGAGTTCATGGTCAGCACGCAGCCGGGTGGAGACGACTGGGGACTCACGAGCACCTCCGACGGTCGAATCGTCGTGTACGCTGGCGGCCTTCCGGTGTTCGACGGCGACCAGCTGTGCGGAGCGCTCGGCGTGAGCGGCGGCACGGGAGCGCAGGACGAGGCCTGCGCGCGGCGGGCCCTGGCGTCCGCCGGACTGGGCTAGATCGACCGCTCGTAGAACCATCTTTCGACCGACGAAGGGGAACATGAATGTCGCAGCATCGGATCTCTCGTGACCAGGTGATCTGGTCGTTCGGCCCCGATCTGCAGCCGGTGCTGGAGGTGGATCCGGGTGACGTCGTCACGTTCGAGACGAACGACTGCTTCTCGGGCCAGATCACCAGCGAGGACGATCTCGTCACCGACATCGACCTCGGCCGGATCAACAGCGCGACGGGCCCGGTGGCTGTCCGCGGGGCGGAGCCGGGCGACTCGCTGGTGGCCGAGATCCTCGACGTACGGCCGGTCGAGTGGGGCGTCGCGACGCTGATTCCGGGCTTCGGGCAGCTCGACCACCGCATCGATGGGCCGGTCACTCGGCTGTTCCAGGTGCGCGACGGGGTCGTGAAGATGAACGAGCGGGTCTCGTTTCCGGCCAAGCCGATGGTCGGCGTGGTGGGTGTCGCGACATCCGGTGAGTCGCTCGCCACCGGGCTCGCGGGGCAGCACGGCGGCAACCTCGATGATCACTGGCACGGCGCCGGCGCGCGCATCTTCTTTCCGGTCAGGCAGCCAGGTGGGATGTTCGCCGTCGGCGACATGCATGCGGCCATGGGCGACGGCGAGATCTGCTTCACCGGCGTCGAGATCGCGGGCGAGGTCGATGTTCGTTTCGGGCTGCTGAAGGGCAAGCAGGCGACGTGGCCGGTCACGGAGCTGCACGACCGGTGGGTGCCGCACGCGTCGGCGCCCGACTACGCCGAGGCGCTCCAGCTCGTCTCGGAGGAGGCGGCGAAGCTGCTCGTCGACGAGCACAGCTTCTCGATCGAGGATGCGTTCATCTTCCTCTCGGTAGCCTGCGATGCCGGCGTCGCGCAGGCGTGCAAACCGGCCGAGGGCTTCGGAACGATCGCGCGCTTCTCGATCCCCAGGATCGATGCCTGCCCGTCGCCGTTCCGGTCATAGCGCTGAGTATCGATCCGCGCCGGCCCGGCGGGGGCTCAGCTGACCTTGACCGCCTTCGCGGGTGAGAAGCCCGAAGCGGCGTTGTTGGTGGTATGGCGGAGCCGCGCGCGGACGTAGTAGGTACCGATCTTCGCCGGTGTGAATGACGTGAACTGACCGGTCAGCCCGTAGCCGAGCCACGCCCAGGTCGTCGATCCCGGCCGCTTGATCTGGACGTCGGAAACCCAGCCCGTGTGATGCGCCGAGGCGTACTGCACGGGCACCGTCGATCCGATGTGCGAGGTCGCCGGCACGTTGCAGAGCGAGACCGAGACGCTTCCCTTCTGGTTGGCGTTCGTTGAAGAGTGGTACTGGAATCCACCAGCCGCGAAGAAGGTGAACTGGTACGAGCCGCTCGACTTGGCACCCGACGTGAAGAGCGGGATCGTGGTCGAGGTGACCGACTCGGTCACGCCGCCCGTGTTCCACGTCCACGGCTGCTGGCTGCCCGGCACCAGGCCCGTCCTGTGGGCGGGTGAGTAGGAGCCGGCGTCGACGAAGATGCTCGCCTGAACCGGAGCAACGCAGGGCGGGGGCGTGATCGATGCCACCAGTGGCCGCGCGGCGGCCGTCGATGCGATCAGCAACATCGCTGCCGTCGCGATCATCCCCATCGTTGCCGCCGCTGCGCGCATCATCTGCTCTCCCAGGCTCGTGTGACCGGACGAGACAACAATACTTGTTGATCTCGATCGCGTCGAGGTTCGGGCAGCGCCGTATCCGCCCAGATACGTCGAAACGGTGATGGCGCGAAGGCCCGCCGGCCTGCAGAGTTACGGCGTGCCGATCTTCGAGCACCCCCACGGCCCCCGCCGCGACGAGATGCTGGCCGCGCTGTGGCTGGAACGCGACGTTCGTGAGCGGCTGGCCGAGCAGGTGCACGACGACGTCCTGCAGTCGCTGGTGGCTGCGCTGCTGATGATCGACGCCGCCCAGCACGGAGCGGGCACGGCCGACGATGCCCTGGCTCGGGCCAAGGAGATCCTGGCCGAGGCGCTGGCCCGCGGCCGCAGGAGCGCCCTGGGCGCGCTCTCTCCCGGGCCGCAACCGCTGCGGTTTACGCTCACCTCGCTGCTCGAGGAGAGCGGCATCGTGGGCAGCGTCGAGGCGCCGGCTGATCGCTATCCGGCCCCGGCGGAGCTGGACGTCTACCACCTGGTTCAGGACGCACTGCAGTTCACGGAAGGGGACGGGCCGGTGAGGGTGGTGGTGGCCGGCGACGAGCGGCGCCTGTTCGGCAGCGTCCACGTGGATGCGGTGCGGGAGGGTGCGATGCTGACCGCGGCGCTCAACTGCCGGCTGTCGCTGCACGGCGGGTTCGCCCGGATGCGGCAGTCCGAACGGGGCGTCGTGCTCGCGTTCGAGCGACCCCTTCACGACCCGTCCGGTGACAACCGTGGTCGTGGGGCATGTCCGACCCGGTCGGTACGCTGACCGGCATGCTCACCACGATCACCCCGCGATCAGCGATCGCCCTGCGGTACACGATGCGTCGCGACGACGGCTTCGACGAGACCGCCCACGCCCTCTATGAGCTCGTGCTGGCCGCCCAGCGAGAACACCCGAGCTGCCCGCGCCACCTCACGCTGGAGATCGAGGGCCATCGCGGCGAGCGAGGTGCGTTCGACCGCGACGCCACCGAGATTCAGCAAGAGTTTCTCAGCGGCCACCTGATGCCGTTTCTCAGCGGCGCGCGGCTGCCGTTGGGCGTGCTGTCGAACGCTGGACAGGCCGACGATCCGCCCGAGCTGCTGGTGATCGACGACGCCGAGCGACCGGAGTGGGGCGACGCCTGACGAAGTCGGTCAGGTCGGCGGGTCGGTCGGATCGTCCGACAGGGCCGCCTTGACCTGCGGGGCGAATCGCTGCAGCAGCAGCGCCGCCATCAGCAGCACCGAGCCGGTCGCGATGAACGAGACGGCGCGAGCCAGTGCGGTCAGGAATGCGAGGTCGTAGAGGAACAGCTTGGCCAGCGCGACGAACAGCAGCGCGATGCCGCCGATCCGCAGGCCGCGACGGTCGCCGCGCAGCGAGACGATCACGAGCGCCAGGCCGACCAGCACCCAGCTGATCGAGACGGCGACGTGGCCCTGTTGGAAGTGGTCGTGCACCGATGCCCGCAGCGGTTGCGCCACCAGCTGCTCGCCGCCGAGGATCGCCGCCGCCAGCGTCCACAGCGCCGTCCCCGCCGCGACGTAGACGAGGCCGGTGGCGATCTGGACGCGGCCGATCGACCAAGCGGCCTGTCGCGCGCGCAGCCGCGCAGCGGCGGCCGCGACGAACAGCGCCGCCGAGGCGGCCACCGCGGCCGCCAGGCCGGTGGCCGGCGCATGCGACGAGACGAACAGCATCCGAGGTGTCTCGTAGGCGAGCAGCACCAGTACGGTCACGGCGATCGCGCCGATCGCGGCCATCTCGGCGATCACCGCGCGCACCAGCCGGGTGCGCAGCACGGATGGCCAGCCGATCGTGGTCATCCCGGCGAGGATCGCGAGCGCGGCCATCGCCACCAGCGGGTACTGCCCAGGCAGCAGCATCGTCGAGAGCTGCACAGAGAGCGCGTAGGGTAGCCACAGCGCGTAGCTGCGGTGCAGCGGTGCGAGCATCGCCGTGGCCAGCCCGGCGGCGGCCAACGCAGCGATCGCGATGCTGGGCCATCCGCGGCTGGTGCCATGGTCAGCCAGTGCCACCAGTGAGTGGTCGTGCGCCCAGGACGCTGTCAGTCCCACAACCAGCATCACGCCGGCGGCCGCCAGCAGCGGCTCGATGCACAGCCGCCGGCGGATCGCGGGCAGATGCACGACCGCGGCCAGGGTGATCGAGAGTCCCAGCCAGGCCCACATCGCGTGCGGCGGTCGCAGTGCCTCCGCGATCCCGTACGCCAGCGAGGCGACCGGCACGGCCAGCAGGTGCTCGGCTCCGGCGCGCCGAGGCAGCCGCAGCGACCACGTGCCAAGCGCGGCCGCCGCGGTCAGCGCCGCCAGGCCGATCAGCCCGTGACGGTCGCCGACGCCTGACCACTCGGGTGCCGTCAACCGTTCGATTGGGGCGGACGAGCCGAGCGAGACGGCAGCAGCCGAGAGCCACAACGCCCAGCCGATCCCGGCGGCGACCAGCTCCGGCAACCAGGACATGAGCCATCGCGAGCGGCGGAAGCCGAACAGGGCGGCGGCAAGCCCGGCGGACACCACCACCGCCCACTCGGCGGACAGCGCCCACAGTGGCAGGTATGCCAGAGCGACCGCCGGCAGCAGCCACGCTGCCAGTCGCCAGCCGCTGTCGAGCCAACGGGTGGCGAAGCAGTAGACGATGCCTGCCACGGTGATCGCACCCAGCGCGATCGATCCGCGGCTCGATCCATCGCCGAACGTGGGCAGGTGCGCGTCGGTGGGTGAGACGATCATCAGCGCCGCGGCGGTCGCCAGCGCCAGGTAGACGCCCGCCGAGATCGTGATCCGCTGCTGCCGTACACGGCTACGGGAGCCGATTCGCTCGGCCGCCGCCACCAGCATCGCCGACTGCGCCGCCCACGTGCAGACCAGCGCCGATCCGCCCGCCAGCAGCCCGGTGGCGGTCGCCGCCAGCGTCAGGCTGAAGGCCGCCATGATGTCGGTGAGATCGGCATGTGGTCGCCGCACCACCTGCGGCACGGCCGCACACAGCGCCCAGGCCGCCATCAGGCCCACCAGCACCAGCCCCGCGAGCGAGTGGCCGGCCGTGTGGCGGCTGGCGGCGTAGAGGAAGACGTCGGCCAGCGAGAGCGTGAATGCGCTGGAGGCGATCAGCCAGCCAAGTGAGCTGACGCGTTCCCGCACCGGTGGCGTCAGCTCGACCAGGAACAGCAGGCAGACGAACAGCGCTGAGACCACCGCGATTGCCAACACCGGGCCGCCGAACCCCGTGTGATCGCGGGAGGCGATCACGAGCGCTGCCGCCTCGCCCAGGCCCACCAGCCAGGCTACCGACACCAGGCGCCGCCACTCGAAGCGGACGAACAGCGGCATCGTCGCCGCCAGCATCAGCGATGCGTACAGCACGCCGCCGGCGGTCACCTCCCGGCTGACCAGCACCGGCGCGAGCATGGCGCCGGCGATGCCGAATACCGCCAGCGACTCTTGCCGCAGCCGGATCGCCACCGCCACCGCGCATGCGGCAATCACCGCCGCCAGCGTCGACGCGGGTGCTGCGGACACGAAGTGATAGATCGATGCCGCCGCCCACAGCGACGCGTACAGCCCGGCGATGCCGACTCCCGCCGCTGCCAGGATCGCATCCGCCCGCCAGCGGCGGCGGTCGAGCTCGATCGCGACGCCCAGCAACACCAGCGAGACGAGCACGCCCGTGCCAACCCGCATCGGCGCGGTCACCCAGCCGCGGCTGGCCGCCATCACGAACAGCAGCACGATGCCAAGCGCCGTCGCCACGCCGCCGGCCCAGGCCAGCGTGCGCGCCGCGAACAGCTGCTCGGCCAGTCGTCCCCAGTTGATCGGAGGCCGTTCGGGGAGCAGTGGGGAAGCGGCGATCGGCGGCTGATCGGGCAGCACCCACTGCGGCGGCGGGGCCGGCGCCGAAGGTGTTGGGGGCGGTTCCCACACCGGGGATTCGGCCATCGGTCGAGCGGGCGGCGCTGTCTGAGCTGCGCTCGGCGCGCCGGCCAGTTGGCCGACCGCGCGCTCCAGCGCGTAGATGCGTCCGGTCAGCCGCGCGATCTCGCCGCGCAGCTACTCAACCTGAACCTGGGGGTCGTCCACAGCTCTCCCCTGAACTCGATGGCATCGTCCGGCACCGGGGTGACGGCAGCGTGGCACGGCCCGACCGCCGCAACCACCCCGTTCTCCGGCACCGCCGGTATCCCTTCGGGGCGTCCGGCGTCTGCCAGCGGCCAGATCACGATCGACTATGCTGGCGCCCGCATGTGCGCGGCAAACCTGATCGACCTCGAGTGCTATGGAGAGGTGACCGTCGTGGTGATCCGCGGTGAGCATGACCTCTCCACCTCGGAGGCGCTGCGCGCCCAGTTCGAGGCCGTGCGCGAGCTCCGCAAGCCGTACGTGATCGACCTCAGCGAGGCGACGTTCATCGACTCGGCGGTGCTGGGGGTGCTGATCCTCGCCCACGATCGCGCCGCACAAGACGGCACCGGAGTCAGCTTCGTGATCGGGTCGGGTGCGACGGTGCGGAGGATCATCGAGCTGACCGGCCTTGGGGCCGTGCTGCCGATCGCCGAGAGCCGGTCGGCAGCCTTGCAGGCGATCGGGGTGACGAGATAGCGGGCGTGGTTCAGGCGGGCAGCGTGCGTGCGAACCGAACGACTGTGCCCGGACCCTCGGTCTGTGAGCGGACGTCGAGCCGCGAGCAGAGCTGCCGCAGCAGCGGCAGACCGAACCCAGGCCCAGTCAGCGCGCTTTCGGCAGACTGGGTGTGGTCGCTGACGCTGACCTCGATCTCAAAGCTCGAGGTGCGAAACGCGATCTCGACCGTGCCACCGGGCTGCTCTGCTGTGTGCCTGATCGCGCTGGCACACGTCTCCGACAGCACCAGCTTGAGGTCATCGAGTGCCTGGTCGCTGATCGGGAGGCCGGCTCCCACACCGACCAGGATCATTCGGCACATCGTCAGCAGCTCGGCATCGGCCGGTACCACCAGCTCCGCCACCAGTTGGAGTTCCCCATCCTGCATCGCGTAGACCATACCCTCACCCTCCGTCTGACGAACACTCCATCACGGCCAGAGGTCGCTCGTCAGGCGGCCGTCGGCGTCGCCCTGCGAGTCGGCGTGCCGCCGCTCGCCGCCGACCGGGCGGCGGCGGCGATCGCCCAGGCGGTTGCCGACTCGTCGGATGCGGTGGTGGCGATGCGGGCGACGTTGTCAGATGGCTCGGCGCTGATCGTCCTGTCCGGCCTGGATGCCGGTTGGCGCAGCGCTGCCGCATCGGCGCTTTCGGCGCTGGGAGCTACCGAGGACGACGATGGCGTCTCGCTGCGGCTGCAGCGCACACCGCTACACGCCGTGTAGCGGAGCCGGCAGCTCGGCTCGGCGGGCCCGCCGGATGGTTTGGCCCCGCCCCGCGTGGGGTATGGACTGACGATGCACGGGTCACACTCGGTCTTGCAGCGGCGCGCCGCCTGATGGCGGCCTCGACCGGTACCGGCCCGACGGATTCCTCAACGCCGGTGTCGCTGACGTCACCGCTCCCATACCGCCGCATCGCGCTCGAGGCGCAGCCGCAGCGGGTGATGTTTGACATCCGCGCCCGCACGGTGCTGAAGCTGATGGCCCTGGTGCTTGGCTTCACGATCGCGGTCTCGCTGTTGAACACGGTGCACACCGTTCTGATCTGGTGCGGCATCGCATTCTTCCTCGCCGTCGCGCTCAACCCGGCGGTCGTCTTCGCCGAGCGGTGGATGCGGCGCACGCGGGCGGTCGTGCTGGTGTTTGCGCTGTTCGTGATGGGGTTGCTGCTCGTGATCGTGATGCTGGTCGGGCCGTTCGTGAACCAGATCGACAACATCGTCGTGAATGCCCCCCATGCCGCTGACAGCCTGGCCAAGAGCCCGCTGATCCACCGGCTCGATCAGAAGTACAACATCGTCGCCCAGGCCAAGTCGCACGCCTCGGCGTTGCCCAGGATCGCCTTCGGCGCGGTTGGCACGGTCATCTCGGGTGTGGCGGCAACCGTCACGGTGCTGTTCCTCACCGCATTCATCCTGTTCGAGCTGCCGCGCATGCGTGAGCTGCTGATGGCGCAGCTGCGACCCTCGAGCGCTCGCCGCGCTGCGGAGATCGGCGCGCACATGAACCGTGCGGTGGGCGGCTACGTCGTCGGCAACCTGTTGATCTCGGTGATTGCGGGCGTGGTCGCGACCGCGACGTTGTGGGCGCTGGGCGTACCCTACGCGCTCACCCTGGGCGTGGTGGTGGCGATCGGCGATCTGATCCCGCTGGTTGGGGCCACGATCGCATCGTTGCTGGTGGTGGCGGCGGCGTACTTCACCCAGGGCACCACCGCAGCCCTGGTGGTGTTCGTTGTGATCATGGTCTACCAGCAGGTCGAGAACCACATGATCCAGCCTGTGATCTACCGTCGGATGGTGCAGATCCCCTCGCTGGTGGTGCTGATAGCCGTGCTGGCGGGAGCGTCGGTGCTTGGCATCGTCGGCGCCCTGGTGGCGATCCCGGTCGCGAGCACGCTGCAGGTGATCGTCAGCGATCTTCTGAACGACCGCGCGCAGCGGATCGCAGCGGAGGAGTCCGCCGACACCGAGTCGGCCACCGCCACCGCCTGAGCCACTCAGGGGGCCACGCGCAGCACGAGTATCGCGACGTCGTCCTGGGGTGGGTCAACCGAGAACTCGTCGATCGCCGTCTCGATCGCGAGCGCGATCCCGTCGGCATCAGTGCCGTCCGGCACCGACGCCACCAGCTCGGCGAGCCGCTGATCGCCGAACATGCGCGTGCCGTCGCGGCGCTCGGTGACGCCGTCGGTATACAGCACCAGCGCGTCACCCGCGGCCAGCCTCATCTGTGTGTCGTTCATCATCACCTGCTCGCGCACGCCCAGCAGCGTTCCGGCGACCCCCACCTCCTCGGTCACGCCGTCGCGGCGGCGCACCAGTGCCGGCGGGTGGCCGGCATGGGCGATCGTGACGTGCAGCCCGCCGCCGGGATCAGCGGTCGCGTGCAGACAGATCGCCGTGCAGAACATGCCCGGCGCGCCGTGCCGCTGGATCTCACCATTCAGCACCCGCAGCACCCGGCTGGGCGTCGGTTCGTGCAGCGACGCCACCCGCAGGGTGTGCCGGGCCAGCGCGGTCATCGACGCAGCGCCGGCGCCCTTGCCCGAGACGTCGCCCATCGCGACTCCGAAGCCGCCGTCCAGCAGCCACACGTCGTAGAAGTCGCCGCCGACCTCGACCCCTTCCGCAGCCGCCATGTAGCGGGTCGCCAGCTCGACGCCGGCGATGGTGGGCAGATGCGTTGGCAGCAGGCTGCGTTGCAGTGTGGTCGCGATCTCGATTTGGGCCTGGTGCAGGCGAGCATTGTCGATCGCCAGCGCTGCGCGATCGGCCAGTCCCCGGGCGGTGGCCAGATCCTGGTCGTCGTAGCGGCGATCGGAGCTGTCGATGATCAGCGTGATCGCTCCCAGCGTGCGTCCGCGGGCGGTCAGGGGCGCGATGATCAGCGACCGCATGCCCAGCCGCATCACCCCCTCACGGTGCGCCTCATCCCGGCTCAGTGGGCCGAGGAACTGCTCGTCCACCTCTGCCACAAGGGTTGCTCGGCCGCTGCGAAGCACCTCCCCGACCGCGCTGCGCGGCTCATCGGGGTCGGACGGGTACCGCCTCTCCAGCTCGGCCACAGCCGTCAACTTCTCGGGCTCGACGTGCACCGCGGCCAGCTGGTGCAGGCCCGTTGCCTCCACGACGTCGACGATGCAGCAGTCGGCCAGCCGGGGCACGGCCAGCTTGGCGACCTCGGCCAGCGTCGTGCGGTAGTCGAGCGTGCGCGCGAAGGCGGCGCCGGCCTCGGCCAGCAGCGCCAGCCGCTGCGCGCGGCGGCGGCGCTCGCCGTCCAGCGCGGTGCGCCGGATCGCCTCGCCGCACTGGCGGGCAACGGCGGTCATGAACTCGATCTCAGCCTGATCGAGGCTGACGTCTCGGTCGTATCCCAGCGAGATGCCGCCGAAGTCGCCCATCGGCAGGCAGACCAGCACCGCGGAACGCTCCGTGCCGGCCAGCTTGGGGTAGCGCCTGATCAGCTCGTCCGGTCCGTGCACGATTATCGCGTCCTGCTGGCGGACTGCCTGGGCCAGCGGGTAGTCGTCCGAGTCGGGGAAGGTCGCCCACCGCGAGCCGACCTCTCCCGGGTATCCGCGCATGGCGGCAATCCGGAAACGGCCGGTGGCGTCGTCGAGGGTCACGATCACGGCCTGGTCCGCCTCAAAGACGTGCAGGCCACGGTTGAGCGTGGCGTCGATCGCCTCCTGTTCGGTGCGCGCGGCGGCGAGCGACGCCGAGAGCGTCTGCAGATGGGCCAGCCGCTCGCGCAGCCACTCGATTCCTGCCGCTGAATCCTTCCGCGTCGCCATTGCGCCGCCTACCTTACCGGCCTGCCCCAAATGAGGTCTCGTCGCTCGGACGCGTGATCGCGGGGCGCCGTATGCTGCCCGTCATGTACGCACGATCGGCTCTCTTCTATGACGCGATCTACGGATCCAAGGAGTACGCCGCCGAGGCGGATGAGATCGATCGCCGGATACAGGCCGCCCGACCGGGCGCAAACACGCTGCTGGACGTCGCCTGCGGCACGGGTGGTCACCTTCGTGCCCTGTCGGATCGCTACCGGTGCGAGGGCGTCGATCTCTCGTCAGAGCAGCTCGCGGTGGCGGCCGAGCGAGTGGCGGGCGTGCCGCTCCACCAGGCCGACATGACCTCGTTCGACCTGGGCCGGCGATTCGACGCGGTGACCTGCCTGTTCAGTGCGATCGGATACGCCGGCACCGTTGAGCGGCTGGACGCGGCCATCGCGGCGATGGCGCGCCACCTCGAGCCCGGTGGCGTACTGATCGTCGAGCCATGGCTGGAGCCCCAGGTGTGGCAGGACGGCCACCTCAGCTCGCTGTTCGTCGATCAGCCGGACATCAAGATCGCGCGCCTCGCGGTGAGCACCACAGAGGGCCGGCTGGCCGTGATGGAGATGGAGCACCTGGTGGCGACGCGCGAGGCGGGCGTGGAGCACTTCGTGGAACGACACGCCCTTGGGCTGTTCACCGTCGACGAGCAGCTGGCCGCCTTCGCCGCAGCGGGATTGGAAGCTCGGCACGAGTCGACCGGTCTGATCGGGCGCGGCCTCTACACCGCGATCCGTCCGCGCTGAGCGGTCAGCGCTTGGGTGAGGGCGGCTCTTCGGGCCGCGCGGGGTCGACGTCGTACTGATCGCCGGTCGGCGTCTCTTCGGCCGGCCCCGGATACTGCTCGCCATGCGAGCGCTCGTCGCTTTCGGGAGCGGCGGCCTTGTCACCAGGCTCACGCTCGCCGTCGGCGCGCATCGTGGGCGGGTTGCCGGGAGGGTGCGGCTGGTCGGGAAGCTGCGGCATCTCGTCGGGCTGCGACGGCGGCTGGGGCACCTCGTCCGGCTGCGACGGCGGGCGGGGTGGCTGTGGCGTCGGATCGCCGGGCTGCTCCGTCGCCATTGGGCGGCGCGTGATCACGGCCGTTTTGTAGCTTCGCTCCACAGCTCACCCCTTGCGCTCGATGTCGGTCGCTCTCGCGCAGTGGGCTACCCGCTCTGGCGCGGTGGTAAACCTCCTCGCCCCACGGTGGCCGTTATCGCGGGCCCGGGGGTGTCGAGTTCCAGTTTCAGGGTTATCACTGTGGTGGCAAGTTCACTTTACGTGCTCGTCTGCATCGGCGATGATGTCGAGGCCCGAGGACGTTTTCGGGACGGCGTGTCCCTGCGAGCTGATGGGAGGGGGTGATGGAGGCATGCGCAAGCATCTGACCCGGTTGACCACGCCGCTCGTCCGCGAGCATGGCGCGCTTCGGCCGGCCACGTGGGACGAGGCACTGGACCGTGCCGCAGAAGGGTTTCGATCCGCGGTGGCGGCCGGCGGCCCGAACTCATTCGGGCTGTTCAGCTGCTCGAAGGCGACGAACGAGGTGAACTTTCTCACGCAGAAGTTCGCCCGCGCCGCGATCGGCACCAACAACGTCGACAGCTGTAACCGGACTTGACACGCGCCAAGCGTCGTCGGTCTGGCGACGGTGTTCGGGGCCGGGGGCGGGACGAGTTCCTACCAGGAGGTGAGGGAGACCGATCTCATCTTCCTGTGGGGCTCGAACGCCCGTGAAACCCATCCCATCTTCTTCCACCATGTGCTCAAGGCCGTGAACAACGGAGCGCGCCTGTACGTGGTCGATCCCCGCCGAACAGGCTCGGCGCAGTGGGCCGACGGCTGGTTTGGCATCGACGTCGGCACCGACATCGCGCTCTCAAACGCGATGGCGCGCGAGATCATCCACGCGGGCCTGCACAACCGTGAGTTCATCGAGCGTGCCACGGATGGATTCGAGGCCTATGCCGCGAGCGTCGAGGAGTGGACGCTGGAGCGGGGCGCGCGCGAGACCGGCGTGCCCGCTGAGTCGATTCGCGAGGCGGCCCATGCCTACGCGCGCGCCGACCGCGCCATGATCTGCTGGACGCTGGGCATCACCGAGCACCACAACGCGGTGGACAACGTGTTCTCGCTGATCAACCTGGCACTGCTGACCGGACACGTGGGACGGTACGGTTCGGGCCTCAACCCGCTGCGCGGTCAGAACAACGTGCAGGGCGGCGGTGACATGGGCGCCATCCCCAAGCACCTGCCCGGTTTCCAGGATCTGGAGGCCAACCACGATGCGCGAGCCCGCTTTGAGCACGCCTGGGGGGTCACGATCCAGCCGACGTCCGGCTGGCACCTGACCCAGATGTTCGAGGCGATGGAGCGCGGCGAGCTGCGCACGCTCTACGTCGTCGGCGAGAACCCGGCACAGTCCGAGGCAGATGCCAAGCACACCCTGAAGCTGCTCGAGGGGCTCGATCACATGGTCGTGCAGGACATCTTTCTCACCCGCACCGCCGAGCTGGCGGACGTGGTGCTGCCCGCGTCGGCCAGCTGGTGTGAATCGGAGGGCACCGTCACCAACAGCGAGCGGCGGGTGCAGCGGGTGCGGAAGGCGCTTGACCCGCCCGGGCAGGCTCGTGACGACATCACGATCGTGTGCGAGCTGGCCGCCCGGCTCGGGCAGCGGTGGCACTATGGATCGTCCGAGGACGTGTGGGACGAGCTGCGATCGCTGTCGCCGATGCACGCCGGCATGTCCTACGACCGGCTCGAGCAGTTGGGCGGGATCCAGTGGCCGTGTGCCGACGAACACGATCCCGGCGCGCAGTTCCTGCACGCCCGGCTGTGGGACGAGCCGGTATCCGGGCCACGGGCGCCGTTCAACGTCGTGCTGCACGAGCCGCCGGTGGACGAGCTGAGCGACGAGTTCCCGATCCGTCTCACCACCGGCAGGCGCCTGGACTCCTACAACACCGGCGTGCAGAGCGGCGGATACAGCTCGCCGCTTCGCCGCCGCGAGTCGCTCGACCTCTCGCCCGAGGACTGCTCGGCGCTGGGCGTCGCGGAGGGGGAGCGGGTGCAGATCAGCTCGCGGCGCGGCTCGGTGACGGCGCCGGTGCGGGTCGATGCCACCCTGCGACCGGGCCTGGCCTTCATGACGCTGCACTTCCCCGATCAGGTCGAGACGAACGTCCTCACCATCGACGCAACCGATCCCATGTCGGGTACGGCCGAGTTCAAGGCCAGCGCGATCAGAGTCGACAAGCTGCCCGCCGCCGCGGCGGTCACCGCCTGATGGACCTGCGGCTGACGAGCGGTGAGCCGGCCGCGGCCGAACGGGCGGCGGTCGACGGGCTGCTCGGTCCGCCGGACTCGGCCTGGGTGGGCGGCCAGCGCGGGTCGGACGGCCACGCTGCGACCGGCGGCCACGATGCGCGCGACCGCCGTCACCTGCTGCTGCCGGCCCTGCACGAGGTGCAGTCGGCAATCGGCTGGATCAGCCCCGAGGCGATGGGCTATATCTGCCTGCGGCTGACGATCCCGCCGGCCGAGGCCTACGGCGTCGCCAGCTTCTACGCGCTGTTCGCGCTCGAGCCGCGCCCGCCGGTGGTGGCGCATGTCTGCACCGACATCGCCTGCATGTTCAACGGCGGACGCGAGCTCACGTCCGAGTTGGAGCGCACGTTGGGGCCGTCCGGCACCGCGGCCAAGGACGGACCGATGTGGCTGGAAAGCCCCTGTCTGGGTCTGTGCGAGCACGCGCCCGTCGCGTTGGTGACGCGATCCGGAAAGGATGCCGGCGACCACCCGCTGGCTCCGGCCTCCGTGGGCGCGATCACGTCCGCGCTTGCCGGCCAGGAGCCGGTCGAGCCGGTGATCGCTGTGCCCCAGGCGCAGGACGGCGGCGAGGGGCTGCGTCTGTTGCGGCGAGTCGGTCACGTCGACCCCGCCAGCCTGGACAGCTACCGCAGCCTGGGCGGCTACGCGGCTCTGAGGCGAGCGCTGGAGCTGGGCCCGACCGGAGTGATCCGCGAGATGACCGAGTCGAAGCTGCTCGGCCGCGGTGGCGCCGCCTTCCCGACGGGCCGAAAGTGGGAGGCGGTTGCGCGCAACCCGGTGCGGCCGCACTTCCTGGTCTGCAACGCCGATGAGTCCGAACCGGGCACCTTCAAGGACCGTGTCGTGATCGAGAACGATCCCTTTGCGCTGGTCGAGGCGATGACGATCGCCGGCCTCGCGACCGGCTGCGAGCAGGCATACGTGTACCTGCGGGGCGAGTATCCGCTGGCGTGGCGGCGGCTCACGCACGCCGTCGAGGAGGCCCGCCGGCGTGGCCTGCTGGGAGACGACGTGATGGGCGCCGGCGTGCGGTTCGATATCGAGCTGCGCAAGGGCGCCGGCGCGTACATCTGCGGGGAGGAGACGGCGCTGTTCAACTCGATCGAGGGTTTCCGCGGCGAGCCGCGCAACAAGCCGCCCTTCCCTGTCGACGTCGGGCTGTTCGCGCGGCCGACCGTGGTCAACAACGTCGAGAGCCTGATCAACGTGCTCGACATCGTGCTGGAGGGGGGCGCGGCCTTCGCGCGCGTGGGCACCGAGCAGTCGACGGGAACCCGGCTCCTGTGCCTTTCGGGCAGCGTCGAGCGACCCGGTCTGTACGAGGTGCCGTTCGGCGTCACCCTGGGCTCGGTGCTGGAGATGGCCGGTGGGGTGGCCGACGGCGCCGCGCTGAAAGCGGTGTTGCTGGGCGGCGCAGCGGGCGGTTTCGTCGGGCCCGGCAGCCTCGACCTCGAGCTCTCGTTCGAGGCCACCCGTGCAGCCGGCGCCACGTTGGGCTCAGGCGTGGTGATGGTGTTCGACGAGCACGCCGATCTCGTACCCGTGCTGCTGCGGATCGCCGCCTTCTTCCGCGACGAGTCCTGCGGCCAGTGCGTGCCGTGCCGGGTCGGCACCGTCCGTCAGCAGGAGGCGCTGCTGCGGCTCGCGGCGCAGCGGCCGCGTGGCGGCGTCGAGCAGGAGCTGGCGCTGATCGGCGAGATCGCGCAGGCGATGCGCGATGCTTCCATCTGCGGCCTTGGCCAGACCGCCGCCAACGCGATCGAGTCGGCCATCCGCGAGCTGCACGTCTTCGAACCCGCCCAAGGAGCCGCATGAGCGCCGTCCCGGTCACCATCAGCCGTACCGTCGAGCTCGAGATCGACGGCGAGCCGGTGCGCATCCGCGAGGGAGCCACGCTGCTCGAGGCCTGCCGTGCGCGTGGCATCGAGATTCCGACGCTCTGCTTTGGCGAGACATTGACCCCGGTCAACGCGTGCCGCGTCTGCATGGTCGAGGTCGAGGGCTCGCGGGTGCTGGTGCCCTCGTGCGCTCGCAAGGCCGAGCAGGGCATGGTCGTGCGCACGGGGTCGGATCGCGTCGCCCACAGCCGCAAGATGGTGCTCGAGTTCCTCGCGTCCAGCGTCGACCTCTCGACCACGCCCGACGTCGACCGCTGGATCGGCGAGTACGGGGCGCGGCCGGAGCGCTACGGCCCGCCGGCTGCGCCGGCCGAGAGCGGCCAGCGAGACAGCGCCCAGGCCGGTCACCACCACGCCGGCGACGGCCAGACCGCCGCCACCGTCGCCCAGCCTGTCAAGCTGGACAACGAGAGCTACGTGCGCGACTACTCCAAGTGCATCCTCTGCTACAAGTGCGTCGAGGGCTGTGGCAGCGACTGGCAGAACACGTTCGCGATCGCGGTCGCCGGGCGCGGCTTCGATGCTCGCATCGCCACGGAGTTCGCCGCGCCGCTGCCCGACTCGGCCTGCGTCTACTGTGGCAACTGCATCGCCGTCTGTCCCACCGGGGCGTTGATGTTCAAGAGCGAGTACGACCTGCGGCAGGAGGGCCGCTGGGACGAGTCCTCCCAGACCGTGACCGAGACGATCTGTTCGTACTGCGGCGTCGGCTGCAGCCTGGAGCTGCACGTGCAGGACAATGAGATCGTCAAGGTCACGTCGCCGCTCGACCACAGCGTCACCAGCGGCAACCTCTGCGTGAAGGGGCGGTTCGGCTACCAGTACGTCCAGAACCGCGAGGCAGACGAGCCGGGCTGATGGCGGCCGAGCCGTACGAGGCGGTGACCGGGAGGGCGGTCGAGAGCACTGGCGCCCACCCGCTGGCCCCCGGCGAGGCCGATGCGCTGTTGGCGCTGGCGAAGGTGGCGGCGGATGCCCGCGGCGACCGCCGGGCGGCACCGTTGACCTGCTACTTGGCCGGCCAGATGCTGGCCGGCGAGACCGATCCGACCGCCAGGCTGGCGCGGATCCGGGCGCTCGCGGCGGAGCTGGGAGCGGACGATGGTGGATGACGCGGCCGAGAACCTGACCGTCGCCCGTCCGGCCAGCTCGGCGCGGGTGCGGGTGCTGACCGTCGACGGCGCCGGCCGCGGGCGGCGCGACGATCGGCTTGCCACCGAGGAGCCGATGGAGATCAGGCTCGAGGAGCCCGGGGTCGAGCAGCGCAGCGTCGCGGTGACGATGCGCACGCCCGGGCACGACTTTGAGCTGGCGGTCGGATTTCTGTCCACCGAGGGGTTGATCACCGGGCTCGACGACGTTCGCGGCGTGCGCTACTGCGCGGTGCCGCGCGAGGAGCAGCACTACAACGTGGTCAGCGTGGCCGTCAACCGCGTGCTCGCGTTCCAGGCGCAGCGCAACTTCTACGCCACCTCCAGCTGCGGCGTGTGCGGCAAGGCGTCGCTGGATGCGATCGACGTCCAGGCTGCGCCGATCGGCGACGGTCCGGTGGTTACGCCGGCGGTGCTGACCGCGCTACCCGAGCGGCTGCGGGAGGCGCAATCCGTGTTCGAGCGGACCGGCGGGCTGCACGCCGCTGGGCTGTTCGACGCAGCGGGAGGTGCGATCGTCTCGCGCGAGGACGTCGGCCGCCACAACGCGGTCGACAAAGCGATCGGCTCACAGCTGCTGGCGGGCCGGTTGCCGCTGTCGGGCGTGATCATGATGGTCTCGGGGCGTGCCAGCTTCGAGATCGTTCAGAAGGCAGCGACCGCGGGCATCCCGATCGTGTGCGCGGTTTCGGCGCCCTCCAGCCTTGCGGTCGACGCGGCACGTCGCTTTGGTCTCACCCTGGTCGGCTTCCTGCGCGGCGACCGCTTCAACGTCTATACGCGCCCGGAGCGGATCGGCGAGTAGCGCGAGCGATGTGCAGAAGTGAACAATGGGCACGGCGGCGGTTCATCCCGCCGCCAGGCCCGCGAACGTGATTGGCTTTCTCCAGCAACTTCTCACCCGAGGTAGGGATCGCTGATGCGTGAGCCACGATTCGACGTGCTGTTCGAGCCGGTCAAGATCGGCCCGGTGACGGCGCGAAACCGCTTCTTCCAGGTGCCGCACTGCAACGGCATGGGCCACCGCGACCCCAGCGCCCACGCCGAGATGCGCGGGGTGAAGGCGGAGGGGGGCTGGGCCGTAGTCTGCACCGAGGAGGTCGAGATCCACCACAACTCCGAGGTGACGCCCTACATCGAGGGGCGGATCTGGGACGACGCCGACATCCCGGCCCACGCGCTGCTGGTGGACAAGGTGCACGAGCACGGCTCGCTGGCCGGAATCGAGCTGTGCCACAACGGCATGGTGGCATCGAACCGGCACACGCGGCTGTCTCCCATGGGGCCGTCGAACCTCCCCGTCACCGGCTATGACCCGGTGCAGGCGCGCCGCATGACCACGCGCGACATCGCCGACCTGCGGCGCTGGCATCGGCAGGCCACCGCGCGCTCGCTGCAGGCCGGGTACGACATCGTCTACGTCTACGCCGGCCACGATCTGACCACGATCCAGCACTTCCTCTCGCGACGGTACAACGATCGCACCGACGAGTACGGCGGCAGCCTCGAGAACCGCGCCCGCCTGTTGCGGGAGATCCTCGAAGACACGCTGGAGGCGGTCGAGGGACGGGCCGGCGTGGTGTGTCGGATCGCCGTCGACGAGATGATCGGCGCGGGCGGTCTGGAGCGGGCCGAGATCGAGCAGGTGCTGGGCATGGTCGGCGAACTGCCGGACATGTGGGACTTCATGCTCGGCTCGTGGCCGGATGACTCGGTCACCTCGCGGTTCCAGGACGAGGGTGGCCAGGAGCCGTACGTGCGCGGGCTCAAGCAGTTGACGAGCAAGCCCGTGGTGGGCGTGGGCAGGTTCACGTCGCCTGACACGATGGTGCGGATGATCCGCGACGGCGTGATGGACATGATCGGGGCCGCCCGCCCCTCGATCGCCGATCCGTTCCTGCCCAAGAAGATCGAGGAGGGCCGCTTCGAGGACATCCGCGAGTGCATCGGCTGCAACATCTGCGTGGCGGGTGACTTCACGATCGCGCCGATCCGCTGCACCCAGAACCCGAGCATGGGGGAGGAGTGGCGGCGTGGCTGGCATCCGGAGCGGATCCGGCCCAGAGGCGGCGATGGCCGGGTGCTGGTGGTTGGCGGCGGCCCCGCCGGGCTGGAGGCGGCCATGATGCTGGGTAAGCGCGGCTACGAGGTGCTGCTGGCCGAGGCTGGCGATGCGCTGGGCGGGCGGGTGTCGCGCGAGGCGCGGCTGCCCGGGCTGTCGGCCTGGATCCGCGTGCTGGACTATCGCAAGAGCCAGCTGGAGCGGCTCCCGAACGTCGAGCTGGCCTTCCACAGCAAGGTGGATGCGGACGAGATCGCGGGATACGAGTTCGACCACGTGGCGATCGCAACCGGCGCCCGTTGGCGCGCTGACGGCGTCGGGCGCTGGCACACGCGGCCGATCCCGCTCGATCCGGGGATGCAGGTGCTGACGCCGGATGATCTGATGGATGGCGTCGCTCCCCGCGGTCAGCGCGTGATCGTGTTCGACGATGACCACTACTCGATGGGCGGCGCGCTGGCCGAGCAGTTGCAGCGTTCGGGACATCGGGTGACCTACGTCACCGGGGCCGCCGGCGTCTCGCAGTGGACGCAGCACACGATGGAGCAGCCCCGCATCCAGCGACGGCTGCTGGAGCTGGACGTGACGATCCGCACTTCGCATGGGCTGATCTCGGCGGCCGGGGACGGCGTCACCCTGGCCTGCGGCTACACCGGACGGGAGAGCACTCTGGAGTGCGACGCCGTGGTGCTGGTGACCGCGCGCGTCCCATCGGACTCGATCGCGGCGGAGTTGGCTGCTCGCGATGGCGGCGCGTCGGTGAAGGCCGTTGGCGACGCGTGGTCGCCGGGCACGATCGCGGCCGCGGTGTGGGACGGCAGGCGGTATGCCGAGGAGCTGGACGAGCCGGAAGATCCCGGCGACTACGCGCTGTTCAAGCGCGAGGTGGTGGCGCTGGCGCCGAGGAGCTAGCCCCCGGCGCCAACGGCTTCCTATCTGCGAGCGGGTGCCCGCGAGCTGCTGGCGTGCTGCAGCAGTTCACCCAGCAGGACGGACTGCTCGTCTGTCCAGAGGGCGTCCAGCGCCTGCTGAGCGGCGTGCTCCGCCGTCGGCAGGGCCTGGTCGGCGACGCGCGCGCCTGACTCGGTCAGGACGACCAGCGCCAGCCGGGCGTCGCCCGGGCTTGGCTCACGGTCGACGAGGCCGATCTTCTCGAGCGGCGCCAGCTGCCGGGCCACGCCGGAGGTGGTGATGCCGAGACGGTCGGCCAGCTCGACGCGCCGCAGACGGCCTTCTGGCGCGCCGCGGAGCTCGAGCAGGAGGGCAAGGTCGTTGAGACCGAGCCCGTGGAAGGAGCCCAGCGAGTGGTCGACCTGACGGGCAACCAAGGTGCGGGCTCGGACGAGATCGAGCACTGTTGTGAGTGATGTGTTCATACTCAACAGTATATATCATTGATTTATCATCGACTAGTGAACGATCAAAATTATTGGAGTCAAAGCCCTGTCGTGGTGGCGTTACCTCGGCGTGACCGGTTCGCGACCGGTCGACCGCGTGGTTGAGCCATCTCCCGCCTGCAGCGAATTATTGGAGTCAAAGCCCTGCTGTCGGGGGATGCGGCGGCGGTGACTCCGGCGTGACGGGTGTGACGGAAGCCTGCCGGCGGCGCGGTGCTACTCGCCGTCGAGGTAGCGCACCTGGCCGAACACCCGCCGCACCATCGGCTCGAACTCGCTCACCGGCAGCGAGTCGTAGGTGGGGTCGAAGCAGTTCTGGTCGTACTTCTCGCAGAACTCGGCGCAGGCGTCGTACCACTGATGGCTCTTGTAGCGGTCGCGTGCGTTGCGATCGCCGCCGGAGTGGTGGGCGTAGTAGTACATCTGGAACAGGCCGTGGTGCTTGACCACCCAGCACACCTCCGGCCGCACGTACGGCTTCAGGATCGCGGCCGTCATCTCGCCGTGGGTATACGGCGCCAGCTCGTCGCCTATGTCGTGCAGCAGCGCCGCCACCACGTACTCCTCGTCGCGGCCGTCGCGCAGCGCCCGGGTGGCCGACTGGAGCGAGTGCTCGTAGCGGGTCACCTGGTAGCCGACCAGCGAGCTCTTCAGCTTCTCCAGCGAGTCCAGCAGTCGATCCGGCAGGCTGGCGACATAGCTCTCCTCGTAGCGCTCGAGCAGGGCATAGTCGTCGGCCGTGCCGTCCGCCATGCGTGTGAACCCGACGGTTTCCATGCCGATGAGTCTACCCTCAGGCCGCGATCGCCGCGGACTCACCCACGAGCTCATCCAGCACCTTGGCCAGCCGCGCCCTCTGGCCGTCGGCCAGCCGGCCACCGTCGTCGAACTGCTCGTGGGCCCGTGCCACCGCCATGTCGGCGTTCACGACTCGCGCGCCGGTCACCCCGAGCACCTTCTTGAGGTCGGCCTGCGCCCACATACCGCCGTAACCGCCCGTGCTGGCGCCGATCACGGCCACCGGCTTGCCCTTGAGGGCGTTGTCGGGAAATGGGGTTGATGCCCAGTCGAGCGCGTTCTTCAGTTGGCCGGGGATCGAGCCGTTGTACTCGGGAGTGGCGATCAGCACCGCGTCGGCCGATGCGATCCGCTGCTGGAGGTCGCGCACCTCTGCGGGCACCGGGCCCGGGTGGGAGCGGTCTCCGTGGAACGCGGGCACCTCGGCGAGGTCGCCGTAGTGATCGATCTCGACGCCGGCCGGGGCCTGCTGCTCCGCGGCGCGGAGCAGCAGAGTGTTGTACGAGCCGGCGCGCAGGCTGCCTGAGATGGCAAGGATGCGCATCGCGACTACGCCTGCTTCACAAACGAGAGGCTGGCGATCAGGGTCACGGAGTCGTCGAGCAACTTGCCGCCATTGGGCAGGTCGAGATTCCAGCTGACGCCGAAGTCCTGCCGGTTGACGGTACCCTCGAGGTCGAGTCCGACCCGCTCGTTGCCCCACGGATCGGTGGCCGGGCCGAAGGTCGTGGCCTTCATCTCGATCGGCTTGGTGACGCCCTTCAGCGTCAGCTCGCCCTCGACTCGATCCGGCGCGACCAGCGAGCCGCTGAACGTGGCGGTCGGGAAGCGCTCGGTGTCGAAGAAGTCCGGCGCCTTGAGGTGGCCGTCGCGTGCTTCGTCGAGCGTGGTGGCGCTGTCGACCTGGATCGTCGCGCTGATACGCGGCTCGCTGCCACCCTCGAGCGATGCCTCGAACGCGGTGAAGTGGCCGTGTACCGTCGAGATGTTCATGTGCGAGACGGCGAACTCGGCGGAGGAGTGGGCCGGATCGGCGGCATAGGTGCCGGCCGGGATGTTCGTGGTCTGGGCTTCGATCGTGCTCATCTCTGGACTCCTGTCTCTGGAACGGTTATACTTGAGCAATCAAGAATCTATCATGGAAAAGTTGATCCGTCAAGTATTGAGTCCTCAAGTAATGGCAGCCTGGGGCGGCCTGCTCCGCAGCCATGCCACGATGACCCGAGCAATGAATACCCAGCTGGTCGCAGAACATGGCATTACGCTCAGCGACTACGACGTACTGGTCTCGCTGGCGAACGCCCCCGAACGGCGCATGCGCCGCGTCGACCTCGCCAACAGCGTCGTGCTCACCCCCTCCGGCATCACCCGGCTGCTCGACCGGCTCGAGGCAGAGGGCTGGGTCTGCAAGCACCAGTGCCAGTCGGACGCGCGCGTCTCGTGGGCCGTGCTGACCGATGCCGGCCATCAGAAGCTGCTCGAGGCGGCGCAGACGCATCATGCCGATATCGCCCGCCTGTTCACCGATCGGCTCACCGCCGAGGAGCTGGATGCGCTCGGCTGCCTGCTTGGGCGGCTGGGAACGCGGCTCGGGGCCGCCGTCGCGGCGG
Source organism: Gaiellales bacterium (assembly GCA_038212095.1). Taxonomy (GTDB): domain Bacteria; phylum Actinomycetota; class Thermoleophilia; order Gaiellales; family JAICJC01; genus JAICYJ01. Next base: position 141,689 of record JBBQUW010000002.1, on the reverse strand, counting down.
ACGAGCCCGCGGCGTAGGTTCGCCCCGGTGCGGTAGCGTGGTGGCGATGTCGTCGCACCGTGCCCACGTAGGGGAGAGCCAATGAGCGCCACCGCCCACGCACAGATCGACCGGCTGCGGCTCGCCGACCTGCTGGGTCGCGAGCGCGCGCGGTTCACCGACGAGCATCCCCGCTCGCGCGAGCTGTTTGCCGAGACGTCGGCCACGCTGCTCGGGGGCGTGCCGATGAGCTGGATGACGATGTGGGCGGGCGGCTTCCCGCTGTTCTTCGAGGAGGCCAAGGGGGCCAGCGTGGTGGACGTCGACGGGCTCAGCTACGTCGACTTCTGCCTCGGCGACACCGGCGCGATGGCCGGCCACGCCCCAGAGCCGACCGCCCGTGCTGTCGAACGCCAGATCCGCCGCGGCACCACCGTGATGCTGCCCAGCGAGGATGCGGCCTGGGTCGGTCGCGAACTGGTACGCCGGTTCGGGCTCGACGCCTGGCAGTTCTCGCTCACGGCAACCGACGCCAACCGCTGGGTGCTGCGGATGGCGCGCCAGCTGACCGGCCGGCCGAAGGTGCTGGTGTTCAACTACTGCTACCACGGCACCGTCGATGAGTCGGTGATCGCCCTCGAGGACGGCAGGCCGCGCTCCCGCCCGGGAAACGTCGGGCCTGCGGTCGATCCCACGATCACCACCAAGGTGGTCGAGTTCAACGACTTGGAGGCGCTTGAGCGGGCGCTGGCGCCGGGCGACGTTGCAGCCGTACTGGCGGAGCCGGCACTTACCAACATCGGCATCGTTCTGCCGCAGCCCGGGTACCACGACGCACTGCGCGAGATCACTCGCCGCACGGGCACGCTGCTGATCATCGACGAGACGCACACCATGAGCACCGGGCCGGGCGGGTACACCGCCGCCCACGGACTTGATCCGGACATCCTGACGGTGGGCAAGTCGATCGCGGGCGGGGTGCCGATCGGCGCCTACGGCATGCGCCGCGAGCTGGCTGACCGCATTCTGGCGGCCGATGTCGACCTCGAGGATGTCGGCGGCGTCGGCGGCACGCTGGCGGGCAACGCGCTCTCGCTGGCCGCTGCCCGCGCGACGCTGGCGGAGGTGCTGACCGACGAGGCGTTCGCGCACATGATCCCGCTTGCCGAGCGCTTCACCGCCGGGGTGCAGGAGGTGCTCGACTCGCGCCGGATGCCGTGGAACATCGTCCAGATCGGCGCCCGCGCCGAGTATCGCTTCTGCCCGCTGCCTCCGCGCAACGGCGGCGAAGCGGCGGCCGCTCACGATGGTGAGCTGGATGCGTACATGCACGTCTACCTGATGAACCGCGGCGTGCTGATCACGCCGTTCCATAACATGGCGCTGATGTGCCCCGTCACCACCGCTGACGATGTCGATCGCCACAGCGTGGTGTTTGCCGAGGCCGTGGACGAGCTGATCGATGGCTGAGGCACGCTACGCCGGGCGGGTGGCGCTGGTCACGGGCGCCGGGTCGCCGCTGGGCATCGGCTTTGCCGCGGCGACGCTACTCGGCCGCGGCGGTGCCGCGGTCGCCGTCACGTCCACCACGGATCGGATCCACCAGCGCGCGGCCGAGCTGGCAGCTGAGGGCATCGAAGCGGCCGGGTTCGTCGCCGACCTGACCGATCACGGTCAGGCGGCCGAGCTGGCCGCCGAGGTGGCGGTTCGGCTGGGGGCGGTCGACATCCTGGTCAACAACGCCGGCATCGCGCAGGTGGGCGAGCTGAGCGCACTGGTGCCGTTCGTCGAGATCAGCGAGCAGCAGTGGGACAGGGATATCGCGGTCAACCTGAAGACGGCATTCAACATCACGCGGGCGGTGCTGCCCGGCATGGTCGAGCGCGGCTGGGGGAGGGTGGTGAGCGTCTCGTCGGTCACCGGGCCGGTCGTCAGCTATCCGGGTAACTCGGGCTACTCGGCTGCCAAGGGGGCGCTGGACGGCCTGACCCGCGCGCTGGCCATCGAGACCGGGCCGCACGGCGTGACGGTCAACTCGGTCGCGCCGGGCTGGATCGACACGGGGTCGTCGGACGATGCCGAGCGGGAGGGCGGACGCAACACGCCCCTCGGCCGCTCGGGTACGGCGCTCGAGGTGGCCGAGCTGATCGCGTTCCTGGCCTCCGATGGCGCCCGCTACCTGACCGGCCGAAGCATCGTCGTTGACGGCGGCAACACGATCCAGGAGTACAAGGGCGGCTGACGGCGCCGGCCGAGTTCACCACCAACCGGGGAGTCTCCAGTATGGACGAGATCATCATCACCACCACCAACGATCTGCCGGGTTACGAGATCGTCGAGGTGCACGGCGAGGTGTTTGGCCTGATCGTGCGCGCCCGCAACGTGTTCTCGAACATCGGGGCCGGGCTGCGCACCGTATTCGGCGGTGAGGCCAAGGGCTACACGACGCTGCTCACCGACAGCCGAAACCAGGCCATCGAACGGCTGCGCCAGCACGCCCGCGAGCGGGGCGGAAACGCGGTGCTGGCGATGCGGTTCGACTGCAACGAGATCGCCGACATGATGAGCGAGGTGGCCGCGTACGGCACCGCCGTAACCGTGCGCAAGCTGTAGACCTGCGATAGTCTCGCCGGTGGAACGCTGGCAGACGATCATCGAGCCGTTTCGGATCCATTCCGTGGAGCCGATCTCGCTGACCACCCGCCCGCAGCGACAGGCCGAGCTCGAGGCGGCCGGCTACAACCTGTTCGCAATCCCGTCGCAGAAGGTGCTGATCGACCTGCTGACCGACTCCGGTACCGGCGCCATGTCGAGCGAGCAGTGGGCCGCGATCCAGCGGGGCGACGAGAGCTACGCCGGCTCGCCTTCGTGGGTCAGGTTCCGTGATGCCGTAACGGAGCTGTTTCCGTTCCGCCACGTGATCCCCACCCACCAGGGTCGCGCCGCCGAGAAGATCCTCTTCTCGGTGATTGGCGGCGAGGGGTTGGTGATTCCCAACAACACCCACTTCGACACCACCCGCGCCAACGTCGAGTTCAGCGGCGCCGAGGCGGTCGACCTGGTCATCGCGGAGGGCCGCGAGCCGGCGTCGCGGCATCCGGTCCAGGGCAACATGGATATCGCCGCGCTGGAGGCGTTGATCGAGCGGCATGGCGCCGATCGGGTGCCGTTGGTGATGGTCACCATCACCAACAACTCGGGCGGTGGCCAGCCGGTTAGCCTCGAGAACCTGCGTGCCGTGCGGGCCGTCTGTGACCGCCACCGGCTGCCGCTGTTCCTGGATGCCTGCCGGTTCGCCGAGAACGCCTGGTTCGTCCGCGAGCGCGAGCCGGGCCAGGCCGGCCGCCCGGTAACCGAGATCGTGCGGGAGTTCGCCTCCCTGGCGGATGGGATGACGATGTCGGCCAAGAAGGATCCGCTGGCGAACATCGGCGGCTGGCTGGCGATGAACGACGATGCGCTGGCGGAGCGCTGTCGCAACCTGCTGATCCTGACCGAGGGGTTCCCCACCTATGGCGGGCTGGCGGGGCGCGACCTGGAGGCGATCGCCCAGGGCCTGCGCGAGGCCGTCGACGAGGACTACCTGCGATACCGGATCACGTCCACCGCCTATCTCGGCGATGCTCTCGACCGTGCCGGTGTTCCCGTGGTGCTGCCGATCGGTGGCCACGCCGTCTACCTCGACGCACGCGCGTTGCTGCCGCACATCCCGCCGCTCGAGTACCCGGGCCAGGCGTTGGCCGTCGCCCTCTACCTCGACGGCGGCATCCGCGGCTGTGAGATCGGCACCGTCATGTTCGGCGTGCGGCCGGACGGCGTCGAGGAGGCGGGGCCGATGGATCTGGTGCGGCTGGCCGTGCCACGGCGCACCTACACCCAGAGCCACATCGACTACGTGATCGAGGTCTGCCTGTGGGTGGCCGGGCGCGCAGCTTCGGCACTTCACGGCGCGGTTCGCGCCGCTGCCGGCCTGATCAGGTCGGCCAGCTCATGCGTAGCTCGACCGGCGCCGCCTTCACGGTCAGTTTCGTCACGCGGACGATGTAGGTGCCCGCGGTCACCGGCCGGGCGGCGTAGCAATACACTGAGCCGGCCGCGCCCTGGCAGCGCGTGCGGTTCGCGGTGTCCATCATCACGACGGGCGTCGTCCACGAGAGCTTGCGCAGCGTGATCCGGAACCGGCCGCCTGGGTTGGTGATGTCGGAGAACCGGAAGGTCACCGCGAGCGTCCCCGAGTGCCCGGCTGTGATCCGGAAGGCCTTCGAGGTGCCCGCGCCGGTGGGAAGGATGAAGCTGGCGTCGGTCGACGCCGCGAACGCCGCCGCCGGAAGCGCCAGCGCCGCGGTGGTGGCCGCCAGCATGATCAATCGTCGCATCTCGTCGCTCCTTGTCGGTGATGAAGACGGTACTGATTGCCACCATAGATCCGCCTCCAGAGCCTCGCCAGGGCTCGCCGCCACCTGTCGCCGAGGCGTGACGAAGCTGTTACGGAATCGATGGCAAGCGCTGATCAGGCGTCGGCACGTCGGGCGGCTCGGCGCCCGCCACGGCCGCCGCGCTGGCCACCATCACCAGCGCGATGCCCGCCCATTGGGCGACGCTCAGCCGCTGTCCCCGGATTGCCAGCCCGCTCAGGGCAGCCACCGCCGGCGCGACGCTCAAGACGAGCGCGTAGGTGGCCGATCGCAGCCGGCGCAGGGCGAGCGCATCGAGCGTGCCGGGGAGGCCGGTCGAGAGTAGGCCGACGGCCGCCCCAAGCAGGATCACCCGCAGGTCGAGCAGGCGCGCGCCCGAACTGATCGCCGCCACTGCTGTGGCCGGCCCTGTTGCGATCAGCATCGCCACCGCCAGCCCCTGCGCTCCCGGCAGCCGGCGGGCCGCCCGAGCCGAGAGCGCGATGTATCCACCCCAGCAGACTCCGGCCGCGAGGGCGAGCAGGATGCCAGAGGTCGTCACCGGGCCCTTCACGCCGTGGGCCAGCGCCAGCACCAGCACCCCCGGCACGGCCAGGGCGACGATGCCCACGTCTCGCGCCCTGCGCGAGCCGATCACCGCGATCGCGATCGGGCCGATCATCTCGAGCGCCACCGCCACCCCCAGCGGCACCCGCTCCAGCGCCAGGTAGAAGCTCGCGTTCATGGTCGCAATCACGGCACCCAGGACGGCCAGCGGCACCACCTGTGTCCGGCTCAGGCTGCGCAGCGGCGGCCGTGACGTGCCGAGCAGAAACGCGGCCGCGCCGCCCAACCGAAGCGCCACTACGCCCAGCGCCCCGGCCGACGAGAAGAGCGCGATCGCGATCGCCGCGCCCGACTGCACCGAGACCATTCCCAGCACCGTGGCGGCCACGCCTGCGAGCATGGACGCTCGGGGACGGCTGTCAGCCATCGAAACGGAGGGATGTTGCGGGAGGCACGCCGCACACCCTACGGTGAACGAGCTCCGGCCGGGCGCGATGCCCGGCCGGAGCCGATGCTCAACGAGCCCGGTACACGATTCGTCCGCGGTTCAGGTCGTACGGGGAAAGTTCCACCGTGACCCGATCGCCCAGCAGGATGCGGATGCGATAGCGTCGCATCTTGCCGGCCGTGTAGCCGATGGTGGTGTGGCCGTTGTCGAGTGCGATTCGGAACATGCCGTTTCGCAGCGACTCGGTCACCTCACCCTCAAGCTCGATTTTTTCTTCCTTGACGCTCATGCGCCTCCCACCGATCCTCGTCCTTAGACGGGAGTGACGCCGGTTGCCTCGGGACCCTTCGAGCCCTCGCGGGCCTCGTAGGATACCTTGGCACCTTCCGCCAGGGTCTTGAAGCCATCGCCAGCGATTGAGCTGTGATGGACGAACAGATCCTTGCCTCCGTCATCGGGGGCGATGAACCCGTACCCCTTCGAGTCGTTGAACCACTTTACGGTTCCAGTTGCCATATTATCGACACCTCCTTCCACATACCTCACGAACGAGTTAGGAAGGCGGGAGTGCGCAACCGAACGAACGTTCCTAGATTCGCTCGACACTGTAGCATGGTGGACGCCCTCGCGTGGGCTGCCCGCCCGGCTCGCGGGGCCGGCTGAAGCCGAAAGGGAGACCATGACCACGGAACTGGGATCGAGGCTCGACCAAGGGATCACGCTCCCGTTCAGCTGGTTTGCCGATCCGGCCGTGTACGCGCTCGAGCAGCGGCGCATCTTCGGCCATAGCTGGCAGTACGCCGGCGTCGCCGAGTGGGTGGCCGAGCCGGGCCAGTTCTTCACCTGCCGAGCCGGCCTGGTGCCGGTCGTGGTGACGCGCGACCAGAGCGGGTCGCTGAACGCGTTCGTCAACATCTGCCGCCATCGCGCGACCGAGGTCGCCCAGGGCAGAGGCCGGCGTGAGACGCTGCAGTGCCCCTACCACGCCTGGACGTACGGCCTCGACGGCTGTCTGCGCGCCGCACCACGGTCACAGCTCGAGCCAGGGTTCGATCGCTCGCAGCTGGGCCTGCAGCCGGTCGCCGTCGACACCTGGGGACCGTTGGTGTTCGTCAACCGTGATCGCGACGCGGCGCCGCTGGCCGACGTGCTGGGCGGGCTGCCGGGAGTGCTCGAGTCGTGCGGCTTCAGCTTCGATGGCCTGCGGTTCCGCGAGCGGGTCGAGTGGGAGCTGGCCGCGAACTGGAAGGCGGTGGTCGAGAACTTCCTCGAGTGCTACCACTGCCCGACAGCCCATCCCGGATTCTCGAAGGTGATCGACGTCGATCCGGACGCCTACCGCCTCTCGTCCGACGGCTGGTCGTCGAGCCAGGTCGCGCGCGTCCGAGGTGACGTGGCGGCGGGTGGCGGCTCACCGCCCTATCGGCCCAGCGGCGCCGCGGCCGGGGAGGCGCACTTCCACTACCTGTGGCCGACGTTCACCCTGAACGCCCTACCAGGGCCGCGCAACGCCGTCATCTTCACGTTCGTACCGCTCGACGCTGGAAGGACGCTGACCATCTCGGACTACCTGTTCGAGGACGGCGCCACCGAGGGCCAGATCGCCGACCTGATGGAGTTCGGCAATCAGGTTGGCTCCGAGGATCGCGAGCTGGTGGAGTCGATCCAGCGCGCCGCCGCGTCCGGTGGCCTCGACCACGGGCAGCTGATGCTCTCGAGCGAACATCTGATCCAGCACTTCCAGCGGCTGGTCGAACGCGCGCTGGCCTGACGCCCGCGCCGGTCAGGTCGCGGGATCGATCCGGCAGGCGTAGCAGCCTGCTCCGGCGAAGTGGACGTGCAGGTAGGCGGTGCGGCCGACCGCAAGCAGCCGTGGCGCCGCGTCGTCAAGCAGGTCGCCGGACATGACCTCCGCCCCCGTCATCATGTGGGCGTCGTCGAATGCGCGGACAGACAGCAGCCGCGCCCGCAGCATCTCGGGCACCTGACCGTCGTGGCGATAGCCATCGCAGGGGTGGCGGTGCAGGTAGATCGGGCCGGTTGCTGCGTAAGGGCTCGTCTCAGTGATCGGCTGGACGCTGAGCAGCAGCACCCGCTCGTGCGGTCCGGCATCGCGCAGGCAGCAGCGCACCGGATACGGGGCGTCCTGGCCCGATACATCGACCGCAAGCCCGCGCTCGATCGAGACGCGGCGTGCGTCCTCGATCAGGACGGACGGCAGTGCGCGAATGGTGTAGCGGGGCATCGTGCGCCTTCCTCTCGTCGGATGTGTCGACGATGGAACGCTCCGCCGCACGACGGCGTGAGATCGACGCCCGTCAGGGCAAGGAGCGGCGGGGTCGCCGAGACCCCGCCGCCGCTGCGCTATGCGGTGACTGCGCCGCTCGTGTGCGCGAGTATCTCGCCGCCGGAGACCTGGGGCCGGGCGCCGGCGAGGCTGGGGAGGTTGTCAGCGATCCACGTGCCGGCGACCTGCGCCGACTGGTCGACGCCCGCCTGGTCGTCGCAGACGGTGATGCTGGTACAGCCGTCATCGGTACGGACGAGGTGGTAGCTGCGCAGACCGTGCACCTGCGACATCAGGCTCTCGACCTCGTCCGAGCGTGCGGCCAGCTGATCGGCCAGCTCACGGCTGTCGTAGCGTCGTATGGTGGCATGCATCGTCGTCTCCTTGGTGCCCGCGACGGCCGGTTCCGGGCAGGGGGCTGAGCCGGCAGCGCGAATCTACGCTCTTTGCCGGAGAGCGTCCAGCCGTGCGGCGTGGAGTTGGCGGTACGGTGTGCGACATGCGCGGGCCCCGGTGGATTGCTGCTGCGGCTGCTGCAGCGACATCGCTGCTGGCCGTCGTCGCGTTGCTGCTCGGCTCGGAAGGCGCTCGTTCACCGTCGGGCCGCTCCATCCAGGGTGCTGGTCACGTGCCGCCGTCGCTGGCCATCCGGGCTACGGCCGGGGTCGAGCTGTTCGATGCCACCGACTTTCGGCGGCTCGCCGTGATATCGGACGCGGCCGGCCGGCCGGTGGCAGCGCGCTATATGGAGGGGCTGTTCTGGCTGTTTGACAGGTCGTCACTGTCGTTCATCGCGATCGATCCCGCGACCGGATCGGTGGTGCGGCGGCTGCGTTCGCCCGTCCCGAACGTCGGCTCGTTCGCCGCTGGCGGAGGAATGCTGGGGATCACCGACGAGGCCGACGGCGTGACGGCGATCGACAGCCGCAGCGGGCGCGTCGTACGCCGGTTCGCCCAGCTGCCGGGGGCGGGCGGATCGGAGGGCGTCGTTGTCGATGCCGGATCGCTGTGGGTGGCCCGTCCAGCCGCTGACAACGGCAACGGCCTGCTGGTGCGGCTCGATCTCCGCACCGGCGCGGTGTGGCGGCCGATCCTCCGGGGGCAGCCGGGAACGTACGCGCTGGCAGCGGCGGCCGGCGGCGCGATCTGGATGGCGGGGACGTACGGCAACATCAACCGCCTCGATCCGGCCACCGGGGCGGTGGTGCAGGGCGTGACCGAAGGCCGCAACTTCGACGTCGCCGCGGGCGGCGGGTACGGCTGGACGGCGGACAGCCTGCACGGCGTCGTCTACCAAGTCAATGGACGCGGCGAGGTCGTCTCGCAGTACCCGACCGCGCCGGGTGCCCGAGGCGTGTCCTACGCCGACGGTCGGCTATGGGTGGCGAACGGCCCTCGCGGCACGGCCACCCGGATTGCCGCGGGCAGGGTGACGACGCTGCGGTTCGATCGGCACGTCCGCGCTCTGGCTGCCGGCGCCGGGGTGGTGTTGATCGCGTTCGGCGGACCCGTGGCCGGTCGGTGATCGCGCGCGGGCGCGCCCGCACCGATTCAGGCCACGTCGATCGCGATCTTGCCGCGCGTGTGGGTTGTCGCGAGTGCCGACAACGCATCCCCGGCCTGCTCCAGGGGATAGCTGTCCTGGATCGGCACCCGCAGCGTCCCCGCCTGCAGGTGTTCTGCAATGCGGCTGATCGCGGTTGCGTCGGGTGTCGCCATGATCGGGAACCGGCCAGAGCCCTCGCCCACGCCCGGCAGCGGCGAGGCGGCGCGTCCGCCCGGGCGTAGCGCGGCGGCATGCAGATCGAACGCCTCACCGGTGAACGAGACGAGGTCGATGAGGGCGTCGACGCCGTCGGCCTGGTCGGCGCGAACCGCCGCCGCCAGATCGCCATCGCGGTCGACCACCGTGCTCGCGCCGAGCTCGCGCAGATACTCGGCGTCCTCGCCAAGCCCGGTTGCGATCACGTGGGCGCCGGCATGAGCGGCCAGCTGCACGGCGAAGCTGCCGACTCCCCCGCTGGCGCCGACCACCAGCACGCTTCGGCCGGGGCTGAGGTCGAGCGCGTCGACTGCGAACAGCGCTGTGATCCCGGCCAGCGGCGCCGCTCCGGCATCGCCCAACGAGATCCCGCTCGGCACGGCCCCCACGTCGGCCTCCGCCGCGACGATCAGCTCCGCCCAGCTCCCGTCTCGGAGGGCGGGGTCGGCGTGCCGGACGAAGCCGAACACCTCGTCGCCGGGTGCGAAGCGGGTGACGCCGGCGCCGACCCGCTCGACCGTGCCGGCGAAGTCGCGGCCCAGGATCACGGGGAAGGTGTACTCGACCATGCCTCGCAGCATCCCGCTCGCGATCGCGTTGTCGACCGGGTTGACGGATGACGTCCGCACGCGCACCAGCAGCTCACCTGCCCCCGCGGCAGGGTCCTGCAGGTCGCGGACGGCGGGCATCGCGTCGTGGTTGTCGAGCGTGAATGCGCGCATCCGGAGCCTTTCGACGGGTTGGGGGATGGTAGGTGAGAATGACGATCCGCCCGGGCTGGCCGTAGACTCGCGGTCATGCGGCGATCACGCCTGGTCTAGGCTGGTGACCGATGCTGACCAACCGCTCGGCGCCACCCGCCACAGTCACGCCGGTGTTGTTCTATCCCGATGTTCGGGCCGCGGTCGCTTGGCTGGAGGCGGCGTTCGGGTTCGAGGAGCGGGTGAGGATCGGCGATGCCCATCGCGCCCAACTACGCGTTGGCGCGGACGGCGCCATCGTCGTGGCCGATGCGGGCGGTAGCCAGGCTCCGCCGACCCCCGACCTCGTCACCCACGTCATCAAGGTGCGAGTGCCGGACGTCGATGCGGCATTCGCCCGCGCCCGCGACCATGGCGGCGAGGTGCTGGACGAGCTGACGAGCCATGTGTACGGCGAGCGATCCTGCGTCATAGCCGACCCAGCCGGGCACCGCTGGGAGCTCACGCAGACGCTGCGCGACGTCCCGCCCGAGGAGTGGGGCGGTGTCACGGTGGCGCCCTGGTGATGTGCGGGTGCGCTACGCCTGGCGCGCGGCATCCATGCGGATCGCGACGTCATACCGGGTGACGGACGACCGGTTGCCCGGCGTGTCGCCGGCCGGCATCGCATCCAGCGCCGCGTCTCCACGCCGGTAGTCGTCCTCGGTCTCGAAGAAGACGATGGCCAGCGACCGGTCCGACTCGGGGTCGTGCAACAGCATGAACTCGGAGGCCGGGATCTCGGCAGGCGGCGACTCTCCACTCATCTCCTGCTTCATCTGCTCGACGCGCTGCTTGGTGACACCGTCGAACGTCACGACTCGTGCGAACGCCATTTCGTGCCTCCTGGTGAGATTGAGTCGAGCCTACCACCAACCGTGCGGTGAAATTTGGCCGGTTCCCGCCGATCGAAGTGCCAATGGACGATCCGCACATGCCCCACGCCGGCCAACGTGTTCCCGCTGCCCCGATCGCCCATACCGCAACGCGCGATCTGCTGGAAGAGGTCTTCGCCGGCGGGATGGCCAGGCTCCGAACCGAGGATGGCGCCACGCTTCGCGTCGAGCGGGTCGCGACCTACCGCGATCTCGTCGTTGTTCACGCACCCAGACTGGCGCTCGAGACCGGCCTGATGGTGACCGGGACGTGTGAGACGCCGCACCCATGGGCGGTCACGTTCCTTGTGCGGGACGTCACTCCGCACTCTGCCTCGGCAGAGACGGCGTCGCTCGAGGCGGTGCGGACGAGCCTCTACCCCGAGCGCCGGCACCACCCTCGAGTCGAGGTGGGGGGCGCGGCGACCGTGACCGTGCACCACGGCGTCGAGATGGTCGAGAAGGAGTGCGTGGCGGCGGTGCTGGTCGATGCCTCACGTGGCGGGATCGCATTTGCATCCAGTGCCACCATCGCCGTTGGCACACAGGTCACCGTCGAGGCCCGGCTTCTGCTTGGGCATCTGTGCGTACAGGTGCTCGTCCGGTGGCGCGGATCGAGCCGCGTGCCCGAGATGCACCACTACGGCTGCGAGGTGCTGGAGCCGAACTCGGGTAGTGCCACGATCCTGTCCCGGCTGGTCGCGGCGGCTCCCGGGGTGGTGCTGGCCGAGAGCGACGGCGCGATCGCGGAGCTGCGGCGCTCGGTGGCGGCCAGGCCGGGCAGACGTCGCTTCATGCGGCGCCGTGCACATCCGCCGGGCTGAGCCGCTAGCTGACCGCGTACAGACGCCAGCGCTCTGGTACGCCTTTCAGCTCGTGCTGGCCGCGGTCGTGGAACGTCAGGCCCGATCCGGCGACGAGATCCCTGACCGTCTGGGACACCAGCACCTCTGAGCCGTTTGCGGCGGCGGCGACCCGCGCGCCGATGCTGACGCTGAGGCCGCCGATCTTGCCGTCGATCAGCTCGCACTCACCGGTGTGGATGCCGGCTCGCGTCTCGATGCCCAGCGCGCGCACCCGCTGCGTGATCTCCAGCGCACAGTGGATGCATCTTGCCGGGCCGTCGAAGCTCGCGAAGAATCCATCGCCGGCGGTATCGATCTCGACGCCGCGCCAGGCACCGAGCGCCTCCCGCACCGTGGTGTGGTGCTGTTCCACCAGCTCCTTCCAGGCACGATCGCCGAGCCGCGCCTGATGCTCTGTCGAGCCGACGATGTCCGAGAACAGCACGGTTGCCAGCACCGTGTCGAGCGCCGGCGGGCGGCGTGGCATGCCCGAGAACGTCCGCGTCTCGTCGATCACCGATGGATGCCAGAGGCGCGACGCGTCCGCGGCCAGCGTGTGGAGCACGGCCCCGGGGATCAGGTCGGCCGTCGCCACCGCTTGGCGGTACAGCCAGTCGTCGGCGAGCCCCTTCGGCGCCAGCACCAACACCGGGAGCCGAAGCGTCGGCAGGATCTCGCGCACGTCGTAGCCGTTCAGCAGACGGATGAAACTGACCGCGGTCGCCGGGCCGCAGGCATGACGCTGCATGGTGGCCATGAACTCGACGGTCGGCTCGTCCATCGCCGCGGTGGAGTACATCCGCCGCACGAATGCCGCAGTGCCCCACCCGGTCTCGGCGGCTTCCGCCAGCCGTTCCACCTCGTCGGGGTCGCGTCCGTGCGGCCAGTCCGGCGCCGCCACCGATCGCGCCCCCGCCTGGAACCAGACCAGCCCGGCAACCCGGTCGGGCCGGGTGGCTGCGAGCAGCGCCGCCACCATCCCGCCATCGCCCGAGGCCAGCAGCGTCGGCCGCCCCTGGCCGGCCGCGTCCAGCACCGCGAGTAGGTCTGACGCCCGTGTCTCGAGGTTGGGCAGGCCGCCCATGTCGTCGGACAGCCCCGTACCGCGCCGGTCATGCAGGGCGACGCGGGCGCTCGCTGCCAGATCGAACCACGATCGGGCCGCAGGCTCGAAGCCCATGAACACCTCGATGTTGGTGGCGATCGATCCGACGATCGAGACGTCAGCCCCGGATGTTCCGAGCAGCTTGTAGGCGATGTAGCCGCCATCCAAGGTCTTTGCGTATCGCGTCTCCGGCACCTGCTCGGGCATCACGGCCGTAGTCTCGCCGCCGGGGACCAGCGAGGCAACAGCCTTGCCGGCCGCTGGCCGGGCAACTGGTGTACGGTCGCCCGATTCCCCACCGCCCGGCCATGCGGCCGGCCTTCCGAGGAGTCCACATGTAAGCTCGCGTCGCAACGTTCCAGAACGACCCCGCCAACCTGGATGGTGCGATCGCCAGATTGCGTGGCAACATCGCCTCCGGCATGCCCGAGATGCCCGAGCTGGCCGGCGTTAAATTCCTGATGCTGGCCGACCGCGAGTCTGGCAAGATGGTCGGCATCGCGCTGTTTGACAGCGAGGAGGCGATGCGAGCCGGTGATGCGGTGATGAACGCCGGCCCGGGCGCTGCGGGCAGCCGCTCTGCGGTCGAGTTTTACGAGGTCGCGATCCAGACGCTGGTGTAGGGGACGGACCTAGGCACCGTGGGCGCGCGGCTGCAGATCGCGCCCAGTCGCTCGAGGTCGGCGGGCGTCAGCCCGCCGACAAGCAGCTCGCGGACGCAGGCGTGGTACGTCACCTGCGCCTCCCGAAATCGGGCCGCGCCGGGCGCAGTCAGCCGCACGATGAAGCTTCGCCGGTCGTGCGGATCCTGGCTGCGTCCCACCAGGTCGGCCCGGCCAAGCCGGGCGATGGCGCGCGTCATTCCGCTTGGACTGGTCTGTGCGCCATCGGCCAGCCCGGTCATCCGCAGTTCGCCGGACGGATTGGCGGCAAGCGTGCGTAACACGTCGTAGCCGATCAGGTTGAGCGCGTGGGCCCGCTCCAGCCGGCGGCCGAGCTCGTCCGTCACCTCGCGATGGGTACGCAGGAAGCCGTGCCATACTCGCAACTCGTTCTCACTGAGTGCACGTGGCTGGGGCGTTTCGGGACTTGCAGGCAGGTGAGTCACGTTCCTTTCAGGTGGTAACACATACTTTCACCTGGTAGGAAAGAACCCTGCTTGGGGTGCAATCACTCGTTGGCTATGGTCGGTGGCCACGCGATGCCACGAGAGGAGATGGAGATGCAGGTCACCAAGAACGGTATCGATACCGTTGCCGGGCCCAGCGAGTGGTTCACCGGTGCGGTCTTCATCGATGCGGTCGCGACCCCGGCGGGTCGCTCGCGGATCACAGCCAGCAGCGTCCATTTCACGCCCGGTGCCCGAACCGCCTGGCACACGCATCCCAACGGTCAGACGATCTATGTGACCGAAGGTGTAGGCAAGGCGCAGTGTCGCGGTGGCCCGGTCGAGATCATCCGTGCCGGTGACCGCGTGTTCTTCGAGCCGGACGAGGAGCATTGGCACGGCGCCTCGCCAGACCACTTCATGACCCACATCGCAATGCTGGATGTTGACGACGAAGGCAACAATGCTGTGTGGGGCGAGTACGTCACGGATCAGGAGTACCACGCCGCGACGTAGGCGGTCGACTCACCCGGGGGGTCGGTGAGCCGCTTCTCGTACAGCGCCCAGCCAAGCACCGGCGACATGCCGGCGCGTTCGTAGAGGCGGAACGCGCCCGTGTCGTTGGCGGCGTCGACGCTGAGGCCGATGCTGTGCTCACCGCGCGCCCAGAACCGCCCGAATGAGTCGGACAAGAGCGCCGCGCCCACGCCCCGCTTGCGCCAGGGACGGCGGGTGAAGAGTACGTGGATGAAGCCGCCGCCGTACGTGTCGCCGGTGCAGATCGTGCCGGCTGCGATCTCGTCGCCGTCGCGGATGACGCACCACAGCGTGGGATCGAAGCGCTCGCCGGCGAGGTGGCTGTTCGACCACGTTTCGAAGTCACGCGGAGTGAAGTCCCAGTGATCCGCGAACGCCTCCTGGTGCGCGGCATGGAACGCGACGGCGTCTCGGTCTGGGTCGAATCGATCCACGCGCAATCCGTCCGGCCACTCGGGCGCCGACGGGCGCGTATCGAGCTCGATGCGAAGCTCGCGGAAGACGCGTACAGCCTGGTAGCCGAGCGACTCGAGCAGGCTACAGGCGGCGGAGTCCGCCTCGAGAACGCTGTTCTGGACGCGGTGCGCGCCGCGACCAGCCGCCTCTTCCTCGAGCCCGGCGGCGATCGTCCTGCCGATGCCGCGCCCCGCGGCGGCGGGGTCGACGTACCCCTCGACCCGCCACAGCGCCCCCAGCTCGTGGAGCGCGCCGTAGCCGACCACGCGGTCGCCGTCGCGCACGACGCGAGTGTTGTGCTCCAGGTCGAGCTCCAGCCACTCGTCCTCTAGATCGGTCTGTGCGTAGTCGGAGCGTCCGTACAGCGACGCCTCGCACGCTGCGACGATCGCGGTGACGGCCGCCGCGTCGGAGCGGGCGGCAGGAGCGTGGGTCAGATGTTCCATGATGGTGACACGCTACGCCATCTGGGGTGCCGTCCGTGTGCAGCAACCGGTCGGCGATGGCTCCGACGCCGGTAGACTCGGCGCGGAGTCTCTGCGAACAAGGAGAGAAACGCGGATGGACACGGGCGAGTCGCAGGAGCGCACGCCTCCTTCTCAGCTGATCGACGAGCGGATCAGGGAGCTCGGCGACTGGCGGGGCGAGATGCTCAGTCGGCTGCGCGGCCTGATCAAGCAGGCCGATCCTGACGTGGTGGAGGAGTGGAAGTGGAGGGGGGTTCCGGTGTGGGAGCACGACGGCATCATCTGCACCGGCGAGACCTACAAGAGCGTCGTCAAGATGACGTTCGCCAAGGGGGCCTCCTTGGATGATCCCGCCGGGCTCTTCAACTCCAGCCTGGAGGGGAACACCAGGCGCGCGATCGACCTCCGCGAGGGCGAGCGGATCGACGAGCAGGCGTTGAAGGCGCTCATTCGCGCCGCGGTGGTGCTGAACTCGTCCAAGACCAAACGGTAGCTCCCGGGACGCAGTGGCCGGTGACGATTTGCGAGCCGGGATCGCCTGCAACGGCATTCTCGGAGCTCAACCAGCTGCTGGGTGAGCTGCTTGTCCGCCGAGTACGCGAAGGTGGTCGCAGGGGAGTCGTAGACTGGGCCTGTGACGATCTGTGCTCAGTGCGGCGACCGCAACCGGGAGGGCGCGCGGCGTGATCCGCGTTCCGGCAGCGCTACGAGCTCCAGCGAACGACGATCGGCCCGGCGAGCCCGGGGAGCGGCAGGGCCGCTGCTTCCGCCTCGACGGCCTGGCGCGCCGCCCGCGAGAGACGTCCCCACGGCTGGATCGTCATCGCCTCGTTCGCACGCCGCCAGGTCCCCAGCACCTCGCCGTCGACGAGCACGGCTCCTGGCCACACACGCGAGGTCCACAGCTCGCGGCGACGATCGGCTTGCGTCACCAGCAACTCTCGATCGCTGCCCCAGAGCAGGAAGTAGGCATCGCCGCTTGGCAGCAGCCGCGCTGGCGCTGCCGGAGTTGGGTCAGCCCGGAACGCCTGCTCGTCGCCGGTCAGGATCCATGAGTCGCCGAGTGGCGAGCGAACGGCGGTCTGCGAGCGGCGGAGCGACTCGAATGTGGCCGCGCCGGCACGCGCGGAGATCCCCGCCCAGCGGGCGAACGCCTCCGCGGTGGTGGGGCCGAAGACGTGGAGGTAGCGGCGGGCGAGCTCGCGTCGGGCCTCGGCCGGGTCGATCGCGGGCGGCGACACCGTCCAGACTTTCGGCTGGCGGGCACCTGCCCAGCGGATGAGAACGGTGCCGGTCGCCGCCGCGTACCGCAGCGAGTTGGGGTTGACGCCCAGCCCGCGCCCGGCTTCGCCGTAGGCGAGCCGCGTGCCGCCGAGGTGGGTGTGCAGGCGAGCGGCCAGGTCTTCCGCTCGGCGGCGGCCTTTCGCGTCCTCCGGCAGCCTGCCCAGCGAGAACAGGGCGAGGTCGCGCGCATCGATCACGTAGACCTGGTAGCGCGGCCCCCACAGCTGAACCAGTGAGGGGTGTTCCCAGCTGGACGGCTCGGCCTCCTCGACCCGGGCGTGGATCGAGAGCAGCGCGGCCCGCGGCATGCTGTCCTGCAAGCCGGCCCACGCGGCCTGCCGCAGCGACTCCCGCCCCGGCGAAAGCCGTTCGTCGAGCGCACCCACACGCCGGCGGAACGCGAGGATCTGTTGCTGCTGAGCGTGAGCGGCGTCGGCACCGACCCATTATCCCAACCCGTGCAAAGGACCCACAGCCGATCCCTGGGGCGTGGAGCAGCGCGCGTGGTGGGATACTGCCCGGATGCAGACTCCCGTGATCGCCGCTGTCGACGGTGGAACCATTGTTGGAACCCGTGCCGGCTCGGGCGCGCCGACGCTCGTTCTGCACGGCGGCCCCGGGCTGAGCGACTACACCGAGGGGCTCGAAGACGAACTCGCCGACCTCTGTGAGCTGGTGAGATACACGCAGCGCGGCGTCAAACCGAGCGTCACCTCCGGCCCCTTCACGGTCGAGCAGCATGTGGCCGACGCGGTTGCGATGCTCGACGCCGCAGGCTGGGATCGTGCTTGGGTGCTGGGGCACTCGTGGGGCGGTCATCTGGCAATGCACCTTGCGATCGCGCACCCCGACCGCCTGCTGGGCGTGATCTCGGTGAGCGCGCTTGGCAGCGCTGGCGACGGCGGCGCGGCGGAGTTTGAAGCGGAGATGATGGCCCGCACGCCGCCTGCGGATCGCGATCGTGCCGAGGAGCTCGACCAGCGGGCAATGGCGGGAAAGGGAACCGAGGAGGAGGCGCTCGAGGCGCTGCGGATGGTGTGGCGTGCCTACTTCGCCCATCCCGAGCACGCGACGCCGATGCCGCCGCTGCGGCTCTCGGTGCCGTGCTACGCCGAAACGTTCGAGTCGCTGACCGCGCACCTCAAAGCGGGCTACCTGGAGCGGCATCTGCCCGACCTAGCCCTACCGGCGCTGATCGTCCACGGCCGTCGTGACCCGATCCCGTACTGGAGCGCTGAACAGACCGCCGCCCTGCTCCGCGACGTTTCGCTGGAGCCGATCGAGGACTGCGGCCACCTGCCCTGGCTGGAACAGCCGGGTCAGTTGCGCCGGCACATCTCGGGGTTCCTCGCCGCACACTGACCGAGCACCGAAGCCGCCAAGTTGGAGGTTAGGATTGCGCTATGCCGTTCACGCTCAGGAACATCAAGGAGGACGTGGAGGACATCGGTTCGATGTTCGGAGGCGCGCCGGACATGGAGTTTCGCGCTGCGACAAAGGCGCTCGAGCTCGAGCAATCCGCCCTGAGCTACCAGCGCGTCCCGCCCGGCTACCGCTTCCCGTACGGCCACACGCACAGGACGCAAGAAGAGGTGTACGTGATCCTGCGCGGGAGCGGGCGCATGAAGGTCGACGACGAGATCGTCCCGCTCAAGGAGTGGGACGCGCTGCGCGTTCCACCCGGTGCATGGCGAGGATACGAGGCAGGGCCGGAGGGCCTTGAGTTCCTTGTCATCGCGGCGCCCAACAGGGATCAGCGCGAAGACGTCGATGGCCGGCGCGACTGGTGGGCGGACGGCCGACAGAGTCGGTAGCTCAATGCATCGCCACGTCCAGCGAAAGCTTTGCGCCGGGTCATCGAACTCTTTCGATGCGCGCGACGTCTGATTGGCAGGTGCATCGACTCTCGCGGCTCAGGTTCTTCAGCGGCTTCACCGTCGGCGGTCTCGCCGTGGGCGTGATGTGGCTGGGCGCGTCGGGAGCCTTCAACACCTCGTCAACGCAGCATCTGGCCTCGGGCTACGACGACATAGCGTCCATTCATCTCCAGCCCGTTCCCGAAGGGCCGACCAGTTCCATGTTCGTGCCCTCCCCCAAGAGCGCGTATGACAAACCGCTGGCGTTGGTTCGCCCTGACCCACTGCCAAGGCCGCTCGATCAGCCGCGCAGTTGTGATCACGGTGGTGATCTGATCATCGTCTTGAACGACGGCCGGGAGATCACCTACGGGCCATGCGACTACCCCTGGCAGATCTCTCAACTGTGGGGCGCGATGATCCAGGTCTCAGCGATGACCACGCCCGGTGTGCCGAACATCGTGGCAGCCGCGGCACAGGAGCAGGTGCGCCAAGCACTTCGCATCGCCCTGACCCGGGACGAGGCAAAGACGAAGAGCCACTACACGCCGACCGAGATCACCTGCGCTCCAGCGGATGCGGGCACGAACAAGCAGGCACCCGGGTACTCGTGCGTGGCGACCATGCACTCCGAGATAGGCCGCCCTAGCCTCGTTCCTAGCCTAACAGGCACCGGGCCATCGCCAGGTGCGACACGGAGTACTCCAGCCCCGATCGGTCATCCAGCGGCCCGCGGCGTCCAGCGGACGTGAAACGTCCAGCGGCTGGACGGTGCTCCAGCGGTCTGGACATCCGGCTGGACATCCTCCGAGGAATGAGGGGACGCGGATCGGCGGTATAGCCTGGCAGTGCTGGTCTAGCTCTTGCCCATCGCGCGCGTAGAACGCGGAAAGACTGCCGTTTTTGTCCACCAAGTCCAACTGCAAACGCGACAGAACCGAAGCCGTGTGTGTCACCGCCTGGGAGAAGCAGGCAGGTGGCCTTGTCAACGGCACTCCCGAGGCTCAGAAGCCGTAACTGGCAACTCTAGTACGGCGCGGCCAACCCACCCTCGAAATGATGCGGTTCGCCGTCACCAGCCTCGACATGACTGCAGCGAAGAAGCCATGGTGGACTCTCGAAGAGGTGAATTGGCACCTCAGTCACAGCGACCGTGACAATGGAACGAGGTACCTGCGCCGGGAATCCGCCCACGTATTCTCCGAACCGGCCGCGACCAGGTACGCCGCCTGAGCAACGCAATCATCCGATAGGCGGCTAACTTCACGACGTCTTTGATCGAATCATCGATCTGATTACCGGGAGACCACCACTTCAGCTCGATCAAGGCGCTCCAGGCGCAGCCCTGCGTCTGGTCTTCAGACGGGACGCCGACGTCGACGGTGCTGCGAAAGAACGGTGGCTGAACACTGGCTTCGGCCTCCGCATGGACTGGGACGAGAACATTCAATGCATGTCGCGTCGCGGTACGCAGGTCGTACTCGTGGGCCACCGCTGGACTGCTCTGGGACATCATCTCCTCCATCTGACCTGCGATCGAGAACATCGCCTTCGCCATCACGCGATCGAGTTCAACGGCGCCCATGGCACCCATTATAGGCCCCACAGCATGCCGAACAGAAGGTGTCCACCAAGCCTCATGTCCCGACATTCCAGAGGTTCTACATGAACCAGAGGAATGGGGTGCGCCGCGTGGGTACGCCTTGACCCCCCTGAAGGTTTGACGCCGTCCGAGCGGTATGGCACACTTCCACTCCGAACACATGTTCGGCCAAAGGAGCCCACCGTGGAACTATCCCCGAGACAGCGCGAGATCCTCAAGTTCGTCAACAGCCACGTCGACGCGCATGGCTATCCACCGACCGTCCGCGAGATCGGCGGGGCCATCGGCCTCACGTCGCCGTCGACGGTGCACGCCCACCTCGCTCGGCTGGAGTCGGCTGGTCTGATCCGGCGCGACCCGACCAAGCCACGAGCGCTCGAAGTGATCGAGGGCGGACGCTCTCGGGAGCGGGCTGTCCCTGTCGTTGCGGCCGAGCCGCCGGCACGAACCAATGTGCTCCCGTTGATGGGCGACGTTGCCGCAGGCACCGGCCTGGTCGCCGACCAGCAGGTCGAGGACATGGTGGCCGTGCCCGACCAACTCTGTGCTGACGCCGACTTTCTCCTCACCGTGAAGGGTGAGAGCATGATCAACGCGGGCATCCTGCCCGGCGACTTCGTCGTCGTTCGCAAGCAGGACGACGCCCGTAACGGTGAGATCGTCGTTGCCCTCGTCGGTGATGAGGACGCAACGGTCAAGCGATTCTTCCGCGAGTCCGGACGGGTTCGCCTGCAGCCGGAGAACGACGAGATGGAAGCGATGTACCCGGAGCAGGTTCGCATCCTCGGCACAGTGAAGGCGGTGCTGCGAAGGCTATGAGCGGGGCGCTGACAATCGGTGAGGCGTTCGGACCCACGCTGGACGAGGTGATCCTCTCCGCGCTGTCGCGGTCGAGGCGCTCGGCCAATCCGGCGCAGTGCCCCGTCTGCCGAGGGCCGATGCGTCGGCTTGCCGAGGCCACCCCGAGGGTGCAGAGCCTGAGCGCCCTGGTGTGCGGAGAATGCGGCAGCACCCTTGAAGACGGAGAGCCCACCGGGCAGCTGCGTCTGGTTCCATCCAGCTAGCCCGCGCTGCGACCGGGCATCGCCTGCCACAATGGGAGGTGTGACATCGCGTCGAGAGTTCCTCGCCTCCGCGTCGTTGCTGCTCGCAGGCGCTGCCTGCAGCAGGGGCGGCGCTTCCAGCGTGCAGACTTTTGCATCCACGTTCGTCAGCCCTACCAACCAGACGCTGGAGCTCGACCTCGTGATCGCCGCGGCCCGCGGCGAAGTCGCGGCGTCCACGATCAGCAGCTTTGAGAGCGCGACCCGTGTCACGGTCACGCAGCAGCCGATGGGCTCGGGGGACGAGCTGCTCCTGCGACTGGCCGCCGGCGACTATGGCCAGGTCGACCTGGCGGTCGTCGACGCCGCGACGCTGTCCTATATGGTCGACGCCGGCCAGGTCGAACCGCTCGCGCGCAAACTGATCCCCAACCGGCGCGCCCTGCAGCAACCGTTTAGCGACTCGCCGTTCGACTCCGGTCTGCGTCACAGCATCCCGGCCTGGTACGACGCTGTCGGCGTCGCGGTCTCGCCCGCCTCAGCGATCACCTCGGACACCTGGCACGCGTTCTTCGCCCTCGCAGAGCTCCACCCGGGGCGCGTCGTCGTCCCCGACACCGCCGACGACGTGATCGGCGCCGTGCTGGTCTCGCTCGGACACCCGTGGGACAGCGATTCGGCGGGCGATCTCAGCGACGCGCACGACCGGCTGGTCGAGCTGCGCTCATCGCTGCACGTACCCGGCGTACGCCTCCGATCAGCACCGCGCATCACCACCCTGCCGGTGCTGGCGAGGTTGGCGCGCAGCGACACGTATCGCCGGATGAGCTCCGGGGTGCGTTTCTACGTGCCCAGCGAGGGTAGCGCCTACGACATGCGAAGCTACTGCATCCCCATCTACGCCCCGCATCCGGTTGCCGCCCACGCCTGGCTCGAGGCGTGGCTCGTCCCGGCGGTCGAAGCCGCCGCGGTTGAGCAGCTGATGCTGCCCGTGCCGCTGCTCGAAGCCCGTACGACGCTGCCGGCGTCGCTGGTCGACAACGGCGCGATCTGCCCCAACGCCGACGCGCTCGCCGCAAGCATCCAACCGAACATTTCGGCCAACGGCCGGCTGATGCGAGACGCGCTGTGGACGGAGCTGCACCTGTGATCGGCCCGCTCGTATGGCTGCTGCTCTCGGCGCTGGCACTGATCTCGCCGCCGCCGTCATCTGGCCCGGTGCACTGGCAAGGGCGGGCGCCGGTGGTCGTCACCCAGCCGTCGCAGCCCGTCAGCGGCCAACTGGTCGTCATCACCGTGGCGGGCCTGCCGGCCGGCGCCGGCAAGGTGCGGGTAGTGGCCGGCGACCAGGTGCTGACCACCCGCGAGCTCAGCTCCGGCGACCGGCGCGCGCTGCTGGTCGCGCCGACAGCGGGGCCGCTGTCGTTGCTGGTTCGGTTTACGTTGCACGGCCACCGCTACCAGGCCCAGGGCGGCGTCACGCTGGTCGCCCCGTCCGGCCAGCAGTAGACTCCTTCGATGCCGGTTAGGCAGCCGCGGCGCGAAAGCGTCGAGGAAAGTCGGGACACCACAGGACGAGGGTGCCGGGTAACACCCGGACGGGGAAACCCGCTGGACAGCGCAACAGAGAGGAGACCGCCACGGCGTTCCACGGAGCGCCGCGGTAAGGGTGAAACGGTGGTGTAAGAGACCACCAGCGTCCCCGGTAACGGGGGCGGCTAGGCAAGCCCCACCCGGTGCAACGCCAAACGGAGTGATGACGCGGTCCGCCGAGCTCCAGGTAGGCGGCACGAGCCGGCCGGAGACGGTCGGCCCAGATGGATGGCTGCCCACGACAGAATCCCGCTTACAGACCGGCTACCGGAGAGCCCCGCGCCAGCGGGGTTCTCCAATTCCGGGCCGGTCGTTCGCACGATTGAACCACCAGCATTCCGGGTACATCGGGGAGCGATGGAGGGATCATCTGCAACGAGCGATCTCGAATCGGAGGCATCCGCGCGCAGCGCTGGCCTCAGGTTTGTCTCGGATCGTGAAGCCGGCTTCTCTCGCCGAGGGCGCGGCAGAGGGTTCCAGTACCTGGATGCGCACGGCGACTCGCTATCTGATGAACAGGTCGCGCGGGTACAGGCACTCGCGATCCCGCCGGCCTGGACCGACGTGTGGATTTGCCGATCGGCAAACGGGCATCTGCAGGCAACCGGCCGAGACGCCCGCGGTCGCAAGCAGTACCGGTACCACCCGCGCTGGCGAGAGGTTCGCGACGAGACCAAGTACCATCGGATGCTCGCCTTCGGCAAGGCGCTGCCGCGGATCCGCCGTCAAGTGGACAAGGACATGTCGCGTACGACGTTGAGCCGCGAGCGGGTCGTCGCGACCGTCGTGCACCTCCTCGATACGACCAACATCCGGGTCGGAAACGATGAGTACGCGCGAAAGAACGGCTCGTTCGGTCTCACGACGATGCGCGACCAGCACGTCGAGGTGGACGGCTCCCGGATCGCATTTCACTTCCGCGGAAAGAGCGGGAAGATGCACGACATCGAACTCACCGACCGGCGGGTGGCGCGCGTGCTGAAACGATGCGAGGCGCTGCCGGGGCAGGAGCTGTTCGGGTACCTCGACGAAAACGGCGAGGCGGTCGACATCGACTCCAACGACGTCAACAGCTACCTACGGGAGTTCTCCGAAGATCGCTTCACCGCCAAGGACTTTCGCACCTGGTCGGGCACGGTGCTCGCCGCCTGGGCGCTGCACGAGCTGGGCGAGTTTGGCTCGCAGAGCCAGGCCAAACGGCACATGGTGGCCGCCGTGGAATCGGTCGCGGCGGAGCTCGGAAACACCCCCGCGGTGTGCCGTCGCTGCTACGTGCACCCCGACGTGTTCGACGCCCACCTCGACGGAACCCTGAGCGCGGTGCTCGAGAAGGAGGTCGCCCGCAAGCTGGCCAGGGAGCTCGCCGGCCTCACCGCACGCGAGGCGGCGGTGCTGGGACTGCTCTCCCGCAGGCTCGCGGAGGAACGGAGGACGGCCCGTCCGTGATCAGCCACCCTCCGGCCGCCACTCGTCGGCGAGCAACCCAAGGATCGTCTCATCGACGAACGAGCCCAGCACCCAGGCCGATCGGCGGGTTTCGCCCTCGCTGACGAAGCCGGCCTGCAGCGCAGCCTTGATCATCGGCTGGTTGTCGCTGAGCGTGTCCACCTGAAGCCGGTGCAGGCCGCGGATGCGGAAGCCGTAGTCGCACAGCACGCGCACCACGTCGCTGCCCAGCCCGCGTCCACGCGCGGCCGGTAGCAGCGAGAGGCCGACGTGCGCCACGCGGTTGTGCAGGTCGATGCCCCACAGCAGCGCCTCACCGACCAGCGCCGACCCCGCCATCTCGACCACCGAGAAGCAGGCGGCATCATCGGAGGGGTCGACGACGCCGTACGGGGACGCTGCCGAACCCGGCGGGATCGGTCGCCACGGCCGCGAGTCGGCCCGCGACCTCGTCTCGGCATCGTCCTGCAACTGGGCGTGCAGGATCTCGACATCCTCGGGGTTGCGCGCCCGCAGCACGACGCGCCTGCCTTGCAGCATCAGATTCCCGCCAGTCCGTCGATGCTCTCAGCGTTGTTGGCCGCGACGTACTCGGCCACCGCGCCCTCGCCGCCCTGCGCCAGCT
This sequence comes from Gaiellales bacterium, assembly GCA_038212095.1. GTDB lineage: Bacteria > Actinomycetota > Thermoleophilia > Gaiellales > JAICJC01 > JAICYJ01. The sequence goes on along the minus strand of JBBQUW010000002.1, from coordinate 116,669 downwards.
TGCGCTCCAGCCAGGCGATCCGCTGCGGCCGGGCACCGACGTATTCCATCAGCGGGACGTCATAGCCGCAGGAGTCAGCGATCCGGTCGAGGCTGACCCGCACCACCGAGCGCGCCGCGCCCTCCAGTGCCGGGGCGGCGGATAGATCGAATCCGGCCATCAGCTCGCCGAACTCGTCGTCTGCCGGCCGGAACACTTCGCCGCGGCCGTGGAGGCGCAGGATCAGCGGCGGCCCCTGGAAGGCGCACAGCATCACGCAGATGCGGCCGTTCTGCCGAACGTGCGCCACCGTCTCGATGCCGCTACCCGCCATGTCGACGTAGGCGATCGTATGAGGGTCGAGCACCCGCAGGCTGTCACACGGCCCCTTGGGTGAGACGTTGACGTGTCCCTCACCATCTGGCGCCGTGGCGACGAAGAACAGCTGTTGGCGCCCGATCCACTGCTCGAGCCGGGAGTCGATGCTGTCGTAGACCTTGCCCATGGCCCGCCACCGTAGCACCGGGCATTAACTGCCGACGCCAGGCCTGGCGAGGACGGAATGCGAGAGGCCTGGCGTCGGATTGGGGGGGATGAGCGGGCCACATTGCGCCTTTCCCCAGCCATTCGTCAAGCCGCGCGCGAGTTTTCCTCAGGTCGAGTAACGCTGCGAGCGGGATTTTTCGCCGGTTGTGCACAGTGATCCACCGCTTTGCGGTGGCCTGTGGAACGATTGTGGATAACGGCTACGTGCCTCCCAGCTCCGTCCCCAGCGCGTCACACAGCACCTGGGTGGCCGCCACGCAGTCCGCCTCGGCGGCGAACTCGGCAGGCGTGTGGCTGGCCCCCGTCGGGTTGCGCACAAACAGCATTGCCGATGGCCGGTGCGGAGCCAGGATTCCAGCGTCATGCCCGGCGTAGGACGGCAGGTCACCCGCCGCCACGCCGCGATCCGCTGCGGCGTCCATCAGCAGGCGACGCAGGTGATCGTCAAAGCCGGCGCCGTCGTTGCTCGACTCGAGTCCAAACGACGCCTCGCCGAACCGCTCGCGGAGCTGATCGACCATCGCTGTCACCGTGTCGCGAGACAGCGCCCGCACGTCCAGCGAGACGGCGACCTGTCCCGGGATTGAGTTGGTCGAGCCGGGGCTGACCTCCACCCGGCCCACGGTTGCGACTGCGCCGCTGTGGGCGCGCGCCACCTCGTCGACAGCCAGCACGAATCGAGCGGCGGGAAGCAGCGCGTCGCGACGTCCCGACATGGCGGTCGTTCCGGCGTGGTTCGCCTCGCCCTCGAACCGCACCCGCCAGCGCTGTCGCGGCGCGAGCACGTCGGCGACGCCAAGTGCCAACTGCCGGTCGACCAGCGAGCCTCCCTGCTCGACGTGCACCTCCATGAAGCAGCGCACCCGTTCCAACTGCGTGACCGACGCCACCAGCGATTGGCGGTTGACGCCGTAGATGGCCGGCGCCTCGCCCATCACATCCAGCACGTGATCGATGTCCAGGCCGCCGGTGATCGCGAGGCTGGCGAACGTGGGCGTGCGGAAGCGCGCGCCCTCCTCGTCCACGAACGCCGCCACGGCCAGCGGGTGGCGCCGCGGCGCGCCTGATTCGAGCAGTGTGGCCGCCGCCTCGAGCGCTGCGACCACGCCCAGCGCCCCGTCGTAGGCGCCGCCGTCGGGCTGCGTGTCCAGGTGCGAGCCGGCGCACACCCATGGCCCGCTGTCGGCGTCCTCGGTGACAGCCCACAGCGTCCCGGCGCCGTCCTGCTGCAGCGTGAGGCCGATCGATCCGGCCACGCGCGTGAACCAGGCCCGCGCCTCCGCCTCCAGTGGACTCCAGGCAAGCCTGTTCCAGCCCGAATCGCCTCTGCCGATCGCCGCCAGCTCGTCGAACCACGATACGAACCGTTCTCGGGATACGTCGGCCATCGGTCTGGGAGGATACGCGTATGATCGAGACGACGCTTCGCCTGCCGGGCTTTGTCAACGCACACAGCCACGCCTTCCAGCGCATGCTGCGTGGCCGTGTCGAGCGGGTCGATCCGGCGCATCCTCAGGATGACTTCTGGACATGGCGGGATGCGATGTACCGGGCGGCCAACGCTATCGACCCCGACTCGGCCTACGACGTCGCGCTGCTCCTGTACCACGAGATGGTCGCAGCCGGATACACGGCGGTGGGCGAGTTTCACTACCCGCACCACCAGCCCGGAGGCCGGCCCTACGCCGATCCCAACGCGATGGCGAAGGCGACGGTGGCCGCCGCCCGCGACGCCGGTATCGAGATCGTGCTGCTGATGTGCGCCTACGCGCGGGCCGGAGCCGGCCGCCCGCCGACCGAGGGCCAGGCCCGCTTCTGCGACCCCACCGTCGCCGCCTACCTGGAGCGGGTCGAGGCGCTGGCGGCGGAGTGCCGCGTGGGCCTCGCGCCCCACAGCGTGCGGGCGGTGCCGCGGCCATGGCTGGAGGAGATCACCCGCTACGCGGATGAGAGCGGCATGGTGGTGCACATCCACGCCAACGAGCAGCGGCGCGAGATCGCCGAGTGCGAGGCCGAGTACGGCCTGCGTCCGATCGAGCTACTGGCGGACGTGGGCTTGCTGGGCCCCCGCTCGACCATCGTCCATGCCACCCACGTCTCCGAGCGCGAGCTGGATCTGCTGGCCGAGAGCGGCACCACCGTCTGCGCCTGCCCGACGACCGAGGCCAACCTGGGCGACGGCTTCCTGCCCGCGGCCGAACTGCTGCAACGCGGCGTGCCGATCTGCATCGGCAGCGACTCCAACACGATCATCGACCCGCTGGCGGAGCTGCGTGAGATCGAGCACTGCGCCCGCCGGCTGGCCGAGCGCCGCAACGTGCTGGTGCCGGTCGGCGATGACGGCCCCACCGCCTACCTGCTCGAGATCGGCGGCCGCAACGGTGCCCGCTCGCTGGGTCTGGACGCGCCCCCGGGCGAACTGGTGGTCGACCTCTCACACGCCACGCTGGCCCGAATCGCACCGGCCGACCTGCCGGCGGCGCTGATCTTTGGCGGCGCTTCAACCGCGATCCACCCCGTCTGAGAAAGGTCTCGTTCCATGGATTTTACGCTCACGCCCGAGTTGAAGCAGCTGCAGGCCCGCGTCCGCGCCCTGGTCGACGACGTGCTGCAGCCGCTCGAGCTGGAGGCGGAGCAGAGCCACGGCCGGCTCTCGGCGGCTGCTCACGCCACGGTCAAGCAGGCGGTGCTGGACGCTGGGTTGAACGCCGCCAACATCCCCACCGGCTACGGCGGCGCCGGCCTCAACCTGACCGAGCAGATCGTGATGCACGAGCAGCTCGGCCGGCTCACCAACTGTCTGTGGGTGCTGGTCTGGAGCCCGTCCAACGTGCTGGTGCACGGTCGGCCCGACCAGATCGAGCGGTACCTCCTGCCGGACGTGCGCGGCGACCATCGCCACGCCTACGCGATCACCGAAGAGCATGCCGGCTCCGATCCGCGCGCGATCCGGGCGGAGGCGGTGCGGGAGGGCGACGGGTACCGGCTGTCGGGAAAGAAGTGGTTCGTCACCGATGGCGATATCGCCAGCTACTTCCTCGTGCTGGCCTGGGCGGTGGACGGCATGCAGCGGCAGCCGGCCCTGTTCATCGTCGACAAAGACCTGCCCGGGGTCGAGATGACGGACGATCCCGACTTCACGCACAACTTCCCCTACCGCCACCCCGAGTACACGTTCACCAACACGCCGCTGCCCCTGAACAGCGTCCTCGGCGAGGTCGGCCAGGGCTTCGAGCTGACGTCCGAGTGGTTCATCGAGGAGCGCGTCCATATCGCCGCGCGCTGCTGCGGCGCGTGCGACCGGCTGATCGAGATCGGCACCGAGTGGGCGCTCGAGCGTGAGCAGTTCGGCAGCCGCATCTTCGATCACCAGGCGATCGCGTTCATGCTGGCTGACTGCGCGGCCGAGACGACCGCCGCCCGGCTGCTGACCTACTACGTCGGACAGCTGTACGACTCCGGCGCCGATCCTAAGCTGGTGCACGCCAAGGCGTCGATGGCCAAGCTGATCGCGTCCGAGACCGCGGGGCGTGTCGCCGACCGGGTGGTGCAGATCTTCGGTGGTCGCGGCTACATGCGTCGCAACCCGGCCGAACGGCTGTGGCGTGAGCTACGGGTGGACAGGATCTGGGAGGGCACCTCCGAGATCCAGCGCATGATCATCAGCCGCGGGCTCGAGCGGCGCGGCGTCGCACGGCTGATGGAGCTCTAGGCGGCCAGGCGATTGGCATCGTCGACGCCCAACACGCGCTGGATCCGGTCAAGCTCCCGCTCCAGCTCGCGGGGCTCCGAGGCGGGCCGAAACAGCGGGCTGGTCGTTCCGTCGGTGACCAGGCGGCGCACCAGCACCATGCCGGCCGGCTCCAGATCGAGGTCGTCGCGGCGCAGCAGGGTCGAGATCAGCTCAACCCGAGGCTGCAGCTCGATCAGCGCGTCGCGGTGGACCGGAACGGCGGTCGGCCGCCGCTCCACGGCCGCGATCACGAACCGGTCGAGCGCGTCCGCGAACTGGCGCCGGTGGCCGGTCGAGACCAGCTGCCGCGCCCGCCGCGCGACCGCGGTGGGGTGGACGTGGCGAAAGCCCGCCAGCACGATCTCGTCGTAGATCTCGTCCCGCTGCCAGTGGAAGATGCGGCCGGCCACGCCCAGACAGAGCACGCCCACCAGCGCGATCACGGCGATCGTCTGGGCCAGTCCGGGCTGGATCTGGTGGATGCCATAGGCGCCGCCCAGCGCGACCGCCGTCAGCACGAGCAGGGATGAGGCGGCCGTGACGGCTGACCGGATGCGGTCGTTGATTCGGGCAAGGCTGGAGGTGAGATCGGAGGGGTTCATCAAGTTCTACATCGTGCCGACGGGGCGCCCGCTTGAGTGCGGATACCACAAGCTGGGGAGGCGTTACCTCAAATCGTCGATGGCGTGCCGATTACCCGGCGGCGAAGATCTTCACCTCCCTCCGAAGGCACGGTATGAGACATGGCCGATCAGCACGGTAACCACCCCCACAACATTCAGGCGGCGATCGACGCACTCGATTCCGGCATCTGCGTCTGGTGCGACCAGGCGCCCGCCGCGGTGACCTCGTACCTGTGTGATGCGTGCCGCACGCAGGACGTTGACGGGCTGCTGCGAAAGCCCGTGCGGCTGCGGGTGCTCGACGGCGCCGAGCGCGCCGCCTGAGCCGGCTTACAGTGCTGCCAGGCGCTTGATCAGATACCGGTGGCGCTCCTCATCGCGGTGCGCAGTTCCGTCCGGCAGGAAGTAGCTGTAGCCGGCGTCGAACTCGCCCAGCCCGGCGTCCTGGTAGCCAAGAGTCTCGTACAAACGTCGGGCAGCCGCGTTCTCAGGGTTGGCCACCGTCACCTCAAGGCCAAGAGTCCGTTCTCCCCGCTGCCGCGCCAGCAACTCGGCAGCCTCGACCAGCAGCCGCCCGGCGCCTCGGCGACGCCAGGTCACGGCCACGAACACGTCAGCCAACTCCGCGCACTCGAGCATGAGCGCGTGGATGGATGCCTCGCCCCCCGCGACCCGCCAGCGTACGGCGCAGTAGCCAACCGGCTGATCGCCGTTCCAGGCGGCGAGCGACGTCAATATGCCTTGGTCCTGACGTCGCAGCCGAACGGGAGGCGGTTCTCGGGCGTCCCCTCGCTCTCCGGGAACACCTCGGCGAGACGGGTCACATCCGGCGGCTGCACGACGCGCACGAGCATCCGCAGACGCTACCCGATGAGAACTTCAGACCCTTAAAAGCAGTGAGGGGGCGCCTTGCGGCGCCCCCTCCAAATCTGCAGGTGAACGAGCCTAGCTTGCGCGTCGCGCAGAGTAGGCGCGCAGCGAGAGGCCGCTGGCGACGATCGCCAGGCCGATCACCACGTACAGGGCCAGCTCGGCACCGGTGAACGGCAGAGTGCCGCCGCCGGTCGACTCACCCTTGACTCCGCCGCCACCCGTGGCGTACGGATCGCCCGCGAAAGCGGTCGCAGCCGAAACGGCGAGGAACGCCGCTGCGCCCATGATCGCCATCACACCCCTGAGAACCTTCGTCATGTAAATCCCACCTCTCCTGTGTCTAAACCCCGATGAAGCCCGCGCCAATACAGCGTGCGAGACGAGGATACGATGTTTTCGCAAACATTGCAATAGGAACCCGTAATGTCGCTGGAAGATGCCTCCTTCGACGACCGGCGGCGATGCCCTTCGCAGAGCGGGGCGACGCTTGTCTGGGTCTATTCCCGACCGGCGCTCGCGTTGAACACGAATGTGTCACGCCGCAAACGTCACAAGTGTGGCCGCTGCGTGCTACTGGGTGGCCCAGGCGCGCAGCGCCGCCACCTGCCAGGGTAACGGCTCGAACACCGGCCGCGACGCCTGAGCCTGGAGCAGCGCGCGATCGACCGATATCCCCTCGGCCCGAGCCAGCAGCGCCACCGCGACCGTCGCCGAGCGTTCGCGACCGCCCCGGCAGTGGACGTAGACAGGTCCGCCGGCCGCGGCCGCGAGCGCTGCCTCGATCACATCGTTGGGAACCGTGCCGCCGTCTCGCACCGGCAGGTGGTGCTCGACGATGCCACTCGCGCGGTACGCGGTCAGCACGGCGTCCCGCTCCCCCTCCCAGTACTCGCGCTCCTCACATAGGTTGACCACACAGCGCACGCCCTCGCCGCTGAGCGCCTGGACGTGGTCTGCGGAGTGGGGCATCGCTCCGGCCAGCAGCTGGTCGGTCAGTCGGGAGTAGTTGAGTCGGGCCACGCCATGATGGTAACCCCGTGGGCTGTCAGATCTGGCGCAGCTCGTCGACCATACGCGCCGCTTGCTCGGCGCGCGCGTCCATCTGCGCGCGAAAGCGGTGTTCCAACTGCTGGGCCAGCCGTCGGTCGCGGCGCCGTCCCATGAGTCGATCGATGACACGCTGTCGCATCGTCGTCCAAGCATGCCCCAGTCAGAGCGAAAATGCCAGCTATTTGCAGGACTTCACTAACTCCTGCACGATCCTTCACATCGCTCACTAGACTGTCCCGCGATGTTGGAACGTGCCGAACCGGGGCTGCTCGCACTCGCGCAGCGGTCGGCCCGCGCGGCGGGCGCGCTGCTGCTCGACCGCTTCCAGCGTCCCGCCACCGGCGTCGATCGCAAGAGCAGCGAGACCGACATGGTGTCGGATGCCGACCGCGATGCCGAGGCGCTGATCCGCCGCATGATCCTCGAACAGAGACCCGGCGACGGGCTGCTGGGGGAGGAGGGTGCCGACGTGGCCGGCGACTCCGGGCTGCAGTGGGTGGTGGATCCGCTCGACGGCACCACCAACTACCTGTACGGGCTGCCGATCTGGTCGGTCAGCGTGGCCTGCGAGGATGCCGACGGCGGGCTGGTGGGCGTCGTGTTCGATCCCTGCCGGGGCGAGCTGTTTGCGGCCGAACGCGGCCGTGGCGCCACACTGAACGGCAGACCGATCGTCGTATCGCAGCAGGACGACCTTTCGCGGGCGCTGATCGGCACCGGGTTCGCGTACCGGGCACCGACGCGTGCGCGGCAGGCGCGGATGCTGGTCGAGGTGCTGCCGCACGTGCGCGACATCCGCCGCGGTGGTTCGGCGGCGCTCGACCTGGCGTGGGTGGCCTGCGGCCGTCTGGACGGCTACTTCGAGTTGGGCACCCACCACTGGGATCGGGCTGCCGGCGTGGTGCTTGTGGCGGAAGCGGGAGGTGTCGTATCGATGCTCGAGCCGTTGGACGATGGCGGCGAGGGAGCACTGGCCGCCGGAGCCACGCTGCACGGCGGCCTTGCCGACCTGGTGGCGGCCGCCATGGGTCGCGGTCGGAGGATTCGCGAATCCGCCGACCTTCCGCCGCCCGATCAGCTACACTGAGCGAGCCGTCCGGGAGCCGCCATGCTGGCGCCCGTATTTAACCGGATAGCACCAACTATTGATGACTTTGGGGATTACGGCCGACCTGGAAGCGGCCGCGTACCGCGTTTCGATGTGGTGCGGGGAGCCGCTCTTACACGATGGCGAGGACGCCGCCTCGGCGCTCGCTGCCGGCACCGCGCGCCGAGCCGCGCTGGATGCCGCGCTGGCCGAGATGGATCGCGGCCTGGTCGAGCCCAGCTACCCCTGGCGGCGTGACTACTCGCTGCTGCTCGGCCTCGATCGCGTGCTCTCGGAGGCGCAGCCCAAGCTCGTCTCGGGCACGACGCTGCGACGCCACCAGGTCGATGCGCTGGCCGGCCAGCTGGCGGCGCTGATCGCCGACCTCGAGCGCGATGATGACGAGGACGACGACGAGGAAGAGAGCGACGCCGAGGTCGACAACAACGGCAACGGCAACGGTGAGGATGCTGAGGGCTTCGACGTCGCCGTGGCCCATGTCCCGGCGCTGGACGAGGTGGAGGATGTGCCGACGGCCGCCGATCCCGGCGCGCGCCGTCGCTACCGATTCAAACACCCGACCGCATCCGGCAAGACGATCGCGGCGGCCGGCTTCGTCGATGCCGCCCGCACCACCGGCGTTCTGATCCTGACCCACCGGCGACTGCTGGTCGACCAGTTCACCCGCGACCTGACCAAAGAGGGATACGGCCCGCGGATGCACGCCGCGGTGCTGATCGGCGACACCACTCCGTCCACGCCGCCCCTCACCATCAACACCTACTCCTGGTTCATCAAGCATGCCGACCAGCTGAAGCCGGACGTCTACGGCGTGGTGGTCTGCGACGAGGCGCACACCGCGCTGGGCGAGAAGACCGCCGCCTCCATCCGGCGACTGTCGGAACCGGTCTACATCGGCATGACGGCCACCGACCAGCTGCTGCAAAAGCACGTCAGCGACGTGTTCCCGGCCGAGGTGGCCGACCTGCCGCTGGCCGAAGCAGTGCGGCGAGGGGTGGTTGCGCCGCTTCGCTGCGTGCGGGTCAAGCCGATCGCCTCGCTGCGGACGGTCGAGATCGTCGGCGGGGATTTCGATCAGGGCGAGCTGGCTCTCGCACTCGACCTCGATCCGCTCAACATGGCGGCTGCCGATCTGTACCAGAGCCGGTTCGGCGACACGCCCGGCATCGTCTACGCAGCCGGCGTTCTGCACGCCGAGCGCGTCGCCGCGGCGATGAAGGCGATCGGCATGAAGGCCGCTGCCGTATCGGGCAAGACGCCTCCCCGGCAGCTGGCCGAGACGCTGGCCGCATACGAACGGGGTGAGATCAACGTTCTGGTGAATGCGATGCTGCTGGCCGAGGGTTGGAACGCGCCCCGGGCGACGGTCTGCATGCACCTAGCACCGACCGCCAGCCGCCGCGTGTACCAGCAGCGGGTGGGCCGTATCATGCGTCTCCACCGGCGCAAGGAGTCGGGCATCGTGGTCGACTTCGCCGAGCCCGGTGCGCCGCATACCGAGCGCGTGATCACCCTGCACTCGCTGCTGGACGTCGATGCCTATCGGCCGAGCGGGCTCGTCACGCCGCCGCCGCCCCGCCGCCGCCGCTGGCGACGCCGGCCGCCGAAGGCGATCGTGAAGGAAGCATCCTGGATCGTGCCGGTGTCGGACAACCCCGAGCGGCGGATTGCCGTGATCGCGAACCAGTGGCGGCTGGTCGACGCGTCCAAGCTGCCGGTGGACGAGCAGCGGGCCTGGTCGGTGGTGGCGGCGCGCGCGGTCACACCGGCCGACGCGCAGCAGCTGGCCGAGCGGATCGCCGCCCTGCAGCCCGAGGCGCGGGAACTCTTCCTGTTCACCTGCGCCGCCGAGAACAAGCATCGCCGTCTGCGGCTGGCGGCGCTGGGTGACCTCTCGTCGCAGCGACCCAGCCAGACGACCTTCGCGATGGCCTGCCGGCTGGTGGAGGCGGCGCCCACGTGGCAGCAGGATCGCGGCCAGGGCGCGCGCGTGCTGCTGCTGGCGATGGGCGACGGCAAGATCGAGGCGCCGATCGACCGCATCGCGTCCTGGACATGGCAGCTGGCCAAGGCCGCGCGCGACCATGAGTATCGCTACGCGGGAGCGCACGTCACCGATGGCCGCAGCCTGCTGGGCGGACTGGCGTCGGCTGCGGGCGAGGGGGCGCACACCGAGGCGGCGGCCAAGTTGGCGCACATCGCCACCACCGGTCCGCTCGAGGCCGGCGCCGCGATCCTGGCCGTGGCCTCTCCACGTCGCAACACGGCCGCGGAGCGGATCATCGAGAAGGCGCGGGTGGTGCTCTCCGCCGATCCTCAGCGGCTGGCAGCCGCACTGGGCTCGAACATCCCGGCGCCGCAGCAGAAGGTCAAGCAGACCAAGCGTTCGCGCTCGCCCGAGAAGGCCGAGAAGAGTGACACCGTCTCGTTCAACGGTGCCGTGGTGGGCGCCACCCCGCCGGCCGTGCCGGTCAAGCGGGTCGACGGCGCCGTGGTGGTCGATGTCGCTGCGGCGGTGGCGGTGCGGCTGCGCGACGACGCTGACGAGGTGATGCGTGCCTCGGTGGCCGGCGACGATCCGATCGTATGGCGGCTGGCCGGTGGCGAGACGATCATGCAGACCGCGCAGGAGGTGCGCGCTGCGGCCGGTGAGCAGGCGGGCCTCGAGGTGTCGGTGGGCAAGATTCTGGCGGAGGGCGACCACAGCGACCGCCGGGCGCGGGTCGCGGTGGAGGGTGCCGGCCTGGTGGTTCAGCTGACCACCGAGGAGGCCTCGGTGCTGCTCGACGACGCAGCTCGCCGGGTGCTGCTGCAGCTCAAGGCGGCCGGCGTACGCGGCAGGGTGCGGGTCGAGTTTCAGATCGAGACCGAGGATGGCATCACCCGCGACTCGCGGCCGGGCGCGGTGCGAAAGCTGGCGCGCGGCGAGCCGGTGGGGGCGTCACCGGAGCGGCGTGAGCGGCGACGGCGGTCGCGGTCGCGGGGACGCCGCAAGCCGGCGGCCGGCGACGGAGCCGGCGAGCAGCAGGCCGGGCAGGCCGAGCCGCTGGACGCCGCCGAGACGGCCTGACCGACCGGCCCGGGCCGCAAATTTTGCGACCGAATTCGGTACAATCTTCGCCGTGGATCCTCCCGAGGATCCATGGACGTACGTGTGGTAGCCGTTTCTTCGTGCATGACCTGCGTCGTTCAAACGATTGACAGGGGAGCACATCGGCTTCATCAGCCCCGAGGACGGCGGCAGCGATCTGTTCGTCCACTTCTCCAACATCTCCGGCTCCGGGTTCCGGAATCTCGACGAGGGACAGAACGTCGAGTACGAACCACAGGAGGGGCGAAAGGGGATGGAGGCGACCAACGTGACCGTGATCTAGCCACCAAGGATGGCCCCGCCGCATGGCGGTCCGCTTGCGCCACCCGTGGCATTTGTCACAGCAGCCACTCGGCGCCTTCACGCCGGGCGTGGTTGGGGTCAGACCCCTCTCACGCCCGGCGTGAGTCGGCTGTGACCGCTGCGAGCCGACGTCTCGCCGCGTCCTGCGAGACAGGCCCTACGCGGAAGCCGCCCGTGACCTCTGTGACGACGAGCGCGCACAGTTCACACGCGGGCCGTGCGAGGGGTCTGACCCCTCTCACGTCGGCTGTGACCAGGACGTGCGTTGTGGTGCCGTGGTACGGTCGGCTGCCGCGACAAGGAGCCCAGTCATGCCATACGGCGTTGTTCACCAGTTTGCAGGCGGCACCAAGGAGCAGTACGAGGCGTCGATCGCCGCAGTGCACCCCGAGGATGGCAGCCTGCCGGCAGGACAGATCTTCCACGCGGCCGGCCCGTCCGCCGGTGGTTGGACGATCATCGCTATCCACGACACCCAGCAGAGCTGGGAGACGTTCCGAGACGGCACGCTCATCCCCAGCATGCAGGCCGGGATCCCGGGTGGCTTCTCCGCGCCGCCGCAGGAGACCGCCGTTGACGTCCAAAACCTCGTGAAGTAGCGCAGCGGGACGAACCCGGGGCGACTACACCTCGGTGAGGGCGGCCTGTCGGGTCGCGATCAGATCCAGCACGGCCTGACGATCGCCGGCGCGAAGCAGCTCGATCGGGTCGGGGCTGCCGTTGACGATGCCCTCGAAGAAGGCCTTGCGGTCGTCGTAGCTCGGCAGCGTCGCCTTGGCCCAGCCGCGGGCATCGTTCAGCAGCTCGGCCAGCTCGGCGTACGCCTCGCCGAACATGTCGCCGATCTCGCGCTTCATGCGCTTGGCCAGCGCGGGGCTGGCGCCGGCAGTCGAGATCGCGATCGCGATCGGGCCGGTGCGCACGATCGCTGGCAGGATGAAGCTGCACAGCGGCGGCACGTCGACCACGTTACACAGCATCGCCCGCTGCTCCGCCTCGTCGAACACCGCCACGTTGACGTCGGTATCGCTGGTGGCGGCGATCGCCAGGAAGTGCCCCTCCAGATCGCCGTGCCGGTAGGTGCGCCGCGACAGCTCGATGTCGCCGGCCGCAGCCAGCTGCTCGACCTCGTCGCACAGCTCGGGCGAGATCACGTGGACGCGTGCGCCGCTTGCCAGCAGACCTTCGACCTTCTCCAGACTCACCGAGCCTCCCCCCACCACCAGGCAGCGGCGACCGGTCAGCTTCAGGCAGGCCATGTAGAACGTGGTCGCCATCATGTCGGCGACGCAGCGCTGGTCACAAAACTCCAGCCGATGCTGACAGACGCAGGGCTTGCCTCGGTAGGCCTGGGCGGGCATGCCCGGATGGTAGCCCGAGCGGCGGTGGGGTAGTATCGCGCCCCCGACCGGAGGTGACGATCGGTATGACGTACCAGCGTCCACGCGAGGATCACGTCTCGAGCACCATGACCCGCAACCTGCTGACGGCCGAGTCGTCCACGCCGCTGACCGAGGCTGCGCACCGGATGGCGACGCGCCGGGTGGGAGCGATCCTCGTCACCGACGGCGATCGCCTGATCGGCATCCTGACGGAGCGTGACGTCCTGAAAGCGGTGGGGGAGGGAAGCATCGAAGGCACGATCGAGGGGCGGATGACCCGCGATCCTGTCACCGTCGACTCCACGGCCACCAACGGCCAGGCCGCGATGATGATGATCCACGGTGGCTTCCGGCACGTGCCGATCGTCGATGACGGAGTGCTGGTGGGGATCGTCTCCATCCGCGACCTGCTCGCGCTGCCGAACGAGTCGCCCCGGTAGCCCGGCCCCGTGTGTAAGGCGCGTACGGGCGGCGCCGACAGCCCGCGTAGAATGGACTTCGGTGACAGCCACGCATCCGCTCACGTGGGACGACCTGCGACCGTTGCCGGACGAACGGCTGGTCGAGCTGGCGCGGGCTGCTCGCGATGCCGGAGCACCCGGCGAGATCACCGCTCGCCGGTGCGTCTCGCTGCTGCTGGTGCGGCACCACTCGTTGGTACGCGCGGTCTGCGCGCGCTCAAGCCCGCGCGAGGAGTTGGACGATGTCTGCCAGGACGCGCAGGCTCGCCTGTGGCTGACGGTCTGCCACGGCACGCGGCCGATCGAGAACGTGCCGGCGCTGCTGACCGTGATCAGCCGAAGGGCCGTGGCCACCATGCTCGAGCGGCGCCGGCTCCGTCCGGCAAGCGCGCCGCTGGGCGACTGGGACGCCTCCGTCGATGACATCGTCGAGTTCGACGACTGGGTGTTCTCGATGCTGGCGCGGCTGTCGGCACGTGATCGCACGATCGTCACCGGCCGTGCCCTCGAGGGACGCTCGGCGGCCGAGGTTGGCGAGCAGCTCGGCATGGAGCCGAACGCCGTCCACGTCGCCTACCACCGCGCGCTGGCACGGCTGCAGAAGGAGCTGACGGGGTGAGCGACACTATCGAGCAGCTGTTTCGCGAGTTCGCAGGTCAGCACGAGGTGGGTGGAGCGGTGGACGTGGCCGGCTATCTCGATCGAGCCGGCGACGATCGCGCGCGGCTGGCCGACATGCTGGAGGCCTACCTCGTGGCCCGACCGTCGGCGCGTGTGACCGATGATGAGCTGGACGCGATGTACGAGCGCCTCGACCAAGCGGCACTGCCGTGGCCGGATCTGTTGCCGATGCTGCGCGAGCAACGCGGCATCACGCGCGGCGGCCTGGTGCGGCGTCTGGCCGAGGCGCTCGGCTATCCCGATGCGACCTCGCAGGTCGAGGGCTACCTGCACGAGCTGGAGGCCGGGTCGCTCGATCCCCGCCGCGTCCGCGGCCCGGTCGTGGCGGCGCTGGCGGCAGCCCTGTCCGTGAGCGGCGATCTGCTCGAGCGCGGCCGGCGGCTGACCGCGATCGACCCGCCGGCTGACCGCGTGGGCCTTGCGTTCCTCCGCGAGGCGCCGGCTGCGGTACCGGCTGCTGACGTCCTGTTCGATCAGAGTGCAGACGCCGAGCGGCCGGAGATCGACGACCTGTTCACCGGCGGCGATGTCTGAGATCGACCGCGCACGGCGTGCGCTGGCCCGGTTCCGGCGGCTGTACGCGCTTCCCGGCGTTCCGGTCGACGTCGAGGAGGTCGCCGGCAGCGTGTTCGGCCTACGGGTGCGGATGGCCGGTGAGCTCCCGCCATCGCCTGCCGCGCTCGGCGGTGGGCGCTTATCCGGACTGCTGCTGCCCGATCGGCGCGAGATCTGGGTGCGCCGCGACGAGCCGCATGCGCGACGCCGCTTCACCGTCGCGCACGAGATCGGGCACTGGGTGCTGCATGCCGAGGTCGGGCGCGTCTACTGCCGAAGCAGCGACCTCGAGCTTGCGCCGGACGACCGCGACCACGAGATCGAGCGCGAGGCCAACCGGTTCGCGGCCGAGTTGCTGATGCCCGAGGATGACGTGCGTGCCGCGACCGAGCGGCTGGGCGCTGACCCCACCCTGCTGGCGCAGATGTTCGGAGCCCATCCCGTGGCGATGGGCTACCGGCTGGTCAACCTGGGGTACCTGGCGGAGTTGCCGATCGAGCTCGAGCATGTGCGGCGTGAGTGGGCCGGCCGTTAGAGCGAGGGGTGGGTGCCTGGCACCACCATCTGCTCGCGGCTGCTCCCGAGCTCGGAAATGTCGCCCGTTTCTATCCGGCAAGGTAGGGTAGGCGGCATGAGCAGCGGCATCTTCAAACTTCCCCCGGCTGTCAACGAGCCGATTCGTGATTACGCCCCCGGATCGCCCGAACGGGCCTCCCTGAAACGGCGTCTGGACGAGCTGAGCGGTCAGCGGATCGAGATCCCGATGCTGATCGGCGGCAAGGAGGTGCGCACCGGCACCACCGCCACCTCGGTCAAGCCGCACGACCATGAACACGTGTTGGCCGAGTACCACAAGGGCGGCGCCGGCGAGGTGGAGCAGGCGATCGCGGCCGCCCGCGAGGCGCACGAGGACTGGTCGCGTACGCCGTGGGAGGAGCGGGCGGCGGTGTTCCTGCGCGCGGCCGACCTGCTGACCGGGCCGTGGCGCGACACGATCAACGCCGCCACCATGCTGGGCCAGTCCAAGACCGTGTACCAGGCCGAGATCGACGCGGCCTGCGAACTGGCCGACTTCTGGCGCTTCAACCCGAGCTACATGCACCGCATCTTGCAGGAGCAGCCGAACTCCGGCCCCGGCGTGTGGAATCGCCTGGAGTACCGCCCGCTGGAGGGATTCGTGTTCGCGGTGGCGCCGTTCAACTTCACCGCCATCGCCGGCAACCTCTCGACCGCCCCGGCGCTGATGGGCAACACGGTCGTGCTCAAGCCCGCCTCGACCGCCGTCTACTCGACCTACTACCTGATGAAGTTGCTGGAGGCGGCCGGGTTGCCGCCCGGCGTGATCAACATGGTGCTGGGGTCGGGCTCGGAGATCGGCGACGCGGCGCTGGCCTCGCCGGAGCTGGCGGGTATTCACTTCACCGGTTCGACGGCCGTCTTCCACTCGATGTGGCGCACGGTGGGCGAGAACATCGATCGCTACAAGGGCTATCCCCGCATCGTCGGCGAGACCGGTGGCAAGGACTTCATCGTCGCCCACCGCTCAGCCGATCCGCAGGCCGTCGCCACCGCAATCCTGCGCGGCGCCTTTGAGTACCAGGGCCAGAAGTGCTCGGCCGCCTCGCGGGTGTACGCCCCGTCAAACCTGTGGCCCGAGATCCGCGCGGCGCTCGAGACCGAGGTGCCGACGATCCGGATGGGCGGCGTCGAGGACTTCCGAAACTTCATGGGTGCCGTCATCGACCGCTCGTCCTACAAGACCCAGCACGAGGCCATCGAGCAGGCTCGTGCCAGCTCCGATGCCGAGATCGTGGTCGGCGGCGACAGCGACGACAGCCAGGGCTACTTCGTCTCTCCGACCGTGATCGCCACCACCGATCCGAACTTCGACCTGATGCAGCGTGAACTGTTCGGGCCGGTGGTGACCGCCTACGTGTACGACGAGAAGCGCTACGACGAGGCCCTGGATGTGGCCGACCGCACCTCGCCTTACGCGCTTACCGGCTCGGTGTTCGCGACCGAGCGGGCAGCGATCTCAAAGGCTCACGACCGGCTGCGGGACGCGGCCGGCAACTTCTACGTCAACGACAAGCCCACCGGCGCGGTGGTGGGGCAGCAGCCGTTCGGCGGCGCCCGCGCGTCCGGCACCAACGACAAGGCCGGCTCGATGTGGAACCTGATCCGCTGGGCCAGCCCGCGTACGATCAAAGAGACGTTCGTCTCGGCAACCGATTACCGCTATCGGTTCATGGCCGAGGAGTAATGGGTGGAGGAGGCCGCCGCGCAGGCGTTGTCGTCGCTGCCTGGTCGGGTCGGGGTGCAGGCCACCTCTCAGGAGGGAGCGACGCTGCCCTGCGAGCCGTTCGAGCTGGAGGGTGATCTCCTGCGGGCATACGTCCCCCGCCTGCAGCTGGGCGGCGTGCAGCAGCTGACGTTGCGGTTTGCGGTAGGCGGCCAACCGTGGCGCGGCGAGTTCGAGCTCGAGCAGGCCGAGTACCACAGCTTCGAGCAGGCGATCGCGCAGCTGCGGCTGATCTCGATCGAACGCGACGGTGCCGGACGTCAGGCGGCACGGGCCACGGTGCGCGCGGCCGGCGTGATCACGGCGATCTTCTGCCAGAACGCCGTCGACGGGAATGAGTACGACGTGATCGTGGAGGACGTGTCCGAGACCGGGGTGCAGTTCTCGACCGAGTTCAAGGTCGAGCCGCGCGATCAGTTCTCGCTGGTGGTGAGGGTCGACGGCCAGCGGATGCGGATTGGGGCCGAGGCGGTCAAGGTCTCGTCCGGCGCCTACGGGCGGCACACGGTGGGCGCCAAGATCAGCGAGATCTCGCAGCACGATCTGCTGGTCATCCGCCGCTTCGCCGCCCAGAGCCAGTAGCTCGCGGCGTCGATCTAGCCTACGGCGATGCCCGCGCTCGGCTCACCGCGTGTGATGGCCTCGTTTGCCGCCATCTACCTGATCTGGGGCTCGACCTTCCTGGCGATCCGCTGGGCGGTCGAGACGATTCCTCCGTTCTCCATGATGGCGGTGCGCTGCCTGGTGGGCGGCCTGATCCTGCTCGGCCTGTCCCGGATGCGCGAGCCGGCGTCGGACTGGCCGACCGCTCGCCAATGGCTGGGCGCGTCCGGTGTGGGGGTGCTGCTGTTCGTCGGCTGCCACGGCCTGCTGGCACGCGAGGAGCAGCATGTGCCTTCCGGTGCGGCGGCTCTGTTTCTGGCCACGATTCCGCTGTTCGTGCCGCTCCTGGCGTGGCGGCTGACCGGTGCCGGCCGCCCGCCTCGTCGGATGGCTGCGGCGCTCGTGGCCGGCTTCGGGGGTGTGGCGCTGCTGGTGGTCGCGCAGGGCGGTGGCAGCGTCTCGGCCCTCGACGCCATGCTGCTGCTTGTCTCGGCGTTCTCGTGGGCGGCCGGCACGATCGCGACCAGGCGGCTGCCGATGCCACGGGCGCCGTTGGCGGCCGCGGCCGCGCCGTTGCTGGCGGGTGCCGTCGCGTTGGCGGTGATCTCGCTGGTCAGCGGGGAGGCCGGCCGGCTGTCCATCTCGGCGATCAGTGCGCGATCGCTGTTTGGCCTCGGCTACCTGGTGATGATGGGGACGGTGGTGACGTTCGCGGCCTACGTCTGGCTTCTCAGGCACGTTGCGCCGAGCCGGGTTGCGACCTATGCGTTCGTCAACCCCGCGGTGGCGGTGCTGCTGGGCTGGGCGATCGCGGGCGAGTCGCTGAGCATGGGCACGATCCTGGCCACGGGCGTGATTATCGTGGCGGTTGCGGTCGCCGTCACCGCGGGCACGGCGCGACCGGCGCTGGTCGCGGAGCCGCACTAGCGGGGCGGTCTGATCGCCGCCAGCACCGCCGATCGCGCCGGTCGAGAGCGGCAGAAGGCACGGAACGCGGCCGCCTCCGGCAGCTCGGCGCCGCCCGACCGGCGCAGCACGAACCACGTTCGGCGCAGCGGCGCGCCGGGCATCGGCACCCGCCGCAGCTGGCCGGACGCCAGCTCCGGACCGGCCGCGTGGTTGGAAAGCATCGTGATGCCAAGGCCGACGGCAACCGCCTGCTTGATCGCACCGTTTGAGCCCAGCGTCATCGTCGAGCGGGGCGCGATGCCGTTGTCGCGCAGGAAGGCCTCAACGGTCGCGCGCGTGCCCGAACCCGGCTCGCGCAGCAGCCACGTCTGGTCGCTGGGATCGTCGACCTGGTGGTCCGCCGCCGCCACCACCACCAACCGGTAGGCGATCAACGGCGTGCCGATCACGTCCGATCCGCCTGGCGGCTGGCCGCCGATCGCCAGGTCAACCTGGCGCCTCGCGAGTAGCTCAAGGACGGTGGCCCGGTTACCCACCTCGAGCGAGATCTGCACCTCAGGCCGCTCGCCGCGGAATACTTTCAGCAGCGGCGGCACGACGTACTCACCGGCGGTGGTGACAGCCGCCAGCCGCAGCGCTCGTACGCCGCGGATCTCGCGCAGCGCCTGGTCGCGCAGTGCCAGCAGCTCGGCTGCGTAGCGCGCCAGCGTCTCGCCCGCCGGCGTCAGCATGATGCCGCGGCCCTGTCGGGTGACCAGGTCGACGCCGAGGTCGCGCTGGAGCGCGCCGACCGCCGCGGAGACGGCGGGTTCGGTGACCACCAGCGCGGCCGCCGCGCCCCGCACGGAGCCGGCGCGAGCGAGAGCCAGGAACGTGTTCAGCTGTCCGAACGTCAATGCATCCGGAGGTTATCAATACGGACGGATGGTTCAATTGTACGTGCACTGTTGCCGCTCTTCGCGCTTGCCATGACCGATCACTCGCACACTTCTCGACGCTGGCTACAGTGACCTGGGTAGAGTTCGCGGATGCCTCGACCGATCATCCTTGGCGTCGTGGGTGACTCCGCCAGCGGCAAGACGACGCTGACGCGAGGACTCGTACGGCTGCTGGGCCAGGAGCAGGTGTCACATGTCTGCCTGGACGATTACCACCGCTTCGACCGCTCCCAGCGTGCCGACATGGCGATCACGCCGCTTGATCCCGAGTGCAACCACATGGACATCATGGCGCAGCACCTGAAGCTGCTTCGCTGCGGAGAGGCCGTGATGAAGCCCGTCTACCGCCACTCCGACGGGACGTTCGGGCCGCCCCTCTACCTGCGGCCCGGCCGGTTCCTGATCGTGGAGGGTCTGCTCGGCTACCACACCGCACAGCTTCGCGACTGCTTCGACATCCGCGTGTACCTCGACCCTCCCGAGAGCCAGCGCCGCAGGTGGAAGGTGGTACGCGACTGCTCGCGCCGCAACTACACCACCAACCAGGTGCTGGACGAGCTCGATCGCCGCGAGGCCGATTCCGAGGCGTTCATCCGTCCTCAGCGACACCACGCCGACATGGTCGTGCGCTTCTCGCCGCCACCGGGCGGCGACGATGAGGCCGACGCCACCCACCTGGACGCGCATCTGCTACTGCGCCCGGGTCTGCCTCACCCCGACCTGTCGGACGTAGTCGGCGACGACGAACGCGGCCTCTCGCTGGTGGGTGTCAACGGTGAGCAGGATCTGCGCGTGCCCGGGCGGCTGGAACCGGCCATCGCGCTCGAGCTTGAGGAGCGGATCTGGGAGCACATGCACTTTGCCAGCCACCTGCGCTCCGAGCGGCTGGGCGAGTTTACGATCGGCACCGACCTGCACCGCTCCGATTCGCTGGCGATCGCACAGCTGCTGGTGCTCTACCACCTCGTGACGGCGCGGGCGAAGGTGTCGCTGGGCGGCGCCGAGGCGCCCACCCGCGTGCTCTAAGAGGCGGCCGCCTGCGGCCGATTACGGGGCAGCGTGCATGACGATCGCCGACAGTTCCTCCGCATTATGCTGCGATTTCCGGTCGAGTGCCGGAGGCTCTCGCCGGAGGGCGGCGTCACCGATGCGTTCGCGGCCGAGACGGTCGACCTCTCGGCTGGCGGCATCCGCGTTGTCACAGACCGGAGCCTGGGGTTGCACGATCGCCTCAGGTTGGAGATGCGGTTCGGCCCGCCCGACTACATGCTCGACACCGAGGCACGCGTTGTCCGGCTGGAGACGGCTCGCGACGGTCGTTCGGTGTGCGCGCTTCACTTCGACGGGCTCGGCCAGCTGGCCGAGCAGCGCGTGGTGCAGGTGGTGTTCGCCGAGGAGCGGCGAGCGGCCGACCAGCATGCACGGGTGCGGATCTCGATCTGGATGCCGGTCGTGTGCCGGCTGCCGTCGCTGCGCGACCCCGTCCACGCCCGCACGGTCGACCTGTCGGCGGACGACGTGCGGCTGGTGACGCGGGCGCGGCTGGCGGTCGGCGACACCGTGCAGATCGAGCTTGCCAGCTCGCAGAACAGCTTCCGGCTGGCCACCGACGCGATCGTCTGCGCGGTTGACGACGACGGCGAGGGCCGCTACCTCTCGACGCTGCGGTTCGATCGAATGGATCGCGAGCGGCGGGCCGAGATCATCCGCTTTGCGATCGATCAGGAGCGGCAGGACTCGGGGAGACGCCGCCTCCAGGGCGCGTAGCCCGGCGCCAACCTCGGCGGCTAGAATCGCGCCGATGCGAGTCGCCGTGATCGGTCTGGGGACGATGGGCGCGCCGATGGCACGGCATCTGCTTGCCGCCGGCCACCAGGTGACCGTGCACAACCGCACCCGCAACCGCGAGCTGCCGCTGGCGGAGCTGGGCGCAGCCCGGGCGTCCTCGCCGGCCGAGGCTGCGCGCGCCGCCGAGGCGGTGCTGACCTGCCTGGCCGATACGCCGGACGTCGAGGCCGTGCTGTTCGGCCATGACGGCGTCGCCGAAGGTCTCGCGCAGGGTGGGCTGGTGGTGGACTGTTCGACCATCTCGCCGACCGCAACCGCCGCGATGGCGGCGCGGCTCGCCCAGGCCGGCGTCGGTATGGTTGACGCCCCCGTGTCGGGCGGCTCGGAGGGCGCCGAGAAAGGCACGCTGACGATCTTCGTCGGTGGCGCTGATGCCGATGTCGAGCGTGCGCGGGCGATCTTGGAGGCGTTCGGATCGCGCATCACCCACCTTGGCCCGAGCGGTTCCGGGCAGATGGCGAAGGCCGTCAACCAGGTCATGATCGCGGGCACCTACGCCACGGTAGGTGAGGGGATCGCGCTCGCCCAGGCGGCCGGTCTGCCCCTGCCGGCGCTGATCGAGGCGCTGTCGGCGGGAGCCGCGGCCTCCTGGGTGCTGACCAACCGCTCTCAGAACATGATCGACGACAGCTACCCGCTCGGCTTCAAGACCGCATTGCATCGCAAGGATGTCGCCATCGCCCTCGACGAGGCGCGCCGGCTTGGGCTCGAGCCGGCCGTGTCTGACCTGGTGCTGAGCCAGGAGGACAGCCTGATCGCCGACGGCCACGGCGATGAGGACGTGAGCGCGCTGGCGCGAGTCGCTAAGCGCCGTGACGCGACGTGACGATCGAGCTGCGGGCCGTCGAAGGCGAGCACGAGCTGCGCCAGTTCGCCCGCGTGCACGCGGCCGCGTTCGGCCACCGGTTCGAGGAGGAGCGCCTGGTCAGTCTGATCCTGCCGGCGCTGGAGCGCGTGAGCTGCGTGGCCGCCTACGACCGCGGCCGGATGGTGGGGGTGAGCGTCGACGAGCCGTTCGAGATCACGCTGCCGGGGGGCCGGTTCGCGCCCACGCGCGGCGTGACGTGGGTGGGCGTGCTGCCGACCGAGCGCGGCCGCGGCCTGCTGCGCGCGCTGCTCGCGCAGCAGCACGCTGACTTTCGTCACCAGCAGATCGCGCTATCGCTGCTGTACGCGAGTCAGACAACGATCTACGGCCGTTTCGGATACGGCCCGGCGACGGTGCGGGTGAGCGAGGCCGAGCTGGACACGCGGCACGGCGCGTTCGCGCGGCCATTCCAGGACTCCGGCATGATCGAGATGGTCGATCATCTGCCGCCGCTGCCGATCGTACGCGCGGTGCTCGACCGGTCGCGCGTCGACATCCCGGGAGAGCTCAGCCGCAGCGACGCGGCCATCGCCGAAGGGTTCGCCGACGCGGCACCGAAGCAGTTTCGCATCGCGCACCGCGACGCCGACGGCGGGTACGACGGCTTTGCCGCCTACACGATCGAGCCGGATTGGCTGTACGAGGCGATCCCGCGCGGCCGCACCAGCGTCAGCATGCTGCTGTCTGCCACCGCCCAGGCGCACGCCGCGATCTGGCGCTACCTGCTCGACCTCGATCTGACCCGCACCGTAACCATCCGCAACCGTCCGTTGGACGATCCGATCCGCCTGCTGCTTGCAGAGTGGCGCCACTACCACGTCAAGCACGTGTCGGACGGGCTATGGGTGAACCTGCTCGATCCGGCGGCGGCGCTGGGGCAGCGCGGCTACGCCTGCGAGGGCCGGCTGGTATTCGACCTGGAGGGCGAGCGCCTGCTGCTCGAGGTGGAGGGCGACCAGGCACGGTGCGTCGGCAGCGATCGGGCGGCCGAGATCGAGATCGACCGCGCCACGCTCTCGTCCGCGTTCCTCGGCGGCACGCGGTTCGGCACGCTGCGCGACGGGTTGGCGCTGCGCGAGCTGAGTCCGGGCGCATGCGTGAGGGCGGACAGGATGTTCGCCACCTCGCGCGACCCCTGGTGCAGCTACGAGTTCTAGTTGACGTGCTGGCCGATGCGGGCGGGCACCGCGGTCAGCTGGAACGGCAGCAGCTCGACCGCCCGCCGGTAGCGCTCGTTGAGCGTGGCCTGGTCGGGGCCGGACAGCGCCACCACCGCCAACCGGTGCGACAGCACGTCGTCGTCGTTCTCCGACAGCCGCTGCCCCTCGCGCACCAGAAGCTCGATCTGCGCGCCGGGAAAGGCCTCGTTGACCGGCGCGGTGTCGGGAACAGCCCGCACGATCGCGTCCTCGAACGCGCGCAGCAGGAAGCTGGCGGCCACAACGCCCTCCCGGCGGGGCGGCAGCGTGGGAGAACCACCCGCCGCCAGCTCGAGCTGCAGCTCGTAGCTGGAGACGCCGTGCACAGCCCGCACCAGCGGCCCGAACTGCGACGACATGCGGCCGTTCACCTCAACCACCGAGACACGATCATCGTCGGCGACGAAGAACTCGATGTTGAAGATCGACTGGTCGAAGCCGATCGCCGGCATCAGACGAGCCGCGACGTCCGCCATCGCCTGCTGGGGGCCGGGAGGCAGCGTGCTTGGGTACTCGAAGCGCGTGAAGCTGATGCCGTTCTCGTGCATCACGGCATCGGTGACCCCGATCGGCGTCATCCTCCCGCCGTGCATGAAGCCCTCGAACGTGACCAGCCGACCGGACAGCAGCTGCTCGGCGATCAGGTGACGGAAGCTGTTGCGACGGGCGAGCGCCAGCACCTCGCTCAGCCGCTGGTCGGAGTCGATGCGGTAGGCGTGTTGCGACAGGTGACCCTGCACCGGCTTGATGAAGAACGGGTATGGGAGCGGTGGGCGGTCGGGCGGGCGCTGCGCGTCCACGGGTTCGAATCGAGGCGTCGCCTCGGGCACCACGGCGGACTGGATGCGGCGTGACGTCAGCTTGTCGTGGCAGCGCATGAACGCTTCGTAGCCGGGGCCGGGCAGGCCGAGCCGATCGGCCACCACCACCGCCAGCGCTGCGGTCGAATCGCTGGAGCCGAACACGCCGCTCAGACCGGGGCCTTCCTCGAACACGAGGTCGAACCGCGACAGCAGCCGTGGATCGGCCAGGTTGAGCAGATCTCGCCGCGTCGGAGCGACCACGAACAGTCGTTTCATCGACACCCTGTCCTCCGAACGTCTGGTTCGTTCCACATGTTCATGCCCCCGGCAGCTCCGATTCACGCGCCGGAGCGGGAACGCTAGCACCGCTACCCCCGCGGCGCCATGAGCCGATCCTCACGACCAGATCGTTGCGGCTGCCTCGACCATCGTCGCCAGCTTGCCCTGTTCGTCGGCGACCGTCACCGCGTTGCCGATCACGGAGGTCGCGAAACCACACTGGGGCGATATCGCCAGCCGCTCGAGATCGATGAAGCGGGCCGCCTCGTGCACCCGCCCGCGCAGCTCCTCGACGCTCTCGCGGCGTGCCGACTTGGTGGTGACCAGGCCCAGCACCACCACCTTGTCATCGGGAACCTCGGCCAGCGGCTGGAACGTTCCCGACCGCTCATCGTCGTACTCCAGCAACAGTCGCTCGGCCGCCACGCCGCGAAAGAGGTGGGCCGCGATCGGGTCATAGCCGCCCGAGACCAGCCAGCGGCTTCCCTGGTTGCCACGGCAGAGATGGAACCCGAACGTGACCGCCGGCGCGGCCGCGATCACGGCATTGTCCAGCTCGATGCCGCGGTCGAGCCAGCGTTCGATCGTCCAGCCCTGCGACTCGTAGAAGCCGCGCGTGGCCGGGTCGATCAGCAGCGGGTAGTGCGGCGCGTCGAGCTGGATGTAGCGAGCACCCAGCCGCTCCAACTCGCGCACCTCGTCGCACATGATCGCGACGACGTCGGCCAGAAACTCGTCCAGCGTCGGATACGCATCGCGCGAGATGTCCGGCGACCACAGGTTGGCGTACAGGCTGGGGCTGGTCAGCGTCACCTTCGGGATCGCTGTCGCGCGGCTCCGCAGATATGTGAACTCCTCGGCGGCGATGTGGCGGCGACGGCGCAGCGGCTCGCGCACGCCCAATCGGTGCGGACGTTCGGTGGCGCGGTCACCGACCGGCCCGTCGCCGTGCCACTCCCCCCACAGATACGCGTCCAGCGGCACCTCGCCGAACCCGTGGACGGCATCCGGCAGGCCGCTCTGGAACGAGAGCCGGCGCATCTCGCCGTCGGTCACCACGTCGACTCCTGCTCCCTCCTGCAACGAGACGGCCTCGTCCACCGCCTGGTCCTCGATCGGCTTGAACTCGGCAGCCGTGATCTCGCCTCGTTCCAGACGAGCGCGCGCATCAAGCAGGGCGTCTGGCCGCAGCAGGCTGCCGACCACGTCGGTATGGGCTATGAGGGCTGGCTTCAACGGTGAGAGTGTACAGAGCTCGTTCATGTGCTCTACTTCCGGCATGGCGCCGGTCGCTCGTTTCGGAGAGCAGATCGCACCCGCCCCCGCCGAGGAGCAGCGGTGGGACGTGGTTGGCGAGCTGCGCCGTGCCCGCGCGCGCACGCTGGCGCTCTTGGAGCCGCTCAGCGACGAGGATCTGCGGGCGCAGTGGTCGCCGCTGATGTCGCCGCTGGTGTGGGATCTGGCCCACATCGGCCATTTTGAGGATCTGTGGCTGATCAGGCGCAGCGGCCGAGCGCGTACGGGCGATGCCCGCTTCGACGAGATCTATGACGCGTTCGCGCATGGCCGGGAGGAGCGGCAGGAGCTCGACCTGCTGGCACCGGCCGATGCCCGCGCCTTCTGCGCCGAGGTTCGCGAACGGGTGCTCGAATCGCTCGGCCGCGAACTGTTCGCCGACGACGACCCGCTGACCCGCGGCGGCTTCGTGCACCGCATGATCGTCCAGCATGAGCACCAGCACGTCGAGACGATGCTGGCCGCGCTGCAGCTGCGCGGCGGGCCCGACTTTCCGTGGCACGAGCGGCGGGTGCCGTCCGCCGGCGGCACGTCCGGCGAGGTGCGCGTGCCCGGTGGCCGGTTTGCAATGGGAAGCGACGACCGCAGCTGGGCCTACGACAACGAGCGCGACCGGCACGACGTTGAACTGGATCCGTACGCGATCGACGCCCATCCGGTGACCAATGCCGCGTTCCTGGCCTTCGTCGAGGACGGCGGTTACGACGACCCACGGCACTGGAGTGAGACGGGGTTTGCGCACCGGTTGGAAGCGCAGTTGGAGCACCCGCAGTTCTGGGAGCGCGACGCCGGAGGGTGGACGCGGATCCGGTTCGGGCGGCGCGAGCCGCTGCCGCTGGACGAGCCCGTGCAGCACGTCTGCTGGTACGAGGCCGACGCCTTCGCGCGCTGGGCGGGCAAGCGACTGCCGAGCGAGGCCGAGTGGGAGCGCGCGGCGCAGGGCTCGCGGTCGACGCCGCTCTCGGCGAACCTGGGTGGGGAGTGCTTCCGGCCGGCACCGGTGGGTGCGTACCCGGCCGGCGTCAGCGACCTGGGCTGCCACCAGATGATCGGCGACGTGTGGGAGTGGACGTCGAGCGATTTCGCGCCCTACCCGGGCTTCGTGGCGTTCCCGTATGCCGAGTACTCGGAGGTGTTCTTCGGCTCCGGATACAAGGTGCTGCGAGGTGGCTCGTGGGCCACCGACCCGAGTCTGGCACGGATCACGGCGCGCAACTGGGATCATCCGATCCGGCGGCAGATCTTCGCCGGGTTTCGCTGCGCCCGCGACGTCTGAGCCGCCCGGCATCCTATGATCGGCGTGATGGAGCCGATCATCCTCACCGGAGCTGGTCTGCGGATCGCCGACGTCGTCGCGGTTGCGCGCGAGGGACGCGAGGCACGGCTGTCCAGCGAGGCGGTGGAGCGGATGCGGCAGGCGCACGCGATCGTTCGCGACCTGGTCGCGTCCGGCGAGCGCGTCTACGGCCTCACGACCGGCGTCGGGGCGCTGCGCGGCGTCTCACAGACCGTGGAGGACGTGGAGCGATACAGCCGGCTGACAATTCAGGCCCACTGCACGGGGCATGGGCCGCTGCTGCCCGAGGCGGTGGTACGAGCGGCAATGCTGCATCGCGTCAACGCGCTGGCGCGCGGCCGGGCGATGGTGCGGCCGGAGGTGGCACAGGCGTATGTGGACGCACTCAACGACGGCTTCACGCCGCAGGTGCACTCGATCGGCTCGGTCGGCCAGTCCGACCTGCCGGCGATGGCCGAGATTGCCAGCGGCCTGCTCGATCGCGGGCTGCGCCTTGAGCAGGGCGAGGCGCTGGCGATGCTGAACGCCAACAGCCTCTCGGTCGGGCACGGCGCGATCGCGCTCAACGACGCGCGCGACCTGCTGGAGGCCTTCGACGTGGTGGCGGCGCTGAGCCTGGAGGGCTTCGCCGGCAATCCGACCGTGCTCCACTCGGACGTGGCCGTCGCGCGTCCCTACCGCGGGCTCGGCGACACGATCGCCCGGCTCCGGCATCTGTTGGAGGGCAGCTACATCTGGCAGCCGGACGCGCCGCGCCACCTGCAGGATCCGCTCTCGTTCCGATGCATCCCGCAGGTGCATGGCGCTGCCCGCGACGCGCTCGAGTTCGCCACTGCGCAGCTCGAGACCGAGCTCAACTCGTCGGGCGACAACCCGATGCTGGTGCCGTCGGAGCGGCGGATGATCTCGGTCGGCAACTTCGACATCACGCCGGTGGCGGCCGCGCTGGACTTCTTCCGGATCTCGCTCGGGCAGCTGTTGACGATGGCCTGCGAGAGGGTGCAGAAGCACCTCGCGCAGCAGTTCTCCGGCATCGCGACCGGTCTGCGTGCTGTTGACAGTCCTGACGACGTACTCGCTCTGATCGGGGGCGGCGCGTCGGCGTTGGCGGCCGAGGCGAGGTTGCTGGCTGGTCCGGTGTCGCTGGATCTGCCGACCTCGTCGATCGCCGGCGGGATCGAGGATCACATGACGATGGCGCCGTTGGGCGCGAGGCGCTTGGCGGAGATGGTCTCGCTGGGTAGCCGGCTGGGTGCGGTGGAGCTTGTGGCGGCTGCGCAGGCGGTCGACCTTCGAGGCGTTGGTCCGCTCGGTCGGGGGACCGTCACGGCGCACGCCCGCACGCGGGAGCTGATCTCGTTCGTCGGGCCGGGCCAAGCTCCCAGCAACGACCTCGACGCGCTCGCCGCGTGGGTCGGCGCCGGCATGCCCTGAGGACTGCTTCGTGAGCGGAGGAACGCAGAGTTCCGCCACGATCGAGTCACACTCGCTGTGAGAGGGGTCAGACCCCTCCCTCGACCCGCGACACACCTTCGACGCGCGCTCGTTACCTCCGCGCATCTTCGTCACGATCGCATCACAGGCCCCGTGAGAGGGGTCTGACCCCTCTCACGACCAGTGACACACCTTCGTCGCGCCGGCGTTGCAGCCGTGCGGTGGTGACCACGATCACGTCACGGGAGCGGTGGGAGGGGTCTGACCCCTCACGCGGCGTGTGACGCACCTTTGTCACGGACTCGTTGCGCTTGTGGCGGGCCGGTCAGGGCGCGCCGGCGGTAACGGGGTCGAGCACCACCACCGTACGGGCGCCTTCGCCGCGGCGCAGCCGGCCGAACGCCGCTTCGATGCCCTCCAGGTCGGTGAAGTCGGACACCGCCCCCGCCACGTCCAGTCTGCCGTCCAACACCATCTCGATCATGAACGGGATCTCCGCCGCCACGTTCGACGAGCCATAGAAGCAGCCGCGCAGCGTCTTGTCGCTGATCAGGTCGAGCGCCGGAATCGAGATCTCGAGCCCGCTCGGCGCTAACCCCACCACCAACGCGGTGCCGCCCGGCTTCACCATGTCGAACGCCTGGCGGATCGTCTCCGGCCGACCGACCACCTCGATCGCGTGGTCGGCCCCGCCGCCGGCGCAGATCTGGCGCACCCGCTCCACCACATCCTCGTCCGCCAGCACCGTGTGCGTCGCGCCGCGAGCCGTCGCCATCGCCAGCTTCTCCGGGCTGCGGTCGATGGCCACGATCCTGCCGGCGCCGGCCAGCCGGGCGCCGGACACAACCTGCAGACCGACCCCGCCACAGCCGATCACGGCCACGCTCTCATCGACTCGGACACGCGACGCGTTCCGAACGGCACCGATGCCCGTGACCACGCTGCAGCCGATCAGCGCCGCCTGCCACAGCGGCAGCCCCCGCGGCAGCGGAATCGCCGCTGCGGCCGGCACCACGCACCGCTCCGCGAAGCAGGCCACGCTGAGGAAGTGCTTGACCGGGCCGCCTCCGGGAAAGGACAGCCGGGTGGTGCCGTCGCCCAGCACGCCCAGCCGATTCCGCTCCGCCGCAATCTCACACAGGTTGGTACGCCCCGCCCGGCACTGGCCGCAGTGACCACAGGCCGGCACGAAACAGAACACGACGTGGTCTCCCGCCCGCACGTGGTGGACTCCGGCTCCCACCGCCTCGACCACGCCGGCACCCTCGTGGCCGAGCACGATCGGCTGGCGCTCGAGCCCGAGGTGGCCGTCGGCCAGGTGCACGTCGGAGTGGCAGACGCCGGCCGCCGCCACCCGCACCAGCACCTCCCCCTGCTCCGGCGGCGCCAGCACCAACTCCTCGACCGTCAACGGCCCGCCGATCGCCCGCAACACCGCCGCGCGCACCGGCATCCCGCCCTCGCTCATGCGATCCTCCACTGCTCGAGTTGGTCGAGGTCGGGCTCGACGCCCAGGCCCGGTCCCGGTGGCGGCGCCACCGTCCCGTCCGCGTCGATCTCCAGCACGAACGGGAGGATCCAGTCACGCCGCTCCGCCGACCAGGCGGGAGGATCGTACGGCACCTCGATGTACGGGTGGGTCGAGAATCCGCAGGCCGCGTGGAGGTTCGCGACCAGGCCGTAGCCGTTCGACCAGGTGTGCGGCGACCACACGCGGCCGTGTGCCGACGCCAGCGACGCCAGTGCCTGACAGCCGCTGATGCCGCCGCAGAACAGCACGTCGCACTGGATCACGTCGACGCCGCCGCGCAAGATCAGATCGCGAGCCTCGTGCGATTGCCGCACCATCTCTCCGGCGGCGATCGGCACCGACACCCGCTCACAAAGCGCCGCGTACCCCTCCAGATCCGCCGTGTGCAGCGGCTCCTCCAGCCAGTGCACGCGCAGCGGGGCCAATCCCTCGGCGCAGGCGACAGCCGTCTCGAGCTCCCAGCTGGGCGCGGTGTCTCCCGGCATCCGCCAGCCCTGGTTGGCGTCCACCATGATCTCCATCTCGTCGCCGACGGCCGCTCGCACGGCCTTGACCACCGCCACGTCGTCGCGCCAGTCGGCGTGGTGGAAACGGATCTTGAGCGCCCGCAGCCCGCGATCGCGCAGCGCGACCGCACGTCGCGCCCGCTCGGCCGGCTCGGCCAGCTCGCCGGTCGAGGCGTACGCCAGCATGCGCGGCTGGCGCCCGCCCAGCATCTGCCACAGCGGCCGGCCCGCGGCCCGCCCCACCAGATCCCAGCAGGCCACCTCGACCGCCCAGGGCCGCCCGCCGTGGAAGTCCACCGTCTCGCAGATCCGCGCGATCGTGGCCGCATCGCCCGGGTCGGTCCCGCGCAGCAGCCGGTCAAGTAGGGCGCGATCGGGCAGACCATCGCCGCCGCTGGCAAAGCCGACCTGCCCATCGTCGCCGGTGATGATCACGAGCGTCGCTTCCTGGGCGGCCCGTGGCACGGGATCCCAGGCTGCACGGAACGGGGGATCAAACGGGTGGCGGTAGGTGCGGGTCTCGACCGAGGCGATGCGCATCAGGCGGTCGAGACTCTGCTCAGGTCGAGCACCGCCCGCAGTGCCGCTCCGCTCCTCAGCAGCGCGAACGCCTCCTCGATCCGGTCGAGCTCCAGCCGGTGGGAGATCAGCGCGTCCAGCGGCAGACGGCCGCGCCGATAGGCGTCCAGGATGACGAGAAAGTCGCGGTCGGGCCGGGCCGATCCGTACAGCGCGCCGATCACGCGTCGCTCCATGCGGGGGATCGAGAGCGCGGGCAGCGGCAGCACGGCGTCCTCGCGCGGGATGCCGATACAGACGGCGGCGCCGCGGCGGCGGGTTGCGAGGAAGGCGGCCAGCATCGCCTCCGACCGTCCTGTGGCCTCGAACGCGTAGTCGACGCCGCCGCCTGAGACGCTGGCCACCAGCTCCGCGGTCGCCTCGGGCGATCCCGCCCACTCGACGGCGTCGGTCGCGCCCAGCCGTAGCGCCGCCTCGAGCTTCTCCTGATCGATGTCGACCGCGACGATCGGGGCGGCGCCCACCGCCGACAGGCCGATCACCGCCGACAGGCCGACGCCGCCGCATCCGAATACGGCCGAGCGCTGTCCGGGGCGCACACCCGCGCTGCGCCAGACCGCGCAGATCCCTGTGGTGACGGCGCAGCCGACCAGCCCGGCGATCGCGAACGGCACGTCGCGCGGGATGACGACGCACGAGGACTCCGGCACGACGGCGTGCTCGGCGAACGACGACAGAAACGAGTAGTGGTGGATCGGCTCACCGTCGCGTGATAGCCGACAGGTGCCGTCCAGCAGCGTGCCGCCGGCCATCATCGGCCAGGCCGTTCCGCACAGGTGAGGCAGGTCGTCGAGGCACTCGCCGCAGTGGCCGCAAGCCGGTGCCCAGGACAGCGCGACGTGGTCACCCTCGGCGACGCGCCTGACTCCGGGCCCCAGCGCCTCGACCGCGCCGCCGCCCTCGTGTCCCAGCACAACCGGGCAGGGTGTCTCGGCGGTACCGTCGATCGCGTTCAGGTCCGAGTGGCAGACGCCGCTGGCGTGCAGCCGCACACGCACCTCGCCGGGCCCGGGAGGCGCCAGCTCGAGCTCGGTCACCACCAGCGGGGCGCCGACGCGCTCCAGCACCGCGGCGCGCGTGATCATGCCGGCGCGGGTTGCGAACCCGACTGCATCGTCCGCAGGTCATCGATCGGGATGTGGCAGCGCAACAGGTGACCGGGCTCGACCTCCGCCAGCGGCGGCTCCTGCTCGTCGCAGATCGCTCCCAGCCTGCGCGGGCAACGGGTGTGGAAGACGCAGCCGGAGGGGGGATCGGCGGCGCTTGGGATGTCGCCCTCGAGCTTGATCCGCGGCCGGTCGCCACCCTCGATCGTGGGCACCGCCGAGAGCAGCGCCTCGGTGTAGGGGTGGTGGGGAGCCGCGAACACGACCTCTGCCGCCGCGACCTCCATCAGCCGGCCCAGGTAGAGCACGGCGATCCGGTCTGACAGGTAGCGAACGACGCCCAGGTCATGCGAGATGAAGAGGTACGAGACCTGCTGGTCGCGCTGGAGGTCGGCCAGCAGGTTCAGGATCGTGGCCTGCACCGAGACGTCGAGCGCCGATGTCGGCTCGTCGCAGACGACCAGCTTCGGATTGCCGGCGAATGCGCGGGCGATCGCGACTCGCTGCTTGAGACCGCCCGAGAGCGAGGAGGGCCGCACGCTCAGGAACCGCTCGGCCAGCTTCACCGAACGTGTCAGCTCCTGCAGCCGCTGTTCGCGGGCATCCCCCTTCAGCCCGGCCAGCTTGGTCAGCGCGCGGCCGATGATCCGTCGCACGGTGTGGCGGCGGTTGAGCGCGGAGTCGGGGTTCTGGAACACGATCTGGATCGCGCGCACCTGCTCGCCGCTGCGTTTGCCGGTGGTGGCAGCAAGCGGCTGGTCGTCGAGCTCGAGGGTCGAGCCCTCGTCCGGCGCCGTGATGCCGAGCAGACAGCGGGCGAAGGTGGTCTTGCCGCTGCCGGATTCGCCGACCAGGCCCAGCGTCTCACCGGCGAGGATCTCCAGCGTCACCCCGGCCAGCGCGTGCACGTCGCTGCCGGCCTGGCGGTACGTCTTGGACACAGCACCGGCGCGCAGCACCGGTCGGCCGGCTGTGACGGGCGACGCCACCTCGGGCAGCTCGCTGGGCGTGTCACGCGGCAGGCTCTGGGCCTTCTCGTGGTACCAGCATCGGCTGGTGTGACCGCCACCGACGTCCACCGGCGGCGGCGGCTCCGTGCGGCAGCGGTCGTCGGCGAACGCGCAGCGCTCGGCGAACACGCAGCCCGGCAGATCCGCGCCCGGCACCGGCAGGAAGCCGGGAATCGTGTCCAGCCGGCCATGATCCTTGCGCTGGCCGCCGCGCGGCAGGCAGCGCAGCAGGCCCACGGTGTAGGGATGATGGGGATCGTTGAAGACGGTCTCCGCATCGCCCTCCTCGACCAGCTTTCCGGCGTACAGGACGCCGACCCGATCGCACATCTTCGAGATCACGCCCAGGTTGTGGCTGATGAACAGCACCGAGCTCGAGAACTCCTGGCGCAGCGTTGCCACCAGGTCGAGCACCTCCGCCTCCACGGTGGCGTCGAGGCCGGTCGTCGGCTCGTCCAGGATCAGCAGCGCCGGGTTCGAGGCCAGCGCCATCGCGATCACGATCCGCTGCTGCATGCCGCCCGAGAGCTGGTGTGGGTAGCGGCGCATGACGCTTCCCGGATCGGCGATCTGCACCTTGCGCAGCATCTGCTCGGCCTGCGCACGCGCCTCGCCGCCTTTGGCGCCTGCGATCTCGTACACCTCGGCCACCTGGCGACCGACCTGAATCGAGGGGTTGAGCGCGCGGCCAGGGTCCTGGTAGACCATCGAGACGTCGGATGCGCGCGTGCGGCGAAGCTCCTCGCCGTGCATCGCGAGCAGGTCACGGCCGGCGATTGAGACCGATCCCCCCAGCACGCGGCCGTTTCGCGGCAGGTAGCGGACGGCCGCCAGCGCGGCGGTCGACTTGCCACAGCCCGACTCCCCCACCAGCCCGTACGACTCACCGGCCGCGATCGTGAACGAGAGCGAACGCAGCACCTGGCGGTTGACGCCGCGAACGCGGTACGCGACGTCCAGCTCACCGACCTCGAGCGCGGCCGCGCTGGCCGGCGGCTCGCCCGCCGTCTCGGAGATCGCCTCCCTCATCCGTCGAATCCCTGCGCGATGCCGTCAGCCAGCAGGCTGACGCCGATCACCAGCGAGGCGATCGCGAGGCTCGGGAAGAGCACGGGCCACACCGCAAAACCTCCGGACAGGAAGCCATAGTGATCGGCCACCTGGACGCCCCAATCGGGAGACGGCGGCGGGATGCCGAAGCCCAGGAACGAGAGCGTGGCGACCGTGAACACGGCGTAGCCAAGGCGCACCGTGAACTCGACGATCACCGGTTGCAGCACGTTGGGCAGGATCTCGGCGAACAGGATGTACGGCGCGCGCTCGTTGCGAAGCTGGGCGGCCGAGACGTACTCCAATTCGCGCTCCGACAGCACCGCCGAGCGGACGGTGCGGGCGATCAGCGGGGTGAAGACGAAGCCCACGACCAGGATCGTCGTCTGCTTCGACGGCCCGACCGAGACGATCGCCAGCAGCGCCACGATCACCACCGGCAGCGACAGCACCGCGTCCACCAGCCGTCCCAGCACGTCGTCCACGATGCCACGGAAGTAGCCCATCACCAGCCCCAGCGCGGTGCCGAGTACGGTGCCGAGCAGCGTTGCGGCCGGCGCGATCTCGAGGATGTCGCGCGCGCCGGCGATCACGCGGGCGAACGTGTCGCGGCCGTTTCGGTCGGTTCCGAACCAGTGCGAACCTGACGGCGAGGCGAGCTGGTGAACGGAGAGCGCGTTTGGATCCTGGAAGAAGCGAGCCTGGAAGATCGCGCACAGCACCCAGAAGCCGACGATCGTGGCGCCGGCCAGGAACGTCTTTGACCGAGCGAGCACGTGGAGCGTCTCGTGGCGCTGGACGCTGGCTGCCGAACGGGTCGGCGCGGCTGCCTCGATCGCGCTCATTCCGCCGCCTGGTGGCGGATTCGCGGGTTGAGGAGCGAGTACAGAACGTCGGCGATCAGCGTCGCCAGCAGGTAGACGCCGCCCACGACGATCGCTCCCCCCTCGAGCATCGGAACGTCGTGGGCCTGTGCCGCGTTGTAGATCAGGCGGCCGATGCCCTGGTAGTTGAACAGGATCTCGACCACCACGAGCCCGCCGATCAGATAGCCGAGCTGGGTCGCGATCACGGTGATGGTGGGCAGCAGTGCGTTTCGCATCGCGTGCCGGCGTATCACCGTTCGGTGCGGCAGACCCTTGAGGATCGCCGTCCGCACGTAGTCCGAGTCGAGCGCCTCGACCATCCCGGCGCGCGCCATTCGCGCGATGTATCCGAACAGCACGCACGAGAGGGCGATGGCCGGCATCAGCAGGTGGGTGAACTGCGTCCAGGGGCCCGCTCCCGGCTCCCATGCGGCCGAGATTGGCAGCACGTTCAGCCAGATCCCGAGCACGGCGATCAGCACCACGCCGGTGACGAACTCGGGCACCGCCGAGAGCGAGAGCCCGGCGGTGGTGATGCCGCGGTCGACCGCGGTGCCCACGCGCAACGCGGCGATTGTGCCGCCGATCAAGCTGAGCGGCACGACCACGAGGAACGCGATCAGCGCCAGCTCGAACGAGTGGCGAAGCGCCGCCGTGAGCTGCGGGCGCACCGGCACCTGCAGCTTCTGCGACGTGCCGAAGTCGCCCTTGACCACCCCCGTCACCCACTCCCTGTACTGGGTCAGCGCAGGCTTGTCGGTTCCCAGCTTGTGGTTCAGCGCCGCGACCGCCTGTGGGCTGGCCAGCGGCCCCAGAATCGAGCGGCCGACGTTGCCGGGGAGCAGTTGGATCGAGCAGAACACCAGCACCGAGATCAGCCACAGCGTGATGACTGCGAGTCCGAGTCGGCGGAGGATGAAACGTGCCATGTCCGGGAGGGGCCCACCGCCGCCGGCCGATCCGGCCGGCGGCGGTGAGGAGGGGGGGTCAGGCTGTGAAGCCCGCCTTCGCGAGTTGCACCTGGCCGACCGGAGTGATCTCCACACCGGCCAGCGTCTTCTTGGTCGCGCCCAAGAAGTCGTAGAAGTAGAGGAACATGATCGGCGTCTCGTCGAGCAGCAGCGTCTCGACCTGCTTCGAGATGCCCTTCTGGGTCTGGAGATCGGTGGCACCGAAGTACTGCTTGACGAGGCTGTCGTAGCCAGGGTTCTTGAAGTGAGCCGAGTTCCACGTGCCGGTTGAGAGCAGCGGCGCGCCCAGCAGCACGTTCGGCACGCTGCGGTGGGCGTAGTCGGTGATACCCATCGTCGAGTCGAGCCAGGGCGAGTTGCCGAACGTGAAGTCCCCGTAGTACACGGTCGGGCTCTGCTGGAGGATGTTGACCGTGATCCCCGCCTGCTTGGCGTTGGACTGGATCTGCAGCGCCAGATCGGGGATCTCATACGCCTTCTCGGTGTTCAGCGTGACCGAGAATCCGTTCGCCATTCCGGCATCGGAGAGCAGCTGCTTGGCCATGCTGATGTTCTGCGTCCGCTGCGGCACCGAGGTGTCGGTCGACGGATACTGAGGGGCGAACGGGCTGTCGTTGCCCAGCTTCGCCTTGCCGGCAAACAGTGCCTCGATGATGCCGGGCCTGTCCACGCACAGCGCCATCGCCTGGCGAACGCGCTTATCGGTGAAGGGCGCCTTGTCGTTTCGCATGTGCACCTGCCGGTGTGCGGTCGACGGCACGTCGATGATCGTGTAGGCGGGGTCGCTCAGCAGCGCGCGGCCGCCCGAGACGGAGATCTGTCCGATGGCGTCCACCGTGCCGCCCTGGAGGGCCTGGATCTGTGGCTGCTCGTCCGCGTAGAACGTGAACTCGAGGCGGTCGGGCAGAGCGGCGTTGGCGCTGTCCCAGTACGTCGGATTGCGAACGAAGGAGGCGCCGACCTGGGTCGTGTACTTCTCGAGCTTGAACGGACCGGTGCCCATGAAGGTCTTCTCGAAGCTGGCCGGGTCGCTGCCCTTCTTGATGATGATCGCGTTGTAGTTGTCGCGCGAGACGAGGTAGGGGAAGTTGCCGTTGGGCGCGAGCAGGGTGAACTTGACCGTGCTGGGGTCGACCGCAGTGGTACCGCCCTTGTCGAGCACGCCGCCGAACACCGAGAGCGCGTTGGAGCCGCCCTTCGAGTCTGACAGCATGTCCATCGTGTAGACGACGTCCGCCGACGTCATCGGCGTGCCGTCCTGGAACGTGACGCCGCTCTTCAGCTTGAACGTCCACTCGGACACGTCGGCGTTGGACGTCCAGCTGTCTGCCAGGGCGCCGCTCAGCTGCAGCGTCTCGGGGTTGGCGATCGTCAGCCACTCGCCGGTCTGACCGAGCATTGCGAGGCCGCCCTGGTCTCCGACGGTCAGCGGATTGATCGCTCCGGTGGGGACGATGATCGCAACCCTGATCGTGCCGCCCTTCTTGGCCGTTCCACCCCCGCTGCTGGAGCTGCTGCCGCTGGAGCTGCCGTTCGCGCCTCCACATGCGGCAACGATCATCGAGATCAGCGGAATGCTCATGCCCATCACGGTGCCCCGGCGGATGAAGTCGCGTCGAGTGATGCGGCCGGCGATCATCTCATCGATCAGGTGGTTCTCCATCTCGCTGCGCGTGCGGCGAATGTCGTCCATCGTTCCTCCTTGCCCCAGGCCCGAGACGGGTGACCGAGAATGGATCATCGTTCTGCTCGTAGGTTGGACATCGGGTGTATTTCACACCCATGCTTGCTTGTCAAGGCAGCGAATCTTGACATCTGCACCGTGTCGGAGCAGAATAGTCGTCCCATCCAATGAACGGTGTCCTCTTGACGGAACAGACTGCTGATGGTGGCGAGGGCGCACTCTACAGCGTCGAGCACGCCGCTTCCGGTGATCATGGCGACAGGCCGCGCGGCTCGCCGGGCGTCAACGCAGCGCTCTCGGTGCTCGAGCTGCTGGTCGCGCGCGGCCCGCTCAGCCTGTCGGACATCGCCCAGGAGCTGGGCCTGGCCAAGAGCACGCTGCATCGCATCTGCACGGTGCTGGTTGAGCGCAGCTGGGCATCGCGCGATCAGGACGGCCGCTTCGCGCTTGGCATCCGCGCGCTCGGCGTCGGCGCGCGGGGCGGTGACCTGCCCATCATCACCGCCTTTCGCGGCATCGCGACGCGGCTGCTGACGCGGCACGACGAGACCGTCTGCCTGGCGGTCGTCGACGGCGACGAGTCCGTGTTCATCGCGGTCGAGGAGACGTCGCAGCCGGTGCGGCTGGTGACGCACGTCGGCAGCCGCACGCCCGCCTTCGCCTCGGCCAGCGGTCGCGTCACCCTTGCCGCGCGGCCGGCCGAGTCTGTGGCCGGCGAGTACGGTGGCCGGCCGCTGGTGACGCCCACCGGCCGTCGCCTGCGAGGGGTGTCCGAGCTGCACGAGATACTCGACGACGTGCGCCGCGACGGCTTCGCCGAGAACCACGAGGAAACCGCGATCGGGCTCTACGCCGTCTCGACGCCGGTGCTGAACGCAAGCGGCGTCGTGCTGGCGGGGCTGACGGTCTGCGTGCCCACGTCCCGTATGAATCCCGAGCGGCGCGAGCTGCTGGTGGCCGACCTGTGCGCGGCCGGGCGGCAGCTGTCCGACGACGTGGCCTGGCTTCCGGCGCACAACGCACGGCGAGCGGAGGCGCCGCGATGAGGGCGGTCGTGTTCGATGGTGCCGGCGGCGCGGAGGTGATGCGGCTCGAGCAGCGTGACGACCCGGTGCCCGGCCGCGGCCAGGTGCTGGTCGCCGCGACCCACGCCGGACTCAACCCGGCTGACCTGCTGCAGCGGGCCGGGCGCTATCCCGCGCCGCCCGGATCGCCGACCGATATCCCGGGACTCGAGGTGGCCGGAGAGGTGATCGCCTGCGGAGCCGACGCCGCCGGCTGGGCGCCCGGCGACCGGGTGTTTGGCATCGTCGGCGGAGGCGGACTGTCCGACCGGGTGGTGGTCGACGCGCGGCACGTGGCCGCAATCCCCGACCGATTGACGCTGGAGCAGGCGGCCGCCGTGCCGGAGGCATTCATCACTGCGCACGACGCGATCGTGACGCGGTGCGAGCTGCGGGCGGGCGAGACGCTGCTCGTGAACGGCGCCAGCGGCGGCGTCGGCCTTGCGGCTGTGATGCTCGGTCTGGCGGGCGGCGCGAGAGTGCTGGCGAACGCGCGCTCGCATCGAGACCGCCTGGCCAAGCTGGGTGCCGAGCCGGTCGAGCTGGCCGACGTGCGCGATGCGAACGTGATCTTGGAGCTGATCGGTGCGCCCAACATGGACGCTGACCTGGACGCGGTGGCGACGCTCGGCCGGATCGTTGTCGTCGGCACCGGCGCCGGACACAGCTTCGAGATGTCGCTGCGCAAGCTGATGGGCCGCCGGGCAACGCTGGCCGGCACGGTGCTGCGGGCGCGGCCATCCGAGCAGAAGGCGGCCGCGGTACAGGCCTTCGGCCGGCAGGCGGTGCCGCTGCTGGCCAGCGGCGCCGTGCAACCGGTGATCGACCGGGTGTTCGCCGCGGCCGATGCGGCGGCGGCCTTCGATCACCTGGCCGCGCCCGGCAAGTACGGCAAGGTTCTGCTGGAGTTCTGAGCCGTCCGCACCGACGTCCACCAGCACCTCTGGCCGCCCGAGCTGATCGCCGCCCTCCGTGCTCGCACCGCTCCTCCCATGCTGGAGGGCGATCGGGAGCGCCCGCTGCTGCGGCTGGTGCACGAGCCGGACGGCGCGGTCGCGCTGGCCGCTCACAGCCGCGAGCGTCGGATCGCTGCGCTGGACGCGGCCGGCACCGATCGGGCGGTGATCTCGCTGTCCACGCCGCTCGGCATCGAGGCGCTGCCGGCGGATGAGTCTGCGGATCTGATCGGTGCGTACCACGATGGGCTCGCTGTGCTGATCGAGGCGTCCGACGGCCGGCTTGCCGGCTGGGCGGCCGCGCCGCTGCGATCCGCCGACGGCGGCGCGGCGGTGGTGTCCGCCGCGCTCGATCGCGGCTTCGTCGGAGCCTGCATCCCCAGCGAGGCGCTGGCCACCCCGGCCGGTCTCGATGCTGCGGCTCCGCTGCTGGCGATGCTCGAGCGCCGCGGCCGGCCGTTGTTCGTGCATCCAGGGCCGGCGCATGGCACGGAGCCGTACGCACGCGACCATGGCATGCCTCCCTGGTGGCCCAATCTGGGCGTCTATCCCGGCCTCTCCATCCGCGCCTTCTTCGCCTGGCGCGCGCTGGGCGCCGACCGCCACCCCGATCTGCGCATCTGCTTTGCGATCAACGCCGGCGCCGCGCCCTTCCTGGAGGAGCGCTGGCGGACGTTCAGCGGCGAGACGCGCGCCGTCGACCGAAACCTCTTCTTCGATACCGCCTCGGCCGGTCGTCTCGCGCTGGAGTGTGCAATGGCAACCTATAGCGTCGAGCAGATCGTGTTTGGTACCGATACGCCCGTGATCAGTCCCGATCCGGTGAGCCAGGCGCTGAGTGGACTGGGTCCGGCCGCCGAGCAGGCGGTGACCGAACGAAACCCGCTCCGGCTTCTGGCCGCGACGCCCCTGGAGCGGGTGTGAAGGAGCCTCTCCTCGTCCTGCAGTCCTTCTTCGCCGAGCGGCTGCCAGACCGAGATCTGACGCCGGACGAGTCGCTGGCGCTGGCCGGCGATCTGGCCGGCCGGCCGGACCTGTGGCGCCGGCTGGTGCGCCACAGCGATGACGAGCGGATCTACACCAGCCTGTTCCGCAACCCCCACCTCGACGTGTGGCTGATCTGCTGGAACCAGCGTCAGGAGACCGGGCTGCACGACCATGACCTCTCGGGCGGCGCCGTGTGGGTGGTCGAGGGCGAGCTGGACGAGGACAGGCTCGCGCTCGGAGCCGGTATCGACTCCACCCGCTACCACGCCGGGGAGGCGTTCGCGTTCGATGCCACCCGCATCCACGACGTGCGTCACGCCGGTGAGCGGCCGACGGTGTCGCTGCATCTCTACTCGCCGCCGCTGTGGCGGATGGGGCACTACGAGGTGGGGGCGGAGGGCCGGCTCGGCCGCCGCTCGGCCAGCTACGCAGAGGAGCTGCGCTCGACCTGATGCACGACGCGCGTCACCTGCTGGCCGAGCTGGTCTCGATCGAGTCGATCAACCCTGACCTGGTGCCGGGCGGCTCGGGCGAGCAGACGATCGCCGCCTTCGTCGCCGCGTGGCTGGAGCGGGCCGGACTCGAGGTAACGGTGCGCGAGGCCGGTCCCGGCCGGCCGAACGTCGTCGGCCGCGTCCGCGGTGCCGGCGGCGGCCGCACCCTGCTCCTGAACGCGCACATGGACGTGGTGGGAGTGGACGGCATGGACGCGCCGTTCCAGCCGCGGGTCGATGGCGATTGCCTGTACGGCCGTGGCGCCTACGACATGAAGGCGGGGCTGGCGGCGATCATGGTGGCGGCCGCGACGGCGACCGAGCGGGGGCTGGCCGGAGACGTGCTGGTGGTTGCCGTCTGCGACGAGGAGTTCGCCTCGATCGGTGCTTCGGCGATCGCCGATCAGCTGTCCGTGGACGCCGCCATCGTGACCGAGCCGACCGGGGACGCGATCCGGGTGGCGATCGCCCACAAGGGCTTCACCTGGCACAGCGTCGAGGTGCGCGGCCGTGCCG
The DNA here is from genome assembly GCA_038212095.1 of Gaiellales bacterium. Classification (GTDB taxonomy): domain Bacteria; phylum Actinomycetota; class Thermoleophilia; order Gaiellales; family JAICJC01; genus JAICYJ01. The sequence continues at coordinate 75,188 of JBBQUW010000002.1, read as the reverse complement.
CCCACGGCTCGCGGCCGGACGAGGGCGTCGATGCGATCGCCGCCATGGGACACGTGCTGGTCGCCCTGGACGAGCTGGCGCGCGAGCTGGCAACGCGCACGCCGCATCCGCTGCTCGGCTGCGGATCGCTGCACGCCTCGATCATCCAGGGCGGACGTGAGCTGTCCACCTATCCGGAGCTGTGCACGCTGGGGCTGGAGCGCCGCACGCTGCCGGGCGAGAAGGTCGAGCAGGTGGAGGCCGAGCTGGAGGCGATGCTGGATGCCGCCCGGATCGAACATCCGGGCCTGGACGCGCGACTGCGAACGACGCTCGTGCGCGAGCCGTTCGAGGTGCCGATCGACGCCGCGATCGTCGAGTGCGTGCGCGACGCGCTGGGCCGCGACGTGGAGGTGATCGGCGTGCCGTTCTGGGCGGATAGCGCCGTCTTCGCGGCCGCGGGCATCCCGACGGTGATATTTGGCCCCGGCGGCGAGGGCGCCCACGCCGCCGTCGAGTGGGTCGACCTCGCCCAGCTCGATCGATGTGTCGAAGCGCTGGGCGCAGTCATCGACAGCTTCTGCGGCCCGCCGGCACCGAAGATCTAGACCGCGGCGGCCTCCGCGATCCACTCGCCGTAGCCGGTGCCGGCGCCGATCGGAGCGCCCAGGCAGACGATCCGGGTGCCGGCCGCGAGCGCGCGGTAGCTGCGGGTGGCGGCAGGATCGATGGCCGAGACGATGGTGCCGGGGCCGGCCTCGATCCGCTCGTCGCCGATCGTGAACTCGGCTCTGCCCGCGACGACGACGTACACCTCCTGATGGCCGGTGTCGGACTCGTCGTGCGCGATGTCGAAGTCCTCGCCGGGATCGCACACGATCGCGTTGATGCCGAACGCCTCAACGCCCAGCGGCGCATTCAGCTGCTGCCAGCGGCCGTAGGAAGTCGCCTTGAGGGGGTGGGTGGTGAGATCGATCAACGGCATGTCGTCCCTCTCCTCGATCGTTGGGTCAACCCGCGATACCGCGGATGATGACAGCCCCGCCCACCGAGAGCCGCTGCACGCGCAGCTGCGCGACGCCGGCGTCGCTCCACCAGCCGAGCACCTCATCCAGCGGATGGCGGCGCCAGAACTCCTCGATGCTGGGGCCGAGGAAGCGGCCGGTGGCGTACCAACCCCCACCCGCGACCAGGCCGGCGCTGGGCAGGCCGATCCTCGTCCACGCCCACCAGGCCGGGTACCAGCCGCCGCGCGGCACGTCGAACTCGAGCGAGGCGATGCTGCCGCCGGGCCGTACGACGCGGGCCAGCTCGCGCAGCACCGCCGCCGGGTCGTCCACGTAGCGAAGCAGGTATGTGTGCACGAGCGCGTCCACCGAGTCGTCCTCCAGCGGCAGCGCCTCGGCCTCGCCCTGGACGAGCTCGATGCGGTCGGTCAGGCCGGCATCGACCACCTGCCGGCGGCCGCGGGCCAGCATCGCCGGGTTCTGGTCGACGCCGATCACGCGACAGCGATGGCGTTTGGCGATCGTGATCGCCACGGCCGCGGTGCCGGTGGCGATGTCCGCCACCAGTCCGCCCTCGGGCACCGTCAGCGGCTCGACCAGCAGGTCGTGCCAGCGGCGATCGTTGCCGAACGAGAGCAGCTGCGCCCAGCGGTCGTAGTCGCCGGCGATGCCGTCGAACAGGTCGAGCGCGTGAGATTTGCGGGCCGAGTTGGTCATACCGTCGCGTACCGGTCGCGTTCGGCCACCGCCAGCATGTCGGCGCGCTCGTTCAGCTCGATGCCGGCGTGGCCGCGCACGCGGCGAAACTCCACCCGGTGGCGGGCCGCCTCCTCAGCCAGCCGCTGCCACAGATCCCTGTTCTTGACAGGCTTCTTGTCCGCGGTGCGCCATCCGTTGGCCTGCCAGACGCGCAGCCAGCCCTTGGTGAAGGGCTGCTCCACATAGGAGGAGTCGGTATTGATGACGACGTCCATCGGACGCGTGATGGCGGCCAGTCCCATGATCACGGACATCAGTTCCATCCGGTTGTTGGTGGTATCCGGCTCACCGCCCGAAAGCTCGCGCTCGTGGTCGCCCCAACGCAGGATCGCACCCCATCCACCCGGCCCGGGGTTGCCCGAGCAGGCGCCGTCCGTCCACAGCTCCACAGTCTCCGCCATGCCGCTAGTCTAGAGCGCGATGCCGGCGTCCTATCACGGGGGCAACCGCCACTTCCAGGATCGGTTCGACACGCGCCGGCTGGCGGATCGGATCGAGGAGCGGCTGGTCAGCGACGTGATCGATGCTGACGATCGCGCCTTCATCGAGCGGATGGACATGTTCTTCCTGGCCACGGCCGATGCCCAGGGCCGACCCAACTGCAGCTACAAGGGTGGCTGTCCGGGCTTCGTGCGGGTGCTGGATCACCACTCCGTGGCGTTCCCCAGCTACGACGGCAACGGCATGTACCTCTCGCTGGGCAACACGATCGAGAACCCGCAGGTGGGCATGCTGTTCATCGACTTCGAGCAGCGCAAGCGGATGCGCCTGAACGGCGTTGCCTCGATCGACGAACACGATCCGCTGATGGCGGAGTACCCGGAGGCGCAGCTGGTGGTGCGGGTGCGGGCGACGCAGGTGTTCCCGAACTGCCCCCGCTACGTGCACCACATGCGGCTGGTGGAGCACTCGCGCTTCGTGCCCCGATCGGAGTGCGAGACGCCGATCCCGGCCTGGAAGCGCCGCGACTGGTCGCAGGATGTACTTGCGGCCGGAGATCCCGCCAACGATCCCACACGCGAGCCGATCGACCCGTGAGCGGGCGGCCGCTGGCGCTGGCGGTGCTGGGGCGCGGCGTGGTCGATCCAGACCTGCCGTGGCTGCACGCCGATGATGCGGGCGTGCTGCGAGGACGGGCGGCGTTCGAGACGATGCGTGTGTACGACGGCCGGCCATTCCGGCTCTCGGCCCACCTCGATCGGCTGGTCGTGTCGGCCGAGGTGCTGGGCCTGCCGGTGCCGGATCGGGACACGTTGTCGAAGCTGGCGCAGGATGCGGTTGCGGCGTGCGGGCGCCCGCATGCCGCACTGCGAGTGGTCTGGACGGCGGGTCGCGAGCAGGTCGGCGACGGCGTCGGCTTCGCGCTGGTGACGGCGCTGCCGGATGGCCTCGAGGATGTCCGCGCCCGAGGGCTGTCGCTGGTCTCGCTGCAGCTCGCGATCGGCGCGCACGCTCGGTCGGCATCGCCGTGGCTGTTGCCGGGCGTCAAGTCGACCAGCTACGCGGTGAACATGGCGGCACAGGGAGAGGCGCAGCGGCGTGGCGCCGACGATGCCGTGTTCCTGTCGGCTGAGGGATTGGTGCTAGAAGGGCCGACCAGCAACATCTGGTTTCGCGAAGGCGAGCGGCTGCTCACGCCGTCGCTGCGGCTGGGCATCCTGGCCGGGGTGACGCGGGAGACGTTGCTCCTAGCGGCGGACGACCAAGGCATCGTGGTCGAGCAGGGCGAGTTCACGCTCTCGCGGCTGGGCGATGCGGACGAGGTGTTCGCCTCGTCCAGCATCCGCGAGGTGATGCCGGTGGTGCGCTTGGATGGGCATACGATCGGCGACGGTCGGCCGGGCCCAACCGCGGCCGGCCTGCAGTCCGCGCTGCGCTCCGCGGTCGCGTGATCGTCACGCCCCGCATCGATCATTGATCGCCGCCACAGCAGGACGTCGAATCGGATCGTTGTCAGAGCGCCGCTTCTGGCACCTTGTGCCACTCCGCGACGTACTGACGCTGCAGCGGATGTGTCAGCCTGCCGGCCCACGCCACCTGCACCATGTCCGGCCGCTTGGGCACGTTTCGCGGATACATGCCCGCCTCGTACGGCAACCGGCTGCCCTTGCGATGGTTGCACCGTCGGCAGGCCGCCACCACGTTGTCCCACGTGTGGCTGCCGCCGCGCGACAGCGGCTTGACGTGGTCGATCGTGAGATCGCGCGGCCCGCCCTCGCGGCCGCAGTACGCACAGCGCCAGTTGTCCCGGCAGAACAGCACCCGCCGCACCACCGTGCGCTTCACGATCGGCCGCAGCTCGACGTACGCCGGCACCTGAAAGATCACCGGCAACGCCAGCCGAAGATGCTGCGAGCGGTACACGACGTCGGGATCCTCGGCGATCACCTGGCCGTGCCCGCACACCACCATCGTCACAGCGCGCTCGCGTGAGACGAGGCTGGTCGGTCGCATCGTTGCATCAAGAAGCAGGCAGCGGATGATCGGCACCTTTCCCTGAGTGACTCCAGTGAAAGTGTAGAGCGACCCAACGCCGGAGCGTCAGCCGGCCAGCCGGAACGTCGCTTTGCCCGACCGCTTCGCGTCCAGCAGGGCCGCATCCGCACGGTCGATCAACGAGGCAGCATCCAGCTCCCAGCCCTGCATACAGGCCACGCCGGCCGAGATCCGCACGCCGGTGCGTGCCGCCGTCTGCGCGACGATCCGCTCAGCGACCGCCGGCGCCTCGCCGCCCAGCCCTGGCAGCACCAGCAGGAACTCGTCACCGCCGACCCGGCCTGCCGCGTCGCTCTCACGGCACTGGCTGCGCAGCACCTCGGCGACCCGCTTCAGCACCCGGTCGCCGGCCAGATGGCCGTCCCGGTCGTTGACGGCCTTGAAGTCGTCGACGTCGACCGCGATCACCGCCAGCTCGCCCTCCCGGTCACGCGCATCGGCCATATCGAGCTCGACCCGCTCGTAGACAGCGCGATGGTTGAGCAGCCCGGTGAGTGCATCGGTCAGTACCTGTGTTCGCAGGTTCTCGTACAGCTGCGCGTTGCGCACGGCCATCGCGGCCTGGCTGGCAATCGTCTGGGCGAACGCGACGTCGCGGGGCGACCAGCGCGCCTTCGAGCGATGGTCGACCAGCTCGATCACCCCCACCGAGAGGTTCTCGATCACCAGCGGCAGGGCGATCCAGCTCGCCCACCCCCAGCTACTGATCTGCTCGCGCACCTGATCGCTCCACGCCGGATCGTCGAGCCGAAACTCGCCGTGGGCGTTCCCCGCTTCCAGCAGTGCCCGGTTCTCCGGCCAGTCGCTGAGCGGGTACTCGTGGCCGCGCCAGGCCTCGACCATGCCGGGCCCACGCTCGAATACCGACTGCACGATCAGCCGGTCAGACTCCACATGCCAGGACAAGATCGTGCACTCGTTGGCGCGATCGACCGCCAGCACCAGCTCCCGCGCCAGCATGTCCGTGACGCCGCTCACCGACAGCGAACGCGGCAGCTCCGTCGCCAGCCTGTGCAACACCTCGAGCTCTCGTCGATCGCGCTCGTCCTCGGCAAATCGACGCGTCATGCCGACATCCGGAACGTCTTCTTGCCCGATCGCTTGGCCGCCAGCAGCGAGCGGTCGGCGCGGGCCATCACCAGCAGCGGATCGCGCTCTCCGGCCTGGGCGATCGAGATGCCGAGCGAAGCGCTTATTCCGGCCTGCGATGAGATCGCTGCCAGCAGCCGCCGCGCCACCAGTTCGATCTCGTCGCCGACCGCGGGCAGGATCACCGCGAACTCGTCGCCACCCACCCGAGCCGCCACGTCGTGGTCGCGGCAGCCGGCGCGGATAGCCGCCGCCACCAGGATCAGCGTGCTGTCGCCGGCCAGGTGCCCGCGGCTGTCGTTGACGCTCTTGAAGTCGTCCAGGTCGAGCGCCATCACGCCCACCGCGACGCCCTCGCGCTGTGCCCGCGAGAGCTCCTGCCCGAGCCGCTCGTAGAACGCGCGGTGGTTGAGCAGGTCGGTCAGCGAGTCGCGATCGGCACGGCGCTGAAGATCCTCGAACAGCTGCGCGTTTCGTACCGCCATCGCCGCCTGGCTGGCGATCGTCTGGCAGAAGGCGATATCGCGAGCAGACCAGCGCCGCGACGAGCGATAGTCGGCCACCTCGATCAGCCCCACCGATCGCCCCTCGAGCACCAGCGGCAGCTCGATCATCGCCTTCCATCCCCATAGCTCGAGCACTTCGCGGTCGCCCTCGGCCAGCGCCGGATCGGACATGCGGTACTCACCCCAGCCGCGGCCGCGCTTGAGCAGCCTCCGCGTCGCCGGGTATGCCGCCAGCGGGTTCTCGACCTGGCCGCGCGGCCAGGCCGGCGGGCCGTGGATGGTGTGCGCCGCGGCATCGATCAGCATGTCGCGCGGCTCGTCCCACAGCGAGATCGCGCACTCGCAGGCGCGGTCGACACCCTGCACCAGCTCGCGCGTCAGCGCGTTCAGCACCTCGCTGGTCGATAGCGACTGCGAGAGTGCCACGGCGACGCGGTGCAGAACCTCGAGTTCGCGCCGGTCGCGCTGGGGGGAGCGACGTCGGGCGGTCATGGGTGATTTCCTATCGGCATCCTGCGCGGTGTTCTGAATAACCCCGGCTGAGCATGACCGCGGCTGCCATCGCTAGCGGGCGGAAGCGTGCGGTATCGTCGTTCGCAGTGAGCGACGACCTGGTAACCACCGAGGTGCGCGGAGCGGTCTGCATCGTGCGGCTGAACCGCCCCGCGAAGCTGAACGCGATGAGCGAGGAGCTGTGCCGGCAACTGCTGGACGCGCTGGCGGGCGATCACGTCCGCAGTGCGCGGGTGCTGGTGTTGGCCGGATCGCCGCGCGCGTTCTCGGCAGGCGCCGACCTGGCCGAGTTCACCGACCACAGCGTCGACGCCACGCTGCGCTACTACCGCGGCCCGGGACAGGTGTGGGAGGCGCTGCCGGCGCTGCCCCAGCCCTCGATCGCGGCGATCTCGGGGTGGGCGATCGGCGGCGGGCTGGAGTTCGCGCTCACCGCCGACCTGCGGGTGGCCGACACCACGGCTTGCTTCGCGCTGCCCGAGGTCTCGCTCGGCATCCTGCCCAGCGCCGGCGGCATGACCCGGCTGGTGCGGCTGCTGGGGACGGCTCGCGCGAAGGAGCTGATCCTGCTGGGACAGCGATTCGATGCCGCCCGGGCGCTCGAGCTGGGCGTGATCAACCGGCTGGTCGACGAGGGCCAGGCCGAGACGGCCGCCCTGGAGTGGGCCGAGCTGATGGCGGCTCAGCCGCAGGCGGCGCTGCAGGTCACGCGTGAGCTGATCGACCGCTCCGGCGAGATGTCGATGGCGGCGTCGCTCGCCGTCGAGCGCGCCGCCCAGGGCATGCTCTCGACCGCGGCCAAGAGCTACCGGGCGGCCGAGTGACGCGCGCGGCGATCGTCACCGGCGGCGGCACCGGCATCGGACGCGCGACCGCGCTGGCGCTGCACCGGGACGGCTTCGCGGTGGTGATCGCGGGCCGCCGGCCGGAGCCGCTGGAGGCGGTGCGAGCCGAGATCGGCGAGGGCTGCGTCGTCCTGGCGGGCGACATCCGTAAGCCGGAGGTGGCGGATGATCTGATCTCGGTCACGCTCGACCGCTTCGGGCGGATCGACGCGCTGGTCAACAACGCCGGCGGGCAGTTCGTCTCGCCGGCCGAGGACATCACGCCCAATGGTTGGGAGGCCGTACGGCGGCTGAACCTGGACGCGCCCTGGTACCTGACCCAGCAGGTGGCGAAGCGGTGGATGATCGCCAACGGGGGTGGCCGCGTCGTCTCGGTGGTGCTGTGCCCGACCCGCGGCATCCCCGGAATGGCGCACTCCTCGGCCGCCCGCGCCGGCATGAGCGCGCTGACCACCACGCTCAGCGTCGAGTGGGGCAGGTACGGCATCGCGCTCACCTGCGTCGCACCCGGCTGGATCGACACCGAGGGCATCAAGCAGTATGAGGCCGACTTGGACGAGGTCGCAGCCGGCATTCCGATGCTGCGGCTGGGCCGGCCGGAGGAGGTGGCCGACCTGATCGCCTTTCTGGTCTCTGAGCGGGGCGGCTACATCACCGGTCAGACGATCGTGATCGACGGCGGCATGGAGAACGTGATCGGGTCGACCCCGGCGCGAATCGTGTAGCCGCCGGCGCTCGGTGCCGGGTGTCATCCGCGACGGAACCCGCCTTCGGAGTTGATCACCTGGCCCGTCACCCACGCGGCATCGTCACTGCACAGCCACCCGATCAGGCGGGCAGCGTCACGCGGCGCGCCCCATCGGCCGAATGGCATCTGCCGGGCGACAGCGTCGAGAACCGCGGGCGACGCGTAGCCGGTGTCGGTGGGCCCCGGGTTCACCGTATTGAGCGTGATGCCGTGATCGGCAACAGCATCGGCGAGCGTCGCGGTCGCCTGTTCGATCGCTCCTTTGGAAATCGCGTAGGCGACCTCGCGTGCCATTGGCCCAAGGTGCTGTCCCGAGGTCATCATCACCACGCGGCCGCCATCTCGATGGTCGTGCTGAGCGACGAACGACTGCACCAGCAGCACCGTCGCGCGGACATTCTCGTGGAGAAAGGAGTCGAGCTCCGCGGCGGTCGTCTCAGCGAGCGTTCCGTGGCCGCTACGAGCGTGGTTTGCAACCAGAATGTCGACGTGACCGAACGACGCACACGCGGCAGCGATCACCTGTTGCGGGGCGAGCGGGTCGGCGAAGTCACACTCTGTGTGCTCGACGACGCCGATCGCGCGAAGCTCGTCGACCACTCCGTCGATGCCGGCGGGATCGGCTCCCCACGGCATGCGCGAATCGTGGGGCGTCCACGACTGCGCGAACACGGCCGCCCCCATCTCAAGCAGGCGCTCAGCGATCGCGAATCCGATGCCGATCCGGCGGGACACGCCGGTGACGACGGCAACGCGGCCGGACAGCGGCAGATCGGTACGGGACATGGCGGGCAGCTCCTCCAGAGAGAATCGCGGGACAGAGAATGGATCGGGGAGCTAGCGGTCTGCCATGGCACGCATCGTATCGTCTGGCGGATGCACCCGGCACACCGCTGATATCGTGACCCTGTGACGCCTGCCACCGTCGACGAGCTGACCCTCGCCCTGCGCGAGCAGGCCTACCTCGCCGATCGCGGCCTGGCCACCGTGCTGCACCTGTCGCTGGTGCTGGAGAAGCCGCTGCTCCTGGAGGGCGAGGCCGGTGTCGGCAAGACCGAGCTGGCCAAGGCGCTGTCGGCGATCAGCGGCGGCCGGCTGATCCGGCTGCAGTGCTATGAAGGCATCGACGTCGCACACGCCCTGTACGACTGGAGCTACGCCCGGCAGCTGCTGTACATCCGCACGCTGGAGGCCGGCCAGGCCGTGTCCGGGCGCGAGACGCTGCACGAGCTGTTCGGCCGCGAGTTCCTGGAGCGCCGCCCGCTGCTGGACGCGATCGAGAACGACGACGAGCAGCCGCCGGTGCTGCTGATCGACGAGATCGACCGCGCCGACGACGAGTTCGAAGCGTTTCTGCTCGAGCTCCTGTCCGACTTCCAGGTCACGATTCCCGAGATCGGCACGATCCGCGCACGGCGGCGGCCGCGGGTGATCCTGACCTCCAACCGCACCCGCGAGCTGCACGACGCCCTCAAGCGCCGCTGCCTCTACCACTGGATCGGGCACCCGTCGCTGGAGCGCGAGATCGAGATCGTGCGCGCCCGCGTACCCGGCGTGCCGGAGCGGCTGGCCGGCCAGGCGGCAGCGTTCGTCCAGCGGCTGCGCGAGCTCGACCTGGCCAAGGCGCCGGGCGTCGCCGAGACGATCGACTGGACGCAGGCGTTGCTCGCGCTCGGCCAACAGGAGCTGGAGGCGGGCGTGGTGGATGCGACGCTCGGCTCGGTGCTGAAGTATCACGAGGACGTCGAGCGGGTGCGAGACGCCGGCCTGCGCCAGCTGGTCGGCGAGGCACGCGGGGCCTGAGCGATGGTGGAGGCGACGGCCGGGCCGGGCGATGCGGTCGCCCGCAAGCTGGTCACGTTCGGCCGCATCCTGCGCGAGGCCGGCGTCGAGGTCGGCCCGGGTCGGCTACAGGACGCGCTGCGGGGGCTGGACGCGGTTGAGCTGGCCGACCGCGGGCAGGTCTACCACGCGCTGCGCTGCACGCTGATCGCCCGCCACGACGACCTCGAGGTGTTCGACCTAGCCTTCCGCGCGTTCTGGGAGCGGGCGCCGCGGCAGGCGGGAGAGAGCGTGCCCGACCTCGCCCTGACCATGCCCGCCCCCGCTCGCCCGCTGACGGTGCCGGCGAACGAGCTGGGCGACGAGCCGGACGTGGACGACGAGCAGGAGCTGCGTGCAGCCGCCGCGGCGAGCGACGAGCTGCTGCGCCACCGTGACTTCGCCCACATGTCGCGCGACGAGCTGCGCCGCGTGCGACGGCTGATGGACGACCTCGCCCGGCTCCATCCGCTGCGCCTGTCCCGCCGGCTGGCGCCCGCCGCGGGTGGCGTGCTGGATCAGCGGCGAACGCTGCGCCAGGCGATGCGATCCGACGGGATCCCGTTGGAGCGAGCGTGGCGCTCGCGCAAGCTGGTGCCCCGAAAGCTGGTGGTGCTGGTGGACGTGTCCGGCTCGATGGAGCCCTACGCGCGGGCGCTGGTGATGTTCTTGCAGGCGCTGACCGCGCGCGAGGGGGCGTCGCGGCACGTGGAGGCGTTCGCGTTCGGCACGCGGCTGACACAGCTGACACCTCACCTCTCCGGCCGCGATCCCGACGCCGCGCTGGAGCGTGCCAGCGCGGCGATGACCGACTGGGGCGGGGGCACGCGCATCGGCGAGTCCCTGCTGGCCTACAACAGCCGCTTCGGGCGCCGCGGTCTGACGCGGGGCGCGGTGGTGGTGATCGCGTCGGACGGCTGGGAGCGCGGCGACCTCTCACTGCTCGACGAGCAGCTGGCCACGATCGCGCGACAGGCGGCCAGCCTGATGTGGGTCAATCCGCTCAAAGGGCACGTCGGATTCGAGCCGCTGGCCGGAGGCATGCAGATCGCACTTCGTCACGTGGACGGCTTTCTGGCGGGCCATAACCTGGTCGCCTTGGAGGCGCTGGCCGATGCCCTGCGGCGAATCCGGCCCGGTCAGGGGCGCCGGGGCAGGGCTCCGACCGGCGCCGCACCCTGACGCGGCCGGAAGGCAGCCCACAGCAAGCCGCTGACCGTGGCGCCCTCGAAACGGCCCAGCGGCTCACGCCGCATCGTCATCAGCGTCGCCATCAGCTGCAGGCTGATCACGACCGCCGCCGTCGCCAGATGCCGAGCCACGCGGATCTTCACAGCCCGGATCGTACCCCTACTGCACGCACGGCCCCGTGTCGGCGCTCGCATGCCGCGCGTTCAGGCCGTGCAGCACGTCCGAGACCGGCACGCCGTAGCCGCCTCCGCCGCCGTCCGCGGCCGCGAACATCATCGCCACGACCCGGCCGCTGCGATCGACCACCGGGCCGCCGCTGTCGCCGTGGAGCACCGTGCCGCGGATCGGCACCACCATCCGGAAGGCGTGTCCGCGGCCATAGGCGTCCGGGGCCAGCACCTGCGCGCGCGCGCCGATCGACCCCGGCGCGGCCGTCAGCGGTCCGCCGCCCGGGTGACCCAGCAACGCCACCCGTGTGCCGCTGCGGGGGCTCACAAGCGTGGGCAACGTGGGCGCCGAAAGCCCGCTCACCCGCAGCAGCGCCACGTCGGTCGACGCGCTGATGTAGACCGGGGTGGCACTCAGCGTCGAGCCGCCCAGACGCACCTCGGTGTCGTGCTCGCCCGCGACCACGTGTGCGTTGGTCGCGACTAGTCCGGGCCGAACCACCCAACCGGTGCCCTGCAGCGTGAGGCCGCAGGACGTGCCTTCGACCAGCACCACGCCGGCCGCAGCCCGGCGCACCGCCGACAGTCGCGATACCGCCGCGTCCGGAGCCGGGAGCGATCGCACGCCGCCCACGGGCAGCACCGGCAGCTGATCCAGCCGGGCGATCGCGTCCAGCAGCGTCTGTGCCGGCAGCCAGCGCACGAGCCGCGGCAGGATCGACGATCGCTGCACGTCGCCACGTAGCCCGAGCGATGGCTGGTGGAGCGCCGTCACGGCCAGCATCCAGACAACGGCCAGGCCGAGCGCGCTGCCCACCACCAGCCCGCCGATGCCGTCCAGAGTTGCCAGCGGCTCGCGCAGGAAGCGGCGCCGCAGCATCGCGGCCAGCGAGCCAGTGGCGACCTGCACCACCAGGCCGCCGATCAGGGCTCCCGCCAGCGCGGCCACCGGTTGCCAGCTCTCGCGCGCGCCGGCCGAGAGCGCGTACGGCCCGACCCGCGAGCCGATCAGGGCGCCCAGTGCGAAGCCGCCCAGCGCCAGCGCCTGGCCGACCAGGCCCCGGCGAAAGCCGATCGCGGCCGAGAGGGCCACCCACACGATCACGACGAGATCGACGCGTGTCACGGCCGTAGTATCGGCGGATTCGGAAGCTGTGCGACACTTCCAGCGTGGACGTGATCACGATCGAATCGACGCCGAAGCTGAAGCGGCCGACCATGGTTGCGGCCTTCCGCGGCTGGAACGATGCCGGCGGGGCGGCCAGCCTGGCGGCCGGCTACCTGCGCGCCGTCACCGACGCCGAGCGGTTCGCGGTGATCGACCCCGATCCGTTCATCGACTACCAGCAGACGCGGCCAAGCGTCACGCTGCACGATGGCTACGTGCGCAGCGTGGAGTGGCCGGACACCGAGTTTCTGGCATCCGAGCCGCACGACATCGTGATCGTGATCGGACCGGAGCCGAACATGCGCTGGCGCGGGTACGCCGACGCGATATGTGGCCTGGCCCGCACGATGCGCGTCGAGCTGGTCGTGACGCTTGGCGCGTTGCTGGCGGACACGCCGCACACGCGGCCGGTACCGGTCTCGTCCACCGCCTCTGACGACGAGCTGATCGCGCGGCTGGGTCTGACGCGCTCGAACTACGAGGGGCCGACCGGCATCGTGGGCGTGCTGCACGACGCCTGCGCCCGGGCGGATCTGCGCTCGGCCAGCCTGTGGGCGGCTACGCCGCACTACATCTCGGCGACACCCAACCCGCGCGCGGCCGTCGCACTGCTCGAGCGGTTGGCCGACCTGGCCGGCACGCCGCCGCCCAGCGGCGATCTGGAGCGCGCCGCCAGCGAGTACGCCGTCAGGGTGGCGGCGGCCGTTGCCGACGACCCCGAGCTGGGCGCCTACGTCGAGCAGCTCGAGTCGGCGGCCGACGCCGAGGATCCTCCCACCGGAGAGGATCTGGCGGCGGACTTCGAGCGCTACCTGCGAGAGCAGAGCGGGGAGGAGAACGGCTGATGTCAGAGCAGCCCGTGCCCTCGCGGTCGGTGGACGCCACCGACGAGAGTTTCGCCCGCGACGTGATCGACCGTTCGCACCAGCTGCCGGTGATCGTCGACTTCTGGGCCAAGTGGTGCGGCCCGTGCCGCCAGCTGACGCCGGTGCTGGAGGACTCGGTGGCGGCGCTGGGCGGGCAGGTGGAGCTGGTCAAGGTGGACGTCGACGCGAATCCGCGGATCGCGATGGAGTACCGCGTGCAGGGCATCCCGGCCGTGAAGGCGTTCCGCGACGGACGCATGGTCGACCAGTTCACCGGCGCGCTGCCGCGGCTGTCGGTGGACGCCTTTCTGCGCTCGCTGCTGCCGAGCGAGGCCGACCGGCTGGTCGAGCTTGGCGACGAGGACTCGATCAACCGGGCGCTACAGCTGGAGCCGTCGCACGCCGGTGCGCTCGCGGCCAGGGCACGGCTGGAGCTGGCCGACCAAGGCACCGCAGCGCCGGCGCTGGCCGCGATCGCAGCCGGCCAGGTGGAGCAGGGCCTGCAGCTGCTGCTGGACGAGATCGTGGCCGCCGAGGGCGAGCTGCGCGACCGCCTGCGCCAGGTGATGGTGGGTGTGTTCGCCGACCTCGGCCAGGACGATCCGCTGGCCGTCCGCTTCCGGCGCGAGCTGGCAAGCGCGCTCTACTGATCCCGAGACCGGCGCACGGTCACCGTCTCGGCTTACAGCTCCTCGCCGTCCCAGTAGTCGAGCGGCTCGATCCTGCCGATCACGCCCACGCCCGAGATCGCGATCTTGCCCGACCGGGGATAGAAGCAGATATCGCTCGGCTCGCGCGTGCCATAGGCCAGCAGCGCCATGCCCTGCTCACCGGCCATGAAGCTGTGGGCGACGGCGGTGCCCGCGGGGCGCGCCAGCACGCTACCCGGACGCACAGGGTGGCGCTCCTCGCCCAGGTCGCAGATGCCCTCCCCCTCGAGCACCACGAACAGCTCCTCCTCCGCCGAGTGGCAGTGCGGTACGCAGCTCAGCACGCCCGGCGGCGAGCTGACGTGCTTCAGGCCGGTGTGATTCGAGCCGCCGGCCGACCCCAGGTCGCGGCGTACGCGGCCGCGGCGCTCGTCTCCCGCCGGCACGTCGGCCAGCGCCACCACGTTGGCCGGCCGCGGGCCGGCGGCGCCAAACTCGAAAGGCCCGGCGGCATCGTCGATCGGGAACAGATCGCGCCGGCCGGGCGTCTCGACAACGGTTGGCCCGGCCCAGGCGTATCCGGCACGGGGCAGGTAACAGAGCTCGATCGGCACGCGCTGGCCAAATGCAAGCACGTCCAGCCCGTGCGGGCCGGCCCGCAACGTGTGCGTCTGCGCGCCGGCCGGATGCATGATCGCGTCGCCGGCACGTACCTCGCATACCGCACCGTCCTGCCACAGCAGGCCCCAGCCATCCACGACGTAGAAGATCTCCTCCTCGGCACCATGCACATGCGCCGGCGTCGAGCGGCGGCCGGGCTCGATCACGATCCGCTGCAGGCCGACGTGTTCGCTGCCGGCAGCGCTGCCCAGATCCGTCCAGGTGGCGTCGATGTCGCCGGCGGTGCGGCGGCGGCCGCTGACCTCGTCCCAGTGCACCAGGTAGCCGCTCATCGCTCTCCCTTCTCGCCGATCAACTGTTCCAGCAGCGCGCGCGTCCCGGCGTCAAACGGCGCCGACGCCGATCGCGACTCGTCGCAGTGCACCATCACCGACTCGGCCGTCGCCGCGGTGCGCCCATCAGAGAGCGCGATGATCGTCTCGCGGGTGGTCACGCTCGACGACCCGATCCTGACCACCTCGACGATGACATCGACGCGGTCGTCGTCCTGGACCAGGCCGCTGCGAAAGTCGACCGCGCTATGTCGCAGCACCATGCGGTGGACGACCTCGCCCAGCAGATCGGTGAACAGCTCGTCCCGCGCCTCCTCCAGATACGTCAGATAGACCGCGTTGTTGACGTGGCCGAAGCCGTCCATATCACGCCACCGGATCTCGATCCGTTTCACGAATGACATGCCGCTACTCTTGCAGATCGTGGATGCCATCTCCGCAATCACCCGCCCCGCGTCTGGGCAACCCGAGGGGGCACTCGTGCTGCTGCACGGACGTGGTGCCGATGAGCACGATCTGGTGCCGCTGCTGGATGCGATCGATCCCCGTGGCAGGCTGGTCGGGGTCACCGCCCGCGCACCGCTGGCGCTGCCGCCCGGTGGTCGCCACTGGTACGTCGTGCGCGAGCTCGGTCATCCCGATCCCGTCACCTTCCTGCCCACCTACCACGCCACCGGAGCGTGGCTGGACGCGCTGGAGGATCACACCGGCGTGCCGCTCTCGAGGACGGTGCTGGGCGGCTTCTCGCAGGGCTGCGTGATGTCGTGGGCGCTCGGTCTGGGGGCCGGGCGACAGCGCCCGGCAGGAATCATCGCGCTGTCGGGATTCATGCCCACCGCCGAGGGCTTCGAGCTCGACCTGACCGGTCTGGATGGCTACCACGTTGCGATCGGCCACGGCAGCTACGACCCGGTGATCGGCGTCGAGTGGGGGAGGCGGGCGAACGAGGCGATGCTGGCGGCCGGCGCCGCGGTCACCTACCACGAGTCACCGATGGCGCACACGATCGATCCCGCCTTCATCCCGCGGCTCGCCGACTGGGTGAGGCAGGTCGTCTGAGACACCGCCGCGCCCACCTGATGCTCGCCTCTGTGGCGATCGTGTGGGCTGGCGCGTTCGCTGCCATCAAGCACCTGCTGGGAGCGGGACTGAGTGCGCCCGAGGTGGCGGCCGGTCGCTACCTGGTGGCCGCGCCCGGCTTCGTGCTCGTGTTGCGATCGGCCGGCGGACTGCCACACATCGGCCGCCGCGACCTGGCGCGGATCGCTGTGGCCGGACTGCTGGTGGTGGCCGTCTACCACCTCTCGCTCAACCTCGGCGAGCGGCACACCACGTCCGGCACCGCGGCGGTGGTCGTGGGTATCGCGCCCGGCATCACGCTGGCGTTGGCGATCGCGCTCGGCCTGGAGCGCTTCTCGGCCTGGCGTGCGGGCGGCCTGGGGCTGGCGTTTGCCGGCGTCGTGGTCGTGGTGACGCTCGGGTCCGGCCAGTCAGTCTCGTTCGCGAACGCCGAGGGGCCGCTGCTGGTGCTGCTGGCGCCGGTCTCGTTCGCGCTCTACAACGTGATCGTCAAGCCGGTCGTCGGGCGCGTCGACGCTGCCGCCGCCAGCAGCGCCGCCAACCTGTTCGGCACGCTTGCGTTGTTACCGCTGCTGCGGCCGTCGTCGATCGATCATGCGCGCGCTCTCGATCTGTGGGACTGGGTGCTGCTGCTGTACCTGGGACTGGTCTGCACGCTGTACGCCTACAACGCGTGGGGCAGCGCACTGCGGGTGCTCGATGCCTCACGGGCGGTGTCCTACCTGTACGTCGTGCCGGTGCTGGCCGTGGCGATCGGCGCGGTGGCGCTGGGAGAGGGCGTGACGGTGTGGCTGGCACTTGGCGCGGCGATGGTGGTGGGCGGCGTTGCCACCGCCCAGGTGAAGCGGTGAGCGACGCGTTCAGCTGGCGGGACGGGGACCGCTGGATCGAGTACGGCGCGGGGGCGTCGGGCCGGCTGGCAGCGCGTGGCTGGGACGAGTTCGCGCTCGTGACCACGCGGCGCGCCGATCCCGGCATCGCCACGCCGTGGATCGTGGGCGCCGGAACGGTGCCCGATCTGGCGGCCGCACTGCTGCCGGAGCTGGCCGGACGGCGGCTGTTTGCGTGGGGCGGTGGCCGCGTGATCGACGTCGCCAAGGCGATCGCTTCGGCCGGCGGCGGCCAGGTCTGTGCCGTGCCGACAACCCTGTCGGGCGCAGAGATGACATCGCTGCACCGGAAGATCGCCGGAATGGAGAGCGGCCCGTCGGTGCGACCGGCGCTGGTGCTGGCCGATCCGGATCTGATGTGCTCGCTGCCCGGCACGAGACTTCGCGCCAGCGCGATGAACGCGCTCGCTCACGGTGCCGAGGCGCTGTACGGCCCGCGAGCAAACCCGGTTGCGACGATGGTCGCGCTGCGCGGGGTGGCGCTGCTTGCCGGCGGCGACCTCGCGTTGGGCTCCGTGTTGTGCGGCTACGCGGTCGACTCGGCGGGCTACGCGCTGCACCACGTGCTCGGCCAGACGGTGGCGCGGGTGTGCGGCACGCCGCACGCCGAGACCTACGCGGCTCTGCTGCCGCACACGATGGCGGCGATGCGCGAACGTGCTCCGTCCGCCCTCGCCGAGCTGTCCGCGGCCGTCGGCGCCACCGTCGCGAGTTTGCCGCAGCGGCTCGACGAGCTGGGCGGGGGAGCACGCCTGCAGCTCGATCGCTCGCAGATCGAGCGCGTCGTCGAGCAGGCGCTCGACCGCTCCGACCTGGCCGCGACTCCCGGTGGGCCGGTGACGCCCGAGCAGCTGACCGCACTGCTGACGGCAGCGGGATCGGCGCCGCAGGCCAGTCGGTAGACTCCCGCGCCTATGGGCAAGGGCTACGCCGAGGGACCAGCTGCCGAGGAGGCCGAGGCTGCGCGCGAGCGCGGTGACCATCTGGCACGCCCGGCCATCGCCGCCGCCCGCAGGGTGGTGCTTGGCAGTACCCGCGACAATCCCGAGCAGCACGTGCTGGGATACGCCGACGAGGTGGACGCCGACCGGCTGTTCGCCGCCGGCGATGCCTGGGGGCTCAAGGTCGTGAACGCCGTTGAGTGACGACCCCTACCAGCGGCCCAGCGATCCCGCCAAGCGGCACAGCGCCGCGCTGACCGACGGGCCATACCGTGCCCCCGCCCGCGCGATGCTGAAGGGCATCGGGTTCACGGACGAGGATCTCGCCCGGCCGCTGGTCGGCGTCTCGACCACCTGGATCGAGACGATGCCGTGCAACTTCAACCAGCGCGAGCTGGCCCAGCGGGTCAAGGCCGGCATCCGCGCCGCTGGCGGCACGCCGATCGAGTTCAACACGATCTCGGTCTCGGACGGCGTCTCGATGGGCACCGAGGGCATGAAGGCGTCGCTGATCAGCCGCGAGGTGATCGCCGACTCGATCGAGCTGGTCGTGCGCGGTCACCTGCTGGATGGGCTGGTCTGCCTGGTCGGATGCGACAAGACGATCCCAGCCGCGGCGATGGCGCTGTGCAGGCTGGACGTGCCCGGGCTGGTGCTGTACGGCGGCTCGATCGCGCCGGGCACCTTCCGCGGTCGTGACATCACGATCCAGGACGTGTTCGAGGCGGTGGGCGCGTATGCCGCCGAGACGATCGACGCCGCCGAGCTGCACGAGGTGGAGTCGGCGGCCTGTCCCGGAGCCGGCGCCTGTGGCGGTCAGTACACCGCCAACACCATGTCTGCAGCGCTCGAGTTCCTTGGGCTCTCGCCCGGCGGCATGAACGGCATTCCGGCACTCAACCGCGGCAAGGGTGATGCCGCCGAGCGCGCCGGTGAGATCGTGATGAGGCTGGTGCGCGACGATGTGCGTCCGTCCCACATCGTGACCCGTGAGGCGCTCGAGAATGCGGCCGCATCGGTGGCCGCGACCGGCGGATCGACCAACGGCGTGTTGCACGTGCTGGCGATCGCGCGCGAGCTCGACATCCCGTTCTCGATCGACGACTTTGACCGCATCGCCGGCCGCACGCCGATCGTCGCCAGCCTCAAGCCGGGCGGGAAGTTCGTCGCCACCGACATCTTCGATGCCGGTGGCGTGGCGCTGGTGGCACGCGAGCTGGCCAAGCGGGGGCTGATCCACACCGACCAGTTGACCGTCGACGGCCGCACGCTGGGGGAGATCGCCGATCAGGTGGTGGAGACGCCAGGACAGCCGGTGGTGGTGCCGATCGAGACGCCGATCAAGCCCACCGGCGGGCTGGCGGTGCTGCGCGGGAACCTCTCGCCGGACGGCTGCGTGGTCAAGCTGGCCGGACATGAGCGAACCAGCCACCGCGGCCCGGCCCGCGTATTTGACTGCGAGGAGGACTGCTTCGCAGCCGTCAAGGCGCGTAGCCTGAAGCCGGGTGACGTGATCGTGATCCGGTACGAGGGGCCGGCCGGAGGGCCGGGGATGAGGGAGATGCTGCACGTGACCGCGGCGATCGTGGGCGAGGGGCTTGGCGACCAAGTGGCGCTGATCACAGACGGCCGCTTCTCCGGCGCTACGCACGGACTGATGGCGGGTCACGTGACGCCGGAGGCCGCACACGGAGGGCCGATCGCGATCGTCCGCGACGGCGACATGATCGAGTTCGACATCGATGCCCGCGAGCTGCGGGTGGAGCTGAGCGAGGATGAGATCGCGAGCCGGATGGCCGGCTGGACTCCCCCTCCGCCGCGCTACCGGACGGGCGTCTTCGCCAAGTACGCGGCGCAGGTCAGCTCGGCAAGCGATGGCGCGATCACCCGTCCCATCTTCTCGAACTGACGGCATCTGTGCTCGACGGAACCCGGCCCAGGGGAGTAGGGTCGCTCGCGTGAAACGTTGGGCCGCACTGGCAGGGGTCGCCGCAACGCTACTCGCGCCGGGAGGCGGCTCGGCGGTGGGTAGCGTGGCAGCGCGCGGGATGCCGATCACCGGCGAGTACATCGTCGGGCTTCGTGCGAGCGTCCCGGCCTCGGCGCGAGCGCTGGTGGCGACCGAGCACGCCGCGCGCGTGCTGCCATCGCGGCTGGGCCAGATCGATGCCGAGTTGGTGACCACCGACCGGGCAGGCGCCCGTTCGCTGGCCCGCGATCCGCGCGTCCGCTACGTCGAGCCCAACCGCCTGATCCACCTCGACTCGCTGCCCTCCGCTCCTACCGACAGCCTCTACGACCAGCTGTGGGGACTGAACAACACCGGCCAGACCGTGAACGGCACGGCCGGCGCGGCCGGCGACGACATCGGTGCGGTGCGCGCGTGGCAGCACGGCACCGGCAGCTCCTCCGTGATCGTGGCGGACATCGACTCGGGCATGCTGACCAGCCACCCCGATCTGGCCGCAAACGTCGCGGTCAACCCGGGCGAGAACTGCGCCGGCTGTCGAAACGACGGCATCGACAACGACCACAACGGCTACGTCGACGACTGGCAGGGCTGGGACTTCGCCAACCACGACAACGTGCCCGACGATCAGGCCGGACACGGCACGCACACGGCCGGCACGATTGGTGCCGTCGGAGACAACGGTATCGGAGTGATCGGCGTCGATCCCCACGTCTCGCTGATGCCGCTCAAGTTCATCGGCGCCAACGGCTCCGGCACGAACGCCGATGCGATTGGGGCCATCCTCTATGCGGTCGACAATGGCGCCCGCGTGATCAACAGCTCGTGGGGCGGCGGCAGCTACTCGCAAGCGCTCGTGGACGCGATTGCGTACGGCGACGCCCACCACGTCCTGTATGTCGCATCTGCCGGCAACAGCGCCTCCGATGCCGCGTTCTATCCGGCCGCGGTCGATCTCCCCAACGTGATCTCGACCGCCGCCACCGACTCGTCGGACGGGCTGGCCTGGTTCTCGACCTACGGCGACACGGTCGACATCGGCGCGCCGGGCGTCGATACGCTTTCCACCATCAACACCGGCGGCTACGGGTTCGCCTCCGGCACCTCGATGGCGGCGCCGCACGTGACCGGCTCGGCCGCGCTGCTGTTCAGCCAGCACCCGGACGCCACGCCGGAGACGATCAAGGCGCTGCTGTTCTCGACCGCCAAGCCGCTGCCGGCGCTGGCGGGGAAGGTACTCACCGGCGCGCGGCTCGATGTGGGCGCCGCCGCTGACTGCGTCTCGACGCCCGACCTGTGGATCGACGCGCCGCGGGCCGGATTCGTGGCGGCGCCGGACCAGCCGGTGTCGGTGCGCGTGCTGGCCGGCGAGTGCGCCTCGCCCTCCGGCGTCAGCGTGACGGCGACGGTGAACGGCGCGCCTCTCACGTTGAGCTCGGATGCAGCCGGACTCTGGTCGGGCACGTTCACCCCGGGCGCGGTGGGGCCGCTCTCGATTCACGCCGTTGCCGATGACGGCAGCAGCACGGCCGCGCGCACGAACACCGGTCAGGCGGCCGCCGATCTGCCGGTCGACGGCGCCGCCCACACCATCTCGACGACGCTCGGCAACGACGCCATCGTCACGTTCCAGGAATCCGCCGGCCACCGAGTCAGCCTGCTCGCCGGTGCCGGCTCGCTGAGCACGATCGCGGTCACGATCACCGCTCCCGATGGCACACGGCTGCAGGAGAACCGCTCGATCGCTGCCTCCGGCGGCTTCATCGATCCGATGCCGAGCGAGCTCGACGGTACCTACTGGATCCGTGCCCACCCGTTGGTGGCGAGTGCCGGCAGCGTGCCGCTGACGCTGTACGACGTGCCCCCCGATCTGGGTGGGTCGATCGTCGCGGGCGGTGCGCCGCTGACCGTCGCGCTGGCCGTTCCCGGCCAGCGCGCGCTGCTCGACATGACCGGAGTGGCCGGGCACCGCATCAGCCTGCGCGTGACCGCCGACTCGATCGCCAGCAGCAGGCTGCAGGTGCGGCGGCCGGACGGCAAGCTGCTGGTATCGCGGGCCGCGGTCGGCACCGGCGGCGCGTTCATCGACGCCACCACACTCCCGCTCAGCGGCGCCTACTCGGTGCTGGTCGATCCCAACCTGGCGGCGACCGGTCAGATGACGCTGACGATCTACGACGTGCCGCCGGATGTGGCCGGTGGTCTGATCCCGAATGGCGCCGGCGCAACGGTGTCCCTGGCCGTGCCCGGACAGAACGCCCGGCTGACGTTCTCCGGCAGCTCCGGTCAGCACGTCACGGTGCGGCTGACCGGCGAGACGGTCTCATCCGGCAAGCTGTCGCTGCTGACGGCCGGCGGTGCCACGGTGGCGGGCCCGCTGAAGGTCGGGCTGAAGGGCGGCAGTCTCGCCGCAACGCTGCCCGCCGCCGGCGTCTACACGGTGCTGATCGACCCCACCACCTGGCACACCGGCGGCGCCACGGCGGCGGTCACCTCGCCCTGACAACCGCGCTGCGGCTCAGCCGGCGCGCGTCGCCGCCTGCTCGGCCAGCCCGGTCAGCAGTCCGCGCTTCCAGCCGGTCTGGTCGAGGCCGGGAAGACCGGCCAATGGATCGGCCGGATCGAGCAGTCGGGGAAGGTTTGAGACGCCGATCGCGGCCAGCCGCAGCTCGTCGCCGAACCGGGCGGCGGCCACCGCGGACAGCGCGAAGCTCCACGCGTGCCGCTCGCCCGCCCGCTCGTACGCGCTGGCATCGGGAACGCGACGCAGGTTGACGGCAGTCAGATACTCGCCGTCCGAGAGGGCCAGCGTCGAGCGATTGCCCTCGTCCGCCTTGCGGTACAGCTCGAGCAGCGGGAAGCCCTCCGGCCGGCGATTGGTCTCGACGGTCGCGTCCAGCGCCAGCAGGGCGGCGGCCAGGTCGCTGGGAGCAACCGAGATGCAGTCGCCCGGCTCGAGGCCGTGCTTGCGGTGATCGCCGATCTGGGCGTAGCAGGTGTCGCCGCCACGCAGCCAGCAGGTGAGATCCGGGTGGCGGAAGTACCAGCACCGCACTTGCTGGCAGAGGTTTCCGGCAACCGTTCCCATCTCGCGCAGCTGCGGTGACGCTGCCGCGGCGGCTGCCTCGCGCAGCACCGCGAAGCGCGTGCCGACCCCGTCGTGCGCCGCAACCTGTGCCAGGGTGGCGGTGGCGCCGATCCGCAGGCCGCCGTCGTGCTCGTCGATCCCGTTCAGCTGCAGGCCGCGCAGGTCGACCAGCGCGCGCGCCGGAAAGATGCCACGGTCCTGCTGCGTCAGCAGGTCGGTGCCGCCGCCCATTGCGCGGGCGCCTGCACCCGACAGCGCGGAGTCGGCCTCGGCCGGTGACGAGGGGCGAATGTAGACGAACGTCCTCACCGCTGTTCCAGCGCCTCGAGCACGCGCCGCGGCGTATAGGGCGCCTCACGCAGACGCAGGCCGAGCGCGTGGGCGATCGCGTTTCCGATCGAGCCCGGTGTGGGGATGATCGGCGGCTCGCCCAGCCCCTTGACGCCCAGTGCCAGCTTCGGATCCGGCTCACCGACGAACTCGCACACCACATCCGGCAGGTCGGCGATGGTCGGCACCTTGTAGTCCTCGAACCCGGGGTTGAGGACGGTGCCGGTGGTGGGATCGACCACCCGCTCCTCGGTCAGCGCGAATCCGATGCCCTGCAGGATGCCGCCGATCACCTGGCTGCGCGCCCCCATCGGGTTGACGATGCGGCCGACGTCGTGCACCGCCACGATCCGCTCCACGGTCACGAGGCCGGTCAACGTGTCGACGGCGACCTGCGCGATCTGGCAGCCGAAGGTATTGACGGCCAATCCCTGCGGGTTGGGAGCGCGAGAGCCGGAGCCGGTCACCCAGGCGTTGTCCAGCTTCTCGGTCACGTCGTGGATCGGCCGTCGCAGCGTGCCGTCCGCCGACCGTACCTCGCCGTCCACCAGCTCCAGGTCGGAGGCCGCGATCTCGAACATGTCCGAGGCCAGGTCGAGCAGCTGCGTGCGCACGTGGTGGGCGGCTGCCCGCACCGCCGGCGCGATCGAGGCCAGCGTCATCGAGCCACCCGAGAAGGGGCCGTGGCCGGCCAGGTCGGTGTCGCCCGCGCGTACCGTGATGTCGCTCACGGCGACGCCCAGCCGCTCGGCCGCCACCACCGCGCAGGCGGTGATGGCTCCGGTACCGAGATCCTGCAGCCCGACGGTCAGCACGGGCTTGGCGGACGCGCCGATCCGCACGTCGGCGTAGGCGGGAGGACCGCCGCCGCCCCACCAGTACTGGCTGGCGCAGCCCATGCCGCGCCTGATCCGGCCATCCCCGCGCAGCTCGTCGCGCGACGCCCACCCGGCCAGCTCGGCCGCCTTGGTGTAGCTCTCGAGCAGGCGCTTGGAGGTGTAGGGGCGTCCGTCCGAGGGATCGGTCGCGGTGTGGTTTCGCCGCCGCAGCTCCAGCGGGTCGATCTGCAGCTCGAGGGCGAGCTCGTCCAGCGCCTGCTCGAACGCCCAGGTGCCCTCCATCACGCCGGGCGCCCGGAAGGCGGCGGCCGGGCCGAGGTTCTGGCGCACCGGCAGCAGCATGGTGTGCAGGTTCGGGCAGGCGTAGAGCGACTTAATCGGCTCCAGGATCGGGTAGCCCCAGCCGCCCGAGCCCATGCCCATCACGGCCGATGCCTCGATCGCGACCAGCGCGCCGTCACGATCGGCGCCGATCGTCATGCTCAGCCGCGCCGGCGTGCGGAATCCCGCCGCCAGGTTCTCGTCGCGGCGTGAGAACACCAGCCGCACCGGCCGCCGGCAGCGTCGAGACAGCTCCGCTGCCAGGATTCCCTCCGGGCCGCAGCCGAACTTCGAGCCGAAACCGCCGCCCATGTACTCGCAGATCACCCGCACCCGGTCGGGATCGATCTCGAACACGGTGCTGAGCTGCGATCGCGCCTGGTAGATAGCCTGGGTCGAGCTCCACATCGTCAGCCCGTCGGGCCGCCAATCGGCCACGGCGCAGTGCGGCTCCATCGAATTGTGCAGCTGCGCGGGGGCGAGGTACTCGCACTCGATCACCGTTGCAGCCGCCTTCAGGCCGGCCTCGACGTCGCCCCGCTCGTCCTCGCTGGGCGGCTCGAGGAAGTCCTGGCGTTCCAGCGCCCGCTCCATGTCGGTGACAAAGCCGAGCGGCTCCCACTCCGGCGAGAGCGCTGCCAGGCCGGCAGCGGCCGCGGCAGACGAGTCGGCCGCCACGGCAGCCACCGCGGCGCCGGCGAACGTCGGCCGGTCGGTCAGGATCGGCTGACCGTCAAACGACGGCGCGTCGTCGGGGCCGATGGCGCAGCGCACGCCCGGCACGGCGCGGGCGGCATCCAGCTGCAGCGAGACGAGGCGCGCGTTGGCGTGGGGGCTTCGCAGCACCAGCGTCTCGAGCTGGCCGGGTAGGCGCACGTCGGAGGTGTACCTGGCCGCGCCGCTCAGCCGCGCGGCCGCCGTCAGGCGCGTCGCCGGCCGGCCGACCGGGCCTGTGACGGCGCCATCAGCCCACTCGGGAGTGGCATCCTCCTCGACCAGCGTCCAACGCTCCTCGGTGCGGCCCTCGACGACGGCCTCTGTCTTGACCAGCTTGGCCATCACTCGACCTCCCTGGCAGCTCGCGCCACGGCCAGCCCGATTCCCTCGTAGGCGCCGCAGCGACACAGGTTGCCGCTCATCGCCCGCACGATCTCGGCATGGTCGGGGTTGGGGGTTCGCTCGAGCAGGGCCACCGCCGACATCAGCTGGCCCGGGGTGCAGAAACCGCACTGGAAGGCGTCGTCGTCGGTGAAGGCGCGCTGCAGGCGCTCCAGCAGCGGGCCGCCCGACTCGACTGTGCGCACCGCCGCCTGATCGCAAGCAACGGCAAGCGTCAGGCAGGACAGCACGGCGGTACCGTCGACCAGCACCGTGCAGCTGCCGCAGGTGCCCTCGCCGCAGGCCACCTTGGTGCCGGTCAGCTCCAGGTGGGTACGCAGCACGTCGGCCAGCGACTCGTGATCCTCGACATCGAGGGCGTGCGTCTGGTCGTTCACGTTCAGAGAGATCCGCATGTCAGCGAAACCTATCAGTAGGTTCGCCACAGGCGGCATGCGCCGTTTGCCTCAACCACCCCGCTGCTCCCTGCGTGACGACTTCCCTGCTAGCGTTTCTCGGTTTGAGCCTTCCGTCCACATCGACCGCGCGCCGCGCTCCGCTGGAGCTGACCTTCGTGCCGCGCGGCGCCGAGGAGCCGCTGCTCGGCTTCTTCTCGACCACGCCGCTCACGCCGGGCGGCTGGACGGCGCTGATGGACGAGCTCTCTCTGCCCTACGGCCTGCGGCGGCTGCCGGTCACGATCGATGCCGGCGGCTCGCGATCGGTGGAGACGCGTTGCCTGCCGATGCTGCCGGCGCTGGCATACCTGCTGACCGAGCACGAGGGGGAAGTCAGCGCCTCGGTTAAGGCGTGGCAGCTGGTGGCGCGCATCACCGAGCAGGTCGTGCAGGCCGGCGGTGAGCCCCCCGACCTGTCGCGCTTCGCGGCGGCGTTTCCGCCGCTGGCGCACGCGGCGCTGGCCGAGCACGGCGAGCTCCCCTCGGCCGTCAGCGCGGTCGATGCCGTGTCCGAGTTCGTGCGTGCCGCGATGCGCGCGCTGGCGGCCGCGGTGCGCGATCCGCGGCTGCTGACGGCGACGGACAGCTATCACGAGCAGATCGACCTCTCTGTGCTGCAGCCGGCGCTGCGCCGGGTGGCGCCCGAGCTGGGAGCTGTTGCCCCGGTGGTGAAGCTGCGCCAATCGCTGGAGCCGCTCGAGTTGGTGCTGCAGCTGCCCGCACAGCCGGACGGTCCGTGGCCGCTGCAGCTGGTGCCGTCTGACTTCGACCGGCTGCGGCGGGCGGCGAACATCCTGCCGCTGCTGGCGATGGTGCGCGACGGGCAGGCCGATCTGACGCTGCCGCAGGTGGCCGAGCTGCGATCGGCCGCGCCGGCGCTCGAGTTCGCCGGCGCCACGGTGCGGCTGCCGGACGAGCTGCGCGAGCAGCAGGAGCTCGAGCTGGACGTGGCCGGCCTGACCTTCGCCTCCGGGGCGCTCTCGCTGAACGGCGTGGTCGAGTACGACCTGCACGCCGCGCTGGGAGGCGTGCAGATCAGCGACGACGAGTTCCGCGCCCTGGCCGCGGCCACGCAGCCGCTGGTGCGGCTGGGTGGTGAGTGGAAACTGCTGGGCGACAAGGCGTTGCGGCGCGCCCGCCAGCTTGCTCAGCTCGCGCTGCACGGCACCGGCGTGCCGGCGCTGACGGCCCTGGGCGCCACGCTGGCCGGCAGTGCCGAGCTGCGCGGGTTCGAGGTCGCGGTCGATATCGGCCAGATCGGCGAGCTGGAACGCTTGGCGGAGCGGCTGCGCGATCCCGCGCTGCGGGCGCCGGTCGATCCTCGCGACGGCTTCCACGGCGTGCTGCGTCCGTACCAGGAGTCGGGGCTGGGCTGGCTGCTGGGGATGCGCAGGCTGGGCATGGGGGCGCTGCTGGCCGACGACATGGGCCTTGGCAAGACCGTGCAGCTGATCGCCTACCTGCTCGACCGCAGCGACGAGTGCGACGCGCCGGCGCTGATCGTGTGCCCGGCCTCGGTGCTCGGGAACTGGCAGCGCGAGCTGCACCGGTTCGCGCCCGACCTGGCAACGCGCATCCACCACGGGCCCGATCGCACGCGCGACATCGCAGATCTGCGCGGGCACGACGTGGTGCTGACCTCCTACTCGCTGCTGCCGCGCGACAAGCGGCTGCTGGGCGAGGCGGAGTGGCGCGTGGTCGTGCTGGATGAGGCACAGCAGGTCAAGAACCCGCTGACGCGCGGCGCCCAGGCCGCCCGCGCGCTGCACGCGCGCCATCGAATCGCCCTCACCGGCACCCCGATCGAGAACCGCTTGGACGAGCTGTGGTCGATCCTGCACTTCCTCAACCCGGGCCTGCTCGACACGCGCAGCGCCTACCGTCGCCGCTACTCGACGCCGATCGAGAAGCATGGCGACCCGGATGCCGCCGACCGGCTGCGGCGAATCACCGCGCCCTTCATCCTGCGCCGACACAAGAGTGATCCATCTGTGCTGCCCGACCTGCCGCCACGGCAGGAATCGAACGAGTACTGCACGCTGACCGTCGAGCAGGCGGCGCTGTACCAGGCAACGATCAACGCGATGCTGGGACAGGTGCGCGGCGCTGCGGGTATCGAGCGGCGGGGGCACGTGCTGGCGCTGCTGACGCGGCTGAAGCAGGTCTGCAACCATCCCGCGCAGGCGCTGGGCCGGCCCGGGCCGATGACCGGCCGCTCCGGCAAGCTCGACCGCATCACCGAGATGCTGGCCGAAGCGATAGACGAGGGCGACAGCGCGCTGGTGTTCACGCAGTATGCGGTGATGGGGCGGCTGCTGTCCGAGCACCTCACCCGCAGTCTCGAGGTGGAGCGGCTGTATCTGGACGGCTCGACTCCAATCGCCGAACGGGGGCGGGTGGTGGACGGCTTCCAGGCCGAGGGTGACGAGCCACGCGTGCTGGTGATGAGCCTCAAGGCCGGTGGCCTCGGCCTCAACCTTACCAACGCCAGCCACGTGTTCCACTTCGACCGCTGGTGGAACCCGGCGGTCGAGGATCAGGCATCCGATCGGGCGCATCGGATCGGCCAGACGAGGGTGGTGCAGGTACACCGCATGATCTGCGCCGGCACGATCGAAGAGCGGATCGACGAGCTGATCGAGGCCAAGCGCAGCCTCGCCACCAGCATCGTCGATCGCGGGGTCGAGGGAGCGATCAGCGAGCTGTCCGACGACGAGCTCGCGGATCTGGTCGAATTGCGGGCGTGATGTCCGCGCCGGATCTGCTGCGGCGGCTGGTCGAGCTGGAGAGCCCGACCGGCGACGCGGAGCGGATCGCCCACATCGGCTCGTTCCTGTCCGCTGAGCTGCAGGCGTTGGGCGCTGCCGTGACGCGTGAAGGCGAGCACGTGGTTGCCTCATTCAGCGACGAACGGGTCGGCCTGCTGCTGCTGGCTCACATGGACACGGTCTGGCCGGTGGGCACGCTGCAGCGGATGCCGTTTCGGATCGAGCAGGACATGGCCTGGGGGCCGGGTGCCCTGGACATGAAGGGCGGCATCGTGGTGATGCTCGAGGCTCTGCGACAGCTGCTGCCGCTGCAGCGACCGGTGACGGTGCTGATCACGGCCGACGAGGAGATCGGCAGCCCCGCGGGGCGGCCGCTGGTGGAGCGGCTGGCGGCGCGCGCCGAGGCCGTGCTGGTCGTGGAGCCGCCGGTGCGCGACGGCACCATCACCATCGAACGGTCGGGCCTCGCGCGCTACCAGCTGCGAATCCAGGGGCGGGCGGCGCAGCGGGGCACCAGGGTGGCGGCGTCTCGGCGGTGACGGAGCTGGCACACCAGACGCTGGCGTTGTCGCGTTTGGTGGACGCCGGCCGCGGTGTGCGCGTGAACGTCGGTCAGGTCGGCGGTGGCAGCGGGGACAACGTGGTCGCGGCCGAGGCCTGGGCCAGGGTCGACGCGCGGGCCTGGACGGCCGACGAGCAGGCCCGGCTGGAGGCCGCCATCCGCGGGCTGCAGCCGGTGCTGGACGGCGCCGCGATCGAGGTGACGGGCGGCGTAACCCGCCCGCCGATGGCGCGTTCGCACGAGAGCGCCGAGCTGGCCGTTCGGGCGATCGCGATCGCCGCCTCGCTGGGGCAGCCGCTGGCCGAGAACGCCTCCGGTGGTGGCAGCGATGGCAACTTCGCGGCTGCGGTGGGAGCGGCGGTGCTGGACGGCCTGGGGCCGATCGGCGCCGGTGCCCATGCCGACGACGAGCGCGTATCGCTGCGCTCGATCGGGCACCGCACGCAGCTGTTGGCCGGGTTGATCCGGTCGCTCTAGGAGACGCGACGTCACCGGTCGCGCGCGTGGCAGCGATTCGGGTTTCCACGGATGCCGTCGTCCCGCGTATCTGGGAGCATCTCGAACAGAGTGTCCGACGAGCGACGAAGCAGAGGGGGAAGCGGCGACGTGGCGCTCGCGATCGCGGCGATCGCGTTCACGATGGTCGGCGTCGCGCTGGCGGCGTACTGGGGCGGTAAGAGCAGCGCGTCCGTGGCCCCCGCGACGGCGCCCGCGGTCAGCTACCCAGCGGTGAGCCCCCAGGTAGCGGCCGGTGCGCACGCCTTCCTCCAGTTCGCCTGCGCGCAGTGCCATGGTGACCGCGGCGTGGGTGGAGTCTCGGCCGACGTTCCGGCGCTGCAGAAACTTGCGCCCGGCCTCACGGTCGCCCAGCTGACAACGATCATCCAGCACGGCGCCGGCGTGGCATCCAACCCCAGCAAGCCCTTCATGCCTGTCTGGAACGGCATCGTCTCGTCCCAGCAGATCACCGACCTGATCGACTACATGCAGGCCGGGTTCCCCAGGGTGCAGGGCGCAGACCTGGCGGTCGTGCCCACCAGCCAGGGTGACGCGGTCGCCGGCGCGTTCCTCTACCAGCGCTACGGCTGCATAAACTGCCACGGCCCAAACGGGCTGGGCGGCGTTCCCAACCCGCAGTCGCCGGACATGTCGATCCCACCGCTGGTCGGCGCCGACTTCCACGCCCAGTTCTCGGACGCCCAGATCGGGCAGATCATCCGTCAGGGCAGCGTGATCGGCAAGGCGCCGATCGTCAGCATGCCGCACTGGGGCACCATCCTGAGTGACCAGCAGATCGCCCAGCTGGTTGCCTACATCGACACGCTGGGCTGAGCCCCCGCGCCGCCGAGCGGCGCTAGACCGCCTTGACGGCGCTGGTCAGGTTCACGATCGAGTCCTTGGCATCGCCAAACAGCATCGTCGTCTTGGGATCGTAGAACAGCTCGTTCTCGATCCCGGCGAAGCCCGTGTTCATGCTGCGCTTGAGCACGACCACCGCGGTCGACTCGTCGACGTTCAGCACCGGCATGCCGTAGATCGGGCTGCCGGGCGTATTCTTTGCGGCGGGATTGACAACGTCGTTGGCGCCGATCACGAGGCAGACGTCGGTGCGCTGGAACTCGCCGTTAATGTCGTCCATCTCATACAGCTGGGTGTAGGGCACGTCGGCTTCGGCCAGCAGCACGTTCATGTGGCCGGGCATGCGTCCGGCGACGGGGTGGATGGCGTAGCGGACATCGACGCCGCGCTTCTGCAGCTGGTCGGCCAACTCACGCACGTTGTGCTGGGCCTGCGCCACCGCCAGACCATAGCCGGGCACGATCACGACCCGGCGGGCATAGGCCAGCATCACCGCGACGTCGTCGGCGCTGGTGGCGCGCACCTGTCCGCCACTGCCGGCGGCCGCCGCGACC
The DNA here is from genome assembly GCA_038212095.1 of Gaiellales bacterium. Taxonomy (GTDB): domain Bacteria; phylum Actinomycetota; class Thermoleophilia; order Gaiellales; family JAICJC01; genus JAICYJ01. The sequence continues at coordinate 44,173 of JBBQUW010000002.1, read as the reverse complement.
GCGTCGCCGCCACCGGTGCCGAAGGCGCCGAACACGACGTTTGCGATCGAGCGGTTCATCGCCCGTCCCATCATCTGGGTCAGCAGCGTGCCGGAGGCGCCCACCAGCGTGCCCGAGATGATCAGCGCGTCGTTGTTCAGCACGAAGCCGGTGGCGGCCGCGGCCAGGCCGGTGAACGAGTTCAGCAGCGAGATCACGACCGGCATGTCCGCCCCGCCGATCGCCATCACCATGATCACGCCCAGTACCAGTGCCACCACCATCGCCAGCGCCAGCAGGCCCTCGCTCTGGCTGCCGGTGAACTGTGAAACGGCCAGCGCCAGCACCACCAAGAACAGCGCGGCGTTGATCACCTTCTGTCCCGGCATCGTCACCGGGCTGCCGGTGATCAGCTCCTGCAGCTTGCCGAATGCGATCATCGAGCCGGCGAAGCTGACGCTGCCGACGATGGCCGAGAACAGGGTCGAGACGACGTCGTTGGTGGGCAGCGTGACGTGGGACTGGACAGCGGTGTGGTACTCGCTGAACGCGATCAGCGCCGCCGCGCCGCCGCCGACGCCGTTGAACAGCGCCACCATCTGCGGCATCGCCGTCATCTTGACGGCCCGTGCCGAGTAGACGCCGATGCCACCCCCGATCGCCGCGCCGGCGATGATCCAGACCAGGTTGTGGGCGCCAGAGTCCCACAGCGTGACGGCGATGATCACGGCCATCGCGGCCGCCGCCAGCTGGTTGCCGCGCACCGCGGTGCGCGGCGAGGCCAGCTGCATCAGTCCGAAGATGAACAGCGCAGAACAGGCCAGGTAGGCGAGGTCGAAGGCCTGGCGCCTATCCATCGTCGCGTTTCTCTCCCGGCCGCTGCTTGAACATGTTCAACATCCGGTCGGTGACCAAGAAGCCGCCCACCACGTTGATCGCGCCGAAGGCGATCGCGACCGTGCCCAGCATCTCGACCAGCAGCGAGTTGGTCGAGCCGACCACGATGATGGCGCCGACGATGACGATGCCGTGGATCGCGTTGGTTCCGGACATCAGCGGCGTGTGCAGCGTCGTCGGCACTTTCGAGATCACCTCGAAGCCGACGAATGCGGCCAGCACGAGCACGGTGATCTGCAGCACAAGCTCGTGGGTCATGCCGGCGTTCCCGTCAGCAGCTTCGAGACGATCCGGCCCTCGTGCGTGATGCAGGCATCGGCCACGATCTCGTCGTCGAAGTCCAGCTCGAGCCGACCGTCCTTGACGATCAGCGCCAGCAGGTTGGTGATGTTGCGGGCGTACATCTGGCTGGCGTGCAGCGGCATGGTGGAGGGCAGGTTGAGCGTGCCGACGATCGTCACGCCGTTCCGCACCACCACCTGTCCCGGTTCGGTTAGCTCGCAGTTGCCGCCGGTCTCGGCCGCGAGGTCGACGATCACCGAGCCGGGGCGCATCGCCGCCACGCCCTCGGCCGTGACCAGCCGCGGCGCCGGGCGCCCGGGGATCAGCGCCGTCGTGATGACGACATCGGACTCGGCGACGGTGCGGGCGACCAGCTCCTGCTGCTGGGCGTACTGGGCCTCGCTCAGCTCGCGGGCATAGCCGCGGGCGTCCTCGCCCTCCTCGACCTCGAGCGCGAGCTCGACGAACGTCGCGCCCACGCTCTCGACCTGCTCGCGCACCACCGGCCGGGTGTCGAATGCCGAGACGACGGCGCCCAGCCGTCGGGCGGTGGCGATCGCCTGGAGGCCGGCCACGCCGGCACCGAGCACGAACACCTTGGCCGGGGCGACGGTGCCGGCTGCGGTCATCAGCATCGGGAAGAACTTCGGCAGGTGGTCGGCCGCGATCAGCACAGCCTTGTATCCGGACACGGTCGCCTGAGAGGAGAGCGAGTCCATCGACTGCGACCGGGTGATGCGCGGTATCGCGTCCAGGCTGAAGGCCGTGATGTTGGCGGTCGCCAGCGCCTCGACCAGCTCTCCGTGTATCAGCGGCTGGAGCATGCCGACGAGGGCGGTGCCGCCCCGCAGCGCCGGTACCTCCTCCTCGCGAGGTCGGGTGACCATCACCAGCAGCTCGGCGGCGGCCAGCAGCGCCTTGCCGTCGGCCGCGATCGAGGCGCCGGCCTCGACGTAGGCCGAGTCGGGCAGCGCCGCGGCATCACCGGCGCCCGACTGCACGAGCACATCGACTCCCAGGCCGATCAGGCGGGTGACGGCGTCCGGCGTCAGCGCGACGCGACGCTCGATCTGGCCGTGCTCGGAGGGAACGCCTATCACCATCGCTGCGATCTTACTGGCAGGCGGTGGGTGAACGCCGCGGGAACGGACGTCGAGGCGGGCTGCCGCTGGGGTGGGTGCCGTGCCTGGCACCGCTGCGGCGGTTGCCAGGCACGCTCGAGTCGCGGCAGGGTGCATTTCTGCGCCGTTGGGAGGCATCGAGACGGGTCTGGTAAACGCTCCCAGCGTTTCGGGGTCGTGCCGCTGGGGTGGGTTCGGTGCCTGGCACCGCTGCGGCGGTGCCAGGCACGCTCGAGTCGCGGCAGGGCGTTTTTCTGCGCTGGTGGCAGGCGTCGACGCGGGCCTGGTAAAGCGCTCCCAGCGTTTTGGCCCCGTGGCGCTGGGGTGGGTTCGGTGCCTGGCACCGACGCGGGTCTGCTCAGATCGCCAGCGTGTTGGGGCCGTCGCGCTCGCGCTCGGCCTCGTAGCGCTCGATCTCGTCGACCCGGTTCTCGGTCAGCGCGATCTCGTCCCAGCCGTTCAGCAGCCGCTCGCGGGCGTCGGCCTCGATCTGGAACGGCACCTCGCGGCCCGATGGCAGCGTCACCATCAGCCGTTCCAGGTCGATCGTGGCCGAGTCGGGCGCACGGTCGAGCAGTTCGCGCACGGCATCCTCGGGCAGTTCCACCGGCAGCAACCCGATCTTGGTGCAGTTGGAGCGGAAGATGTCCGAGAAGCTGGGCGCCACGATCGCCTCGTAGCCGTAGTCCTGCAGCGCCCACGGCGCGTGCTCGCGCGAGCTGCCCGAGCCGAAGTTGCGGCCGGCTGCCAGGATTGGCGCGCCGTGGAACTCGATCCGGTTGAGCGGGAAGCCCGGCTCGCGGAACCAGTCCCAAAACAGGTACTCGCCAAACCCGCTGCGCTCGACGCGCTTGAGGAACTGCTTGGGCACGATCTGGTCGGTGTCGACGTTGGCGCGGTCGAGCGCAGCAACCTTGCCCGACACCACCCGCACCGGCTTCACGATCCCACCAGCTCTCGCACGTCGGTCAGCCGGCCGGTGACAGCGGCGGCAGCGGCCATCGCAGGGGAGAGCAGGTGGGTGCGCCCGCCGCGCCCCTGCCGGCCCTCGAAGTTCCGGTTCGACGTCGAGGCGCAACGCTCGCCGGGCGCCAGGATGTCCGGGTTCATCCCCAGGCACATCGAGCAGCCCGCGCCGCGCCAGTCAAAGCCGGCGGTGCGGAACACCTCGTCCAGACCCTCACTCTCAGCTTGAGCCTTAACGTGTGCCGATCCGGGCACGACCATCGCGCGTACGCTGGCCGCGACCCTCCGGCCGCGCACGACGGCGGCGGCCGCCCGCAGGTCCTCGATCCGGCCGTTGGTGCACGAGCCGAGGAAGACGCGATCGATCGCGATCTCCTGCATCGGCGTGCCGGCCCGCAGATCCATGTAGGTCAGAGCGCGCTGATCGGTCTCGTCGCCTGGCTCCGGCACTGCGCCGGTGATCGGCACGACCTGGCCGGGATTGGTCCCCCACGAGACCTGCGGCGGCAGCGCCGGCACGTCCACCACCACGGTCTGGTCGTACACGGCGCCCTGGTCGCTGGCCAGCTCGCGCCAGCGCGCCACGGCCGCGGCGTACTCGGCGGGAGCGCCCGGCCGCCCCTCGAGGTAGGCGAACGTCGTCTCGTCGGGCGCGATCATGCCGGCCTTGGCGCCGGCCTCGATCGACATGTTCGCGACCGTCATGCGAGCCTCCATCGAGAGCGCCCGGATCGCCTCGCCGGCGTACTCGACAACGTGGCCGCCGGCACCGTCGGTGCCGATCTGGGCGATCGTCCCCAGGATCAGATCCTTGGCCGTGCATCCGACGCCCAGCTTGCCCTGGTAGGAGATCAGCATCGTCCTGGGCCGCCGCTGGGCCAGCGTCTGGGTGGCCAGAACGTGCTCCACCTCGCTGGTGCCGATGCCGAATGCGAGCGCGCCGAAGGCGCCATGGGTCGAGGTGTGGGAGTCGCCGCAGACGATCGTCATGCCCGGCTGGGTGACGCCCAGCTCCGGCCCGATCACATGCACGATGCCCTGGCGCGCGTGGCCGAGCGCGTACAGCGGCACGCCGAACTGTTCGCAGTTCTGCCGCAACGCCTCCAGCTGCGCCTGCGAAAGGTCGTCGGGACGGCCGGGTCCGGTGGGGACGTTGTGGTCAGCCGTGGCGAGTGTGCGGTCGGGCCGGCGCAGCCGACGTCCGGCCAGCCGCAGCCCCTCAAACGCCTGCGGGCTGGTCACTTCGTGTACGAGGTGCAGGTCGACGTACAGCAGGTCGTCGCCGATCGCGTGGTCGGCCCAGACCTTCTCGAACATCGTGCGTGGCGCCATGGCCAGAAGTGTATTCGTCGTGCCGCGGGGCCGGTGCCTGGCACCGCGCCCGTCGCTGTCGTCGCTAGCGCTTGCGCGTCTTTGAGGCCCGTGACATCAGCGCCGTCCACGGTCGCACCGGCACCAGCCGTACCGCCTTCATTGCCAGCATCATCGGCAGCGGGAACACGATCTCAGCCTTCCGTTTGGCAAGGCCGTCCGCGATCCTGCGGGCCGCATCGTCGGCCTCGATCATCCATGGCATGGGGAAGGTGTTCTGGTCGGTCAGCTCGCTGCGGACGAAGCCGGGGCAGACGGTGATCACGTCGATGCCAAGGGGCTTGAGGTCGATGCGAAGCGACTCCAGCAGGTTGATCTCCGCCGCCTTGGTGGGCCCGTACGCCTGCGATGAGGGGAAGCCGCGGTAGCCGGCCACGCTGGCGACGCCGACGATCGTTCCCGTCCTTGCGCGCCGCATCTCGGGCAGCACGGCCTCCACGCCGTGCACCAGTCCCATCAGGTTGACGTCGACGTGGCGGCGAAACGCGCCCGAGTCCCACGCCATCACGTCCATCGGCCCCCAGGTACCGGCGTTCATGATCGCGATGTCGATCCCACCCAGCTCGCGGCGCACCAGCTCGGCCGCCTCCCGCATGCCATCGAGGCTGCTGACGTCCACCGGTACCACCAGCATCCGGTCGCCGGCCACCTCCTCCAGCCGATCGGCCCGCCGCGCGCTGATCGCGACGCGCGCGCCGCGGTCGGCCAGCTCGGCCGCCAACGCGGCGCCGATGCCGCTCGATCCCCCGGTCAGCCAGATGCGCACGCCGCTGTAGCTCATGGCCGCTGCAGCCCCAGCTGCACGTCGCCGATCGCGCCGGTGCGAAAGCCTGCCTCGCAGTAGGCCAGATAGAACTCCCAGGTGCGGCGGAACGTCTCGTCGAAGCCCAGGCCGCGCACCTCGTCCCAGCGGTCGATGAACCGCTCGCGCCACATCTTCAGGGTCGGGCCATAGTGGTTACCGATCTCGTCGCTGCTCGAGACGCGGAGCCGCGAGCTACGCCGCAGCGCCTCGTCGATCGCCGGCTGAGATGGGATCAGGCCGCCTGGGAAGATGTATTTGTGCACCCAGGTGTAGCTGCGCCGCGACGCCCGGAAGCGGCCGTGCGGCATCGTGATCGTCTGCAGGCTCATCCGTCCCCCGGGCACCAACAGCCGGTCGCAGATGCCGAAGAACTCGGACCAGTACTCCTCGCCCACCGCCTCGAACATCTCGATCGAGACGATCTTGTCAAAGCGGCCGCGCACCTCGCGGTAGTCGCACAGCAGCACCTCGATCTGGCCGTCCAGCCCCGCCTCCCGGATGTGGCGCTCGGCCAGCTCCTTCTGCCGCTGCGAGATCGTGATCGTGGTCACCCGGCAGCCGCTGCTGGCGGCGGCATGCATCGCCATTCCTCCCCAGCCGGTGCCGATCTCGAGCAGGTGGTCGCCGGAGCGCAGGTCGATCAGATCGCACATCGCCTGGTACTTGCGCCGTTGCGCTTGCTCGAGCGTGTCTCCCGGCTGGAAGACGGCGCAGGAGTAGGTCATCGTCTCGTCAAGGAACAGCGCGAACAGGTCGTTGGAGAGGTCGTAGTGGCGCGAGATGTTCGCTCGCGCACCCTCGGGCGTGTTGCGCTCGTGCCCCGGCTGCAGTGGTTCGTACAGCCGGCGAAAGCGCTGCATCGGTCGCGGCACCAGTGACGTCACACGGCCGGCGAATGCCGACAGCACGCCGGTCAGGTCGTCGCTGCGCCACTCCTCGGCCATGTACGACTCGCCGAAGCCGATCTTTCCCGTCACCGCTAGCCGGTGAAAGAAGGCGTCGGACGTGATCTCCATCCGTGGTGCGCCGGGCTGCGCTCGCAGCGGCCGGCCGTCGGGAGCGATCACCTCCAGGCGCTCGAGCCCGTGGACGGCGCGCTCGAACAGCGAGCGGGCGATGCGGGCGCGGGCGGGACTTCGCGGCGCGGGCGGAATCCAGAGCGTGCTCATCCCACGCCCCGCTGCGGGGATCGCCGCGGCCGGTGCACGCGCGGCACGCCGCGCAGCCACAGCCGGATCCCCTGGTAGCGGATCAGCGCGGTGACCCGCAGCGTGATCAGCGGATATCGCACGGCCATCGCCACCAGGTTGCCGGCCGTCATCGGCCGCCGCCGCGCCGTTAGCGACGCCTGGAACACGCGCTGCTCGCCCTGCACCAACTCCATCTGGATCGAGAGCCGCTCACCCGGCGGTGAGAACGACATCCGGTAGCGGCCGTCGACCGTCAGGAACGGCGAGACGTAGAACTCCTTGTCGGTCTCGGTGCGTCCGCGGTCGCCCGGCTCGAGCAGGTAGCAGTGGCGCTCGCCGTGCGTGTTGTGCACCTCGGCGATGACGCAGCGCAGGCTGCCGTCCGCCTCGTGGCACCAGAACACCGACAGCGGGTTGAACACGTGGCCCAGCACGCGCGCGTTGGTCAGCAGCATCACCGCGCCACCCGCCAAGTCGATCCCGTGTCCGGCCAGAAAACGCTCGACGTTGGTGCGGATCGGCAGCGCCGGGTCGCCCAGGTGGTCGCCGCTGCGGATCCGGCCCAGCGCCCGAAGCGCTCGTGGCAGGCGCGGCGGCCGGTCGAGGTCGACCAGCCACATGTAGACGCCGTAGCGGAACAGGTACGGCGTGCGGTCCGATCGCGGTCGGGTGTGCATCACGCGGCCCTCGTACAGCGCCGAGCCGTTCACCACGCACATCCCAGTGCCAGAGCCGCCCGCACGCCCGAGACGCAGCCGTCCTCGTGGAAACCCCAGCCGTGGTACGCGCCGCAGAAGGCAGTGTTGTTGACGCCCGACAGCGTCGGCAGCCGGCGCTGCGCGGCCAGCGAGTCGAGCGTGTACACAGGATGCTCGTACACGATTCGCGAGATCTCGGCGCCACGCGCGATGCGGTCACTCTGGTTCAGGGTGACACAGTACTGCGCCGGCTCGTCGAGCGCCTGCAGACGGTTGAGGTGGTACGTGACGGCGACCATCGGTGCGGTCGTCGAGCAGGCCTCGAGCAGGTAGTTCCACGATGCCCGCGCACCGCCGGATCGGGGCAGCAGGGAGGCGTCCGTGTGCAGCACCGTCTCGTTGCTCGCGTAGGCGAAGCTCGAGAGCACGCGCTGTTCGGACGGTGTCGGGTCGGCAAGCAGGGCCAGCGCCTGGTCGGGATGAGTGGCGATCACGACCCGGTCGAAGCGGCGGGCGGTGCCGATCGCGTCGGTGACCGTGACGCCGTCTGCGTCGCGCTCGACGGCGACAACGGGCGTCTCCGCCAACGTCTCGCCGAGGCCGGCCGTGACCGCCCGCACGTAGACCTGGCTGCCGCCGGTGACCGTCTTCCAGGTCGGGGCGTGCTTGACGGTCAGCATGCCGTGGTTGGCGAAGAAGCGGATCAGGTAGCGGGCAGGAAAGCTGCGGATTTGGCCGGGCGCGGACGACCAGATCGCGCCGGTCAACGGCAGGATGAAGTGGTCGTGGAAGTACTCCGAGTAGCTGCCGCGATCGAGGAAGTCTCCCAGCGTCATCCCGTCGCCGGCCGGGTCGCGCAGCAGCGCACGGGAGTGGCGGTGGAAGCGCTTCACCTCGAGCAACATGCGAAGGTAGTCGGGGCTGGCCAGCTTGGAGGGCCGGGCCGCGATTCCGGCCAGGCCGCGGGCGCCGGCGTACTCCAGGCCACAGCCCTCGCAGCGCACGCCGAAGGACATGTCGCTGTCCTGGGTGGCGACCCCCAGCTCGCGGAACAGCCGCAGCAGGTGCGGGTAGGTGCGCTCGTTGTGCACGATGAAGCCGGTGTCGAGCCCGACCTGTCCGCGCGCTCCGGCCACCGAGACGGTGTTCGCGTGACCGCCGAAGCGGGCGTCCCGCTCGTACAGCGTCACCTGATGGTTGCGCGACACGACGTGGGCTGCCGTCAGCCCCGCCACCCCGCTGCCGATCACGGCGACGTGCATCGTCAGCACCCCGCCCAGATCATCGAGAGCGCGGAGATGCCGCCCCACCCCAGCGCGACGCCTGCGATCTTCCGCCGCGCCCGTGGCGTGGGCAGCAGTCGGCCGAACACCACCGCATCACCGCCGTCGAACGCCACCCGCGCGGTCAGCGCCGCCAGCAGCACCCCGCCGCAGGGAGCGACGACGATCGCGACACCCGAGACGAGGTCGCGGACGCCGATGATCGCCGACAGCAGCGCGACGGCCGAGCGGCGCTGGTCGGGGCTGTCCAGCTCGCCGTGGCGCGCGATCACGTCCGGCCGTGCGATCGCAGACAGCCCGTAGAGGGCGGTCAGGATGCCGACGATGCGGGGAAACCAGATCACAGGGCGATCCTGCATGCCTGCTCGTCGCGCAGCGCGAACCCGGCCCGTATCGGCTCGCTCCACGGCTCGGCTCCCAGCGCAGCCATCGCGACCTGACGCACCAGCTGCTGCCACAGCCAGAATCGCTCCAGCATCGCATGGCCCGAGCGGGCGACCTCGAACCGGCACAGCCGATCGGTCACCTGCCTGCCGCGCAGCGCGAACTCGAGCGAGCCGGCCGGGTCGGTGACGCGATCGCGCTCGCCGTGGGCGATCACGACGCTGCGCCCGGCCAGCTGATCGACCGGCTCGCCCGGAGGCAGCCAGGGAGCGAGCGCCGCCACCGCCCGCACGTTGTCGGCGCCGGCCGCCCGCAGGACCGAACGCCCACCCATCGAGTGGCCGACAAGGCAGATCGGTACGTCGCCATGGCGGCGGGCGATCTCCTCAAGTGCCCAGCGCACGTCCGCCACCGGGTCGCCGTCGTTGTAGCCGCGCACCCGGTAGCGCAGCTGGCAGGTCGCGATTCCGGGTCCGCGGCCCTCTGCGTGCACGCCGAGCATGAACGGGTACATGCGGATCGCCGGCGCCTGGAGCCGCGAGCCGGGCGATACGCTCTTGCTGCGGCCGCCGTGGGCGAGCAGCGTCACTCCACGCACCGCGCCTCGCGGCGCGAGCGTCAGGAGTTGCGGGGTCGCGCCGGCGTCTCTCACGGTCTCGGTGATGCTACAGCTGTGGTCAGGCGGGGTGATGGCGTCGGTTGTTCGCGTGTCGTGACGGATCGGTTCGCCGATCTCCACCATCTGGGGGTGTTCAGAGCGCGGATACGTCCGTACCCTTGAACAGCACCCGTTCTGGAGCGAGCCGTGTCTTCCGACGCCGAGTCGATCCCCGCATTCCGAGAGCCACTGCTGTTGCCCGCGTTGATCAAGGCGCATCGCGGTAACACGGCCGGGGACGGCACCATCACCGGCATCATCCGTGGGCTGATGGACTCGCCGATGACTGACGCAGAGCGCGCCGGCGAGCGGCTGTCGGTGTTTGGGTGGCAGGTGGATGGGGCGGAGGGAACGATGCGCTGGATCTACCGCGTGGTGGGCGAGGAGAGCGGTGAGCAGCTGGTGCAGTTCACCCTCTCGGTGCCAGGCACCGTCAGCGACCTGCCCTGCCGCGTGCTCGGCCTGCAGCTGCAGATCACCCTGAACGGGATCGAGAACACCTCGCCCGGGGAGCTCGACTGCTACGTGGAGCTGGCCGAGGCGGCCCGCGCCGGCGGCTGAACCCGCGCGATCGGGTTGCACTGCGCCCGCTGTTCGGCGAGCCGTCGGGAAGGCTCAGGCTGACAGCCGGAACTCGAGCGAGCGCGAGGCCGGATCGGCGCGCACCAGCTCGACGTTCAGCGTGTCGCCGGCTGCCGGAGGCGGATCGGCGTGCAGACGCGCGCGCACCGGTGGATCGGCGATCCGGATCACGCTGCCACGCCGGTCGTTCTCGAGGGCCACGGCCGCAAATCGTTCACCGATCCGGTGCTCGAGCAGCCGCGTCTCGACGTCGTCGATGATCGCGCGCTCCACCTGCCCGGCCCGCTGGCCCGACTCGGCCATCACCTCCGGCAGCCGGGCCAGCGCCGCGCGATCGCCGGCGCCCGCCAGCAGGTCGAGCACGTAGCGGTCGGCCAGCCGGCGCAGTGGCGCGGTGGTGTGGGCGTAGCGGGCGGCGATGCCGGCATGCTCGGTGCCGGCTGGGGGAGCGCCGTCGAAGAAGGTGTAGCCGGCATGGCCCATCACGCCGCGGGCCTCCTCCAGCAGGGCCGCCTGATGCGGCTGTGCCGGGTCGAGGGCGGTGACGAACTCTGGATAGCCGACGTTGTCGGGCCAGGGTACGCCGAGCCCCTTGGCGGCTGCCCGCAGCTGCGTCACCCGGTAGCTGTCGGCGCCGCCCATCGTCCGAAGCAGGCCGAGGCGCCCCTGCGCCATCAGTCCGGCGGCGGCCATCCCGGCCAGCAGCGAGATCTCGGCATTCCAGTCCTCGTCCGGCCGTCGCCGTTCCAGCTCGAGCCGATATCCGCAATCGCTGCTGGCGTCGGCGACCACCGACTGGGCGGGCGCGTTCAGCGTGACCGCGCCGCGAGCATGGGCCAGCGCCATGCGCAGCGTACCCACCTGCTCGAGTAGCGGGATCTCAGCCTCCCCGTAGGCCAGCCGGGCGTGGCTGCACACGATCGCCCGGTCGACGCGGGCCGACGTCTGCCGGCCGGCTGCGTCCAGCTCGATCGAGAACACCAGCGCCGGCCGCTCCTGGTCGGGGAGCAGGCTGGCCGCTCCCTCGCCGAGTGCGGGCGGATATAGCGGCACCCGCTCGTCTGGGCAGTAGATCGTCTGCCCGCGCCGCCACGCCTCCTGGTCGACGGCGTCGCCGGCGGTGACGAACGCCGCAACGTCGGCGATCGCGTAGCGCACCAGAAAGCCGTCGCCGAGCCGTTCCAGCAGCATCGCCTGGTCGAGGTCCATCGAGCCGGGCGGATCGATCGTGACGAAGCGCAGAGCGCGCAGGTCGTCGCGCCCGTCGCGCGGCCACGGCCCGGCGGCCGCCTGCTCTGCTCGCTGCAGCGTGGCGTCGCCGAACTGCTCGGGCAGGTCGAACTCGTGTCTGATGCGCTCGAAGTCCGCGCGCAGCGGATCGGGAGCCGCGGCCGCGCGGCGGATGTATCGGCGGGGCATGGCGAGCTGGCCGCTGCCGTCAGACGCCGGGCTTGACTGCCTTGCGGCCGATCCACGGCATCATGTCGCGCAGCCGCTTGCCGACCTGCTCGATCTGGTGGTCGGCGTTCTCCGCGCGCAGCCGCTCGAAGTTCGGCCGTCCGGACTCCTCCTCGGCCATCATCTCGTGGGCGAACTCACCGTCCTGGATGTCCTTCAGGATCTTGCGCATGTTCTCGCGCACCTGAGCGTCGATCACCTTCGGGCCGCGCGTCAGGTCGCCGTACTCGGCGGTGTCCGAGATCGAGTACCGCATTCCCGCCAGCCCGCCCTCCCACATCAGGTCGACGATCAGCTTCAGCTCGTGCAGGCACTCAAAGTAGGCGATCTCCGGCTGGTAGCCAGCCTCGACCAGCGTCTCGAATCCCATCTTCACGAGCTGCGTCGTGCCGCCGCACAGCACGGCCTGCTCGCCGAACAGGTCGGTCTCAGTCTCCTCGGTGAAGGTCGTCTCGATCAGCCCGCCGCGGGCGCAGCCGATGCCGTGGCCATATGCCAGAGCGAGCGCGCGGGCGTTGCCGGTGGCATCCTGGTGCACCGCGATCAGTCCGGGTACGCCGATCCCGTCCACGTACTGCCGGCGGACGAGGTGTCCCGGGCCTTTGGGAGCGATCATCGCCACGTCAACGTCGGTCGAGGGCGTGATGCCGCCGAAGCGGATGTTGAAACCGTGCGCGAACATCAGCATCGCGCCGGGGCGCAGGTTGGGAGCGATCTCGTCGCGGTAGAGCCCTGCCTGGATGTGGTCGGGCACCAGCACCATCACGATGTCGCCCTGGCGGGTGGCCTCGGCCACGGTCGCCACCGGCAGGCCGTCGGCCGAGGCGGCGTTCCATGCCCGCGAGTCGGGCCGCGCGCCCACCACCACGCTGTTGCCGGAGTCGTGGTTGTTGAGGGCGTGGGCATGGCCCTGGCTGCCGTACCCGATCACGGCGATCGTCTTGCCGCTGAGGGCGGTGGGATCGCAGTCTGACTCGTAGTGGATCGTTGCCATTGAGCTCTCCTTACGCGACGACGCGCATTCGCTTACGTTTTCCGAGCTCGCCGTCACGGTCGAGCGCGATCCTGCCCGTGCGCACCAGCTCTCTGATGCCGTACGGTTCCATCAGCTCCTCCAGCGCCTGCAGCCGGTCGGGGCCGGAAACGCACGAGAAGGTCACCGCCTCGGGGCCGACGTCGACCACCTTGGCCTCGAACACCTCGGCCAGCGAGATGATCTCGGGCCGGCGGTCGGGAGCGCTGGTGACCTTGATCATCAGCAGTTCGAGCTCGACCGCGGTGCGATCCAGCTCCTGCACCTTGAGCACATCCACCAGCTTGTAGAGCTGCTTGACGACCTGCTCGATCGAGTGCTGCTCGCATGCAACCCGGATCGTGATCCGGCTGCGGCGGGGATCCTCGGTGGTGCCGACCGCGAGCGAGTCGATGTTGAATCCACGCCGGGCGAACAGCCCGGCGCAGCGCGTGAGCACGCCGGGTCGGTTCTCGACCAGCACGGACAGGGTGTGGTGGGTCATCGGGTGCTCCGATCGTGGCTGGGTGCCTGGCACCGCGGAACGCGGTGCCAGGCACCATCGCCCTGCGTGGGGCGATCGTGCCGATGGTGCATTCGCATGGATGCTTGTCGTACTCGTGGCGTCGCGGCATGGGGGTGCCAGACTGAAGTCTGGCACCGGGAGGGCGTTTGATGAGTACCCATCAAACGCCCTCCTCGACCCAGGCGTTGTCATCTTCGGCCCACTCGACGTCGATCATCTCGGATGAGGAGCTGCCGGCCGGCACCATCGGATACACCTTCTCCTCGTGGTCGACGCGGGCATCGACCACACATGCGCTGCCGCACCGGAGCGCGGCGGTGATCGCTGCGTCCACCTCGTCCACCGTCTCGCAGCGGAAGCCGGGCAGCCCGAAGGCCTCCGCCAGCTTGACGTAGTCCGGCAGATCGTTCTCGAGCAGCGTCTCGGAGTAACGCTCCTGATGGAACAGCTCCTGCCACTGGCGCACCATGCCCAGCCAGCCATTGTTGATGATCACGTGGATCGCGGCGATGCCGTACATCTTCGCCGTAGCCAGCTCCTGCATCGTCATCTGGAAGCAGCCGTCGCCGTCGATGTTGATCACCACCGCCTCGGGACGGCCCACCTTGGCGCCGATCGCAGCCGGCACGCCGAAGCCCATCGTGCCGGCGCCGCCCGACGTCAGCCAGCGGCGGGGCAGGTCGATCTCGAGGTACTGCGCGGCCCACATCTGGTGCTGGCCGACGCCGGTCGCCCAGATCACGTCCTGGCCGGCGGTCAGGTCGCGCAGCCGCTCGATCACGTACTCCGGCTTGAGCGGCGCGGAGTTGCGGTAGCGGAAGGGATGCTCCCGCTTCCAGCCCTGCACCGTCGCCAGCCACTCGGCCGCTTTGGGGGCGCCGCCGTTGGATCGTGATTCGAGCGCCTCCGCCAGCTTGGGCACCACCAGCTCCAGCGAGCCCACGATCGGGATCTGAGCGGCCCGATTCTTATCGATCTCAGCCGGGTCGACGTCCATGTGGATCACCTTCGCGCCAGGCGCGAACAGGTCGAGCTTGCCGGTTACGCGGTCGTCGAAGCGGGCGCCACAGGCGATCAGCAGGTCGCAGCGATTCATCGCCCAGTTCGCCGCCTTGGAGCCGTGCATGCCGGGAAGCCCTATGCACAGCGGGTGGGAGTCGGGGAAGGCGCCCTTGGCCTGCAAGGTGGTCACGACCGGCATCTGCACCGCTTCGGCAACCCTGATCAGCTCGGACTGGGCGACGTTGGAGTTGATCGCGCCGCCGCCCAGGTACAGGGTCGGCCGCTCGGCCGCCAGGATCGCCTCGGCGGCGGTGATGATCTGCTTCGGGTGGCCGTGCTTGGACGGCTTGTAGCCAGGGATGTCGACCTGGCGGGGGTAGCTGAACTCGAACTCGGCCAGCTGCAGGTCCTTGGGTACGTCGACCAGCACCGGGCCCGGCCGGCCGCTGCGCGCGATGTGGAACGCCTCCTTGAAGATTCGCGGAATGTCCTCGACTCGGTCGACCAGCCACGAGTGCTTGACGATCGGCATCGTGATGCCCTGGATATCGGCCTCCTGGAAAGCGTCGGTGCCGATCAGGTGCGTCGGCACCTGGCCGGTGATGCAGACGATCGGCGTCGAGTCGAGGTAGGCGTCGGCGATCGGCGTCACCAGGTTGGTGGCACCGGGGCCGGAGGTGGCGATGGCGACGCCGACCCTGCCGGTGGCGCGGGCGTAGCCCTGGGCCATGTGGCCGGCGCCCTGCTCGTGGCGCACAAGGTAGTGGCGGATCGAGTGCTCGCACGAAGCCCAGGCGTCGTACAGGGGCAGGATGGCGCCGCCGGGCAGGCCGAACACGTCGGTCACGCCCTCTGCCTCCAGGCAGCGGATGATCGCCTCGGCGCCAGTCATGCGGCCGCCGCGCTCTGCGCTATCCACGGGCGATCACCTCACCGTGAGGGTTTCGCTGGAACTCCGCCGCACCGCTGGAGTGGTGTGAGAGCGCGTCGCAGACGGCCTGGCCGACCTCCCAGGTGGCGTACGCGCGCCCGCCGGTGACCTGGTCGGCGGTGGCGATCCCCGCTCGCAGCACCTCGTCCACGGCGGCCATGATGGCGCGGCCGATATCGCGGCGACCGAGGCCGTGCGTGAACATCATCGAGACGGAAAGGATCATCGCGATCGGGTTCGCCTCGCCCTGGCCGGCGATGTCGGGCGCCGAGCCGTGCACCGGCTCGAAGATGCCGGGTGGCTCGCTGCCCAGCGAGGCCGACGGTGCCAGACCGAGGCCGCCGCCGACCGCGGCCGCCAGATCAGACAGGATGTCGCCGAACAGGTTCTCGGTCAGGATCACGTCGTAGGCCTCGGGCCTGGTCGCCAGGTTCATCGCGAACGAGTCGACCAACTCGTGGCTGAGCCGTATCTCCTCATACTCGGTCTGGTGCAGCTCGCTGACCACTCGCCGCCACAGCTTGGAGGTGGCCAGAACGTTCGCCTTGTCCACCGAGACAACACGTCCGTCGCGACGCCGTGCGAGCTTGAATGCCCACCGAGCGACGCGCTCGACCTGGGCGCGCGTATACGTGCACTCGTCACTGGCGATGTCGTCCTCGAGCGTCTTGTTGCCGAAGTAGAGGCCGCCGGTCAGCTCGCGCACCACGATCAGATCGACCTTGCCGTGGCGGACCGGCCGCAGGTTGGCGAACGCGTCCAGCTCCTTGCGCAGGCCCAGCAGCCCCTCCTCGGGACGCCGCTGTGAGCCGTCCCACCGCGGGCCGCCCACGGCGCCGAGCAGCACGGCGTCGGAGGCCTTCACGGCCGCCCGCACGTGGGCGGGGAAGGGGTCGCCGTGCTTGTCGATCGCGTCGCCGCCGAACGGCAGATGCACCTGCCGGACGCGCACGCCAAACAGCGTCGAGATCGCCTCGATCACGCGGCCTGCCTCGGCCATCACCTCGGGGCCGATGCCGTCGCCGGCCAGGCAGGCGACGATCGGGATGGGGCGTGTGCTGGGGCTCATGGCCGTGTCCTCTCGGGGTGGCGTCTTCGCAGGGGGAATGGGTATCTCATCAGACTCCGGCCAGCTCCTGCTCCGGTTCGATGGCGGTGCGTGCGTGCGCGCAGGCGCGCAGGTAGGCCTCGGCGGACGCCTCAGTGATGTCGGTGGACACGGCCTGAGCCGAGAACGAGCGGCCGCCGGCCTCGACCACCACCCGCACCTCGCCGAGTGCATCGGCGCCGCCGGACACCGCGCCGATGGTGTACTCGGCCAGCGTCACGGTCACCCCCATCAGCCGGTCGATCGCCTTGAAGGCCGCATCGACCGGACCGTCACCCTCGGCCTCGGCGGTCGTCTCGGTCGAGCCGTTGCTGACCGTGATCTCGGCCTTTGCCGGCTCCCCGGACCGAGTTGAGACGGCGATCGCGACCAGATGGTGGTCGTCCTCGCGCTCGCGCAGCGAGTCGGATGCGATCGCCTCCAGGTCGAGCGCGCTGATCTTCTGCTTGCGGTCGGCGATCTCCTTGAAGCGGTCGAACGCGCGCCGTAGATCGTCGCCCTCGATCGTGTACCCAAGGTCGGCGAAGGCTTTACGCAGGGCGTGGCGGCCGGAGTGCTTGCCGAGCACGATGTCCGAGCCGGTCAGGCCCACCGCTTCCGCGTCCATGATCTCGTAGGTGCGCCGGTGTGCCAGCACGCCGTGCTGGTGGATGCCGGCCTCGTGCGCGAACGCGTTGCGGCCGACGATCGCCTTGTTCGGCTGCACGGTGTAGCCCGTCAGGCGCGACACCATGCGCGAGCTGCGCACGATCTCACGCGTGTTGATGTTGGTGGTGAGCGCGAAGCGCGGCTTGCGTGTGCGCAGCAACATCACGAACTCCTCGAGCGATGCGTTGCCGGCCCGTTCGCCGATGCCATTGATTGTGCACTCCACCTGGCGCGCGCCGGCCATCACGCCGGCCAGCGAGTTGGCCACGGCCATGCCCAGATCGTTGTGGCAGTGGACGGACAGCGTCACGCCCTCGATCTCGGGCACCCGCGCGCGCAGCTCCGCCAGGATCTCGCTGTACTCCTCGGGCACCGTGTAGCCGACCGTGTCGGGGATGTTGATGGTGGTAGCGCCGGCGGCGATCGCGACCCGCACCACCTCCGCCATGAAGTCGATCTCGGTGCGGGTCGCGTCCTCGCACGAGAACTCGACGTCGGAGGTGTATGCCTTGGCGCGCGCCACCGCCCGCGCTGCGGACTCGATCACCTGAGCGCGGCTCATGCGCAGCTTGTGCTCGAGATGGATATCGGAGGTTGCGATGAAGGTGTGGATACGCGGGTTGTTGGCCATCCGCAACGACTGGATCGCGGCGTCGATGTCCTCGTCATTGGTGCGCGCCAGCGACGCCACGACGCATTCGACGGCCTGGGATACGGCCTGGATTCCCTCCACCTCGCCGGGTGAGGAGATGGCGAAGCCCGCCTCGATCACGTCCACGCCGAGCCGTTCCAGCTGGCGGGCGATCTCGACCTTCTCGGCCGCATTCAGCGCGATGCCCGGCGACTGCTCGCCGTCGCGCAGCGTGGTATCGAATATGCGGACGGTGTCCGTTGGTGTCATTGCGTCAAGCCTCCAGCTGTCGAGGGAGAGGACGTAGCTCTCCCGTCCGGTTCCTGTGCGTGTGCGCCGGCCGGCGGCGCGTGAGGAAAAGTCCGTCGCCCTAGCGGGCGAGGAGCAGCAGGAGGCCGAGAAGCGAGATCGCGAGCGAGGACAGCACTCCGACAGGATGCCCGCTGGGCAAGCAGCGGGCAGAGAACTCCTGTGACGTGGCTCGGCTCGGCATCGTGCTGCACAGAATAGGGCCGCTGTCGCGGCGAGTCAAACGGCATCCCGGCGCGAGGCGCGCGTTGATGTACGTTGCCGGTTCTGCACCCTCCAGGAAGCGAGACCGGAATGGTTGCCGCACAACGGCTACGCGAGACGGAATCATGGCGAGCGCTCGAGCAGCACCACGCGGCAATCGGCGAGAGACACCTGCGCGACCTGTTCGCCGACGACCCCAGCCGAGGGGAGCGGCTGAATGCCGAGGCGGCCGGCCTGTTCATGGATTACTCGAAGCACCGCGTCACCGACGAGACGCTCCGTCTGCTGGTGGAACTGGCCCGTGAGCGCGGGCTGCCCGAACGGATCGAGGCGATGTTCGGCGGCCGGCCGATCAACATCACCGAGCACCGCTCGGTGCTGCACGTCGCTCTGCGCGCGCCCCGCGACCACTCGATCGTGGTCGACGGCGTGGACGTGGTCACACAGGTGCACGAGGTGCTCGACCGGATGTCGGCGTTCGTACAACGTGTGCGGAACGGTGAATGGACAGGGCACAGCGGCAAGCCTATTCGCAACGTCGTCAATATAGGTATCGGCGGATCCGACCTGGGTCCGGTGATGGCATACGAGGCGTTGCGCCACTTCAGCCGGCGCGAGATGGTGTTTCGTTTCGTCTCCAACGTGGATGGCACCGACATCAGCGAGACGCTGCGTGACCTCGACGCCGCCGAGACGCTGTTCATCATCGCCTCGAAGACGTTCACGACGCTCGAGACGATGACCAACGCGCGCTCCGCCCGTGAGTGGGCGGTGGCCGGCCTGGGAGATGAGGCCGCGATCGCAAAGCACTTCGTGGCCGTGTCCACCGCAGCCGACCAGGTGTCGGCGTTCGGCATCGACCTCGACAACATGTTCGAGTTCTGGGACTGGGTCGGCGGGCGCTACTCGATGGACTCCGCGATCGGCCTCTCCACCATGCTCTCGGTGGGACCGGAGGCATTCGGGGAGATGCTGGCCGGCTTCCATGCCATGGACGCGCACTTCCGCACGACTCCCTTCGAGCGGAACCTGCCCGTGTTGATGGGACTGCTGTCGGTGTGGTACGCCGACTTCTTCTCTGCCCAGACAGTGGCGGTGCTGCCCTACGATCAGTATCTCAAGCGTTTCCCGGCCTACCTCCAGCAGTTGACCATGGAGAGCAACGGAAAGAGCGTCACGCTCGACGGATCCGCTGTCGACACGGCCACCGGAGCAATCGTCTGGGGGGAGCCGGGCACAAATGGCCAGCACTCGTTCTACCAGCTGATCCATCAGGGAACGTCACTGATACCGTGTGACTTCATCGGGTTCTGTACAAGCCTCAACCCGCTCGGCAAGCATCACGATCTGTTGATGGCGAACGTCTTCGCGCAGACCGAGGCGCTCGCGTTCGGCAAGACCCTGGAGCAGGTCGAGCAGAAGGGCGCCGCGGGCGCGCTGGCTCGTCATCGCGTTTTCGAGGGCAACCGGCCGACCACCACGATCCTTGCCGACCGTTTGACTCCGTACGCTTTGGGCACGCTGGTCTCGTTGTATGAACACAGCGTCTTCACCCAGGGCGTGATCTGGAACATCAACTCGTTCGATCAGTGGGGTGTCGAGCTGGGCAAGGTATTGGCAAAGCGGATCGCGGATGAGCTGCTGAGTGATCCCGATCCAGAGCTGTCTCATGATTCATCAACGAACGCCCTCATTCGTCGTTATCGCAGCGCGCGTACCCACATGTAGGAACTCGCGTTCATGTACAGTGCGCGCGTAGGCTATTGCTGTCATTCGACGATGAGGTGAAAGATGCCCCGTTCGGGAGAGATCGGCGAGCAGATATTCGATCAGGTTGAGAAGTTGGTCGCAGGTGGCATGAACCGGACGGAGGCGTTCGCGAAGATCTCGACCGACTCCGGCCGGCGGGCGGGCACGGTCGCCGCCAACTACTACCGCGTCGCGCGAAAGCGCGCGGGCGGCTCACTGCGCAAGGGCAAGGCCGGAGCGCGGCGGGTCAGCAGCGCGAAGGCCGCACCCGCGGCCGCGGCACGGCGAGGTGGACGGCGCGCGACCCGCGCAGTGTCATCGTCGGCGTCCGACATCGACGCGCTGACGCACTCGCTGGTGCAGAACATCCAGGCGCTGGCGGATGCCGTCAAGGCGCAGGCAGGCGAGGTAAGCGACCTTCGCAAGCGGCTCGACGGCGTCAAAAAGCTCTTGGGGTAGTAGTCGGGGGGCGGCCCGAAAACGGGCCGGCCCCCGCCAGGGGCGCCTGCAAACCGTCGCCTCGCGGCGTCGCGTCGGTTGGGCCGTGCGAAGCACAGTACCGCCCACGCTCCTGGCGACGCTCGGTTTTCGACGCCCTAGCCTGTCGTCGGCCCTCTGGGCGTCGCTCTCGCTCACGCGGTGGCTTTTCGAGCCCTTGGTTGTCAGGCGTCGCGCACGGTGACGCCGTAGCGCTCCAACCGCTCGAATAGCTGGCCAAATGGCACCACCCTCTCCGACGGCAGCACGCCGCGCTCGGGCAGCTCGTCCCGGCAGATCATGTCGGCGACCACCGCCGGCGGGCAGGCGGTCGAGAGCACACCGCCGCCGAAGGCCAGCCGCTCGACCGAGCGCGTCACGCACTCGGTCACCGCCACGCCGTGCTCGCCGTACACCTCGACCCGATGGATGCCGAAGGCCTCGTGGGACGGCGACGCCTTGGGAAGCCGGGCCATCAGCGCCAACAGCACGTGGCGCGGCACCACCGCGCTCCCACGCACGTCGAGCGGCTCGGTGCCGGCCAGGCCAAGGTCGGTCAGCAGCCGGATCTTGTCCAGGAATACCGGGTTCAGCGAGAGCTGGAAGCTGACCTCGGAGGCTCCGAAGCTCTCGGCGAACGTGGCCTGCTCGGAGTGGATCGTGTAGATCGTCGGCGCGGCACCGGCCGGCTCGCCGAACTCGACCGTGCCGGCGTCGGTGAGCGGTTCGAGGAAGACATCCCGCCCGCCGCGCACCACCGGCGTGGGCATCGATAGCTCGTCCAGGATCGTCTCGACCGCATACGGCGCGACCAACGGCCCTGCCGGTGGCTTGGGGTCGCGGCCGGCGGCGGCCACCACGACCCGCTCGATCCTGCCGCCCAGACGCTGCACCGCGTGTGCGGCCATCACGTTCGTCTTGCCCGGCGTGGATCCCATCCCCAGCACCGCCAGCAGGCCGGCCTCGCGAAAGCGTTCGTCCAGCTCGAGCTGGCGGCGTGTGACGTGGTACAGGCCGCCCAGGTCGAGGTAGTGGGCGCCCGCGTCCAGCGCCACCTCCATCGCCGCCAGGTTGATTCGGTAGGCGGCCGTGTTCAACAGCACGGTCGCGCCGTCCAGCGCTGTCCGCGCGGCCGCAGAGTCTGTGATGTCGAGGCCGCCGCCGGTGGCACGGCCGCCGCCGTGGGCCTCGGCAACCGCGCGGGCGCCGTCAGCGTTCACGTCCAGGCAGCGGATCTCGTGCACGGCCTCGTGCTCGGCCAGAGTGGCGACGATGGCGGGGCCGATGATTCCGGCAGCGCCGACTACGGCAACACAGGTCATGCGTGCTCCAGTTCGGTGCGGGGTGTACGGAGCTGGTGCGCTCGCAGGGCCAGCCACAGCTCCAGCCGATCGCCGGCCGACGAGAGGTCACGGCCGGTCAGCTCCTCGATCTTGCGTACCCGATAGCGCAGCGTGTGTCGGTGCACCGAGAGCGCGGTCGCCGCCTCGGCCCAGCGGCCGTTGGCCTCGATGTAGGCCCGCAGCGACTCGATCAGCGCCGAGCCATGTGCCTGGTCGTGGTCGACCAGCGGCCCAAGCGTCGAGTCGCAGAACAGCTCCACGCCGCGGTCCCCCTGCAGCGACAGCAGCAGCTGCACGGAGCCCAGATCGCGGAAGGTGGCGACCTCAGGGTGGCCGTTGGGCGTTCGCGCTTCGACCGCATACAGCGCCTCGTCGTAGCTGGCTCGCAGGTCGGCCGGATCGTCGCGGACGCGTCCCACGCCGATCGACCCGGCGCCGGTGCCGGCCAGCAGTCGCGCCGCCACCGCCTCGGCCTGCGCATCGTCGGCGGCCTCTATCAGCACCGCCACCCCGCCGTCCCGCACCGCCGAGGGGCCCAGCTCGCCGGCCCGCTCGGCCAGCTCGACCAGCGCTCGCGAGCCGCGCTGCGACGGCCGCAGCAGGGCGAACGCCAGCGGCCTGCCGCCGTCCAGGCCGAACGCCGACGACTTGCGGCGCAGCTCAGAGCTGCTCATCTCGCCGGCAAGGATCGCGTCCACCAGGTCACCGACCAGCCGCCGCTCGGCCGCCGATACCGCTTCGCGCTTCATCAGCTCGACCGCCAGCACCGTCTGCAGGTGGTGCAGCAGCTGCTGGTCGCAGCGGGCGCCGGGCCGCGCCAGCAGTCGGCCGGCGGCGCGGCTCCCTGTCACCACCGGCAGGGCGATCACGCCGTCATCGTTCAGCTCCAGGGTGGCGGTCGCGGCCAGTGGCCGGCCGCCGATGTCCAACAGCGACAGCTCGCTTCCCGTGATCCGCGCCATGCCGGCCAGCAGCGCATCCAGCTCGAGTCCGTCCAGCATCAG
Source organism: Gaiellales bacterium (assembly GCA_038212095.1). GTDB lineage: Bacteria > Actinomycetota > Thermoleophilia > Gaiellales > JAICJC01 > JAICYJ01. The sequence continues at coordinate 21,555 of JBBQUW010000002.1, read as the reverse complement.
GGCGGTGATCTCCTCGAGCGTCTGCACCCGGTCGCCGGCTGCCGCTGTGAACACGGCCTCCGTGATCGCGATGAACGGCACGTGGTAGGGCACGGTGAAGATCGCGAATCCCAGCCGCTCGGCCGCATCGACCGCTGCCTCTGGCATCGCCTGGTGGCCAAAGCCGAGCCCCAATCCCAGCGCAGACAGTCCGTGGGAAGCGAGCTGCTGGACGAACTCCGCCGGCCGTTCGGCCAGCGGCCGGCCTGTGGTCAGCAGCAGCTCGCCGCCGCGCAGCCAGGGAGTGGGATCGTCCAGCTCGCTGATGTGCGCCCAGCGGACGGGGCGGCCGATGCCGGCCGCCCCGCCTACCAGGCTCATCTCGAGCTGTTCGATGCCGAGGATGTCGGCAACGGTGAGCACGCTGTCGGGGGTCTAGCCCCGGACGACCTGGCGGTTGCGATGGGTCTGCATCTCTTCCCAGGCCTCGTCCAACACGGTGTCCAGCACGTCGTGGATGAAGTCCAGCTCGGCACGTCCGGCGACCAGCGGCGGCGAGAGCTGGATCACCGGGTCGCCGCGGTCGTCGGCGCGGCAGATCAGGCCGGCCTCGAACAGCCTGCCCGACAGGAAGCCGCGCAGCAGGTGCTCCGACTCCGCCTCGTCGAAGGTCTGCTTGGTGTCCTTGTCCTTGACCAGCTCGAGCGAGTGGAAGTAGCCGGCACCGCGCACGTCACCCACGATCGGCTTCTCGGCCAGCTTGTCCAGCATCTCCTGGAAGTAGGGCTCGTTGCGGCGGACGTTGCCGAGCACGTCCTCACGCTCCATCACCTCGATGTTCTTCAGCGCCACCGCGGCCGCGACCGGATGGCCACCGTAGGTGATGCCGTGGTTCAGCACCGTGGTGCCCTCCAGGAACGGCGCCGCGACCCGGTCGGTCATCAGCACGCCGCCCAGCGGCACGTGCGCCGAGCCGATGCCTTTGGCGAAGGTGACAAGGTCGGGGCGGATGTCGTACCGGGTCGATCCGAACCACTCGCCCAGCCGGCCGAAACCGCAGATCACCTCGTCTGCCACCATAAGGATCCCGTACTCGTCACAGATCGCGCGCACGCCCTGGAAGTAGCCCTCCGGCGGCGTGAAGGTGCCGCCGGCGTTCTGTACCGGCTCCATGAACACCGCGGCCACCGAGTCGGCGCCCTCCTGCTCGATCACGTCGCGCAGCTCGTCCAGCAGAAACTGCGTGAACTCTGCCTCGGACTCGCCCTCGGGTCGGCGGAAACGGTTGGTGTTCGAGACGTGTCGAACGCCCGGCATCAGCGGCTCGAACGGCGTCTTCAGCGAGTAGATCCCAGTCAGCGAGAGCGCGCCCAGCGTGGTGCCGTGGTAGGCGATGCGGCGCGCGATCATCTTGTAGCGGCGGTGCTGGCCGTGGAGCTGGTGGAACTGGCGCGCGATCTTGATGATCGCCTCGTTGGCCTCCGAGCCGCCGGACACAAACAGCGCCCGGTTGAGGTCGCCGGGGGCCAGCTCGGCCACCTTGGCGGCCAGCTCGATGGCGCGCGGATGGGCATAGCTCCAGTTCGTGTAGAAGGGCAGCTCGGCCATCTGCTTGGCCGCCGCCTCGCCCAGCTCGGCGCCGTGGCTGTAGCCGATCTGGGTGCAAAACAGGCCGGCCAGGCCGTCGAAGTACTTCTTGCCCTTGGTGTCATAGAGCCAGCAGCCCTCGCCGTGGCTGATGATGGGAACGTCCTCGTGGCGGAACGTCGAGTGGCGCGTGAAGTGCATCATCAGGTGGCGCTTGGCGAGGTCCTGCAGCGTGTCGTTTGACAGCGCGCCCTCGGAGCCGTTGCTGGAGGTCATACTGACGGTCCTTCTCTTGACGGTTGGACAGAGTGGCCAATCGTACCAGGACTCTCAGCGCACATCCGCCCGCTGGGCTTATACTCGCTGGCGCAAAGCTCTCACCGCAGACCGGGGGTCACCGATGGCAATCCAGGTTGGATCGAGAACGGAATCGCTGCTTGCGATGCGCGATACCTACGTCGCCCGCGGCGTGGCTCTGGCGCCGATCGTCGCCGACCACGCGCACGGCGCGCGGCTGGTGGACGTGGACGGCAAGGAGTACATCGACTTCGCCGGCGGCATCGGCGTGCTCAACATCGGCCATACACCTGAGGCGGTTGTCGCAGCGATCAAGGAGCAGGCCGAGACGCTGCTGCACTCGTGCTTCCCGGTCGCGGCGTACCAGCCCTACCTCGAGGTGGCCAAGCTGCTGTGCGAGAACTCGCCTGGCACCCACGCCAAGAAGGCGGTGCTGGTCAACTCGGGCGCCGAGGCGGTCGAGAACGCCGTCAAGATCGCCCGCTACCACACCGGCCGTGACGCCGTCATCACGTTTGACCGGGGCTTCCACGGCCGCACGCTGCTGGCGATGACGCTCACGTCCAAGCTTGTCTACAAGAAGGGCATGGGACCGTTCGCTCCCGAGGTCTACCGCGCGCCGGCGCCCTATCCCTACCGCGGCGTCACCACCGAGGACGCGCTGAAGGGCATGGAGTTCATGTTCAAGGCTCACGTCGATCCGCAGGCTGTGGCCTGCATGATCCTCGAGCCGGTGCAGGGCGAGGGCGGCTTCACCGTGATGCCGCCGGAGTTCATCCAGGGATTGAAGGCGCTGTGCGAGCAGCACGGCATCGTCTACATCTCGGACGAGGTGCAGTCGGGCATGGGCCGCACCGGCAAGCTGTGGGGCATCGAGCACTCAGGTGTCGTGCCGGACCTGATGACGGTGGGCAAGTCGCTCGCCGCCGGCATGCCGCTGGCGGGTGTGGTGGGCCGCGCGGAGATCATCGACTCGGTGCACCCGGGCGGACTGGGATCGACCTACGGCGGCAACCCGGTGGCGTGCGCCGCCGCCGTCGAGAGCATCAAGATGATCGCCAGCGATGAGTTCCTGGCGCAGGCGTCGGCCTTCGGCGAGCGGGTGATGCAGCGGCTGACGGCGATGGCGGCGCGGCACCCGGTGATCGGCGAGGTGCGCGGCATCGGTCCCATGGCCGCGATCGAGCTGGTGATCGACCATGAGTCGCGCGAGCCGGCCTCCGAGGTTGCGGCAGCCACGGTCTCCGGTGCGCTCGAGCGGGGGTTGCTGCTGCTCAAGACCGGCATCTACGACAACGTGCTGCGTATCCTGGTGCCGATCACCGCCACCGACGAGGAGCTCGACCTTGGCCTCGATCGCCTCGAGGAGTCGCTTGCAGCAGCAGTCTGAGGAGGCCCCCGGCGCGGTCGCCGTTCGTCTTCGCGGTCTGACGAAGCGTTACGGGGACGTCGCGGCCGTGGCCGGTGTCGACCTGGACGTGATGGAGGGCGAGTTCTTCACGCTGCTCGGCCCGTCGGGGTCAGGAAAGACGACGACGCTGCGGATGATCGCCGGTTTCGAGCTCCCGACCGCAGGCGAGGTGCTGCTCGGCGGCCGTGAGGTCTCCAAACTGCCGCCATACGAGCGCGATGTCAACACGGTGTTCCAGGACTACGCCCTCTTTCCGCATATGACCGTTGGCGAGAACGTCGCCTATGGACTGATGGTGAAGGGTGTCAAGCGCTCCGAGCGACGGCAGCGCGCGTCGGACGCGCTGGCGATGGTGCGCCTCGACGGGTTCGAGAAGCGAAAGCCGTCGCAGCTCTCGGGCGGCCAGCGGCAGCGCGTGGCGCTTGCCAGGGCGCTCGTCAACCGCCCCAAGCTGCTGCTGCTGGACGAGCCGCTGGGTGCGCTCGACCTGAAGCTGCGCGAGGAGATGCAGATGGAGCTGAAGACGATCCAGCGCGAGATCGGCATAACGTTCATCTTCGTCACCCACGACCAGGACGAGGCGCTGACGATGAGCGATCGCATCGCCGTGTTCACCAACGGCCGCATCGAGCAGGTGGGCACGCCGGCGGACGTCTACGAGCGACCCGCCACCGCGTTCATCGCCGGCTTCGTCGGCACCTCAAACCTGATTGCCGATGATGCGGCACGGGCGATCACGGGCAGCGAGGCTCGCTTCACCGTTCGTCCGGAGAAGATTCGCATGGAGCCGGTCGGCTTCGCGATCGGCGCCGACGAGAACGGCGGCGAGGGCACGGTGCGCGACGTCGTCTACCTGGGCGTGACGACTCGCTACATCGTGGCGCTCGACCACGGCGCGGAGTTGGTGGTGGTGCAGCAGAACCTCAGCACCTCCTCGATGGAGGCGCTGCAGGCAAAGGGTCGACGGGTGACGCTGGTCTGGAACCGGCAGCACAACCGGCCGATCGGCGAGACTTCCCAAGACATCGATCAGGAGGACACAGCATGAGAGCGCGTTTTGCAGTGGCGACCACGATGGTCGCTGCGATGGCCGTCGCAGCGGGCTGCGGGAGCAGCTCGTCCAGCGGGTCAAACTCGACCGGCGGCGGCTCATCGGGGCCGACGCTGCCGACCTCGATCGGTCCCACCGAGGGCGCGCTCAAGCTGATCGCGTGGCAGGGCTATACCGAGCCCAACGTCGTCAAGCCGTTCGAGGCGCAGACCGGCTGCAAGGTGACCGTCAAGTACGGGCAGACATCGGATGAGATGTTCCAGCTCATGCAGGGCGGCGGATACGACGGCGTCTCGGCGTCGGGCGATGCCAGCAACCGGCTGATCGCCGCCGGGCTGGCGGCGCCGATCAACACGGCCCTGATCCCGGACTTCAAGGACATCACGCCCCAGCTGCAGAGCCCGCCACACAACACCGTCAACGGTGTCCACTACGGCGTCTCGTACGAGTGGGGTGCGAACGTGCTGATGTACAACACCACCGCCGTCACGACGCCGCCCGACAGCTGGGCGTCGATCTTCGACGGAACCAGCTACTCCGGCAAGGTCGATGCATACGACAGCCCGATCTACATCGCTGACGCAGCCCAGTACCTGAAGACGACACAGCCCAGCCTGGGCATCACCGATCCCTACGAGCTGAACCAGGACCAGTTCGACGCGGCCGTCAACCTGCTGAAGACACAGCACAAGCAGATCGGCAACTACTGGTCGAGCTACACCTCGCAGATCCAGGACTTCACGCAGGGGAGCATCGTGATCGGCCCCACCTGGCCCTATCAGTACAACGCGCTCAAGGCCGATCATCAGCCGGTCGCCGTCGTGCTGCCCAAGGAGGGCGCGACCGGATGGGCAGACACCTGGATGATGTCTTCAACCGCTGCTCATCCCAACTGCATGATGAAGTGGATGGCCTACGCCACCACCCCGGTGGTGCAGGGCAAGACGGCCTACACGTTCGGCTCGGCGCCCGCCAACCCCAAGGCGTGCACCTACCTCGACCATGCGCAGGCCAACTACTGCGCCGACTACCACGTCACCGACCAGAGCTACTTCAGCAACATCGCGTTCTGGAAGACGCCGCTGCAGGACTGCGGTGACAGTCGAGGTAACACGTGCGTCGACTACTCGCAGTGGGCGATCAAGTGGACTGAGATCAAGAACTCCTGATCGCATCGGCCCCCGGGGACTGACCCGAGTCCCCGGGGGCACCTCCTCATGTCACGCACCGCACCCTCCGCCCCGATCGCCGCACGCCGCCGCCTGTCGGCGTTCTTCTACCGGCGCCGATGGCTGAAGCTGCTGACGCTGCTGGTGCCGCCGCTGGGCTGGCTGCTGATCGTCTACCTGGCGGCGCTGGCGGTGCTGCTGGCGACGGCCTTCTGGCAGCAGGACGTGCTCAGCGGCAAGATCATCCACGTCTGGACATGGGCCAACCTGGACTCGATCCGAAACGACGCCGCCGTCCGCACCGTCACCCGCAACACCGTCCAGATGGCGGTGCTGGTGACGATCACGGACATCGTGCTGGCCTTCCCGCTGGCCTACTACATGGTGCGCGTGGCCTCGCCGCGCGTGCGCTCGCTGATGTTTCTTGGCGTGTTGATGCCTCTATGGTCGAGCTACCTGATCAAGGCATACACGTGGCGGCTGATGACCGGGAACGCCGGCACCATCAACTGGGCACTGGACAAGGTCAGCCTGGGGCCGCTCCACATCGCCTACACGGCGACGGCGATGTGGCTCGCGTTCAGCTACATCTGGCTGCCGTACATGGTGCTGCCAATCTACGCCGCGCTGGAGCGGATCCCCAGTTCGCTGCTCGAGGCCTCCAGCGATCTTGGCGGCCGCGCCGGCCGCACGTTTCGCAGCGTGATCATGCCGCTGGCGCTGCCCGGCATCGCCGCCGGCTCGATCTTTACGTTCTCGTTGACGCTGGGCGACTACATCATGGTCGACCTGGTGGGGGGCAACAAGCAGGACTTCCTGGGTAGCCTGATCTTCCGCTATCAGGGCGTCGCCAACGACCTGCCGTTGGCAGCGGCGATCGCGCTGATCCCGATCGCGGTGATCACCGTCTACCTGCTGCTGGTCAAGCGGCTGGGAGCGTTCGAGGCGCTGTGATGCGAGGGAGCGGCAGCTGATGGAAGGTCGCACCACACGGATCGCGCTTCGGGTCGTCGCCTTCCTGGTGATGGCGTTCATCTACCTGCCCCTGCTGGTGATCGTGATGGCCTCGTTCAACGCCGCCAGGATCCCGACCTGGCCGATCGCCCACTACTCGACGCACTGGTGGTCGCTGGCGATGCACGACCCCGTTGCCCGAACCGCGCTCGAGAACTCGTTCAAGGTCGGTGCGGCCGCCACGGCGATCGCGCTGGTGCTGGGCACGGCTGCCGCGTTCGCGCTCTCGCGCTACCGCTTCTACGGCAAGAACTCGATCTCGCTGCTGCTGGTGCTGCCGATCGCGCTTCCGGGCATCGTCACCGGGCTCTCGCTGCTGTCGGCGATCAAGTACTTCGGCGTCCAGGCCTCCCTGACGACGGTCGTGATCGGCCACGCCACCTTCTGCATCGTGGTCGTCTACAACAACGCGGTTGCGCGGCTGCGGCGCTCGACGGTCTCGTTCGAGGAGGCCTCGATGGATCTGGGCGCCGACGGCTGGCAGACCTTCCGCCACGTCTCGCTGCCCAACCTGGCCACGGCGCTGGTGGCCGGCGGGCTGCTGGCGTTCGCGCTCTCGTTCGACGAGATCGTGGTGACGAACTTCACGGCCGGTGCGCAGCAGACGCTGCCGCTGTGGATCTACAACCAGTTCCGCCTGCCCAACACGGCGCAGGAGGTGAACGCGGTGGTGGTGTTCGTGATCGCGCTGACGGCGCTGCCGGTGTTCCTCGCCCAGCGACTGATGCGCGACTCGGGCGGACTCACCGGCCGCTGACGGCTGGGGCGGCCGGCGGTTCCCGCCTGCATTCGTAAACATTCAGTGTGGCGGCACATGGCCGAGAACCCGTCTGGTAGCCTCCGGACCCATGTTCGCCGCCCGTGGTACGGCGCGCGCAGCGGGTCGCGTTCGGATGCCCCGTGTATACGTCGCGCTCCTCCTCCTGACGATGCTGATGCTGTCAGTCTCCCTGACGCAGGCGTCGGCGTCCCCGACGATCGCCGCCAAGCGGGCCGAGGCACGGCAGGTTGCGACCCAGATCCAGAGCATGCAGGCGAAGCTCGAGCGGGAGATCGAGAAGTACGACGCGGTTCATCAGCGTTACCTCGACGTCCAGCGCCAGCTGCGGGACAATCGGGTGCTTCTGGCCGTGGCCAAGACGAACCTCGCCCAGGCGCAGACGCTGCTGGCCGCCAGCCTGACCAACTCGTACAAGTCCACGAACCAGGATGTGGTCTCCTACCTGCTGACGTCGCACTCGTTCAACGACCTGGTCGACCACGTGCAGATGCTGCAGCGGTCAAACAGTGCCGATGCTGCGCTGATCACGCAGATCGTCGCCACCAAGCACGAGGTGGCCGTGCGTGCCGCCACGCTCACCACCGAGAACGCTCAGCTGCACTCGGCCCAGCGCCAGCAGCTTGCGGCCAAGCGGCGCGTTGAGGCGGGGCTGAAGGGCCTTCAGGCGCGTGAGGCGCGGATCGGCTCCGATATCCAGCACTTGATCGACCTCCAGAAGGCACGTGCGGACGCGGCGGCCGCAGCGCGCGTGTCCTCCGGTGGCGGCGGCAACGTCAACGTGCCGATCCCGCCGTCCAGCACGCTGGGCGGTCAGGCGGTGGCGATCGCGATGCAGTATCTGGGCACGCCGTACGTGTGGGGCGGCGCCGCGCCGGGCGGCTTCGACTGCTCTGGTCTGACGATGTACGTCTGGGCGCAGCTGGGCGTCTCGCTGCCACACAACGCGGCGGCGCAGTACGGCTACGGCAGCCCAGTGCCGCGTAACGCGCTTGAGCCGGGCGACCTGGTGTTCTTCGACGGTCTCGGTCACGTCGGGCTCTACGTCGGCAACGGCGCCTTCATCCACGCGCCGCATACAGGCGACGTGGTCAGGATCAGCACGCTGTCGGGGTGGTACTCCGACAACTACGTCGGCGCTCGCCGCGTCGGGTAGACCGGATGGTCGGCGGCTCTCAACCGCCCGCGTCGATCTGCCGATAGCTCGACCATGGCTGCAGCCCGTCGCTTGGTCACGCTCGTCGTGCTGGGATCGCTGGTCGCCGGATGCGGTGGCGGTGGCTCGGCGTCACCCGCCTCCTCGTCGACGCTCGCCACGCACGTGATCACGGCCGACCCGGCCACGATGGTGCTGGACGCAGGCGATATCGGGGGCGGCTTCCTGGCCGTCCCATCCCAGACCGGCGCGGACACACTGGCCGCCACGATGCAGCAGGACTCGGCGGCCACGCGGTCGATCGAGCGCGCGTCGTGGCTGTCGGGCTACCACGCCCTCTACGCAGGTGGCCGTGCGGACGGCGTGCTGACCGACGCGGCGGTGTTCCGTTCCTCCGACGCGGCCGTCAAGGTGGCCGGCGCGTGGACGGGCTCCGAGCTGAAGGCGTTTCACGCCACGATGATCACGCCGCCCGCGAGCGCGTTGTCCCATCTCACGATGATGCGGGGCACGCTCCCCGTCCAGGGCGGCACCGCCACGGCGTACTTCGTGCAGTGGGTGCACGGCAACGTGTTGGCGGGCATCCTCAGATTCGGAGGGACGGCGTCGCCCGCCACCCTGGCCGGCCTTGCGACCGCTCAGGACGGCCGTATCGCGAACGCCGGCTGACCGGTCAGCGCCCGGTCTGCCGCTCGAGCCAGCGCGCCAGCGTCTCGCCGGTGTCGAGCACGTGGGCGTGCAGCAGCTTGCGGGCGCGCCTGGGCTCGGGTCGGTTGAGTGCCTCGATGATGCGGTCGTGATCCTCCGCGCTGCGGGGCACGATGCCGGGGTCGGCCGCGAACGTATGCCACGCCAGCGAGCGGGGCACCTTGTTTGTCAGCGACTGCACCGTGTCACGGAGCGGTGGACAGTTGGAGGCGGCCAGGATCACGTTGTGGAACAGCTCGTTGGCCTGTGAGCACTGCTCCAGCGCGATCAGGCGACCCCGCTCATCGGAAGCGGGCAGCTTCGCGTGGCTGGCCGCACCCGCGCGGAGCAGCGCCTGCGCGGTGTCCAGGTCTGCGATGTCGTAGGTCGTCAGCCGGCCGGCCGCTCGCTCTGCCGCCAGGCCCTCCAGCTCGGAGCGGACGAGGAAGATGTTGCGGCACTCGTCGGGCGAGAACGATCGCACCAGCGCGCCGCGGTGGCCAAGCTGCTCGACCAGTCCGATCGCCTGCAGCTGGCGCAGCGCCTCGCGGATCGGCGTGCGGCTGACGCCGAACCTGGCGGCCAGATCCTCCTGCCGCAGCCGCGTGCCCAGGGGAATGCGGCCGGTGATGATCTCGACCTGCAGCTCGTGGGCGAGGTCGTCGGCGCGGCTGGCGGGACTGGGGACCTGGGGCACACGACGATCCTACCGCGCGCTCGGGGTGCGACCGTCGCCGCCACAGCGATGTATCCCAAAACTTGAGGTTTGGATCCAAACGGTCTAAGGTTCAGCGACACGCCCCGACCGCCGCCGATGGAGCCACAATGACCGAGACCGCCGCCAAGCTTCCCGAGATCGAGCACATCAAGGCCCGCAAGAACGGTCTCGATGTGCTTGCAGACATCTACCGCTATGCCGGGCTGGGGTTCGATGCGATCGAGCCGGATGACCTGGCGCTGTTTCGCTGGTACGGCGTCTACACCCAGCGAGCGGAGGCGTCCGCGGCCAGCGGCGATCCGGGACCCTCGGAGCAGACGGACGGGCTGTTCATGCTGCGCGTCAAGTTCCCCAACGGCATCGTCACCGCCGAGCAGCTGCGCACGATCGGATCGCTGTCGGAGCGCTACGGGCGGGGGATGGGTGACATCACCACCCGGCAGAACATCCAGCTGCACAACCTCGCGATCGAGGACCTGCCGGTGGTGTTGGACGAGCTGAACGCGGTCGGACTCTCGTTCACGCAGGCGTGCGGTGACGTCTGGCGTAACGTGGTCGGCTGCCCCCTGGCCGGCGTCGACGGGCACGAGCTGATCGACTCGCGGCCGCTGGTGGCCGAACTCGAGCGCACGTTCGTCGGCAACCGCGAGTTCGCGAACCTGCCCCGAAAGTTCAAGGTCTCGGTCTCGGCCTGCGCGCATCGCTGTGCCCAGCATGAGATCAACGACATCGGCCTGATCGCCGTCGACAAGGATGGCGTGGTCGGCTACGACGTCTGGGTTGGTGGCGGGCTCGGCACCTCGGCCAAGATGGGCCGGCGGCTGGACGCGTTCGTCCTGTCCGGCGAGGCGGTCGAGGTGTGCCGGGTGATCACCGAGATCTTCCGCGACGAGGGCAAGCGCACCAAGCGCACGCGTGCCCGGATCAAGTTCCTGGTCGACGAGTGGGGCGTCGACCGGCTGCGGGCGGCGGTGGAGGAGAAGCTGGGCCGTACGCTGCCGCGCTCGGTCGAGCCCGGCGTTGCCATCGATCCTCACCGCGATCACCTCGGCATCCATCCCCAGCTCCAGCACGGCCTGTACTACGTCGGCGGCACGACGCTGCGTGGGCGGTTCACGGCCGACCAGATGATCGGCGCGGCCGACATCGCCCAGCGATACGGCTCCGGCGAACTCCGCTGCACCAACCGCCAGAACATCATCGTGATCGATGTGCCCGACCGCGACGTCGAGACGGTGGCCGCCGAGCTGGCCGATCTGGGGCTGCCCAGCGAGGCGTCGACGTTCCGCCGCGGCATCATCTCGTGTACCGGCATGGAGTTCTGCAAGCTGGCGATCGTCGAGACCAAGCAGCGGGCAGCCGAGCTGATCGAGCATCTGGAGCGGCGGATCGGTGATCTCGAGGGCTCGATCCGGATCAACCTGAACGGCTGCCCCAACGCCTGCGCCCAGTACCAGATCGCCGACATCGGCCTACAGGGCGGCATCGCCAAGCTGGCGGACGGCACGCGCGTGCAGGGCTTCATCCTCCACATCGGCGGCCGGCTGGGCGAGGGCGCGCAGTTTGGACGCCGGGTGGCCTCGAAGGCGATCCCGGCCGAGGACGCCCGCTACGCCGTCGAGCGGATCGTGCGGGCGTACAAGAGCGAGCGGCGGGCGGACATGACGTTCGGCGAGTGGGCCGACCTGCAGGGCGATGCCCGGCTGACCGCCCTGATCGGCATCGCCGTCGCCCGCGAAGCACAGGAAGTGGCTGCCTAGAGGCTCTTAGGGGGATGCCCCTTCGGGGGCCCTGAGCGGCGCGGAACCTGTCGGGGGATTCGCGCCGCTCAACATCGTCGTCACGTCGGCCGCCGCGAGGGCGCCGCTGCGCAGGGCGCCTTCGAACCAGCCCGCCTCCTCGGCGGCGACGTCGGACCCTGCGAAGACCAGCCGCCCGGCTGGTCGGAAGCGGGTCGGGTCGACCAGGCCGGCGTTGTCGGCCGGCGCAGTCAGCCAGGTGCCGCGTGAGCACGGATCGCGCAGCCAGTCGTGGTGGCGCCACTCGACAAGCTCGCCCTCCGGGTAGAACGCGCCCAGTGCCCGCTCGACGTGCCCGCGATCGGATGGGTCGAACGCCGGGTCATCCCAGCCGAACCCGACCACCAGCGTCTCCCCGTCGATCTCCTGGTCGGCGTACAGCCAGTTCAGGCCCGGGCCGACGCCGACCGCGATGCCGCGCGGCGCGACGCCGCGGGTCAGCATCAGCACCTTGACTGCCGAGCCGACGTTGGCACCGGCCGCCTCCCGGGCCGGCTCCGGCAGTGGCGGCGAGAACTCGATCGCGTCCAGGCAGTTGATCGGCACCGCGATCACCGCTGCCCGTGCAGTGATGCGACTGCCGGAGGTGGTTGTGCAGGTGACGCCGTCACCATCCTGGATGACCGCGGTCACGGTGGTGTCGAGCTGCACGCGCATGCCGTCGGCCGCCGCAAGCGACCCGGCGAGTGCGCTCCAGCCGCAGGCCGGCCCGTGTGCGAGGCACGTGACCAGCCCGGCCAGGCCGCCGTGCGCGGCGATCGACGAGAGCGTGTCGGCGATCGCGCCGCGGTGCGGCGGCGCGCCGCCCATCAGCTGCCACCAGCCGTAGAGGAAGTCGCGCAGGGCGGGGGAGGGGTGCAGCCGCTCGACGTACTCGGCCGCCGAGCACTCGCCCAGCGCCGTCTCACCGGCGGCGTATGCCGCGGCGTCGCGGGCCAGTTGGAGTAGCGCTGCCTCCAGCGCTCCCAGCTGCTCGATCGGCACCGGCAGGCCGTGTCGTAGCCGGCCGTCGGTCAGCCACCGGGCATGACGGAGCGGCGCGTAGTCGCGCACCTCCAGCCGGTAGCGGCGCAGCTCCTGGAGCACCAGCTCGTGCTCGGGGGTGAACCACGATCCGCCCAGCTCCACCGTGTGGCCGCCCAGGCGAGTGGTGAGGCCACGCCCGCCGACCCGGTCGCGCGACTCGAGCACGATCGTCGCGTACCCGCGCTCGGCCAGGTCGCGCGCCGCCCGCAGGCCCGCCAGCCCGCCGCCGATCACGATCACGTCCACATCGCCCATGGCCACGACTGTATCCCACGCCCGTCTCGTCCCGGTTGGTGATTGACTGTTCCGCGCCGCTTTCACTACCATACGTCCCAAGAAGTGCGGTGAGACGTCGGGGGATCCCCGGCTACGCATCCAGAGAGGCGGAGGGACCGGCCCTGTGAAGCCTCGGCAACCACCTCGTGAGCCGTCGGGAATGGTGCCAAATCCGGCGAGGCGATCCGCCTCGACAGATGTGAACCGGCCGAGTGATCGGCCCAACCCGAGGGATCAGACGTGACATACGCAACCCACCTGGTGTGCAAGGGCTGTCAGGCCCACCACCCGCTCGACGCCCGCTTCGCCTGCGACCGATGCTTTGGTCCGCTGGAGGCGGCCTACGACCACGCCGCGATCGCGGCCGCGGTCAGCCGCGAGCAGATCCTGGCCGGGCCGGCCACGCTGTGGCGGTGGGCCTCCTTCCTGCCCGTCGACGCGCCCATGCATGGGCTGCCGGTCGGTAACTCTCCGCTGATCCTGGCCGACAACCTGGCCGCCGAGCTGGGGCTGGACTGCGAGCTGTACGTCAAGACCGAGACCTCCAACCCGACTCACTCGTTCAAGGATCGGGTGGTGGCGGTGGCGGCGGCGAAGTCGCTCGAGCTCGGCTTCGAGGCGCTGGCGTGCGCCTCCACCGGCAACTTGGCGGGCGCAACCGCGGCTGCCGGCGCGGCGCTCGGCTTGCCCACGTACATCTTCGTTCCGGGAGATCTGGAGCGCGAGAAGATCATCTCCGCCGCCGCCTACGGCGCCACGGTGTTCGCGGTGGACGGCAACTATGACGACGTCAACCGGCTCTGCTCGGAGCTCAGCTACGACCATCCCTGGGCGTTCGTCAACGTCAACATGCGCCCCTACTACGCCGAGGGCTCAAAGACGATCGCGCTGGAGACCGGCGAGCAGCTCGGCTGGCGCGCCCCTGACCGGGTGGTGGCGCCGATCGCATCCGGCTCGCTGTACACCAAGATTCTGCAGGGCTTCAGCGAGGGCCGCGCGGCCGGGTTGTTGGCCGACGGGCCGGCGCCGATCATGCACGGCGCCCAGGGCGCGGGCTGCGCCCCGGTCGCGACCGCGTTCGCCGCCGGCAGCGACGACGTGATCCCGGTGCGTCCCAGTGGCATCGCCAAGTCGTTGGCGATCGGCAGCCCGGCCGATGGTGTGTACGCGCTGGGCGTGGCGCGTGACACCGGCGGCTCGATCGAGGCTGTCAGCGACGACGAGATCGTGGACGGCATCCGGCTGCTGGCTCGCACCACTGGCATCTTCACCGAGACGGCGGGCGGCGTCACCACCGCCGTGCTGCGCCGGCTGGCCGAGCGGGGCGCGATCGGCGCCGGCGAGACGGTGGTGGTCTATATCACCGGCGACGGGCTGAAGACGATCGACGCGGTGGAGTCGTCCGTGCGGACGATCCAGGTGTCACCCGATCCGGACGAGGTGGACGCCGCCCTGGCCAGCTCGGCCGTGTGAAGGAGTCGTGCCGCGGAGATAGAGGGAAGTTGCGGGCCGGCACCGGCGGCTGGTGGTCGGCCCGCAGATGGATCATCGGAGCGTCGGGGTCGTTGCTGCCTCACGCGGGCGGTGGTTCGCCCTCCCCGTATTCGGGGAGGTGCCCCTACGCACTCTCGCGCACCTCGGCGTGTCCGCCCCGCACGGTGATGTCGAACTGGCGGCCCAGCGCCTGCACACCGCGTAGTTCCAGCCGGTTGCATGACTCGGGCAGGACGGCGTCCGCGTGCAGCGTGCCGGTGACCGGGTCGGCACGCAGGCCGAGCATGCTGCGCAGGAACAGCACGGGCGCGCCGGCCGCCCAGGCCTGCGGCGAGCAGGCGGTGGGGTAGGCGACGGGGAACGGCGTGCGCTCCCGCGTGTAGCCCGCGAACACCTCCGGCAGGCGATACTCGAAGTGGCGGGCGGCCTCGATCATGGCCGATGCGATGCGGTTCGCGTACTGCCGGTAGCCGTAGCGGCACAGCCCGGCCATCACCAGGCTGTTGTCGTGGGGCCAGACGGTGCCGGTGTGGTAGCCGATCGGGTTGTAGCCACGTTCCTGATCGGACATGGTGCGAACGCCCCAGCCCGAGTTGAGGTGGTGCGACATCAGCTGCTCGGCGATCAACCCGGCCCGCGGCTCGTCCACTATGCCGCTCCACAGCAGGTGGCCGATGTTCGAGCACAGGGAGTCGATCTGACGCTTCTCGTGGTCGAGCCCGAGCACGTAGCGTGGCCCGTCGTCGTCTTCGACGAAGAAGTCGCCGTTGAACCGCGCCTTCAGCGTCTCGGCCTCGCGCTCCAGTTCGTCGGCCAGCGCCGGGTCGTTCCACACGTTGCGCAGCATCTCCGCCATCCGCACGCGGGCGTCGTACGCGTAGCCCTGCACCTCGGCGGTAGCGATCGGCGACTGGGCGACCTGGCCGTTGCGGAACCGCATCGAGTCCCATGAGTCCTTCCAGGTCTGCGACTCGAGCCCGTTCTTTGATCGTCGGTGGTACTCGATGTAGCCGTCTCCGTCCAGATCGCCCTGCTCGCGGATCCAGCGAAGCGCGTTCAGCGCCGGCTCGCGCAGGCCGCCGACGGCGTCGACGTCGCCGGTCCACCGATACAGCTCGGACAGCAGGATCAGGAACAGCAGGGTCGAGTCGACGCTGCCGTAGTAGGGGAACGCGCCGCCCTCGACCGCGACCCGCCCCACCCGCAGCTCGTGCACGATCTTGCCCGGCTCGGCGTCCCGATGGTCGTCGCGGGTGGTGGACTGCATAGCGGCCAGCGCTTCCAGCGTGCCCTCGGCCAGCGACGAACCCAGCAGCATCGTCTGGAAGCTGGTGATGAGGGTGTCGCGTCCGAACACGGTCATGAACCAGGGCAGGCCGGCCGCGGGCAGGTTGCGGCTGGGCACGCCGTGGTTTCGCGGCCGCATCCGCAGCGCTGCCAGGTCGGCCAGCGACCGCTGATAGGTGTTGCGCAGGTCTTCCCAGTCGGTCACCAGTTCGGGGGCGTGCAGCCGCCATGCCCGAAGCGACTCCTCGACCCGCACCCGCTCCTGGCCGAAGTAGAAGCTGGTGTAGCGCTGGCGGCGTTCGTCGGAGCCGTGCAGCAGCACGACGTGCGCGCGGGTGCGCCAGGTGTCGCCCGGCTGCAGGGTGAAGCGGTGCGAGACCGAGGTGGCGCCCACCTCGCCGCGGTGCGCGACCCAGACCAGCGCCTGGGCGCGGAAGTCGCCGTCGCGTAGCGTGAACGACCAGGAGTTCTCGCGCTCGTCGCGCGAGGTCTCGACGCCGATCGGCGGCTGCGTGCTGTCGGTGAACACGAGGTCCTCCTCGCGGTACTCGCGAGCCTTGACCTCGAACAGGTCGAGGAAGTCGAACTCGAACTCGAGCTTGATCTCGAGCTCGAGCGGCTCGAGCAGGTGGTTCTCGACCAGGATCGAGTTCTGCATGCCGCCCTCGCCCACGAACAGCTCACGCAGCAGCGAGACGGCTCCCGCCGGCATCCCCTTGGTGGCCGCGTTCTGCATGTAGACCGCGGCCGAGTAGTAGTCGACCGTGCCCGAGCTGAGCAGCTGCGGCCGCTCGCCGTTCAGCGTCAGCCGCCAGCGCGAGAGGTAGCGCGTGTCGTTGTAGTAGAGACCGTCTGAGCCGGTCAGGACGTCGCCGCGATCATCGGCGACCAGGAAGTTGTTGCCCTCGAGGACGGTCAGCACTGGCCCATGCTATCCGCTGCCTGGGCGGTGCCCCGCCCTCGAGGGTGTGACCGAGGGTCTACGCGACGTGCTGGTCGAGCTCCAGCGCGTCTGCGAGCGCCGCCTTGGGGCGCGCGCCGATCGCCTTTGCGACCACGGCGCCGTTCTTGACCAGCACCAGCGTGGGGATGCTGAGCGCCTCGAAGGCGGCCTGCAGCTCGGGCTGATCGTCGACGTCGATCTTGCCGACCTTGATGCGGCCGGCGTACTCCTCGGCCAGCTGGTCGACGACCGGGCTGACCAGGCGGCAGGGGCCGCACCAGGCTGCCCACAGGTCGAGCAGGACGGGGACGTCCGACTCCATGACCTCGCTGTTGAAGTTCTCCTTGGTGATCTCGATCGGCGACATCAGGACTCCTTAGTGTGTAACTGAGTAGTTATATAGTTGCAGATGCGGTACGATGGCGCAAGTGCTTCCGCATCCGCTGACACCCGAGTACGCCAGGTCGGTTGCCGATCGTTTCCGGCTGCTGGGAGATCCCACGCGCCTGCGGCTGATCGATCTGCTGCGGGATGGCGAGCGCACCGTGGGATCGCTGGCCGTCGAGCTCGGCTGCACCCAGGCCAACACCTCAAAGCAGCTGGCGCTGCTGGCCGATGCTGGCCTGCTGGCGCGTCGCCGCGAGGGGTTGCGGTGTTACTACTCGATCGCCGATGCGGCGGTGTTCGACCTCTGCGACGCCGTCTGCAATTCGGTGCTGCAGCACCTCGACGCCCGCGTCATCGCTCTGCGAGCCTGACCGATGTGGCTGCGGATCGTTTCCGTGGCTGCGCTGGTGACAGCCATCGCCGCGACCGCGGCGCTGGTCGTGCACCGTGGCGGCGGTCACGATCTTTCCGGCATCCACGTGACTCGCACGACGGTGGCGACGCCGGCCGGCCCTGCGCAGCTGGTGCGTCTCGCGGTACGGCTGGACGACCGCCGCTACCGGCCGGCGGTGGTCGCGACGAGTGGGGTGGCGGTCTCCAAACTGGACGCGCTGGCGGCGATGAACGGCGACTTCTACCGCAGCGACGGTACCAGCTCGGGCAGGCTGGTGATCGATCACCAGCAGCTGACCGCCGGCGCCGGTGGGGAACCGAACCTGGGCCTGGACGGCGGCCGAGCGACGATCGGCACCAACCTGCAGGGCTACCGGGACATCGTTTCGGGAAAGCCGATCCTGATCGCAGCCGGTACGCCGATGGCGCGGCTGCGACGCGGCGGCGTGACCCGCTTCCAGATCTTCACCCGGGCACCGCGCGCGGCGGTTGCCCTCGCCCACGGTGAGCTGTGGCTGGTGACGGTTGGGGCGCCCGGGCTGACGCTGCGCGAGTGGCAGCGGCAGCTGCTGCACCTGGGCGCCCGTTGGGCGCTGAACATGGATGGCGGGCCGAGCGTCTCGTTGGCGCTGGACGGACAGCGGCTGGTGGATCAGCCCGAGCCTGTGGTGCCGGTGGCGATCACGATCGCGGCGGGCTGAGGGCGGCGCCGACGACTACGTCGGGAAGGTCATTCACTACCCGGAGGGCGCGCTGCGGGTTCACTGGTCATGGGAAGGGGGCTACTTCGCGTATGACGGCCCTAGCTTGACTAGCTGCTCGATCTCATCGAGTGCATCTGTCAGATCAAGCAGCGATGCCTCCGCGTTCTCGCGCACGTGACCGCCGGTTCGGCTGCCCGCGATGGCGGCGGTGACGCCGGGCTGGTGTAGCACCCAGGCGACGGCGACCTGGGCGACTGTCGCTCCCAACCGTTTTGCGATTGGACGGAGGGCGTCGGCGACGGCGAAGCTGCGCTCGGCCCGGCCGGGGACAAGCAGGCGCTGGTAAAAGCCCGTCTCGAGCCATGGGCCGGTCCACAACGACAGCACTTGCTGTGGTGTTTTGTCGCTGAGAATCCCGCTTGCAAGCGGTTCATAGATGGTCGCAGCGATTCCCAGATCGCCGCAGGCGGCGATGCTGGCCCGACTGTCCAGGTAGTCGATCAAGCTCAGCCCTACCTGCACTACATCGACGGGACGCTGACGGTTGCAGCGGTCGACATCCGCCATGTCGTAGTTCGACATCCCGATCGCCCGTACAAGGCCCTGGTCGACGAGTTCTGTCATCGCACCCCAGGTCTCATCTAGCGGAACGCCCCTCTCATCCGGCCAGTGAAGGAAGTACATGTCGAGCCGATCGCGCCCCAGCCGACGCAAACTGTCACGGCATGCCCGATGAATCTCCTCGCGGCGAAACCCACTCCCTCCGCCGGTCACAGCCGCCCCAGGAGCCACCTTCGAGGCTACCGCCAAGTCCCCGCCGACACGGGCGAGCGCCGCGCCAATCACCGACTCATTCCGAGTCGCGTGGTAGTTCTCCGACGTATCAACCCAGGTGATGCCCGAATCACGCGCCTCCTCGATCACCCGAACTGCTCGATCAACATCCCGAACCTCGCCCTGCTCGTTGCCGAGCTCATACCCGCCAAGCCCGACCCGCGAAATCGCGACCCCGCTTCCCCCCACGTCGGCCGATTGCATCAGTCTCCTCCCGTCCCGCCCTTCTGCACCGTTTGGCCAATCAGACAACCCTACTCCCGATTCGCACGGTAAGACGCGCGGCATCCTCACTCGGTGCTGCACTGCGCGCCCGCCGTACCGCCGTCGGCGAGCCGCACACCTCGCTGTGGGCCCTGCGCTGTAAATGGGCAGTGCAGCCGACGCGGATGAATGCCCGCTGCCGAGGTGTGGGGACGCCGCGCCCCGGATATCGGCGCTCAAGTCGGATCTGTGCCGATTTTCGCTATTCTGGTTTCATGGCCCGCGCGCTCATCGACAGGATTCACAATCCGAAAGATCGGAAGTGCGGTTGCACTCCTGAGTGCTGGTGCCAACGCACCGCGTGGGGACGCGCTCTCCGCTGGTACCTACCAAAGCGACATTGGTCAGTTTCGCCGGAGTGGAAGCGGGAACACTTGGAAGGACGCGGTTCGCCGTAGCGGCGCGTCACGTCGGGCATGTTCCTTTCGGGATGCCACAGGGTTCGGCAGCGGGGCAGCAAGTCGTGATTGCGGGCAGCAGGACGAGCCGGAGCGCGAGCTTCGTGCAGGGGCGACTGAGTGGTGGTGGGTTTCACCTACTTGATGGCTTCCACGAAACGAACTGGCACCACCTGATCGCTCTTGATGTGGACGACATCCGCAGCCGGGAGAAGCGGGTAGTTGAAACGCGCTGTGAGTGTGTACCAGTCGGGTTGCAGGCTCAGGCCAACTCGCCGTTGTCGTCAGTCGTAAGAGCGCGAGCTTCATGCTGGTGAGACGGTTGAGAGTGCGGGATGGTTTCCGGTCATCGTGGTACTGCCTGTTTTTCACACCGAACCTAGCGGCGAGTTGTCCCGCCTAACGTCCCGATCTGAGGGTGTCGAGTACAAAAGACACCTCAGCGCCGTGGCGGTCACGGTCGGTCGGAGCGGGGCCTTCCCTGTTTGGATTCCGCGACGGCTGCGCCCAACGCTGCGCCAAGCATCCATGCCCCAACGTTCACAAGTGCGAGCAGTGCCCAGAAGAGCGCGGGAGCCGGCGTGCACTCCTCTGCATCGGCTGGGCAGATAAGTGGAACGGTGGACTGGTGCGCGACGAGCGCGATGAAGGTGGCAGTGCCGAGGCCGTATACCCACAGAGACTGCCAGTTTCGCCGCCACGTCACAGCGCCGACCACAAGGCCAAGGATGAAGGCCGGATATACGTAGATCAGGGACTCCACGACTGAAGGATACGCCGAAGTGCTCAGGAGTCCCGCGTCCGCTCGGGTGGACGCCGCGCCGTTTTGCGGCGTCACGTGGGCGGGTTCTTCCAGAGCGTGCAGGCGGTGGTGTAGATGGCAACGCTGTGCGCGTTGAGCGGCCTCGATCGCCCGACTGGGCGGACGCGCCTGTCCCAGAGTCGCCCCAGTTCAACACGGAGACTGGTGCGCCGCTTGGTAAGACCGAAGGGTCGTCTAGCGCTGCGCCACGTAGGTCGCTGGGAGCAGGCAGTCCCTTTTTGAACGGCCACTCCGAAACGGGAATCCGCCCATTGGGACTCCGATTGCGCAGACGGACGGGTGCCAGTAGACTGCGGCGATGGGGAGGTGGGACACGTCGCTATGACCACGCGGCGCAGTCAACGTGCGACGTGTCCGCACTGCGAACAGGCCTTCGATTATGAGCGCTACCACGCAGGGTTCAGCAACCTCGGCCATCTCTACTGCGACCGCGATGAGACGGTGCTGACGTGGGACTCATACGGCGCGACTTATCGGCGCTTGGCCGACGAGAAGCACCCCTGGATGCTCAACCCGGCAGAGCAACTGCGGGTTGAGGATGCGCTGATGCCGTGCTCCACCGATGGCGGGCGGTTCGCGTTTGCGAATCCGCCGTTGTGCCGGAACTGTCATCAGAGCATCGAGTTCCTCGTGCCCCACCGCGAGTATCTGGTCGTCACCGGTACGCAACTCGATGCGGACGTCAGCGGTATGTGGCGACTCCCCGCCTGAGTCCCCGAGGCCACCATCATTGGACTGCTTCGCGTGCAGCGGCGGTTAGGAGGGGTGCCGGGCGCTGTTAGGTTGGTGACCCGTCCCCGACCCCCAGCGGAGTGGCCATGACGTCTTTCCGTGTAGCACCAGTTGCGGCTACTAGGGGATCGGCTGCCAGTTGGGATCTCGGCCGGGGCGGGCGAGCAGGACGCGCTCGGTGCCGTCTGCCTTCATCTTGTAGATGCCGCTAGATGTAGTTCCTAGGAGCGTTGTTCATCCGGGGCCTCCTGGAGAGTTGGGTTGTCCAAGACCCTGACTTCCAAGGAGGCCCCAGATGAGATTGCACCGTAACGCTCGGACGTGCCCGGCCAGTCGCCGGTTGTTGGT
>JBBQUW010000001.1:0-179275 GCA_038212095.1 Gaiellales bacterium | reverse complement strand
TGCCCCCCACGGCGACCCCACCTAAATCGGCCACCGCTAGATTTGGCTCAACAAGCCGAAAAACCCAAGCCCTCTAACGGACTCGAACCGTTGACCCCTTCCTTACCATGGAAGTGCTCTACCAACTGAGCTAAGAGGGCGGGCCGCGGATCGGGCCCGACTCGGGGCACCACTCCGCGGGCCGGATCGTATCCCAACCGACGCCGCTGCGGGCGAAGCGGCGAGCGGACGATCAACCGCGCCGTTTATCCTGCATGGCGTGTCCGCACCACGCCCCTCGGCCCGCCGCATCCTTGTCGTCGACGACGACCCTTCGATCCGGCGCATGCTCGATCGCACGCTCAAGGCCGAGGGCTACGACACCCGCACCGCCGCCGACGGGGGCGCCGCGTTGGCCGCGGCCGAGGCCTGGCCGCCGCACGCAATCGTGCTGGACGTCGTCATGCCCGGCATCGATGGCCACGCCGTCGCCCGTCGCCTTCGCCAGAAGGGCGACCCGGTACCAATCCTCCTCCTCACCGCCCGCGACGAGGTGGCCGACCGCGTCGCCGGCCTCGACGCCGGCGCCGACGACTACCTGGTCAAACCGTTCGCGCCGGACGAGCTGACCGCCCGCCTGCGCGCCCTGCTGCGCCGTGGCCACCCAACCGCCGGCCCGATCAGCCACGGCGACCTGACCGTCGACCCCGCCACCCGTACCGCCAGCCGCGGCGCCACCTCGATCAACCTCACCGGCCGCGAGGCGGCGCTGCTTGCGCTGCTGGTCACCAACGCCGGCCAGGTCGTCTCGCGGGACGCCGCACTCGAGACCGTCTGGGGCGATGGCCGCCTGCCCACTGCCAACACCGTCGACCGCTACGTCGCCTACCTGCGCCAAAAGCTCGGCCCGCCGCAGCTGATCCACACCGTGCGCGGGGTTGGATTCGTGCTGCGCGGATGAGGCGCCTCACCCTCCGCTCGCAGGTCGCGATCGCCTCGGCGGCCGCGATCGTGCTGGCGGTCGCCCTGCTCGGCGTCGCCCTGCACCTGCTGCTGTCGCGCGAACTGCACCGCCAGCTGGACGCAGACCTGCGTCGCCGCGCCGCCGACGTCGCCACCCTGAGCGTTTCGGCACCGGCGCTGCTCACCAGTCCCGGCGCGCTCGACTCGTCCTCCAACGGCGGCGGCCTGGACGTGCAGGTGGTGGATCGCCGCGGCGCCATCCTGTCGCGCTCGCTGGCGCTGGGCGCGCGCACACTGCCCACCGACACCCTGGCCGCCGCGGTGATCCGAAGCGGCCACGCCCGCTACGCCGACGGCACGCTGGACGGCCAGTCGATCCGCATCTACGCGGCGCCCCTGCCCACCCTCGGCGGCGGCCGCGCCACCGGCGGCGCCGTGATCGTGGCCTCCCCCACCGACCAGATCGACCACACCCTCCATCGCCTCCGACTGCTGACGCTGCTGGCCGCTTTGGCCGCAGCCGCACTGGCCGCACCCGCCTCGCTGCTGATGACGCGGCGCGTGCTACGGCCGCTCGCCCGGCTCTCGTCCGATGCGCGCGTGATCGGCCAGACCGCCGACCCCTCGCGGCGGCTTGCCACCACCTCTCGCGCCGACGAGGTGGCGGGACTGGCCGACGCACTGAACGGCATGCTGGCCGCCTTGGAACGCGCGCGCGATGGCGAACGCCGCTTCCTGGCCGACGCCTCGCACGAGCTGCGCACCCCGCTCACCGCCCTGCGCGGCAATGCCGCCTACCTGGCCCGGCTCGCTCCCGAGCAGGCCGCATTCGCCGACCTCGAAGCCGACATCGCCCGTCTCGGCCGGCTGGTCGACCTGCTGCTGGCGGTCGCGCGTGAGGATGCCGCCGACCCCCCCACCACGCTCGTGCCGCTGCGCCGACTGCTAGCCGAGAGCGTCACCCAGCCCGGCGTCACGCTCACGGTGGCGGGCGATCCGGTCGTGCGCGGCGATGCCGATGCGATCTCGCGCGCGGTGCGAAACCTGGTCGAGAACGCCCAGCGCTACGGCACGCCGCCGATCACCGTGACCGCCCTTCGCACCGGCGAGCCGGCCGTGATCACCGTCACCGACGCCGGCACCGGCATCCCCGCCGACCAGGTCGAGGCGGCCGGCCGCCGATTCTGGCGCGGCCCAAACAGCGCCGGCAGCGAGGGCTCCGGCCTGGGCCTGGCGCTGGTGCGCGCCACCGCAGTGCGTCACGGTGGCGAGTTGGCGATCGACGGCGCCAGTTTTTCGATCGTGCTGCCGGCGACGGACGATGGCGGGGGTTGACCGGGTTGACGGGCGCGGGCGGGCGGCCACTCGCATGTCGTGGCGCGATGGTGCCAGGCACCGGCACGGGTGCACGCTCTCACGGATCTTTCAGACATGGCGAGCGACACTCCGAGGTGACTCACCTATGGAAGGTACACCGCAATGATTGACTCGATGCTCCGCCGCATCTCGACACCTCGACTGATCGCGCTGATCGTGCTGCCCGTGGCGGCCGTACTGGCCACCGGCATCGCGCTCGCATCGAGCCGCCCCGGCCCCAAGCCGCCGCCCCGGTCGCTGGCTTCGGCCCTGAACGCCGCCCTGCATGCCAAGCCAGTGGCCGGCTTCAGCGCGCGAATCACCTTCACCAACCACCTCTTCCCCGGCGGCGCGATCGCCGGTAGCCCGCTGCTCAGCGGCGCCAGCGGTCGCCTGTGGCTGTCCAACGACGGCCGCTTCCGCGTCGAGCTGCAGTCCGACACCGGCGACACGCAGATCACCAGCGATGGCCACACGCTCTCGCTGTACGACGCCGCCAAGGGCACGCTCTACCGGCTCGCCCTGCCCGCCCACAAGGCCGACTCCGCGACCGCCGGCTCCGCCACACGCCATGCCCAGCACCAGATCGGCATCGCCCAGATCCAGAGCGCGCTGAAGCGGCTCTCGGCGATGGCGATCGTCTCCGGCGCTGTCCCCGGCGACATCGCCGGCCGCCCCGTCTACTCGGTGCGGATCTCGCCCAGCCACGACGGCGGCCTGCTGGGCGCCGTGCAGCTGGCCTGGGACGCGCAGCGCGGCGTGCCGCTGAAGCTGGCTGTCTACAGCCGTGGCGACGCATCGCCGGTGCTGGCGCTGACCGCCACCGACGTCCACTACAGCGCCATCTCGACCTCTGACCTGGCCGTCCACGCGCCGGCCTCGGTGAAGCCGATCAACATCACGCTGCCCACCGCGCCCGCAACGCAGGCCGGATCGCACACCGCCGTCACCGGCACCGCGGCTGTCGCCAGGGCGCTGCCGTTTACGCTCTCCGCCCCCAGCTCGCTGGTCGGCCTGCCCCGCAAGGCGGTACGGCTGATCCAGATGGGCTCGGACTCGCACACCGCCGTCGTGCTGTACGGCCAGGGCCTGGGCACGCTGGCCGTGTTCGAGCAGCCGGCCGCACCCGCGGCCTCCTCGTCGCATGATCCGCTGGCGGCACTGCCGGCGATCTCGATCAACGGCGCCAGTGGTCGCGAGCTGGCGACCGCGCTTGGCACCGTCATCCGCGTCACCCGCGGCGGCGTCACCTACACGCTGATCGGCTCGCTGCCCGCGGTGGCTGCCGAGGCGGCGGCGCGGTCGATCTCGTGACCGATGCGCCGCCGATCGAGCTGCGCGGACTGACCAAGCGCTACGGCGAACGGCTGGCCGTGGACGCCGTCGACCTGACCGTCCAGGCCGGCGACGTCTACGGCTACCTGGGCCCAAACGGCGCCGGCAAGACGACGTCACTGCGAATGCTGCTCGGCCTGATCCGGCCCACCGCGGGCTCCGCCCGCCTGTTCGGAAAGGATCCCCAGTTGGTCGGCGCCAGCGCGCTGGACGGCGTGGCCGGCTTCGTCGAGGCGCCCCGCTTCTACCCCTACCTCAGCGGCCGCAAGAACCTCGAACTGTGCGCGGCCTACGACGGCGGCGACGCGCCCAGCCGGATCGACGAGTCGCTGGAACTGGTCGACCTGGCCGACCGCGGCGGCGACCGCGTGGGCGGCTACTCGCACGGCATGAAGCAGCGGCTCGGCATCGCCGCCGCACTCCTGCGGAACCCTCGTCTGCTGGTGCTGGACGAGCCCACCACCGGCCTCGACCCGGCCGGCATGCGCGACATGCGCGACCTGGTGCGGCGGTTGGCGGCGGAGGGTCTGACGGTGATGCTCTCCAGCCACCTGATGGACGAGGTGGAGGACCTCTGTAACCGGGTCGCGATCATCCGCACCGGCAACATCCTGTTCGACGGCGACCTGGACGAGCTGCTGAAAAGCGACGGCGAAGCGCGCAGGATCCGCGTCTCCGACGTCGCCCAGGCGGCGACGATCGCGTCCAAGCTTGGCATCGCTACCCGCGCGGCCGGCGGCGACGAGCTCGAGCTGACCGGCGATGACGAGCAGGTCGCGCGTTACACGATCGCGCTCGGCCAATCCGGCGTCGCCATCCTCGAGCTGTCCACCGGCCGGGGCTCGCTCGAACACCTCTTCTTCCAGCTCACCGAGGGTGAGCCGGATGCCCATAGCGACGCGCCGACGGAGGCGCCCGAGCCAGTGGCGGCCGCCTCGTGACCCGCCCCAAGGTGCTGACCGTGTACGTCTGGGAGCTGCGCAAGCTGGCTCGCCAAAAGCGCACCTACCTCGGCCTGGGCGCGGCACTGATCGTGCCGATCCTGTTCGTCGCCGCGCTGCACTTCCAAAACGGCGCCCCCAACGACGTCGCATTCGGTCGCTACGTGCGCGAGTCGGGGCTGGCGGTGCCGCTGGTGCTGCTGCTGTTCGGCTCGATCTGGCTCTTCCCCCTCATCACAGCGCTGGTGGCGGGCGACATCATCGCCGCCGAGGATCACAACGGCACGCTCAAGACGATCCTCACCCGCTCACTCGATCGCGGCCACGTGTTCGCCGGCAAGACGCTGGCGGCTGCCACCTACGCGGCGCTGGCGCTGGTGCTGACCGGCACCGTTGCGGTGATCGCGGGCACCCTCCAGTCCGGATTCAACCCGCTCACCGACCTGTCCGGCCAGCCCGTCTCGGCCCGCCGCTCACTGGTGCTGGTGGCGGCCAGCTTCCTCGTCTACCTGGTGCCGATCCTGGCGATCGCCTGCTTTGGCCTGGCGCTCTCTGCGCTGACGCGAAACAGCGCCGCGGCGGTGGTGGGTACGCTGATGTTCGCGCTGCTGATGCAGCTGATCGGCATCCTGCCTGGCCTGTCCGCCGCCCAGCCCTACCTGCTCTCGACCCAGCTCTCGGCCTGGCAAGGCTTCTTCCGCGTACCCACCGACTGGCTGCCGATCGTGCGCGGCCTGTGGGTCAGCGCCGCCTACGGCCTGCCCGCGCTGATGATCGCCTACCTGACGTTCCTGCGGCGGGACGTCACCGGCGGCTGATCGCTCGGAGGGGCACTAGTTCGGTGCCAGGGAGAGCTCCAGCGTCCGGCGCGTCGACCATTCGAGATTCTTCCAGTCGCCGATAAAGGCCTGGTACGCCTGGCTCGCGAGGCCGTTATGCAGGGCGCAGGCCCGTAGCCGATCGTCGAAGTCGGGCACCTCGAGTCCGATCTCGCGGTGGTGTCGGCGAAGCTCCGCCTCGAACGCGATCCCATCCCATGCCGGATACCACGGCATCCAGAAAACGAGCCAGGCCGGGTCGTAGAGGAGGTCGCCGTACATCGCGCAGCCCCAGTCGATCACGCCGCTGATGCGATCGTCTCGTACGAACACGTTCCGGTACAGCAGATCGCAGTGGATCAGGTGGCGATCTACCGAGAGCCGCGACGCCAGCGTGCGCAGCTCGGCGAGGGCGTGGTCGAACGGCTCGACGCCGATCGTGCTTGCCTCAAGCCGTGCCCGCCAGCCATGAATGCGGCCGCCGGGCGGATCGGAGCCGATGTCGATCAGCATTTCCGCCCAGCTCCGGTACGCCGCGTTGCCGTTCGCATCCCACGATCCGTAGCCGGTGGTGGCAGAGAGATCGGCGGTGCGCATCGCGTCAAGCGTCTGGAATACGCTCGGCAGAACGGCCCGCATCGCGGCCCCGTCCAACTCGTTGAGGAACCGGCCGCTCACCCGTTCGGAGATCGCGAAGAAGCCACCGAGCGCCTCTCCCACCTCCATCGTTCTGGGGATGGGAAGCTGCGGCGATGCGAACGCGGCTGCGCGCAGGTCGCGATCGAAGTCGTCGCGCAGCCTGCCGAAGCGAATCACCAGCGGGGTACCCTCGGCGCCATCGAAGCCGTAGGCGACCGACCACGAGCCGGTGCCGGCCACGGTCACGTCGCCGGAGGTGACGAGGCCACGCCCGAACAGGAAGGTGCGAGCCGCCGCGAGGTCGGGGAGAGGCGGCTCGCACATCCCCGGATCGTAGATCCCCCACGCCTGCCCGCGCTCAGACCGCAGCCCGCTCTGTCCGCCCAGCTCGAGCCGTGCCTGGCACCGCCTATGCGGTGCCAGGCACGGGAGCGGGCAGTTCTCGGTGGTGCCAGGCACGGCGCTCGTTCGGTGCCAGGCACCGCCTATGCGGTGCCTGGCACCACCGACCACCGAGCTGCTCCCATCGTCCCGGCCGTATCCGACGCGTTCAATCCTGAGGACGCCGAGCGATCGTCGCCTGATCGAACCGGATCGGCGTCAGCGCGTTCGCCCACAGCCCATGCACCCACGGCCGGGTCAGCAGCACGGCGCGCGAGTAGGCGACCGGTACCAGGAATGACCGCTCGACCAGTCGCAGATCGACGTCGGCGTAGAGCCGCAGCCGCTCGTCTCGGTCTCGGCTCGACCGCGCCGCGTCAAGCAGCGGAGTCAGCTCCGCGTCCTCCAGCAGCCGATCGTGCCGGTCGGTCAGCAAACCGCGGAAGAAACCGTCGGGATCAGGGTAGTCCGCCAGCCAAGTACTCAGCCAAAGGTGGCTGCCGGTCGGATCGAGCGGCGCTCCCCGCACCACCGACACAACCTCCATCTCGAGTCCCAGCTGAGCCAGCCCGCCGGCCAGCGGCTCTCCCAACGGGGCCAGGTAGGGTGGCAGCGCCACGCGCACCGTCGGCATGCCAACCCCATCCGCAAAGCCGGCCTCGGCCAACAGTGCGCGCGCGCCGTCCAGCGTCGGCTGGGGATGCGCGTGATGCATGTGGCCGGGCATCGCCGGTGGCATCAGGCCGCCGCCGCGCGCCGGCCGGGCACCCATGCCGAACTCTTCCATCTCGCTACCAAGCTCGCTGACGACCGCCGCGACCGCTGCCCTCACACGCCCATCCTGGAACGGCTCCAGCGGGTGGAATCCGGCCATCGTCGTCCCCAGGCCGGGAGCGATGGCCAGGTTGGTCTGATCGTCATAGCCGCAAACATCGCCCAGCGCGTGGGCGGTATTGAGCGCGTCGTACTCCCCCTCCCGCCAGCGGGCGACCGGGTCGGAGTCCTGCGTACGGAACCGCACCTCGATCTCGCGCAGGTTGCCGCGAGCACCGTCGTAGGTGGGATTGGCGACCAGCGTCAGTCCGTCCTCGCGCACCTGGTCGAGCAGGAACGGCCCGTTCGAGACCAGCGACTCCTGACTGTGCCACTGCTCGCCGAACTGCTCGCACAGGTGCGCCGGCCACGGGTACGAGGCCGGCGCCGCCAGCACGTAGAGGAAGTAGTTGCGGGGCGTATGCAGCGTCACCTCCAGCGTGTGGTCGTCCAGCGCCTCGGCGCGCGCCACGTCCTCGAGCAGGAAGGCGGTCGCGGTCGAAAGCCGCCGCGCCCGTTCCCACGTGTCGACGAAGTCGTGCGCGGTGACCGGCTGGCTGTCGCTCCAGCGCGCCGTCGCGCGGATCTGGAACATGTAGCTGAGCCCGTCAGCCGAGACGCGGAAGTTGTCGGCCAGCGCCGGCAGCACGTTCAGGTCGCGATCCACCATCAGCAGCCCGTTGAACACCTGCTCGGTGATCGCGTTCGTCTCGGACATGTACTCAAGGCCCGGTGCGAGCTGCCCCAGCGGCGGCAGCGCCGTCACCAGCCGGCCGACCGCGTCCGGCCGCACGACCGTGTCCACCTTGCAGGCGAAGGCCTCGTCGTACGCCGACTCCGCCGCCGCGAAGTCGAAGGCCAGGTGGTGCACCAGGGCGATCTTGAACAGCGTCTCGCGCGAGCGGCGGTCGTCGCCCTGCCGCTGCAGGAAGGCGCGGGCGCGGCGATAGTGGTGGATGGCCTCCTGATCGGCGGAGATGGCGCGGGCCTCGTCCCCGGCCCGGATCAGGTACTCGGCGGCGCGTTGCCCATCATCCGCCTCGCTGAAGTGGCGAGCAAGGTGCGCCAGCGTGCGCGGGCTCGGGCCCTCGCTCTCGATCAGCTGCTCGAGTGCCAGGCCGACCCGCTCGTGCAGGGCCTTTCGGCGGGCATCGGTGATGCTGGCGTACGCCGCCTCCTGCGCCAGTCCGTGGCGGAAGCGATAGGCCGGAAAGGGCCGTCGCTGCTCCTCGACGATCAGCTCCAAACGCAAGAGCTGCGACAGCGCGCCCGTCAGCGTGGCGGGATCGATCAGCAGCTCGAGCAACGGCCTGCCGAACCGGCGGCCGATCACCGCCGCCACCGCCACCACCTCACGCGCCGCCGTATCTAGCCGGTCGAAGCGGGCCTGGATCACCCCCTGCACCAGCGCCGGCACCTCCAGCGTGGCATCGCCGGCCGCCCAGCCCTGCGCGCCGTGCAGCAGCGTGCCGCGCTCGATCTGATCGCGCAGCGCCTCGGCAAGGAACAGCGGATTGCCACCGGCCCGCTGCACCAGCAGCGCCGCGACGCCGTCCGGCAGGGGATCGCCCGCCAGCTGCTCCACCAGCCGCTCGCCGCTTCGCTGTTCCAGCGCGCGCAGCTCGATCTCGCGGTAGCGGTGGGGATACAGCTGCCGCGCCCGCTCACCCAGCCGCCATGACCGCGCCTCCCGGTCGGATCGATACAGCAGCACGAGGCCGAACGGCTCGCTCTCGGTGAGCGCGAACAGCGACTCGACCAACTCCAGCGTCGGCTCATCGGCCCAGTGCAGGTCCTCCAGCACCACGAGCAACGGACGCTCGCGAGCCAGCCGGCGCAGCAGCTCGGCCACCACCTCGGCGCTGCGACGGCTGATCGCCTCCCCGCTGAACTCGCGCAGGGTGGCCGTCTCGACGTCCGGCCGCAGTCCCAGCATGCCGGCCAGTAGCGGATAGGGCTCGGGATCGTCGCCGAAGACGGCGTGCAGCGCCGCCTTGAGGTCGAGCCGCACGCGCGCTTCGCTGGCCAGTTGGCCGACGCCCAACCAGTCGCGCAGCAGCTCGCGGATCGGCCAGTAGGGGAAGCTATCGGTGTAGGAGAGGCCGCGGCCCTCGAGCATGCGCAGCCGGTCGCGCAGCGGATCGACGGCGTCAAACAGCAGCCGCGACTTGCCGATGCCCGGCTCGCCGGTGATCGATGCGATCGAGCCGATGCCGTCCGCCAGCCGCTCCAGCGCCGCACGCACCGTGGCCAGCTCGCCGTCGCGGCCGACCAGCGGCTCGGACGGCCGGTGCCGCATCGGCTCGCGCTCGCACAGCACGCGGAAGCTGTCGACGGGCGCCTCACGGCCGCGAAGCTGCGTCTCGCCCAGCTCCTCCAGCTCGAAGCTGTCGCGCACCTGGGCTGCGGTCTGCGGTCCCAGCGTGACGCCGGCCTGCGTTGCCAGCGACTGCAGACGCGCGGTCACGTTGACGGTGTCTCCGAGCGCGTTGTAGCGGCCGGCAGCGTCGCCCTCGCCGGCCAAGACGACCACCGGGCCGGTGTTGACTGCGATCCGGGCACCCAGATCGATGTCGTACGCCTCGCGCACCTGCACCGCGTAGGCGGCCAGCTCGCGCTGGATCGCGAGCCCCGCCCGCACCGCCCGCTCGCTGTCGTCCTCGTGGGCAACCGGCGCGCCGAACATGGC
This sequence comes from Gaiellales bacterium, assembly GCA_038212095.1. Lineage (GTDB taxonomy): Bacteria > Actinomycetota > Thermoleophilia > Gaiellales > JAICJC01 > JAICYJ01. Next base: position 169,361 of record JBBQUW010000001.1, on the reverse strand, counting down.
CAGCAGGCCGTCGCCGAGCAGCTGGGCGACCGTGCCCTCGTAGCGCTCGATCTCGGCCGTCATCAGGCGCATCACCTCGTCGAACAGGTACTTCGAGCGCTCCGCGCCCAGCCGCTCACCGATCGCGGTCGAACCCGCGATATCGGCCATCAGCACCGCAACAACACGCCGTTCCCCGTCGATCACCGCCATCGTGGAAGTCTAGTTGGCGGATACTGCGTGGATATGGCCGATCTGACGGACTGGGAAGGACGGCTCGCCGAGCTCTGGGACGGGCTCGACGCGATGGACGAGCTCGAGTTCTTGGCGGGTATCGATCGCCTCACGGCCGAACTCCCCGCCGGCAGCGGCGTGTCAGCGTTTGAGCGTGCCGCAGGGTTCGACTCGACCGGACACTCCGACCGCGCGGTGCCGCTCTACCGGCAGGCGCTCGCGCTCGGACTGGAAGGCCTGCGGCGCCGCCGAGCGACCATCCAGCTGGCCAGCTCGCTGCGCAACCTCGGTCAGGCCGACGAGAGCGTGGCGCTGCTTCGGGCCGAGCTCGAGGCCGGATCCGACGAGCTGGATGACGCGGTCAGCGCCTTCCTGGCGCTGGCACTGGCGGACACCGGGCGTGAGCGCGAGGCGGCCGCCATCGCGCTGGCCGCGCTGGCGCCCCACCTGCCGCGCTACCAGCGGTCGCTGGCGCGCTACGCCGGCGAGCTCACCGACCCGGACAGCGCCTAGCGATACTCGTCGTGCCGGCGGATCCACTCCGGAGCGGCGCTGCTCTCGTGACGACCCTGTGGCGCGCGGTCGAGCAGGCCGTAGAAACCCAGCATCACCTCAAGACCGCGGGCGGTGGTCGAGTACGTCTGGTAGACGACGCCGTCGGCCAGGGCGAAGCAGGTCAGCGCGGGCCCTTCCGACATATAGCCGACCGGATCGGTACCGCACTGGGCGGCCATCTGCGGCACCGGGCCGAGGTTGCCGCTCTCGAGGAACGGCTTCAGCTCCTGCTCGCTGTGGGCCGCGCCGAAGTCGGGTGTGAACTCGGTGCCCGCCGAAGACGCCCAGGGGAAGCTCCATCCCATCCGCTGCCGGTAGGTCACCAGACGCTCCAGCGGCGCGCGTGAGATGCACGTGAACGTCACGCCGCGCGCGTTCAGGTGCGCGACCGCGCCGTCGAAGGTGTCCGCGCCGGCTGAGCAGACCGGGCATCCCGCCGTGTAGGCGTCGCCGAACATGAAGTGGTAGACCATCAGCTGCGAGCGTCCCTCGAACAGTTGGGCGAGGCTCTTTCGCCCGGTCTCCGTGTCGAAGCTGTACTCCTTCTCGATCGCAACCCAAGGCAGCTCACGGCGCTGCTTGGCCAGCTCGTCGCTGAGACGTGTCAGCTCCTTCTCGCGTCGCAGCAGCGCTTCCCTGGCCGCCACATACTCCTGACGTGTCCCGATCGCGTGCTCGGCGGTGACTCCCATGAATTGCCCTCCTCAATGCGTGTGACGGGCGGCGACGATGATGATGATGGGGGGGACAGGATTCGAACCTGTGTAGGCAGAGCCAGCGGGTTTACAGCCCGCCTCCTTTAGCCACTCGGACACCCCCCCGAGGCGAGCAGCATTGTACCGCGGCAACTTCCCGCCGCGACGGGTGCGGAGGGCAGCGGGCGGGCCGAACGAATCGCGGGGATCAATAAACTGCAAATCGCTTCGACATTCGCATAGTTTGCATGTATATTCGGCGATCTAACCTGCAAACTCGCAACCTGGGGCCGAGATTCGCATCGGCCAGGGAGGATTCCGATGGCTCGCACGCCTCTGCTGCGCTCGCTCACCGCCCTCGCCGCTGAACACCGTATCGCCGCGGCTCGAGGGATCACGCCCACCCAGCTTCGAGAACAGAAGGCCGCCGCCCGCGACGCGCACTCGCGACGCGAGTTCCTGGGCCGGGCCGGCCTGACCGCCGCCGCACTCTCACTGGGGACGACGCCACTCCGCGCCGCCGCGACGGCACAGCCACGGATCGCAATCATCGGTGGCGGCATCGCCGGCCTCTCGGCCACTCTCACGTTGGCGGATGCCGGACTCCGATCGACAGTGTACGAGGCGTCCGGACGGATCGGCGGCCGGATGCACTCCGACCGCAGCGGCTACTGGCTCGATAACCAGATCAGCGAGTCATGTGGCGAGCTGATCGATACCGGGCACAAGACGATCCTGCATCTCGCGCAGCGTTTCGGGTTGGCGACCGCCGATCTCGTCGGCGCCGAGCCCAACGGCTCGGAGGACACCTACCGCTTCTTCGGCCAGTACTATCGCAAGTCCCAGGCCGACACCGACTTCCAGCCCGTCCACAACGCCCTCCAGGGCGATGTGGCCGCCGCCAGCTACCCCACCACCTACAAGATCAACACCGCGGCCGGCATCGCGCCTCGACAACATGAGCGTCCATGACTGGATCGACTCCCGCGTTCCCGGCGGGCACAGCTCTCGGTTCGGGCAGCTGCTGGATGTTGCATACAACATCGAGTACGGCGCCGAAACCACCGACCAGTCGGCGCTCAACCTCGTCTACCTGCTGGGCTACAACGCCAGTCCAGGCAACTTCTCGATCTTCGGACTGTCCGATGAGCGTTACCACATCGTCGGCGGAAACGAGCGGCTGCCCGAAGCGATCGCAGCGTCGCTGCCGTCCGGCTCGATCCTCACCGGAATGCGGATGACCTCGATCGCCAAGAATCAGGACGGCAGCTCGACCATCTCGTTTGGCACCCAGAACGTGACGGCCGACCACGTGATCCTGGCGCTGCCGTTCGCGGTGCTGCGCGGTCTCGACTATCGCAAGGCCGGATTCGACGCGCTCAAGCAGCAGGCGATCCAGCAGCTCGGCCGCGGCCGCAACGGCAAGCTGCAGCTGCAGTTCAACACGCGATATTGGGACGCCACCGGCGCATGGCCAGGCACCGGCAATGGCAACAGCTACGCCGACACCGGCTACCAGAACACATGGGACGTGACCCGCGCCCAGGCCGGTGTGCGGGGCATCCTGGTCGACTACACGGGAGGCGACGTCGCGGGCAGCTTCCGGCCCTCGACGCCGTACAGCAACGCCGACCAAAACAGCCAGGTGCGCACCTACGCGCAGTCATTCCTCAACCAGCTGGAGCCGGTCTACCCCGGCATCTCGAAGCAGTGGAACGGCAAGGCAACGCTCTCGATCCCGGCGCTCGATCCCAACGCGAACTGCTCGTACTCATACTGGCGGGTGGGCCAATATCACACCTTCTCGGGCTACGAGGGGGTGCGGCAGGGCAACATCCACTTCGCCGGCGAGCACTGCTCGCAGGACTTCCAGGGCTTCATGGAAGGGGGCGCGTCGGAGGGCGTGCGGGCGGGCGGAGAGATCCTGGCCGATCTCAAGCACTGAGCGCGACCACCGCGACCTACGGCTCGATCACAGCTCCTCGCACCTGCTCGAGCCGCGCGCGCAATGCCGCGTTCTCGGATCGCTGCTGACGGAGCAGTTCGGCCAGCGCAGCCATGTTTTCGACCAGCGCCGCCAGCAACGCGTCCGAATCTTCACCAGCGATCGGGGGGACCGGGCCGAGATCGACCACTGGCGTGGGCCTTCGCGCCGTCCTCTCGCGGCCGGCATCTCCAGCGACGCGGTAGTACGCAGCGGCCACAGCCGAACGACTCTTGCCGACCTCGTCCGCGACTGCCTGGAAAGCAGCCATCCGCGGCATACCGCCCGCAACCATCGCGCTGACCTGTGAGTGGATGTCGGTTGTGACGCTGGCCCGACTGCGGGCACGGCGGCGGGGCTGGCCGGCTGATGTGTTCATGGACAAAGTGTAGTCGAGCCGTCGGCGCCTATGTGCAACTTGGCCAGGGCCGTTTCGCAGCTACTCACCCTATCTGTCGCGGGCCGATCGGCAGCCTGAAGCCAATCTGTGTGCCGGCGCCCGGCGCCGACTCGACGGTGCACTCCCCGCCCACCACGCGGATCCGCGCGATCACAGCCGGCAGCCCCGGCCCGGATCCATCACCAACGCGCGAGAGCAGCCGTCGCGGGTCGAACCCGACGCCGTCATCGCGCACCGTCCCCTCCAGCCAGCCACATCGATCCCTCAGCGTCACCACCAATCCAGCCGCCCGTGCATGGCGGCAGACGTTCCCCACCGCCTCGAACACGAACCTGTACGCGAGCGCCTCGATCGGCTCGGCGTGGCGGCCGATGCTCGTCTCGAGCCGCAGCGCGAATCCGGACTCGTCCGCCGCCCGGCGGGCCATCAGGCGAACAGCTGCAGCCAACCCGCCGACGGCGGGAACGAACGCGGGCGAGGTCTCTCTTGACCGCATCTGCTGGGCGCTGCCGACCACCATCTCCTGCGCCACGCGAACGGCTGGCTCGAGATGGTCGAGACGTCCCCCGCGGGCCGCATCCACCACCTTGTCCAGCGAGAACAGCGTCTCCACCAGCAGCTGCAGCGACTGCTCCTGCAGTCCGGCCGCCGCCTCCAGATGGCCCAGCTCGACTCCCGACTCGCCGGTCACGTCAATCAGGAGCCCCTCGACGAACTGTGTGCGGCCCTCGCTCGTGACCATCGTCGCCAGATCGGTCACCCAGCGCACCTCCCCGCTCACCCGCACGATGCGGTACCGGTCGGCGTAGGGGGCGCCACGGGCGATGTGGTCGGCATACGCCGTCTCGACGCGCTCGCGATCATCGGGGTGGATCCGCGCCGCCCACAGCTCGGGATCGGCGATCCAGGCGCCAGGAGTGCAGCCGAACAGCTGCTCGATGCGCGGACTGACATACAGCGGGCGGCCGTCGCCGTCATCAGCGTAGACGGCGGCCGGCATCCGCTCGACCAGGTGGCGGTACCAGCGCTCGCCGGCCGCCAGCAGCTGCTCGGTACGCTTCTGACGGGTGATGTCCAGCATCAGCCCCTGCCGAAACAGCTCGCCGCCGGCGTCGTCGCACACCACCCACTCGGACTCCTCCACCCACGCCGTCGACCCATCCTTCGCCAAGATCCGGTACTCGATCTGGTACGGTGCGTTCGCGGCCATTGCACGATCCCACGTCTCGCTGACCCAGGCCCGATCCTCCGGGTGCACCCGCGACGCCCATAGATCGTCGGGATCGTCGCGCCACTCCTCGTACGAGTAGCCGAGCATGCCGTAGGCGGCGGGATTGGCGTAGGTCGTATACCCGTCGCTGCCCAGCCGGTAGACGACGCAGGGCAGCTTATCGAGCAGCGTGCGGTACTGCGCCTCCGACTCGCGCAACGCGATGCCGGCCTCCACGGCCTCGGTGACGTCAAAGCCCACGCCATGGCGATACGCCGGCCGGCCATCGGCGTCATTGACGATCGTCTCGATCTCGCGGATCCAGATCGTTCGCCCGTCGCGGTGCAGGCAGCGATACTCGATGGTGTGCGGGCGCTGGGCGGCGATCGCTTCCCGCCACGACTCGAACGCCCAGCCGCGATCATCGGGGTGGATGCACTCCTCCCACAGAGCGTCCGGATCGTCCCGCCATCGATCGCTGTCATACCCGAGCACGGTGCCGCAGCGAGGACTGGCGTACAGCGTGTTTCCGTCCAGGTCGCAGAGGTAGAGCATGGCCGGCATCTGTTCGACCAGCTCGCGGTGCAGCGCCTCCGATCGATCCAGTCGGCTCCGTTCGGCCAGCGCCGACGACGCCAGCGTGGCCCATCCTTCGGCCCGGCCGCGAGCCCGCTCGGCGCTGACCTCATCGCCGAACGCGGCCTCCAGCGAGACCGTGCCATCGTCGCTGCGCCCCACCACCAGGATCGCTCCAACCCTCCGCTCACACGCGCCCGCAACGGCGAGTAATCCCGCCTCACCATCAACCGAGGTGCGGAACACGGCAACGTGATCGGCGTCGAGCTCGCGCAGGGCATGGGCCGCCAGCTCATCCTCAAACGAGCGCGTCCTGACCCGGTGCGCGAGTGACGACATGGCCCCCTTCCACGACGACCGGCGCCCTGCGCCGGCAAGCATCGCCACCAGCCTACCGGCCCGCAACCGTCGTGGCTAGGCCTCTAAGCGGGGTGCTACTCCGCGTTTCGCAGCGCCTGCGCCTCGGGCAGGCTCTCCAGCTTCTTCAGCGTGTTGTTCTCGATCTGGCGGATCCGCTCACGGGTGACGCCGAACGCGCGTCCGACCTCCTCCAGCGTGCAGGGGTGCTCGCCCTTCAGGCCGAAGCGCAGCTCGATCACCTTGCGCTCCCGCTCGGGCAGCGAGTCCAGCGCGCGCTCGATGTCCTCCTTGCGCAGCGTCATGGTGGCCGAGTCGAACGGCGAGACGGCCTGCTCGTCCTGCACGAAGTCGCCCAGCTCGGACTCCTCCTCCTCACCGATCGGCTTCTCGAGGCTGACCGGCAGCTGCGCCATGCGCAGGATGTCGCGCACCTCGTCCGCAGTCATCGAGAGCTCGCGGGCGATCTCGTCTGGCCGGGGCTCGCGGCCCAGCCGTTGCACCAACTGGCGCTCGATGTGCACGACACGGTTCAGCTTCTCGACCATGTGCACCGGGATCCGGATCGTGCGCGCCTTGTCGGCGATGGCACGGGTCACCGCCTGGCGGATCCACCAGGTGGCATAGGTGGAGAACTTGTACCCCTTGCGATAGTCGAACTTCTCGACGGCGCGGATCAGGCCCAGGCTGCCCTCCTGGATCAGATCGAGGAAGCTCAGTCCGCGGCCCAGGTAGCCCTTCGCGATCGAGACGACGAGGCGCAGGTTGGCCTCGATCATCTGCTGCTTGGCGCGCATGTCGCCGCGCTCGATCCGCTTGGCCAGGCTGACCTCCTGGTCGGCCGTCAGCAGCGGCACCTTGCCGATCTCGCGCAGGTAGAGGCGCAGCGAGTCGAGGCTGGGCTCGACGGTGAGGTCAAGCTCGGGCGGCTTCTCGCCATGGATCAGCCGCTCCTGCTGCACCTGCTGCTTGGACTCCCCATCCAACAGCTCGATGTTGTGGTCGAGCAGGTAGGTGTAGAAGTCCTCCAGCTGCTCCTTCGTCAGCTCGATCTCTTCGAGCGCCGTTGCCACCTCGTCGAACGTGAGATAGCCCTTCTCCTGACCCTCCGTGACGAGCGCTTTCAGCTCATCGATGTCGGGCAACGAGATATCGACAGTCAGCATGGCACCCTCGGTATGACGTCGGGATGGATGAGAGATCCCACCACCGTGATCCGATCAGAGCGGCCGATAGTGCCGCTCACGATCGCCATCAGCGTTGGCGAAATGAAGCGCAGACGAGCGGAGTATACCCGCGGATATTCGTCGCGCGACCCAAATTTTCACCAAACAATGGAAGTTTTCTCGCCACATTCGGTGACCTGTCGAGCATGGCCATCCAGCGTCAGCGAACCCTGTTCAGCGGCACACTTGCGCGCAGGAATCCGACAACGTCGCCCGGTGCATTTGCGATGTCTGGACGGGCGAATCCGACAAGCGCGTCCGGCGGCCGCTCCCAGCCGAGCAGCTGCGAGAGCGCCGCGATCGTCGCCGGCCCGACGGCCCGGGAGTCGCCGTCCTCGACCCGCACCGCAATTCCCAGCCCGGATTCGGCCAGCGCCACGCACCCAAGACCCTCGGCGCCGGACTTCGCGACGCAACCCGGCAGGGCGCGCATCAGCTCGGTGTCGAGGTCGCCGTCCTCGGCCACCATCTGCGGGTGGGCGCGCATCGCCGCCGCCTGCCGTGGCAGGCGCTGCGGCAGGCGTGCGTACAGCGCCGCGATCTCGACCAGCGGCAGGGCGAAGCAGACAACGCCGCAGCCGTCGGTGCAGGTCTCGACGGCATCGGCGGGCCGGCCTGCCGCGGCCGCCAGCGCCACCAGCGCCGCCCGCTGCGAGGGGTGTCGCGGCTCGCAGTAGCCGCCCAGATCCCAGCCGGAGTGGGCCGAGAGGGCGAGGAAGGCGAGGTGGTTGCCGGAGCAGTTGTGGCGCAGCCGCTGCTCGACGCTGCCGGTGGTGTTCGCGAGCCGCTCGGGCTCGACCCCGGCCGCGGCGAAGCCGCGGAGCACTGCAGCGACGTGCTGGTCGTGGCCGGAGTGCGACGCACAGCACACCGCCAGCGTCTCCTGGTCGATGCCGAACGCCTCCAACGCCCCCGAGGCAACCAGCGGCTGCGCCTGGAACGGCTTGGCGGCCGAGCGCATGGTGGTCAACCGCTGGGGATCGCCACACCACGCCACCAGCTCGCCGTCGGGGCTGGCAACGGCGACGTGCACCTGGTGGCGGCTCTCCTCCACACCTCCCCGGATAGCGGTGACGCTCATCAGCGCTTACCGTACCTGGATATGCCCGAGCTGCCAGAACTGGAGGCCTTCGTCCGCGCACAGCGCGACCGGCTGTGCGAGCAGCCGATCGAGTCGGTGCCGGTGGCCCACTTCGCGACCGTCAAGACGATCGATCCGCCGATCGCCTCGCTGGCGGGCAGTCGCTTCGTGGGTATCCGCCGGCGGGCCAAGCGGCTGCTGTTCGAGACGGACGGCGGGCCGGGCCTGATGCTGCACCTGATGTCGGCCGGGCGGCTATCGGTAGCCGGCACGAGGCCCAAGTCGGCAGTGCTGGCAGTGGTGTTCGACGGTGGCCTCCAGCTGGCGATGAGCGAGCCCGGTAGCAAGCGCCGAGCCGGCGTCTGGCTGCTGCCGCCGGCCGCGATCGCGGCCGAGCTGGCACACCTGGGGCCCGAGCCGCTCGACGATGGCTTCACGGCGCAGGCACTGCGAACCGCCCTCATCGAGCATCCGCACCTGCTGCACGCCTTCCTGCGCGACCAGCGTGCGATCGCCGGAGTGGGCCGCGCCTACGCCAACGAGATCCTGCACGCCGCCCGGCTCTCGCCCTACGCCCGCGGCGCAACGCTCGACGACGAGCAGCTGACCCGTCTGCACGCCGCCATCACCGGCGTGCTGCGCGAGGCGACCGAGCGACTGGTGCCGCTCAGTGGATCAGGGCTCGCCACGAAGGCAGCCCGTGCGTACACGGTGCACGACCGGGCGGGCAAGGAGTGTCCCCGATGCGGGAATGAAATCCGCACCGTCTCGTTTGACGAACACACTCTCTACTACTGCGCCACCTGCCAGACCGACGGCCGCGTGCTGGCCGACCGGCGACTCTCCCGGCTGTTGCGGGAGTAAGGAGGACGACGGACTACGATGCGAGCGATGATTCAGGGACAGCCTGACACCTTCACCCATGATCTGCAGGCGGCCGAGCCGGAGGTGCACCTGGCGCTGACGCGGGCCGGCGTGACCGGCGTGCACAAGGTGATCCGGATCGCCCATGCCGGCACCGAGCTGGTCTACTACGCCGACATCGACGCCTTCGTCGACCTCGACCCGTCGCAGAAGGGCGTGCATATGTCGCGCTTTCCCGAGACTGTGGCCGAGGCCATCGACCAGGTCGTGATCGGCGAGTCGCTGCACGTCGAGGACTTGGCCGAACACATCGCCGCCCGAATCGTCGAACGTCAGCAGGCCGTGCGCAGCGAGGTCACGATCAGAGCCAAGTTCCCGGTCACCCGCCGCACGCCGGTCACCGACCTGCCGACCCAGGAGATCTACCACCTGATCGGCCAGGCATTGGCGACCTCCGGCACCGCCCGCCGGATGGTCGGCGTCGAGGTGCGGGGAATGAACGCCTGTCCGTGCGCGCAGGGCTTGGTGCGCGAGCGGGCTGGAGAGCGGCTGCGCGACGCGGGGTATGAGCCGCGACAGATCGACGAGATCTTCTCGATGCTGCCGGCCGCCACCCACAACCAGCGTGCCGCGGCAACGCTGATGCTCGGCACCACCCGCGAGGTGGACGCGCGCGACCTGATCGGGATCGCCGAGCGATCGATGAGCGCCCCCATCTTCGAGCTGCTGAAGCGGCCGGACGAGCTGTATGTGGTCGAGCAGGCGCACCTGCATCCGCGTTTCGTCGAGGACTCGGTGCGGCTGATGGTGGCCGGCGCGCTGGAGCATTACGCCGACCTGTCCGACGGCTGCTTCGTCCTCGCCCGCCAGGTCAATTTCGAGACGATCCACAACCACGACGTGCTGGCCGAGCGCCACGGCGTCGTCGGCGAGCTGCGGGCCGAGCTGGCCGGGCGGGAGGCCCACTCCCTGCACACCACGGCGCGAGCCTGGCTGGAAGCCCAGTAGGGCGAGCTAGAAAACGACCACGCGGCGGGCACCATCGCCGGCGCGCATCTGATCGAACGCGCGGTTGACGTCGTCCAGCGCGATCCGCTCCGACACCAGCCGATCGATCGGCAGCCGCCCAGCCAGCTGCAGCTCGGCCAGCCGTGGGAAGTCGCGCTCGGGACGGCACGAGCCGTACGTGCAGCCGAGCAGCGTGCGACCGCCGATCGCGAACTCGAGCGGGTCGATCGCGATCCGCTGATCCTGCGGGGTCATGCCGACCAGCGTCGCGGTGCCGCCGGGCGGCAGCAATCCGATCGCCCACTCGATCGTGGAGACGAGGCCGATCGCCTCGAACACGTGGTCTGGGCCGTCCGGCAGGATCGCGGCAATCCGGTCGTCGGCTCCGCTGCCGGCCCGCACCGCGTGGCTAGCGCCGAGCTCGGTGGCGAGCTGGAGCTTGGCGTCCTGCGTGTCGACGGCCACGACGACGCTGGCCCCGGCCAGCACCGCGCCCATCACGACCGAGAGGCCGACGCCACCGCAACCGACCACCACCACGGACTGGCCGGCGCGCACCGCCGCCGTGTTCATGACCGCGCCCACGCCGGTCGCGACCGCACAGCCGATCAGTGCGCCAACCTCGGGCGGCAGCGTCTGGGGCACCTTCACCACGCCGCTGCTGGGGACGACGGCGCGCTCCGCCAGCGAGCCGACAGCCAGGTACGCGCGCACCGCCGTTCCATCGCACGCGCGCAGGCGGGTGCCGCCGTCCGCCATCAGGCTCTCGTTGGCCCGCGAGCGGGTGCAGATCCACGGCCGCTGCTCGCGGCAGCGCGCGCACGAGCCGCAGCTGGCGAACCAGCTCAGCACGACCCGGTCGCCAGGCGCGACGTGGTCGACGCCGCCGCCCACCGATTCCACCACGCCGCAGCCCTCGTGGCCGAGCACCATGGGCGGCGGCTCGAGCCACTCGCCCATCATCACGTGCAGGTCGGAGTGACAGAGGCCAGAGGCCTCGACCCGCACCGCCACCTCGCCCGCGTGGGGCGCCTCCAGCTCGAGCTGCTGCAGCTCGAGCGGCTGGTCGGGCCCCGTGAAGACCGCTGCGCGCAGCGTGCTCATCGGCGCACCGCGGGCAGGGTGATGCGGTTCTCCGTGCCGTCGCGCAGGCGGGCGAGATTGCCGCGGTGGCGCCAGAACACGACCGCCGAGGCGAACACCGTGAAGGCGATCACGGGCCACGGCTTGCCGGTGAAGATCGACGCCAGCATGAAGGCGACCGCCGACAGCATCGAGGCGACCGAGACGTAGCGGGTGATCAGGCCGATCGTGATCCAGAGCACGAAGACGCACACCGCGATCAGTGGCGCGAGGCCCAGCATCGCGCCGGCGCCGGTGGCCACCGCCTTGCCACCGCGGAAGCGCAGGAACACGGGGAAGGTGTGGCCCAGCACGGCACCGCAGGCCGCCAGCACCTCGGTGCCGGTACCTCCCAGCCGTCCTGCGATCAGCACCGCGGCCGTGCCTTTGAAGATGTCGAGCGCGATCACGGGGACGCCGATCTTGGCGCCCAGCACGCGCACTGCGTTCGTGCCGCCGGTGTTGCCGCTGCCCTGATCGCGCAGGTCGACGCCCCGCAGCAACCCGGCCCAGTAGCCGAACGCGCACGATCCCAGCAGGTAGGCGACCGCGATCGCCAGCAGGCTGGTCACGCCGGTGCCCGCAGCACGTCACGGCTGCCGAGAAAGTACTCGATGCCGGACCAGATCGTGACGGCGACCGCGCAGGCAACCAGCACCGTGGTGACGGTGTGCGGCGGGTCGTCCAGGATCAGCGCGATGATCGCCGCGACCTGGAACGTGGTCTTGATCTTGCCCCACGGCGACGCGGCGATGACCACATTCTGGGCGGCGGCGATCAGGCGAAGTCCGGTGACGGCAAACTCGCGGGCGATGATGACCATCGCCACCCAGGCCGCCAGCCGATCGAGCTCGACGAGCGAGATCAGTGCGGCCGAGACGAGCAGCTTGTCGGCCAACGGGTCGAGCAGCTTGCCGATGGTCGTGATGGCCTGCCGCGAGCGGGCCAGATAGCCGTCCAGCGAGTCGGTTGCCGCGGCGACGCTGAAGACGATCACGGCGACCAGGTCGCCGTGCGACACGTTGCCGAGCAGCGCGACCATGAACACCGGGATCAACACGATGCGTCCGAGCGAGAGCCAATTCGGCAGCGTCACGGCCGACAGCCTACCGCGGCGAGCGGGGTCAGACCCCTCCAACGGCCCACGCGACACCCCCGTACGCTCCCCGCGACGCGTGTGCGGATCGTGCACCAATCGTGTGAACGACGGCGTGAGAGGGGTCAGACCCCTCTCACGGCCCGCGTGACACCGTCGGGGGTCGGCCGTGACGCGTGCGCAGAGGGTGTGACGGACGTGTCAACCGCCATGTGGGAGGGGTCTGACCCCTGGTACCGCCGCCGTGACCGTTATGTGAGAACGCCGTGATTCGACGCCGTCGCGCACGCAGCAGCCCAGAAGGTGGTCGTTGACAACGCCGCACGCCTGCATCGCGGCATACATCGTGGTGGGTCCGACGAAGCGGAAGCCGCGCGCCTTCAGCTCCTTCGCCAGCAGCTTCGATCCCTCCGTCGCCGCCGGCAGGTCAGCCAGCGTGGCCGGCACCGGCAACGGGGCGGCCGACCGCTGCGCCCACACCACCTCCGCCAGCGACTCGCCGGCCCGGTGCATCGCCGCCACCGCCCGTGCATTGGCTATCGCGGCGTCGATCTTGAGCCGGTTGCGCACGATCGAGGCGTCCATCATCAGCCGCTCGACGTCGCGGTCGCCGAACGCCGCCACCCGCTCGATCTCGAAGCCGGCGAACGCCGCCCGGAAGCCCTCGCGCTTACGCAGGATCGTCAGCCACGACAACCCCGACTGAAACGCCTCCAGCGTCAGCCGCTCGTACAGACCGTGGTCGTCGGTCACCGGCCGGCCCCACTCCCGATCGTGATAGCACTGGTAGTCGGGCGTCGACGCGCCCCACCAGCAGCGCGCGAGTCCATCATCGCCGGTGACAAGGGGCGGTCGCATCAGATCGGGTGCCGCCGCCACAGCTCGGCCGCCAGCAGCTCGGCCACGATCGTCTCCACCAGCGCCGCCGTCAGGTGCTCCTCCGCGCCCGCGAATGGCACCGCCATCGACGCGCCCGCCAGCTCGCGCCCCACCGAGACCACCTCGAACGAGCGCTGATCACGCCATCCCAGCAGCTCATCGTCGTACCGCGAGCCGGGCAGCAGTAGCAGCGCGTAGCCCGGGCGCTTGGTGAGGTAGAGGTCGACGTGCAGCCAGTCGCCGGTCTCGCAGGCGTCGGCGATGATGCGGGGCGCCTCGCGCAGCATCAGCGCCGACTGCTGGACCGAGCCGAACCGCTCGGCCGGCCCCGACACCCACACCCCGGTTCGGCCCTCGACCAGGTCGGCAAGCGGCCCCAGCCACGCCTCGCGGCTGTCGATCAACTCGCGCGCGGCCGCGCCGGCCCGCACCAACTGCTCGCCGTCGGCGCCGCACATCAGTGCCAGAACGGCCTGTGTGCATGCGAAACTGCGGCACGCGATGCCGCCCTGCTCCGCTCCCGCCCGCACGTCGATCGCCTCGTCAGCGGCAGTGGCAAGCGCGCTGGACGGACTGTTCGTCATCGCCACCACCCGGCTCGTCCCGGTATGCCTGTGCAACGCGTCGATCGTCTCCTGCGAGCCTCCCGAAGCCGAGATCAGCACGGCCACGGTTTCCGCAGAGGGTGGCTGGGGCGCGCCCGTCGACGCGAGCTCCGAGTACGCATCCACCCCCCGGCTGCGAAGCTCCGCGACCGCTGTATCGGCGGCGTAGCGCGAGCTGCCCATGCCGATGAACAGCACCCGGGGCGCATCCAACAACCGCTCCAGCCCCGCCCCAGCCAGCTCGTCCGCGACGCGGCGCAGCGCCTCGGGCTCGGTCAGGATGTCGGCCAGAAAGCCGTCGCTGTTCATCGCGCCCGAGCCCCCATCAGCCAGCGCATCCCGCCCATCGCTGCGTACATCCACTCCGGCAGGAAGGTGGCGGCGTAGATGAACTCATAGCTCTCCTTCTCGACCTCCAGCGCGCGCAGCAGCTGCGGATCGTGGGCGCCGTAGGCATCAAGGAAGGCGCCACGGGCGGCGACGATCCATCGCTCGATCTCGAGCCCGGTGCCCGGCCGCAGATCGCGGTCGACGTGGCGGGCGAGGTGGTCAAACGAGCGCAGCATCGCCGCGACGTCGCGCAGCGGCACACCCAGCGCGTTGCGCTCGGCCAGCCGCTTGGTCGGCTCGCCCTCGAAATCGACCACCCGCAGACCATCGGCCGAACGCAGGATCTGACCGATGTGATAATCACCGTGAACGCGGGTCAGCAAGGGCGGCGAGGCCAGCTCCAGCCGCTCGAACTCGGCTCGCAGCCGCGGCTCGAAGCCGCGCAGCTCCTGCCCGGTCTCACCACCCACCAGCTCGAACACGCGATCGAGCTGCGCGTCCGCCGAGCGTCGCCACCCGCGCATCTCCTCGGCAGTCGCCTGACGCGCCTCGAACTGCGCGAGCGCCCGATGAAGGGTCGCGGTGTTGCTGCCCAGCCGCCCGAAGTCGGCCGTCTCGTCCGCCAGCACGGCCGCCGCCGCCCACGTCCAGCCATCCTCCGCAGCCGACACGTACGCTTGCAGCATCGCCACCGCGTGGTCGCCCCAGCGAACACAGCCGGCGTACGCCGGCACGAACGCAACGCTGGCCCGCTCGGTCAGATAGCGGCCGATCTCGATGTCCGGATGCGGGCCCGGTTCCAGCCGCCGGTACAGCTTCAGCGCCAGCCGCTCGCCGATCACCAGCGTCGTGTTCGACTGGTCGATGCCGATCGGGCGCTGGCTGCGCTCGGCGGGAATCAGGCCGGGCAGCACCACGCCGGGCTCAAACGACCACTCGCCCGATCGCGTACCCGCCAGGATCCGCTCGAGCACCGCACCCGCCAGACGCCGCTCGCCGGTCAGATACAGATAGTGCTCCGGCGGCCGCGTCTCGCACTCGATCCGCAGGACATGCAGCGCTGCCTCGTCGCCCAGCTCCAGCCGGTCAACCTCGCCGATCGCGGTGATGGTTGCGCCCTTGCCGCCGTACCAGCGCGCCCCGGCGATCTCCTCGGACAGCGCCGAGGCTTCAGGAAGCGAGACGGTCAATCAGGTCGGCCGCTGTGGCGGAACCCGGATCGGCCTGGAGACCGCGCGCGATCGTCGCCATCCGGTCGTGGAGTGCCCGATCGGCCAGCAGCCTGTCGATCGCGCCGTGCAGCTCGGCGGGGGCGAACGAGTAGGTGGGCAGCCGCACGCCGAACCCGGTCTCGTCCACGCGCTGGGCATTGTCGTACTGATCCCAGAACACCGGCATCGCGATCATCGGCCTGCCGTGGTGGAAGCACTCCGTGGTGGTGTTGTTGCCGCCGTGGGTGATCACCAGGTCGACCAGTGGCAGGATCGCGGGCTGGGGCAGGAACTCCTCGCCCCACATGTTGTCGGCCAGATGGTACTGGTCGTGCTGCGGGCCCTTGGAGACGATGAACCGGTGCGGCACGTCCGCCAGCGTCTCGACGAGACGCTCCATCAGCGCCACGTCGGCCGACGCCAGAGATCCCAGCGAGAGGTAGATCAGCGCGCCCTCGCGATCGCGCAGCGCATCGGGGATCGCGAACACCCCATCGGCCTGCCGCACGCACGATCCCAGCCTGTGCCAGCTCTCGCCGAGCGGCTGCGCGCGTGGGTAGTCGGCGGCCTGCGGGTACAGGTACAGGTTCAGGTGGGGTGAGGTGTGGATGAACTCCAGATCGGCCAGCCCGGGCGCGCCCTGTTCGCGCACGAACTCGTCGAACTGCTGCCACATCGCGCGATGTGTGCGATCGTACTCAGCCCGGAAAGCAGCCCAGCCGGCGCGATCGGCGGTCGGATAGCCCGAGAAGGTGGGGGGCAGGTTGGCGTCCTTCAGCTCGCAGGGATTGCACGAGACGATCCGCACCCAGGGCACGCCGGCCGTGAGCACGGCTGGGAATCCAACCACGTTGTCCTCGACGATCACGTCCGGCTGCAGCTCCGCGAAGATCTCCTTGAGGCGCGGCTCGACGTGCCGTGATCCGTCCAGCAGAGCCTGCCAGGTGGGCGCGATGAACGACTCCAGCTGCTCGATGGTTGGCGTACGAAAGACGGGCGCCGTCTCGCGGATGAAGTCCTTCCAGAACTGGCCCGGCGCCTCCTCCACCGCGGCAGCCGGACCCAGCCGCATCAGGCGCTCCTCAAAGCCACGGGCCTCCAGCGTGCCGGCGAACGACTCCTCGAGGATGAACACGACCCGATGGCCGCGCGCCTTCAGCTGCTCGCCGATGCCGACGCAGTTGTTGGTCGGCCCAAACGCGCCCTCCGGAAAGAACACCACCGTCTTCGCGCTCACACCGCTCCTCCCCCGAGAAGTGACGCGGCGGGGGCGGCGATCGTCGCCACCCCCGCCGTGATGCCGTTGTCGTCAGGCGGTGGCCGCTGCCGACCGGGCCGAGGAATAGCGCTCGGCGACGGCGTTCCAGTCGACCACGTTCCAGATCGCGGCCAGATAATCGGGCCGGCGATTCTGGTACTTTAGGTAGTAGGCGTGCTCCCACACGTCGATGCCGAGGATCGGCGTCTTGCCCTCCGACAGGGGGGAGTCCTGGTTGGCGGTGCTGATCACCTTCAGCTCGCCGCCGTCGACCACCAGCCACGACCAGCCCGAGCCGAAGCGGTTGACGCCGGCGTCGCTCATCGCCGTCTTCAACGCATCGACGCTGCCGAAGGCGGCGTTGACGGCATCGCCGAGCTCACCCGAGGGCGATCCGCCGCCGTCCGGGCCGAGCACCGTCCAAAACAGGCTGTGGTTGGCGTGGCCGCCTGCATTGTTGCGGACAGGGCCCTGCTTCTCGGCGGGCAGCGAGGAGAGGTTCTTCAACACGTCCTCGACGGGGCGGTCGGCCCACTCGGTGCCCTCCAGCGCGGCGTTGGCCTTGTCGACATATGCCTGGTGATGCTTGTCGTGGTGGATCCGCATCGTCTGCTCGTCGATGTGCGGCTCCAGGGCGCTGTAGTCATAGGGAAGCGCAGGGACTTCATAGGCCATCGTTGCTCACTCCTTCTATCCTTGTAGAGGTGGTTAGCATACCCGCATGGACGCGCTCGGAATCGCACCACGCCAAGCGTTGACGGACGTGGCGGCAAGCGGATGAGGATCAAGGGAGCGCGCGTGCTGGTGGCGGCGGGCGCGCACCGCGTCGGCCGGGCCGTGGCGCTCGACTTGGCGGCAGCCGGCGCCGACGTCGGCATCAGCTACCACAGCTCCGAGGACGCCGCCCACGAGACGGCGTCCGCCATCGAAGCGCTGGGGGTGCGAACGGCGCTGGTACAGGCCGACGCCACCCAGCCCGCGCAGATGCGGTCGCTAGTCGAACGGGTGGCCGAGCAGCTGGGTGGGCTGGACGTGTACGTCCACGCGCCGTCTGGCGGCTTCGAGCCGCGCGCGGCCGAGGATGTCGACGAGCAGCTGTGGGATGCAGCGCTCGACTCGACCGCCAAGGGATTCATGTTCGCCGCCCAGGCCGCCTACAGGCAGATGCGCGGCGATGGCGGCGTGATCGTCGCCATCACCGACGTGGCCGGCATCCAGGCCTGGCCGCGGTTCGCCGCCCACTGCGCGGCCAAGGCGGCGCTGATCCAGCTGGTCAAGTGCCTGGCCGCCGACTGGGGCGACGAGGGGGTGCGGGTGTGCGGCGTGGCGCCCGGCCCGGTGCTGATGCCAGACGGCGTCACCGGAGATAGCGAGGAGACGGTGCTGGGCCGGATGGGCGACCCCACCGACGTCGCCCAGGCGATCCGCTACTGCATCGAGGCCGACTTCTTCACCGGCCAGAACCTGATTGTGGACGGCGGCCGGCTGCTGCGCTGAGGCTGGCGATCCCGACCGGCTGGCGACGTATGCTTGGAGCGTGACGATGGTCGACAGCACCTCCGCCCACCTTGATCAGATCGACGTCCTCGACCACGGCTTCGTACGGCTCGACGCCGCGATGGCTGACGACCTCTCGGTGGTGAACGCCGCCCGCGTCTCGTTCGCGCAGCACGCCGACGAGTTGGACGAGCGCGACCATGGCCTGATCCGGTTCCTGATGCGCGAGCGCCACGGCACGCCGTTCGAGCACAACGCGTTTCGCTTCCACGTCAAGTGCCCGATATTCGTCTGCCGCGAGTGGCAGCGCCATCGGATCGGCTCGTTCAACGAGTGGTCGGCGCGCTACTCCCAGCTCGAGCCCGAGTTCTACGTGCCCGAGCTCGAGGATGTCCGCACCCAGGTCGGCAAGCCCGGCGCGTACACCTTCGAACAGGTCGATGGCCCACTCGCGGAGCGTGTTCGCGAGTCTCAGCGGGCGATCTACGAACAGGCCTACTCGACCTATCAGGAGCTGATCGAGCAGGGCATCGCCAAGGAGATCGCACGCAACGTGCTGCCGGTCGCGATCTACACCCAGTTCTACTGGACGATCAACGCCCGCAGCCTGATGAACTTCGTCTCGCTGCGCAACGCAGAGACCGCACAGCGCGAGATTCGTCGCTACGCCGACGCCGTGGAGCGCCTGTTTGCGCGCTGCATGCCGGTGACCCACGACGCGTTCGTCGCGAACGACCGCAAGGCTCCGTAGCCAACCAGAATCGCTCCAATACCGCCTCCGGGGGATGCTGGTGATGGCCCCGGACGGCGATGCTGAGAGCATGAAGTCCCCCGCCTCTGCGCGCGCGGATCGGCCCGCCGTGCGCGAGTTCGAGCGGATCTCTGCGCAGATCCGCCGTTTCGCGCTGCTCTGGATCGCCGCGTCGGTTGGCGTGCTGCTGTTCGTCGCCCTCGCCAGCGTGCTGGCCTCGCACTATCGCGACAGCGCCGCCCAACGATCACAGGCAACCACCAACGCGCAGATCGCCGTGGCGCGGCTGCAGGCCTCGGTGCAGACGCAGGCCACCGACGTGCTCGGCTTTCAGCTATCGGGCGACACCCGCTATGCCAGTCAGTTCTCGGCTGACGACGTCGCCACCGAGGCGAACCTCGCGGCGCTGAAACAGGCGGCACGAGATGCCGGCGTCAGCGGCGCAGAGGGTGCCCTGATGAACAACGCGGTGTCCGCGATCACGTCGTGGAACACACGTGTCGGCCTGTTCGTGGGGGCGCGGTCGACCGGTCGTGGCGGCCAGACGGCCACGCAGGCTCCGTCGGCGGCCGCGGTACCAGCCATCCAGCGCCGGCTCGGCCAACTTGAGGCGACGCTGACCGACAGCTCCCGGATCGCGCTGGCCGCCACCCGGCAGCGGGCGCACATCGCCGACGTGGTGCGGCAGGTGGCGACGCTGCTCGGTCTCATGATCCTGTTTGCGGGCGGTGTGAGACTGCTGCGTCGCGCGTTCACGCTGGCCGGCGAGGCGGACGCGCGCCGCGAGCGCGAGGCGCACTGGAGCAACCAGATCGAGGCGGTGCTGGCATGGAGCGTGCGCGCGAAGAGCGCAGCGACGCGCAGCCAGCTGATCGGCTTCGCCCACATGGCACCAAAGGACGCGATCGGCGCCACCTGCTTCATGGTCACCGAGGGCGCCGCTCCGGCCCATGGATCCCACGGCCAGCCCCGCTTGGCGGTCGAGGTCGACGACGCCGGCGAGGGTCTGCACGTCTCTGTCTGCTTCGCATCGGAGCGAGGCGACGAGCACGACCATCACGCGCTCGATCTGTTGCTGGGCCACCTGGCGGCGCTGTGGCGCACGGTGCTGCGGCAGGAGGATCTGGAGCGAGCGGCCGGCCACGATGCGCTGACCGGGCTGCCCAATCGCCGCGCCTTCGAGGCCGAGCTGCGGCGCAGGGTGAGCCTCTCCAAGCGGCGGGGGCTGGGCTTCTCGCTGGCGATGATCGACCTCGATCACTTCAAGCTGGTCAACGACTCGTTCGGACACCCTGAAGGGGATACCGTGCTTCGCCGTGCGGGCGAGGCGATCCGCAGCGCGCTGCGCGGGTCGGATCGCGTGTTCCGGGTGGGCGGTGAGGAGTTCGCACTGATCCTCGAGACGGGTGATCCGTCGGGGGTGATCGAGCTGCTGGAACGCGCCCGAGAGGCGGTCAAGGCGCTGGGGGTCGAGCCCGTGGTTGGTCGAAGGCTATCGGCCTCGATCGGGTGGGCTGTCTATCCCGACGACGCCGACGAGCGCAGCGAACTGATCGCGCAGGCCGACGCCGCGCTGTATCGCGCCAAGGCGACCGGGCGCGATCGCGTGCTGCACGTCGGGGAGCAGCAACAGCCGGCCGCGTAGCCCTTCCCGCGGGGCTTTGGCCCAATGACTTGCTCAGCGGCCGAGCGCGAGGCCGTCCCGGCGGGGCTCGCTGCCGCCCACCAGCAGACCGTCTCCGCGCCGCCAGATCACGTGCCCGTTGCCGAAGTTGCCCTCGTCGTCGACCACCTGCGCCGGTCGGCCGAGCGCTCCCGCCAACCCGGCCAGCGGCGGCTCGAGCGAGACCGAGCCATCCTCCTCCAGCCGGTAGCGAGCCGCATCCAGCGCTGCCTGGGGATCGAGCCCATGGTCGAGCAGATTGACCACGACCTGCACATGTCCCTGCGGCTGGAACTGGCCGCCGGTGACGCCAAACACTCCCACCCAGCGATCCTCGCCGTCCAACAGAGCCGCCGGGATGATGGTGTGGAAGGGCCGCTTCGCGGGGGCGAAGCAGTTGGGGTGGCCCGGTTCGAGCACGAACCCGGAAGCCCGGTTCTGCAGCATGAAGCCCCTCCCCGGCACCACCACGCGCGAACCGAAGCCGTGGTAGATGCTCTGGATCAGCGACACCGCCATGCCATCGCCGTCAGCAGCGCAGACATACGCCGTGCCGCCGATCTCGGCATACCCCCTGGCGTACGCATCGGCCAGCGCGCCGACCTGGTCGCGTGGTGCCGGCGACGCCAGCGCTTCAAGCGCCCAGCCCGCGATCGATCCCTGACCGGCCGGTGGCAACTCGAGCAGCGTGTGGCCACGGTACGCGAACCGCAGCGGATCGACCCAGCGGTTCTCGTGGGCCTCGAGATCGGCCTCCGACAGCCAGCTGGCACCTGCGATCGCCCGCGCCAGCTCACCCGAGTAGCAGCGCCCCTCCGCAATCTGCTCCAGCGTCTCGGCGATCGCCGGATTGGCATGCCTCTCAGACGGCGCGAAGACCGCCGCCGCTTCGTCTTCCAGCTCCTGCCAGTCGGCCGCCCATCCGCGCGCGTTCTTGGGCGCCATCGCAAAGCCTCGCCGAGCAAGATCCACCGCCGGCGCCAGCGCCCGCTCGAGTCCCATCGTGGAGAAGCGCTGCGCCAGATCGGCCCATCCGGCGGGGCACCCGGGCACCGTCACGCTGCATGGCCCAAACAGCTCCGGCAGCGCGTCGCCCGGCTCGACCGGCGACCGGCCGCTGGCATCGAGCGCCACCGGCGCGTGCCCGTCGCGCAGCACGATCGCAAACAGGTCACCGCCCGGCCCGCACTGGTTGGGCTCGGTCACCGCCAGCACACCCGCCGCCGCCAACGCTGCGTCGACCGCGTTGCCGTCCGCCTCCAGCGCGCGCAGGCCGGCCGCCGCGGCCAGCGGCTGGCTGGTCGCCACCATCCCGCGCAGACCGACAGCGGGTGGGCGATGGGGGGAGTTCGTCCAGCTCACGCCGCGATCGTAGCGTTCACCCGTCCGGGGGATGGATGGATCACCCGTTTCAGCCGGAAACTGAGAACGATGCTCCGTCCCCTCGCTCGCCGGGGTGAGCGCGGTCAGGCCGCGATCCTCACCGTCGTCTGTCTGACCACTCTGGTCGGTATGGTCGCGCTGGTCATTGACGTGGGCGTGTGGCGCACCGAGCGCGGCCACATGCAGAACGCGGCCGACGCGGCGGCGCTGGCTGCGGCCGCCTACCTGCCCGACCAGGCCGGTACCGCCAACGGCATTGCGCACTCCACCGCGGCCGCCAACGGTGCCACCTCGTCCGACGTCACGTTCGGCCAGTCCGATCCCACCAGCACCGGCTACGACACCGTGACCGTGCGCACCCACGCGCCGGGGCAACCCTACTTCGCACGGCTGTTCGGCATCGGCGGATTCGACATCAACACCACCGCGACGGCGCTTGCCCAGTCGTACACCTCGATCCAGACCAACACCATGGCCCCGATCGCGCTGATGCGCGACGACGCCCAGCGGTTCGGCTTTGGCCAGGAATTCCCGGCCAAGCTCGGTGACTCCTCAGGCGGCAACTTCGGCGCGATCCAGCTTCCCGTCGAGCAGCAGGGGTGCGATCCGACCGCACTCTCAGGCGGCAGCGATTGGCAGTCGCTGATGGCAGGAAACACCTATGACGTCTGCCAAGTCGCGGTCAACGATGTGCTCACCTCGAAGCCGGGCAAGATGGCCGGGCCGACGGACGGCCTCGCGACCCGGATCGGCAGCGATATGCATACATTTCTCGACGTCGTCCAGCCCGATCCCAACGGCGGATTCTCGAAGCTGCTCGATCCCTCGTGCCCGCGGATCGTCGTGATGCCGATCGTCGTCAACAACGATGATGGCAGTAGCAACTGGCCCAACGGCAAAAATGAGGTGCGTGTGGTCGCCTTCGCACTGGTGTACATCGTCGACTGGAATACACCGTCACCCGGCCAGGTCAACGCGATCATGATCCAGACCTATGCGTCGTATCCCGGCGGGGTGTTGGGTGGCGTCAACGGCGGCTCCGGCACCCAGCACGTCAAGCTGATCGACTGACGCAGATGGTCGCCGGTCGAGCCGACGGCACCTAGGCCTCGATCGCGACCGGGGCCGGCGCCTCGCCTCCCTCGCTCGGCTGGTTGGCCGCGACGGGCGCGTGGCGCAGCCCGAAGAACGCCGTTACCGAGGCCAGGAACGCCAGCACGGCGCCGGCAAACATCGCCCCCTGCACGCCGTGCACGAACGCCTGCAGTGCCTGCGACTGGAGCGCGGCGGCCGCCTGCTGGGACGCGCCGCTTGCAACCGCGAGGTCGTGGATCTTCTGACCCTGGCCGCCGGTCACCAGCGGGACAAGGTTCGCCGGCCCATGCCAGGCGCTGCCCACGCGTGTCGCGACGATCGCTCCCAGCACCGCCACCCCCAGCGCGCCACCGACCTGCCGCGATGAGTTGATCACGCCCGAGGCGATGCCGGCCTTGGTGTGGTCGACGGCGCCCATGCCGGCGGCTGAGACGGCCGGCATCGTCATCGCGATACCGGCGCCGGCGACGATGTAGGCCGGCCAGATCATGTTGTAGGAGGTGTGTACGTCCAGTCGCGACAGCACCAGCAGCCCGGCCGTCATCATCAGCATGCCCACGGTCATCTGGTAGCGAGGCCCGATCTTGCCGCTCAGCCTCCCCGCAAGCGGCGCCACGAAGATCACCATCATCGTCATCGGCAGCGACCGCACGCCGGCCTGAAGCGCCGAGTACCCCAGCACGTTCTGGAAGTACAGGGTGACGAAGTAGAAGATGCCGAACATCGCGAAGCCGACCAGTGCGACCACCACGCTGGAGGCCGAGAAGACCCGGTTCTTGAAGAACCTGAGCGGCAGCATCGGCTCGGCGGTGCGCGCCTCCCGCACGATGAAGGCGGCCATCAGCAGCACGAACGCGCCCAGAAAACCCACGGTGTAGCTGGACGTCCAGGCGTGGCTGCCGGTCTTGATCAGACCCCAGGTGAGAGCGAACAGCGCCGAGGTGACCAGCACCACGCCGATCACGTCCAGCGCACGAGTGCTGGTGTCGCTCGACTCAGACACCGCCCACAGCGTGACGCCGGCCGCGATCACGCCGATCGGCACGTTGATCCAGAACACCGCTGACCACGAGACGTGCTCTACAAGGAAGCCGCCCAGCAGCGGGCCGATCGCCAGGCCGAGGCCCGAGACGCCGGCCCAGACGCCGATCGCAGTCGGCACCTGCTTGCGCGGGAACGCCGAGACCAGGATCGAGAGCGAGAGCGGGTTCAGCAGCGCTCCGCCGACGCCCTGCAGCGAGCGGGCGGCGATCAGCTGGCTGTCGGTGGTGGACAGCGCGCAGGCGGCGGAGGCGATCGTGAAGATGGCCAGACCGACCAGGAAGATGCGCTTGCGGCCGAACCGGTCGCCCAGCTTGCCACCCAGCAGGATCAACGCGGCGAAGGTGAGCACGTACGCGTTCACCGTCCACTCCAGGTTCTCCGGGTTGGAGATGTTCAGCGAGCGCTGGATCGATGGCAGCGCGACGTTCACGACCGTGTTGTCGAGCATGATCATGAACAGGGCGAAGCACATCGCAAACAGCGTCCACCACTTGTGGTTGGGATGGTCCTTGGGCATCAGGTCACTCTCCGGCGGTTGGATCGCGCAGCAGCGCGAGGAGGGTCTGGGGAATTTTGGGCAGCTCCGCGGCCACGGCCGGCCCCTCGACGGCGAGCCGAAAGCCGCCGACCAGGACGAATCCCAGCCACAGCCAGCCGAACTGATCGGCGTCCACATCGGCGCGAGCGAGCCCGCGCTCCTGCATGCTGACGACGGCGGCCACGACCTTCGTCCGCATCTCGGACACGCTGCGCTCCAGCGCGGAGCGAATCTGCGGGTCGTCGGTGAGCGTGATCGCCAGCATGCGCAGGCGGGACACCTCGATCATCAGCGGATCGTGGGCGAGCTTGCCGACGGTCGCGGCCAGCCCCTCGAGGGCGTTATCGCTGTGCTCGAACATGGCGTGGATGCGCCCCTTGAGCTGCATGGTCGCGTCCTCGAGTACGGCCGCGAACAGTGCCTGCTTGGAGGCGAAGTGCTTGTAGAGCATCGGCTCCGAGCAGCCCGCGACGCGTGCGATCTCGGACGTGCCGGCACCGTGGAAGCCGTGCTTGGCGAACACCTGGCGAGAGGCGTCGAGGATCAGTTGGCGACGCGCATCGGCGGTCAGGCGCTGGCGAGGTTCGACAACCATCGCGACAGGTTAGTGAAGACTCACTATCCTGTCAAATTCACAGTCCGAACGCGCCCCGCATGCTCGCCGCCGTCGCCGCGCGACCCAGGAAGCGCGGCATCCCCAGCAGCCCCTCACTGGTGCGAAGCAGCGAGTAATGCGAGAACAGCAGAGCCGAGCGGGTCGCGGCCGGCGTCATCGCTGAGATCGCCAGCGCCGGCACGTGGCAGCTGGGATTGTCGAGGTGGGCCAGGCAGTCGACGGAGCCGACGTAGCCGACGCCCTCGCCCTCGTCCCACGTCAGCAGCACCACCGTGTGGCCCTGGCGATACTCGCTGGTGGACGCGATGCGCGGGATCCAGCGCGACAGCCAGGCGTCACCGGTGGCGATCGAGCAGTCGTGCATGTCGTTGCACATGTCGGGCACGACCATGCTGTACGAGGGCAGCCAGCCGTTCGCCAGCGCGGTCGCAAAGCGGCCGCTCGGCGCCGCTCCCATCGGCACGTCCCAGCGCGCGCAATCGGCAGCCAGCGCTGGGAAGTAGGTGGCCGGATTGTGCCGCTTGACGTAGCGGTTGGTGCCGGCGGCCGAGCAGTTGGACGGCATCGACTCGGCAAACACCTTCCATGTCCGCCCGTTCGCCCGCAGCTGGCCGAACAGATTCGCGGCTGACGTGGTGCAGGCAGTGCAGTCGCTGCTGATGCCGCCGTTCGACCCCGCCACCAGCGCGATGTAGTTGGGTAGAGAGGGGTGCGAGATGGCGTGATAGTTGGTGGCGAGCCCGCAGCGCTGCTTGAGCGTGCCGTTCAGGTACGGCGCGTTGCCCGCGGCTTGTGACCCGATCGGTCCGATCAGGTCGCTGTAGCTGTGGTTCTCCATCACGATCACGATCACGTGCGTGACAACCGGGTGCGTTCCGGCAAGCGAGCCACATAGCGGCGCCGCAAGCGACGGTAACGCGACCGCCGAGCCGGTGCGCGCGCGGGCACCAGCGCCACCGGCGCAGGCCATCGCCACCAGCATCACCATGGTCAGCAGCCCCAGGACGCGTCGCATCGTCGTCATCTCCTCAAAGATCGACCACCGAGCCGTGGAAGATGAGCCAATCGTTCCCGGCCGGTGCGCTCGCTACCGTAGTCGGGGATGGCCCAGCCGCCGCGCGACGACGATCACCTGATCCTGGACCAGGTCACCGACCAGCTGTCCACGACGTTCCGGCTGCTGAGCGGTGACCCTGACCAGGCGGCGGAGCACGCCTTCGCCGAGATCGGTGTCGACAACCAGGCCGAGGCCGTGCTGTTGCGCGAGATCGCCGCGCCGGGGCCGCTGGCACACAGCGATCGGTTCGAGCAGAGCCACCGGCTGGCCATGCGCGCCCTCGAGGTGCTCGACCGCGAGGGCTGGAAGCACCCAAAGGTGCGACGGCTCGGCCCGACCTCAGGGGCCGCCGAGTACGCCATCCAGTTCGTCGCGCGCACCATCGTGCGCGGCTACGTGGCCGACAGCGTGCGCGCACTGGCCCGGCTGTACGCGCGGCGTGAGAGCCAGTCGGTTCCGGGCAGCCCCGAGCGCCACATGCTGGCGCGGGCGCGTATCCAGACCGACCGGCTGGCGCTCGGCTTCCATGGCGGCAAGTTCCCGCTGCCGACCGTGCTGATCGGCGGCGCCGCGCTGCCGGTGCTGGCCTCGATCTCGCACCGTTTCGGCGCGCTCAAGGGCGCAGGACCGGTGCCGATCATCGCAGGTGGTGCGCTGCTGGTGGTCGTGTTCGCCGCGCTGGCGTGGGTGCTGCTGCAGGGCGCCGGACTGGCCCACCGCCGGATCAAGGTGGCCCTGGAGCCCTCGCTCGAGGCGCTGTACGAGACGATCGGCCATTGCGGCCGTCCGCCCCGCGACGAGAGCGCTGCCATCGCGATCGCCGCGATCGCCCTGACAGCGCTGGCATGGTTCGTGCTGCCGGTGGCGATCGCGGTGCTGGCGACGCTGGTGTGAGGCTAATGCCGGCCGCGACGGCCGCCGATAACAGTGGCATGTCGCCGCTGTCCCCGGTGGACGCCGTCTCCCTGCTGTTCAACAATCCCACCGTCGAGCTCGAGCTCGCCGGTGGCGGACTGCTGCGGGTGCACACCCTGCTGGTCGACGGCGAGTCGATCACGGCCACTGCGCCACGGCTGTCGGTCGCCAGCGGCATGCTGCTGACCGGCCGCGTGATCGGCCCCGACGGGCGGCCGTGGGAGCTATCGCTGCAGATCGACGACGCCTCCTACCACTCGCCCGACCTGGCGATGCTGCGCATGCACCCCATCGCCGTCAAGGTCGACGAGAGCCGCCGCGCGACCGAGCGGGTGCCGATCGGCGGCGTCACCTGGCTGGAGGCGGTCAACTGCCAGGACGTGGTCGACCGCGACCGGGTGGACGGAACGCTTGAGGACCTCTCCCGTTCTGGAGTGGCATTCGCAACCGCGCGCGTGCTGCGGGTCGGCGACAGGCTGCTCTTCCACGGCCGCTTCTTTGCCGACTCGATCAGCGGCGAGGTGCGGGTTGCCTCCGTGCGGCCGGCCGCCTCGCCTGGCCAGACGATCGTCGGATGTCGCTTTATCGACATCGACGAGCAGAACTCGGCCAAGATCGACCGCATCCTGTCGGGCGGCCGCGAGCCGGACGCCGGGCACGCCCATGTCGACATCCCATCGCTGCGCGACCTGGCGGCAGGTGGCGACGTCGAGACCGAACCCAGCTGGATCCGGCGCATCACGCGCCGCGACGACTAACTCGGCGCGTAGGGAGCGCCCGGGGTGCCGCCGATGCACAGCACCGCGGTGCCATCCTCGAGTGCGATCGCCTCGCGCGTGACCTCGTGTGTCACGTGCAGCAACTCGCCGGCGCCGATCTCGACCTGCTCCCCGTCACAGGTGAAGCGCGCCCGCCCACTCGTGACCAGATACAGCTCCTCCTGGCCCCCAAAGGGCGTCTCGCTGTGGGGAACCACGAGCTCGCGGCCAGCGTCCGCCAGGTAGGCGTTGACGCCGAACCCCGTGATGCCAAGGTGGTCGCCGATCGAGTGCCAGCGCTCGCCATAGTCGGGCTCCCTGGCCCACTCGTTCCAGAACCCGGGCGCTGCGGTGCTTGGAATCTCCGCCAGCTTGGCCGACCGCCAGCCCATCAGCGCTCCACCTGCGAGCCGCCGATGATCATGTCGCGGCCGTCAGGGAAGCGCACCCACGCCTTGTGGGTGCCGTCGTAGTCCGGAGCCCAGAGGATCAATGTGGCCGGCCCGCCCCGCACCCGGCAGGCATCGTGGCCCTCCGGATCGAGCCCGCGCCAGATGCGGATGAAGGGGTTCGATTCCCACTCGTCTCCGATCGTGGTGGGCAGGGTGTGGCCGGGGTGGACACGGGCAGCGTGGTCGAGCGACATCAGCCGCTCCATCACCGAGTGCTTGAGGTGCGCAAAGCCGTCCGGCCCACCGCCCGAGGTACCGCCGAGCCTGCCCCTGAACAGCACGTCCGCGGTGAACACGTCGCTGCCGTTGATCGACAGCGAGAGGTGGTCGCCGCAGTGGCCAGGCGTGTACAGCGCGCTGATTCGCAGATCTCCCGAGACCACGACTTGTTCATCGCCGAGGTCGGGCCAGCGCAACAGCGGCACGCCGAACCGGGCAGCCGTCTGCTCCACATCCACCACATGATCCGGGTGGCCGTGCGTGACCAGCTGGTGGGTGATCGTGATCCGGTCGCGTTCGATCCGTTCGAGCAGCGGCTGGGAGACGCCGTTGCCGTCGATCAGGACGCCCGTACCGCCCTCGCCCTCCGCAACCAGGTAGGCGTTCGACGTCCACTGCGGATGCTCGCTGCGCTCGACGATCATGCGAACCCGATCACGCTGCGGATGCCATCCTGGGCCTCCATCAGCTCGAACCCGCGGTTGACCTCGTCCAGCGTGATGCGATGCGAGAGGAAAGGCGCGACGTCGATCTCGCCGGCCAGCCAGCGCTCGATCAACCGTGGCACGCCTTCCCGGCCCTTGACGCCACCGAACGAGCTGCCCGCCACCCGTCGGCCGGTGATCAGGAGCCGCGGCACGATGTCGAGCGTCTCGCCCCTGCCGGCCACACCGGCGACCGTGCACAGACCCCAGCCCATCCGCGCAGACTCAACCGCCTGCCGCATGACACGCACGTTGCCGGTGGCCTCGAACGTGTAGTCGGCGCCGAAGCCGCCGGTCGACTCGACGATCCGATCGACCACGTCGTCGCCGCCGAGCATCGTCTCGGTCGCCCCCTGCCCACGCGCCAGCTCGAGCCGCTGCTGGGACATGTCGACGCAAATGATCCTCTCTGCGCCCTGCAGCCGGCAGCCGGCCACGGCGCCCAAGCCGACCATGCCGGCGCCGAACACGACGCAGGTCGAGCCCGGCTCCACCTTCGCCGTGTTCATGGCCGCTCCCAGCCCCGTCGAGAGGCCGCAGGCAAACAGCGCGGCGCCGTCGAGCGGCGCCTCGGGCGAGATCTTGGCCAACGCGATCTCGGGCATCACGGTGTACTCGGCAAAGGTCGAGGTGCCCATGAAGTGGCGGATCGGCTCGCCGTCACGAGACAGGCGAGCGGTGCCATCCGGCAGATAGCCCTGGCCCTGCATCTCGCGAATCGCCAGGCAGAGGTTGGTCTTGGCGCTGAGGCAGTGCACGCATGCACCACATTGGGGCGAGAACAGCGTCACCACGTGATCGCCGGGCGCGACCATGCTGACGCCCTCACCGATCCGTTCTACGACGCCCGCGCCCTCGTGCCCGAGCACAGTCGGCGCGTAGCCGGAGGGATCCGCGCCGGAGGCCGTGTAGAGGTCGGTGTGGCACACACCGCAGGCGGCCAGCCGCACCAGCACCTCGCCGGCGCGAGGCTCGGCAAGGTCGATCTCCTGCACCACCAGCGGCTGTCCGAACCGCTCGAGCACTGCTGCGCGGATCTTCATCGCGGGCGAGTCTACAGTTCGCGCACATGACCGACCACCGCCACGTGGCCGAGGCAATCCGCTCGCGGCGCACGCACAAGGTCTACCACCCCCAGCCGGTGCCGCGCGAGACGCTGGAGGAGCTGCTGGAGCTGGCTCGCTGGGCGCCGAACCACCACCTCACCAACCCGTGGCGGTTCCGCGTGCTGGGACAGGCAGCGCTTGGGCGGCTGAAGGCAGCCGCGCCCGAGACCGCCGCCAAGCTCGACCGGGCACCGACGCTGGTCGCCTGCTCTGTCCTGCTGACCGGCGACCCGCTGCAGGACGGCGAGGACATCTGCGCCGGCGCGTGCGCGGTGTACGCCGTCATGCTCGCGGCCCACGAGCGTGGCCTGGCCAGCTACTGGCGGACGCCGCGGGTGCTGCGAGAGCCGGCCGGCCGGGCCGCTCTCGGCATCAGCGATACGGAGCAGGTGCTGGGATTGCTGCACCTCGGCCTGGCCGATCGCGAGCGGGCCGCACCGCCGCGCGCCCAGCTCGACGACTACGCGATCTTCCTCGACTGATGCAGCGCGATCAGTGGTCAAGCGTCGCGCACGCCGGTATCGAGTTCATGGGCCCCTACGACGCAGCGTCGCTCGAGCGGCTGTTCGCCGGCGTGACGCTGCCCCCCACGGCACGGGTGCTCGACCTGGGATGCGGCAAGGGGGCGGTGCTGGGATGGCTGGCGAGCCGGGGGGCGATACGCGGGCGGGGCATCGATCTGGTCGCCTGCGACCGGCAGATTCCAGGAGTCGAGTTCCGCGTTGGTGACGCCGCCGCGGCGGGAGCGGGCGACGGCTCGTATGACCTGGTCTGCTCGATCGGAGTCGTCAGCCCGTTGTCGGAGCTGGCGCTATGGGCGAGGCCGGGTGGGCTGGTGCTGCTGGGCGACGGCTACTGGCGGCGCGAGCCGAGCGATGAGTACCTGGCCGCGCTGGGAGCACGTCGCGATCAGATGAGCGACCTGGCCGGGCTGACGGCGCTCGGATATCCGCTGGGCTTGCAGCTGCTGGCGGTTGCTGCGAGCAGCGAGGAGCAATGGGACGCCTACGAGAACGCCTGGGCCGACAACGGCGAACGGTATGCACGGGAGCACATTGGTGAGCCCGGCGTGGAGCAGTTCGCGGCCTGGATCGGCAACGGCCGCACGCGCTACCTCCAGCTGGGTCGCCGCGAGACGCTCGGCTTCGCGCTGCTGCTGTTTCGGCGCGTCTGAAGCGCGGTTTCATACACGAACGTCCTGTATGCCCCGGGCGATCCAAGCATGCCGATCACCAGATCCGTGCGCAGATACGTCGGCGCTCTGATCAGCCCTGCCAGCGCCCGATGACTCGACCAGCGCCACCCGGCTGCGTGCTCACACAGACCGGCTTCAACCGGGTTGAGGGCGAGGTATCGGACACACGTCAGCAGATGACTGTCGTCGAGAACCAGCGTCCGGTGGAACCGAGCGGCGAACAGGGGACCTCGACGTCCCCGCCCGCGATTGCACCAGCGGGAGTAGCGGCCATTCAGGTCGCGCATCGCCTCCGATGCTCTTGCCCTCACGTCGCGGACGAGCAGGTGGTAGTGAGTCGGCATCAGACAGTACGAGTGCACCTCGAGATCGTGCAGGCCGACGATCTCGCTGAGGATTCGTACGAAGGCGAGCGCCTCACCTTCGATCCGAAACAAGCGCTCGTCGCCGACGGCGTGCATCGTCAGGTGGGCAAACGCCTCAGGGTGGAGCAAGCGAGGAGCGCGTGGCATGCCAAGAGACGGTAATGACGGCGACCACTCCCGTGGGTAACGAGGCGTCACGCCCGATCAACGATTGATGCTCCCTGGTCGGTGTCCGTGCCTGGCACCGACCCGGTCGGTGCCAGGCACGGACTCGGGCAATCCCGGCGAGCGTGCTCGCCCGCCTGGCCCGCAGGGGAGCCGTTCTCGCACCCCTGCGGCGCCACCGGCACCTCGATCCTGCGCCGTTCGGTGCCTGGCACCGGTGTGGTCGGTGCCAGGCACCGAACGGCGATAGGGTAGTGCGATGAAGGTGTTCGTGATCAGCGACATGGAGGGCATCGCCGGCGTCACCAAGTGGGCCGAGACTGAGGGCGGCACGCCGCTGCACGCCGCCCGCTGCGCGCTCTACACCGAGGAGATCAACGCCGCCGCGCGGGGCGCCTTCACGGCCGGGGCGACCGAGGTGGTGGTGATGGACTGTCACGGTGCCGGTGGCGGCTGGACGTTCAACTCGCTGATCCCCGAGCTGCTCGATCCGCGCTGTGAGTTCGTCGTCCAGCGCGAGTGGTCGGAGTACACCGAGTTCCTCGAGCAGGGCTGCGATGCCGCGCTGTTCGTCGGTATGCACGCAATGGCCGGGACGCCCTGCGGCGTCATGAATCACACCGTCTCAGGCACCGAGTGGCGCAACCTGACCTTCAACGGCCGGCTGGTCGGCGAGACCGGCATCAACGCCGCGCTGTGCGGGACGTGGGGCTGCCCAGTGCTGATGGTGACCGGCGACGAGGCCACCTGCCGCGAGGCTCGTGACCTGCTCGGCGAGGGAGTGACGACCGTGGCGGTCAAGCAGGGCCTCGGCCGCTTCAGCGCACGACACAAGACGCCGGCGCGTGCGCGCGAGATGATCGAACAGGGTGCCATCAAGGCGCTCTCCGACCTCTCGGCCGTGAAGCCGTACAGCCCCGGCCAGCCGTGCGAGGTGCGGGTGGAACTCGCGACCAGCGAAGAGGTCGAGCGATACCGCCACGATCCCGTCATGGAGGTGATCGACGGTCGCACGATCGCGTCCTCTGCCGATGACTGGTGGACGGCCTGGCGGCAGTTCTACTTCACGGTCTTCCGCGACGCCTGAGCATCACCGCGCCAGATCGACGCCGAACCGTTCGCGCAACACGCCTCGCCACTCGTCCTCGCCGGCCAGGTCACGCTCGATGACGCGATCGCCGTCGCGCTCGACCAGCCGCAGGTCGGTCAGCGTCACGCGGCCGGTCTCCGTGGCCAGCGTGCACAGCCGCCGCTGCGTGAACACGCTATCGGGCGATGTCTGGCTGAACGCGCACATCTCGGCGAACTCCTCGAGCCGGCGCGGGCGGAGCGTGAACTCCCGTCGCATCCCGCCGCTGACCACCACCTGCCATGGCTCGTCGCTGAGCGGGACCGGCACGAGCGACGACTCGCCAAAGCCGACGTCGGCCAGCCAGGGCCGGTCGAGGTCGACGCGCAGCATCAGGTGGCCGAGGTCGCGCCCCACCCGCTCTCCCACCACCCGCGCGCCCAGCAGCGTGACGTTGAATCCCACCTGCTCGAGCACCCAGCCAAACAGCCCGTTCTGCTCGTAGCACCACCCTCCCCGCCGGCGAGTGACGATCTTCTCGAAGTTCGCCGCCGGATCGAGCACCAGCGGCCGACCCAGGTGAATATCGAGGTTCTCGAACGGCACCGACAGCATGTGGGCGCGGTGCAGTGCAGCGAGCGTCTCGAGCGTGGGCTCGCATGGCCCCCGAAGCCCTATCCTCGCCAGATAGGCGTCCAGCATCACGCCGTCGAACTGCGCCCGACGTTGTTCAGCTGCACCTGCGCCGGGAACACCATTCCCGGCTCCGCGTCGTAGCTCAGCAGCGCGATCAGCCGGGCAGGGCGGCGGCAAACCGGCGAGACGCGGTGCAGCGATCGGCGGCCGCGGAACAACGCCAACGTCCCGGGCTCGAGCGGCGCCGTCTCGACCTCGGACGCATCGCCGGCAAACACCCGCCGCGCACGTTCGTACGCCGGATCGTCGTCGCTGCGCATCATCGGCACGTGCTGGAATTCACCACCCTCGGTGGGCTTGCGGAGCAGCAGCGAGACGACGAAGTCGTTGTCGTCGGAACGTCCACCTTGTTTGGCTCTGGGAGCCTTCTGGCGGGCTGCCGCAACGACCAGTTACTCATCGTCTACCTTTGGTTTACCGCGCCCTGCCTTATGCAGGGGCGTCACACTCGCCCCGACGTCTGCTGCAAGCCGCCCGATTACAGCGCCCGCCGTCATCTCAATCACCGGCTGACCAGTCGCTGCGAACTGTCTCGCAGGCGCGTGTCCGTACGCCCTTCCAAGTGCAGCGGCGGCGGCTTCCATGTCCATTTCGGCCCGCCGCCCGAACACCGTTCGGCCCTCACTGTCTGGCCGATCAACGCCGAATAGGAACGCCACGTTCTCACGGTTGACGCCCTGCGGCTCTGACGCGCCCCTCAGCCAGTCCTTGACCGAGGCGAGCGATACACCTACGGCCACGGCGAACTCAGCTTGGGTCAGGTCATGCAGTCCCACGGCAGCCCGCAGCTTGCGGGTCATCAGCGGGTACTGCTTCATCGAACCTCCTTCTATCGTTGCCGGTACCGCAGGATAGTAGGACGACTCTACTTTTCGTCAACCCTCGCCGTAATCAACTGCCCGGCAATACCGGCACGACTCGACCACCGCGTATCAGCGAGCGCACCAGAACCCAGGATGCGGCGCAGTCGGAGGAGCCGTGAGCCGTGAGCCGTGAGCCGGGTCAGACCTTGACCGGCTCCCGCGTCGGCACCTTGACCGGCTCGCGGTCGGGCTGTGGCTGCTTGGCTGGTACAGGGTCTTCTTTCGGGATGACCGTGATCCGCTCTCGCTCAGGGCCGATGTCCATGATCAGATCACCTCCCACTCGTACGGGTTCCAGAGACGGGTCGTGACGCCGTAGACTTCTCGCAGTTCCAGAGCATCGCGCCAGCGCGTGGCGGGCACGTAGAGGCGCTTGGGGTAGGCGAATTGGGCACGGAATCCCCAGTCGGCCACGACGACGTCGCCCCACAGCATGACGGTGCCGACCACTTGGCTGTCGTCCCTGCCGTAGCTGAACTCGGCGCGCAGGCGCTCGTTGCTGTTGGCGGCGTAGATGCCGCAGGAGCAGTCATCGGCTGGGGCGGCGTGTCTGTTACCGTGACGGCACCGGGCTGCCATTCGCTCTCGCTGCGGCCAGGTCGCCATTCGGCGGTAGTCCAGATCATGGCGATTTCCGCTGCCCGTGCCCGCGTTCATCGAGCGCAGGACGACTTGGCCGTCGAGTCGGTCAAGGAACCAGGCCCGCCAGCCGAGTCGTGGTTCGGACTCGATCATGAGACCGGCTCCCAGCCGTCATCGCCGCCATCGTCCTGCTCAGCGTCCAGCAGTTGCAGCAGGACGCCCGTGGGCAGGAACCAGAGCTTGCGGCGCTTGTCGTTGGGGTCTGGCTTGGTCTGGACGCCCTGCTCGCCCGCCGCTCGCTTCACCGTAGCCCAGGCGTAGCCGTCTGCCTCCATCGCCTTGCGAATATCCTCTCGGGGATGATCTGCACCGTCGCGCAGAACGGCCAGCAGCGCAGCCCACGCCTTCGCGCGTGCCGACGCCTTGGCTTCCTCGTCCGGCTCCGCCAGCGCAGCCGCTTGGCGTAGGATCGTGTTGGCGTCCATCGCCACCGCGCCGACCGGCCTGAGCCTGACGACCTCCTCGATAGTGTCGGTGTGCAGGTCGCTCGGTGGCACTTCTACCGACTCCACCGCGAACGCCAGCGACGGCGGCGGATAGCCGTGATTCCACTTGGCCGCTCCCACGTACCGCGTGCCCTCGGGATCATCGGCACTGCGGGCGATCACGAACACGGCCTTGCAGATGCCTGCCAGGTCGCCCCGACGTCCAGGGATCACGTCCAGGGCGGACTGGCCATTGCGGAGGTGTTTGTTGGTGTGGACAATCCCCAAGGCGGTGACGTCGGTGCGATGAAGGGCGCTTACGAGCGGGATCAATGCGGGTCGAAACTCGCTCCTGCCCGGCTTGCAGTCCTCCAACAGGTCAAGGATGACCAGACCAGCGCCGTGGCGACTCAACCAGGTGTTGAGGGCCGCAGTCTGCTCGGGCAAGCGGTAGGGCTTATGACGAAAGGTGATCCGGCTCAGATCGGCGTCGGCGGCCTCCAGGCGCGGCAGAACGTCTTCCCATTCATCCTCGGTGCTGATGAGGCAGACGTTGCCACCCGTCTGTGAGTAGGTAGCCGCATACAGCACCGCCAGGCTGCTCTTGTTGTCGCCACCCGCGCCCGCGATGACGTTCAGCTTGCCTCTCCGCAGCCTGGGCAGACCCGGCAGAGCGATGAAGCGAGGCCCGCGAATGAGAGGTAGGGCGGCGCTCACGTCCGATCCCCCCTCTGCACCTCACGCAGACGGTCACGAACTAGCTTCCACCGCACACTTTTCCCTACCGGCTGAAACGATCTCAACATCAACCTGCTCCCTTTTCGTGTCCTTTGACGACAGCACTGCCCTGCCAAGATCCGTTTTGGCCGGTAACGCTGCTCCTCAAGCGGTCGGACACGGGAGCGAGATAACTATAACAGGTCACCCGACGATCACCGTTCGGCGCTGTCGCCCCCGCGCCCGAGGCGGGACGCGCCCTTGGTTAGAAGGCAGTTACGCCACCACCGAACGAGACACGATGAGCGACACGACCAGCACGGCCTGCCCCACCTCCAGGGTGCAGGTCGCCATCGCGGCTCCGATGGCCATCTCGGGATTTCCCAGCCGGGGTCACATCCAAGCTGCGTGCGGGCGAACCTGGCTAGACGCAGAGCCAGCCTAGGCCGGTGCGGAGCCCTGCGTCCGTCGTACCATGGACACTTGAAGTACGACTGGATCAACTGGCTGGTGCTGCTCGCCTACCTCGGGCTGATCGCAGCCGTGGTGGTCGGTGGGCGCTTGGGCTACAGCCCCGGCCATAGGCTTCTGACGGCGTTCCTCGGCCCGTGAGCGCCGCCCTGGAACTTCTGCCTTCGCCCAGACGTCTATGGGACATGGGACGACTGCTCCTGCTGGTAGTGCTGGCTGGCGTGGCCACCGGGTGCTTTGACAGCAGCACACATGCCTCGGGCGATCAAAGCTCGCCTGCTGCGCGTCCGTCCACGTCGATGACCGCGAGCGTCGTGGTGCGGGTGACGAGCAACCAAGTGCCCGCTGCCTTCTCGCCGTTTCGCATCGAGATCCACTGTGGCGGTGATGTCCAGGTCGGCGAGTGGGCCTCGGCCTGTATCCCGATCACCCGCAACCCGGCCCGGTTCACAGACAGCTACATCAACCCGATCTGCATTGGTGGTTTGACACCTGCCACCCTCCGCGTCGATGGCACGCTCGACGGCAAGCCCATCCACCTCGGCCAGTCCGGTATGTGCGGCCCCCAGTCGATCTACGCCTGGTACCGACTTCTGCGGGGACACACCGCAGTTCCGAAGCAGATACGACAGATCCCCCAAGTG
The DNA here is from genome assembly GCA_038212095.1 of Gaiellales bacterium. Taxonomy (GTDB): domain Bacteria; phylum Actinomycetota; class Thermoleophilia; order Gaiellales; family JAICJC01; genus JAICYJ01. The sequence goes on along the minus strand of JBBQUW010000001.1, from coordinate 131,860 downwards.
GCACAGGCGCGTTAGACCCCGACCTCAAGTGTCGTTGTCGGTGTGCTGGCCATCATGCTGACGAACGACGACCTCCAACCAGTTGCCATTGGTTCGGTCGTCACGGCCGTGACGCTGCTTCCTCGCGTCGGCAATGCCCTTCTCGACCTCTGCCATCGGCATCACATGCGGAGGATCGAGTCGAAACGAGCCGGGCCGTGCACCCGCGTGAGCGAGGGCATCGATCAGCAGAGCCGAAGCCTTCCGGCTGGCCTTGTCTGCGTCCCCGGCTTTGACCACCATGGCGACGTCAAGCGCGGGGCCGGGGTTGCCCTGGACGGAGTCGCCCCCGAACAGCACACCTTGGCGCTCAAGTAGCTCGGCAACACCGTCCACGACGGACTCGTCAAAGACCGGCCTGAATACCGCGCTCAATGCCACATACCAACGCATCATTGGACTATTTCAGACCTTTGCGTGCCGTTTCAAGTGACGCAAGGGGTACAAGCCAACATCCCAGACCCTGGCCTAGATGCAGCACATTTAGCTCGGATAGCTGGGGGGTGTCCAACTCGCTGCACTTGACCCGCACGGGCAAATGGCCGGAACGGCTCCCAGGCTACGCGTGGGGGCGCGCGCGATAGTGAAAACGGGCTCCCAACCGCTACAGGTTTAGCCCTGTTTGGAAGTCGGCGGAACGACCTCGGTCACGATTGCCATCCCAACCGCCTTCGCGCCCTCGAACGCGAACAGTCGGGAACCGGGCACCACCGCCATCCAAAACGGCGGCCACATTGGGAACAGGCGCACGGCAGTTGAGTCGCCCAGCGCCAGACATTCAACGTTGTCGGTGACCATCGGCGCTCCCGATTGCTTTGAGGCATCCGGCATATCGATGCTCCAGTTCGCGCGGTAGTCAGGGCCGACAGGCGTCTGCCGCCCGCCCTCCTCAGACGTGAACAGACGGACAGTGGCGCGGATGAACCCATTCCGATCAGCGATCTGGTCATAGGGCAATGACACGCCTCGATCCTAACCCACTCCGTGTGAAGGTGGCTGCTGCTCACGCCCTTCGCCTGTGCCCACACTGCGCACGGTGTTGCGCGCACGGCAGATCGGCATCATCCAGGTCAAGAGTCAGACGCTGTCGGATTGACCATCCGGCAGCGGGCCGAGGCTGCCATGGGCGGGTGAAAGTGGCCCAAACTGTCCTCCGGCCTACGCGCGCAGGCGCGGGCAGTTGCGCAGACGGAGGTCGAACGGCACACTTCTAGACAGGATCCAGAGCAGCGCACCTGGTGCGCTCCCCAGACGGCCATCGTCGGCCCGTTGGGAAAACGATCCGGCCCGCTTTAGGGCAAACCGACGAATCGGAGGGAAATGATGGTGGATACAAGCAAGCTGCGCTACGAGGTGCGCGACCGGGTGCAGGTGTTTACTTGGATCGGTGGCGTGCGGCTGCGCGGTGTTAGTGGCACGGTGGTTGGGGTTGCACTCGACGATGACGGAGTGGTGCGATTCAGGGTGCTGCTTGATGCGGCGGGCAGCCTATCCCCGGTGCATGACTTCCTGGCCGCGGACATGTTGAAGGTCGGCCGTCTGTTTGACCCGCTGCTCGACGCGGTGGACGACGGGAGGCTGCCGTGACCGAGGAGCGGCACAAGCAGAAGTTCACAGACTCGGGACTATTCGTCGCCATCGCAGTGCTGGGATCGCCGATCTGGATCTTCATGGCCCTCGTCGTCTACCTGGCCGTGCTCGTCACATTCCCCATCGCCGGGGTGCTCTACGCGCTGTTCGGCTCCGAAGGCACTGGATGGGAACGCTTCGACAAGATCGTCAGCAAGATCCCATTGGGGGCATAAGCCTAATCACGGCAGCTTCACAGCACGGCTACGCGCGCAGGAACCGACGCCTTGAGCGTCCTCGGCTTCTGCGGCCCACTGCATCTGCACGCTCTCGGGGATGCCTTTGGGACGCCGCGACCGAGCACTGCGCGCGGCCAGATTCGGACGTGTAGACTGGCTAGATGAGGAAGCGCTCTGGCACTGGTGCGGCGATGGGCAACTACACCGCAGGTTGGGTGACGCGAAGCAGTCGAGCGACGACGTGCGAGGCGGGAACGTGCTTGACGTGTGGCGCAAAGCTTTCGGTCTACCGCCCCTTTGGCGAACCGCGCTGCGCTCCTTGCCTCGCTACCATCGCTGCCTCACCTCTTAGCTGACCTCGCTAGCCTCGCGTCTAACGCTTCGGTGGTTCGAGATAGACTCCACTCCCGCGACCGGGCGAACTCCACGGCAGCGCCAGCGCCGTGCCTGCGCAGGTAGCGGTCGGTCACAGCAGCCGAGGAGTGCCCCAGAAGATCACGGATGGTCGAGAGCGGAGCGCCTTCGCGCTCAAGTTCGACCGCGTAGGCATGCCGCAGGCCATGGGCATGGACGCGCTTGTCGATCCCGGCCTTGGCTGCCAGCCGCGGCAGCAGGTGTCGGACGTAGTCCTGGCCGACTGCATCGCCGCCGAGTGTGCAGATCAGTGGGCGGCTCGTCGGGATTCCAAGCTTGCGCCGGGTGTCGATCCACTTGGCAACGACGGCGACGGCTCCAGCATCAAGTCCGACCACTCGTGGCTTGTCGCCCTTTCCATGCTGAATGCGCAGCGACCCTTCGATCAGATCGACGTCCTTCGGCTTGAGCGCAAGCACCTCACCAACGCGCAGCCCAGCACGCCACGCCAACACGATCAAGGCCCGATTGCGCTGGCCAGTCGAAGCACGCGCCGAGCACGCTCGCATCAGCCGCTCCACCTCGTCTCGGGTGAGCAGATCAGCATCCAGCCGACGAGACTCCACTGCTACTGCCACAATCGCCTCCTAGCCACAGTTTGGATTCTTTCCGTGTCTCTATCACCGCCACAACCGGGCAATGAGTACAAACGTGACTGGAGCACCGAAAATTCCGTCTTGGCGATTATGGCTCTCGGCGTCCGCTGCGCCGTCTACGGTGAAGGAGTGATCGGCGTCAGCGACCTCTTCATCCTAGGCCTCGCCTTCGACCTATCTGGGGCTGTCCTGCTTGCGCGTGGCCTCCTTGCCTCCCCGGAGGAGATGGTTCGCCAAAACCTGAGTTGGGGGGGCGTGAGCAGCAGCATCGGGCGGGCCATCAACGACAAGGTGTTTGGCATGCTCGGCGTCGGGTGGCTCGTCGTTGGTTTCGTCGTACAGGCGCTCGGCTACCTGCTGACCATCGAGCGTGGCGGTCGATCAACCTCATCCTCAACATCGCTCGCAGCGGGCCTGGGCGTGGCATCGATCCTCGTGGCGTTCGGGATCGCCTGGATCCTGCGCCCGCGGCTGGTCAAGTGGCAAGGCCGTCGCGCAGCACAGGTAGCTCTCTACGAAATCACCGACAAGGTCATCGGCGCTCGCACAGATCCACTGCCATATGGCGACCGCCTCGAACTCGTCGGGAGGTTCTTGGGTTACTCCGAACAGTCGAAAGGAGAGTCCCAGGAGGACTACGCACTGCGGGTATGGGGTCTGTCGAAGATCCAGCCTGGAACCTGGCCAGACAACGATGCCCGCAGCCTGCCCGAGAAGAGATAGGTACCCACCCCCCGGCACCAACCCCTTCCGAGTTGCAGGATGGTTCCATCGAAGCCCGGCGAGCCTCTCCATCCCCAACCGCAGCGCACGTGCACGCGCGAGCGGGGATGAGCTTGTCATCACGAACTTTGAATCAAAGCAAGATAATCAGGCGTGGAATACGACGGCGGAAGATGATGATCGTGCTGAATGTTGATCCGTCAGCTTGATATGCGTAGCAGCCCGAGGTTCGGAGGCGTGTGTAGGACGGATAGTTAGCCCAACCCCCAGTGGTATTGCTCGGCTGGGGCGGGAGTCTCAACTCAGCAGGTGGATCGATCCCCCCTGCGAACCGGAGAGCCTGCGGGCCGTCGAGGCGGCGGCCTCGGATCAGCACCGCCCCATTGTAGGACGGATCGACTACCCACAAGACCTTCTGGCCACCCCAGGCGCTCCCCTTGAACAGGGTGTTATTGCCAGGCGGATACTCGAATCGAAGCACTCCGCGTGAGATCCCGACTGGGTATGCGGGGCCAGCGCCAAGCCCCGGCGCGAAGGCAGCCGACAGGTGACGCGCCTCTGACACAGGGCATGGTTCTCCGGGCGACAGCTTGGGCAGATGCAGCGGCCGAGAAAGCGACTGGTGAGCGCCAGACTGGTTACCGCTCGTTGCTCCAGACCCTGCCGCGCCAAAACAGCCGGAGCCAACCGCTGCGATCAGCGAGATGAGCGCGATGAACAGGCGGCTCACAGTCTCTTGACGATACCACCCGCCGCCATCCACCGTGCGTCTGGGCAAACCTGTCGGCACGGCCACAGGCTCTCGGCGCGAGGATGCGGACGCCTTGTGGACGCCCGTGCGTAGGGTTTGGGTATGTCTCGCCTGCTGGTCGGCGCGTTGGTGTGCTTCGGGCTACTCGGAGTCGCGGCTGGCTGCCTGGGATCGTCGTCGTCTGATCGGGCCGCATTGACGAGTCAGAGTACGCCTGTCCCTCCGGGCGTGGGTGCTCCGCTGGGTGAGGTCGTGTTCGGGCTGGGGGTGTCCACCGATCCGTACGGCTCGTCAAGCTCGGGTCGGGGGTTTGGTGTGGCGACGGGCCTGCCGAGCGGCCATTTGTCGTCGGTCGCGACTGGGCGCGGGTGGAACGGGCAGACCGTCACCTGGATCGCTCCCGGTGTGATCCAGGTCGAGCGGGCACACCCTCCCCGCTACGCCCTGTTCTCGTATAAGACTGGACGCCTCGCACAGACGCGACGCTTGCCGCTGCCCTGGCGGTTGGGAGCGGTCATCGCGTGGTCACAGGATCGCAGCCAGATCGCCGCCGAGCCGTCTATTAGCGTGCCCCCCGCAGCAGGCGAGATCGTCACCGGCGGCACCGCTCTCAGTGGCCGCATCCTCATCCAGCGTGCCAGCGGATCAACCCCACGCCCGGTCGCCTCGGGTGACCTCCTGGGCTGGACTCCCACCGGCCGGGTGGTGTTCCGCAGCCGCGCCCGTACCGCCAACCTGGACGCCTCTCCGATCCTCACCATTGATCCCCACACAGGTCGGACTCACGCACTGTTTACCGCCGCGGTGATCGCTCGCCGTGCCCACGTCACAGGCAAAGTACTGATGGCAGCGCCCGTGTGGTCAGCAGACCACCACTACCTCGCCATGCTCGCGGCGATCCAGCACCGGTCATCCGCCAAGACCGCTCGGGACACCATCGTCATCGCCCATGCGAACGGCCGCATCATCCGCTTCATCACATCGCCCTACATCATCTCCATGTTCGCCTGGTCACCCCACGGCCACCGCCTCGCCTACACCACCAGCGGCTTCTCCGAACCACACCAACTCCTCCTCATCAACACCCCCAACAGCAACCCGCAGCGACTCTTCCAGACCACCAACCGGCACTTCGACTGGATCACTTGGTCACCCGACAACCACTGGCTCCTCCTAGACGACGAGCAAGCCGGACACTGGCGACTACTTCCCAGCACTGGCGGCACCACCACCAGACTCCTCCCCCGCCTCGGCGGCAGACCACTCTGGTGCTGCCCCCAAAACCCCTACTACGCCCAATACGCCAACTGATCCACCGCCGCTACGCCAGCACCGTCGCCCACCAGTTGCGCGGTGATAGCATCGATGCTGTTGCCAGTTCTGGCACCCTCTCGCTCCCTGACGCTCTGTACAGCCTCCTAACGCTCGCGTGGAGATGTAGGTGGTCGATGCCTTGCCCCGCCGCTGGCGTGGCATAGGGTCATCCGTGTAGGCGGTGGAAGGCCGTTGGGGATCCTGCTACGGCGTCAGCACAGCGCGCCGGTGCGTGCGGCGGGCGATGCCTGCTACGCAAAGGTACGCGACCAGGCCGACCAGTGCCTCACCGATTGAACGGCGAGGGAAGGATGGAAGTCGAATCCGGCCACACCACCAGCGCGATGCACGAACGACCAGAAGAGCGGCTCCAACGCAAGCACCAGGACGACACCCGCTCCCAACGTGGGGTATTCGTGTCTGCGCCAGAGTGCGCCGAGCGCACCGAACACGAGGCCGCTAATGAGTCCGCGCGGGAACCAGTACCAGGAGATCGTCAGCCGCACCTCGTTCACGAGCGAGTGTGGCCCGAGGTCTAGGACGAAGGCGTTTGCGACATAAAAGGCGGCAAGCGCCGCGAGCGTAGAGACCAGCCCGGCAGCCGCCCCGGCAAACGCGCGCCCACGCATCGCAGTGCCCGCGAAGAACGGCAGCAGCAGCCAGGGGGCACTTAGGTTGCCGATGTCATCGCGGACGCCGGTATCGTTACCTTTGGTCACCGACATCGCAGCGCCGAACGCCAACGCCGCCAAGACAAGCATGCAAAGTCGTAAGGCTGTGCTACGAAGTGCCACCTGCCAATGATACCGTGGGTAGGGTCAGAAAAGCACCTCGGCCAGCAGTTAGAGTCAATGAACACAAGGCCCTGGCGGGAGGCTTCGCTCAAAACGAGAGTCACACCCCCACCCCCTGCAAGGCCCCCCTGCCGAGTTGAGAATGAGGACTCCCCGCTGAGAATGAGCCTCGCCAGCGGCAACGTCGATGAACGGCCGCGGCGGTCGTGTCGTTGTACCTCTGTCCGGGTGCTCGCCGTCGTCCTGACGCTGCGAGTCCGGGAGAGCGTTGAGGCGGCTCGTAGCGGGACGCAGGTGCTGTGCCAGATTGGCCGGGTGTGGCGCGCCCTCCTGATGGTCGTAGTTCGTGGCCGGGCACGGCTGTGCAGGCAGGAGTATCGTCGTTCGAGCGTGAGCGACAACGATCCCGATCTGTTCACCTTTGACGCTCAAACCTACCGGGTGTTTCTGATCGACGAGGTTGCGCGCCTTGGTCAACCTGCTGCTGCACAGGCGGCGTGGTTGACCGCCCAGGGCGTTGGGGTCGATGAACTCATGATGAGCCTCGACGACCGCATGCTCGGGTTATCCATGGCAGTTCCAGACGAAATCACGCCAGACGCCGAGACATCGGTTCGGGAACTCCACGCCTATCTCCTGGCCCTGCCCTCAGAGTCATACCGAGCCTCTCCCGGTGGAACCATCGCCGAACTGCTTGAGTCGGCCGATGAGTGGCAGCACGCCCGCGAACTCGCAGCACACGCACTGAGCGCCCTCGCCCCGCGGCCCTGGGAGCGGTTCGAGGCCGATGCCACATCGGCCATACAGGACGAGGTGCGAGCCGCAAGCCGCCCCCTCGCGGATGGAAGATGTCTCGGGTCGATGGATCTACAGCGAACCCGCGACGACCCTCACGAATCCAGCGCCCGCGTCCGGGTCATCAGTGGCCGCAAAGTGGTTGACTGGCTGACCTTCCCCGTGTGGCGCGACGGCGCGCCTGTAAAGTCACTGCAAGATCTCAGGGAATCGGCGAGGGCCGAGGTCAAACGGTTATCAGGATGACCGCGCCTTCAAGCAACCAGCGGCGTCCAGCGTATACCGCCTTGAATCCACCTCCTACCGTTTGAGCGTGCGGCTACCCTGGGCGTCCGATGGCGACAAGCTGCGGGCCCCGCACGGCGGTGGCATGCTCGCGGGCACGCGGACGATCCTGGTCGAACATGGCACGCCAAGAGTCGTAGTCGCCCACCTGGATCCTGGTGATGATGAATGCCGCGATGATGAACCCTTATCTGACTCGACCCAGCCGACCCCGAAGCTCCCTCGCCTCAGCATTCTGCGCTTTGACCGCCTCGGTCATCGCCAGGACGGTCGCCGTAAGCTGGCCGAAGATCTGCGACACCACCACCAGCGCGACATGATGTGACACTACAAGATCGCCTGGCGCTCTGAACGCCATTCTGCCGCCCTGGCAGGAAGGATGGCAGTCGCTGCTTTGCGCCGACGCGCCCGTCGTCGGTGAACCCCTGTCCGGGTGTGGGATTCGGCGTATGCTGGAAGTGTGATTATTCATCGTGGCCCTCAAGGCGCGGGGTGGTTGGTGGGCGTTGGCTTGTTCACGATTCCGTTTGCACTTCGCGTACAGAGTCTTAGGCAGTGGGTGATCCTCTGCGTCGTCTGGCTGGTGATCGTTGCGGCACTCGCATCGTTCGCCATTCTGCCGCCCTCGCGGAGATGCAGGGGGCGATCCTTAGCTTGCCGCCTGCGTGGCCTTACCGAGCGACTGGTACCGGCCACAATGGTAGCTGGCCGACACAGTGGTGCTGTTACTACTCGTGACCCTGACCTAGCGGCCCACTGCCCGCATCGACGCCGGAGCGGATGGGGTGAAGAACCCGACCATGGCTAGATCGCTGGTATTCCCGACACCCTTGGTGCATGAGACGAAGACCGTGTAGCGAGACGTCCGTTGCACCACACCGCAGGTGAAGTCCGGGTGGGTGTGCTTCCAGTCGGCAAGCTGCTTCTCTACTGTGGGATATCGCCTCGCTGACGACTGGCCAACGTTGTGCAACCAGGCAAGCGCGACGGCTGACAACGCGATCAGCGAAAGGGCGATCAGTGCAACGCGCAGCCTTTTCACGACGCCATTGTACACTCGCGCCAAACATTGGGCTAGACGAGTCCTGCTAGGCGGCGGCCGGGCACTTGAGCGGCTCTGCGAACCCAGGCGAACTCCTGGCGGTCTGACTCGGCGACGTGGCATAATGGGATTCGGAGGAACCAACGTTGAGTAATCGCGCCTTATCACTTGGAGTGCTCGTAGCAGTGGCGATGCTGTGCGCGGGATGCTTAGGAAGCTCCTCGCATTCCGCCTCAAACCACGCGACCGTTGGCGTGGGCGGGAAGAACTGGGCGAGCGCCGCGAATCATCCACGCGGTGTTGATGCTGGCACGGAGAAGAAACTTGTGGCTGAGTGGCGGGCCGCTCGCTTTAGCTGCACGGGCCTCACATCGAGGTGCCCGGAGCAGCCGGGTGCGTTCCAGACAGGTAGGTCGCTGCTCGCGTCGATGCGCAGGATCAACCACTCCCTCCTCGTCGCCAGCACCCTAAAGCCGACGTTGAGTCGGCGCTACCTCCAACTACGCAGTGCCAACAAGGCAGACAAGCCGCCGCCCTGGGCGGTCTAGCCCTCCCTGTGTCAGGACGCGGGCTTCCCCGGCTCCCTGGCCGGATGTGACTACGAGGTCGCCTGGCGCTCTGAGCGCCATTCTGCCCCGTCGCGGAGATGGCGGTCGATGCCGCCGTATTGTGGACTTGGTAGGAGTAGGGTGCTGCGTACCGCCTCGTTGCGCGCTTCTCCTGAGGCCCGTTTCTTCGCAGCCGGGCACCCCGCCCCGAAAGGGGGCATTTCATGCCGAGCACCATCGCACTTGTCCGCCACCGAGTCGCCGACTTCGACGCGTGGAAGCCAATCTACGACAGTTTCAAGCCACATCAGGTCGAGCACGGCGTGCGCGCCCACCAGGTGATGCGTTCGACCGAAGATCCCAATGAGATCGTCATCACGCACACCTTCGACTCCCAGCAGGCGGCACGAGCACTCTTTGCCATGCCCGAGTTGAAAGGACGCGATGGGCAAAGCGGGCGTCGAGATTGACTCCCTGTCGATCTCCTACTACGACGAAGTCGAAACCGGCATACTGACCGCCGTATAGCCAGATCAAGAGCCGGACTGCGTCTCTTCCTCAGGCGTTGTCCGGCTCATCTTCGATCTGCCGCCAGTCATCCTCCTCGGCAAGGACGCCAGCGGGCTGTCAGGTTGCTCCAGTCAAACCAGACGGCACCCCACCCCCGCAAGGCCCCCTGCCGAGTTGAGAATGAGGACTCCCCGCTGAGAAATGAGCCTCGCCAGCGGCAACGTCGATGAACGGCCGCACGCGCGCCTCGAGATCCCATCGCCCGGTAAGATGGCCCGATGCTGGAGCGGCTGAAACGAATGGATCGGGTGATGCTCGCCGGGGATGCGCTCATCCTGGTCGGGGTCATCATCAACGCTTCCGTCCTGCTCATCGCCGGTGCCGTACTCGTGATCGTCGGATTCGCCAGAACGTGGTGGCGACGATCCCACAGACGCTAAACACGAGAGCCTGCAAGCTGGCTACAGGCTGCGACAACACCTGGCGACACCATCGCCAGTCATAGTGACACTCCCCCGCACCCTGACGCTCTGAGCGCCATTCTGCCGCCCTCGCGGTGATGCACTGGTGGTGCCTTGTCTCGGCGCTTGCGGGACTTCACAGCCCGGCGCGAGGCGCACTTGCTTACAGTCCGGGCTGAGGCGGCCTCGAGCGAGGCTTCTTCGTCCTTGCGATACTGCGCTTATGTCCGCGATCATGAAGGCGAGAGAGTCGGCAGTGCGTGCGGCGTTCGTCGCTTGGGATCCTCTGAGTGTCTTTCACCCGCTCAAACCAGGGGACGACACTATCGACGGAATCCGGGATGAGTACGACGATCTCGTCTTGCCAGTCCTGGGACGTATCCAACGTGGCGAATCCTCGGCAGAGATCGCGGCCTTCATAGAAACGATGCTGGACGAGGACTACGGGCTCGGGCCGGGCTTTGGGGATAGGGCGACCGGCCTCATCGACGCCTTACAAGGGTGGTGGGCTGTGGAGTCGAAGCGCCAGACGTGACGCCTACGTCGTAGCGGCTCTCCGACATAGCGGTGCGCTGCGGCGACCTCGCCCCGTCGCTCCAATCGGCTCACCAGGGTTATGTGAAAGCATCCAGGTGCTGTCCCGGTATTACCGCACGCTGTCCGCGAAGATGGCCGAGTCCGGCGTGTTTCGTCGAGCGAAACGATCTACTAGTGGCGGCAGAGAATCCCACCCCCGGCTCGGCGACCAAGCTGACTGGGCCGTGGCGGTCGAAGCAACAGCGCACGACGCGGGTGCCACCGCGCCGGGCTGGGTAAAAGTCACCGGCCGCTACCCGCCAACCAGTGCGATCCACTTGCGAGTCTGCACCGGGAACTGCTCGTAGCTCGGGGTCTGACGCGCGAGCCTGAGTCGGCACGCGGTGACGGTCATCCGGGTAACGCGTTGCCAAAGTGACACTCGTACCCCCTGACGCTCTGCGGCATACAGGGATGTCAAATGGCTTGTGGATCGCGGGTTGATCGAGAGGCACAAGCGGCCAGGGGGCGAGACCGTGTCTCGTACCGAGGCGGGAAAGCGGCGGTTGCAGTGGAGGGGGGTCGGGGTGCCGTTCGAGTTCCTCGTGGGACTGCGACGACCGAACATCTATGCAACACCGTCCGATACTGCCAAGCCCAGTCCATCTGCTGCCGCGAAAGGCAGCGCGTGCCGCGGACGCCAGGAGGAGGCCAAGCTCGAAGCACGGCTGGAGCGCCAGGAGGAGGAGAAGCTGGAAGCGCAACACGAGCGCAAGGCCAGTCGCCTGCGCCACCACGAGCAGATCGATGGCGTGGCTCGGATCGGCTGGAACAGTAGGAAGCTACGCTACGTCCGCCTCCTGAGCCAGCCGCAGGAAGTGTGGTTGCACGACAAGCTGCGCCTCGGCCGAGAGGAGGTGGGCGGCTACACGCTGCCCGTGTTCGCCAGCTTCATCGTGCCAGACGACGGCACCGATATCATCTCCCGCCGCTGGAGACTCCAGGCGCGGCAGTACCAGATCGCGGTCGCGGCAGAGTTCGACAACCCCAAGGCCACCGGCCTCACGCTCGCCACGAAGCAGGTCGTCGATGACGAAGGGCAAATCCGAGAGGTACCCGGCGTCGGCGTCATCCTCCAGAGCGGCTACAACTTCTGGAAATCGTTCCCCTGCGACCACTCCGGCCTCGTCCACGTCCACCGCGAGGGCCGTGGCCGTGACACCAGATTCCAGTTCGACCGCTACGCCAACGACCCCGCCGTCCCTCTCGACCATGGCGTCGATGTTGACGTCCTCATCGCTCGCCTGGCCGACCCTGACCGACTACATCGCCTGATCGATCCCCTGGACGCAGATCATCACTTCTTCCCCTCGCAGAATGAACTGCTCACGACTACTGGCGGGGGGCGAGCATCCTCCCCGCAACCAGAGGCGTGAGAGCCGCATGAGAGCCAATCTCCCGCCCTCACAAGACCGACATGGCGCTCGGTGTCTCCAGCAGCGACAACACGGGAGAATGGCGTTCAGACCCTCGCTTGGCCACGAGGACGGAAAGCCCGTACACGCGAGGGCATGTGCCGTTGGAGCGGTCGGGAGGCTCATCATCGCGGTACCTCCCCTAGACGAACTCGGCAGGGTGCGTGCCAGGGGGTGGAGGCCGTCCAGTTTTACCCAGAGCCGCCTGATGTCACGTTGCCGTCGTCGTTCCCAGGGGCCCCGTCACCTGGGCCGCGACGTAGTTACTGGCTTTGGTTATAATCACCTGACTCCGAGACCCTGGGGCCAAAGTTTTTCACCACGTTTCATATCATTACTTGTTGTACACAGTATCGCCTTCGGGGCGGGCACGGTGTGTTTTGTGACGCTCCCGTGGGCTGTCCCGCGACAGCGTGCCTACAAACCGGAGGCGGTGTCGGCGCTCGTGCGAACGTTCCTGGGCTTGGGCACTGCGCTGTATCTCATAGCATTCGGCTTGTTGTTCTCGTGGTGGTTGTTCCTTGGTGGAGTCATTGTGTGGCTGACTGTCGTAGTCATACCAGTGCGCGTCCAACGGTCGCGGCGGTCACGACGGGACGCAATCTCCGCAGAACCAGAGTCGTGATGCGCCGGTGCGGCTCTTCGACCCGCGATGCTGACCGGGTTGCTTGCCCGTGGTGCCTTCGACCATTGGTCACCGGGCTGCCGCCATCGGTCATCTTTCACTGGCCCCGCAGCAACTGCCCCCAAGCCGCACCGAATGACCCGACGATCAACCCCGCGAACCAGCTTACCGTGACGAAGACCGATAAGTAGAACCAGTTCGCATGAGTCGAGGACAACGCCAGTATCCCGATCAAGACGATTGACGGCGCAAGTAGCCATGCCGTCCGCTGCCTGTGGAGCGAAAGATACGCAAGCATACCGACCCCTGCCACGAAGGACATCGCACACGCAACTCCGAAAACCACCATTCCCACGTCCCCAAACTCCCAACCTTCGCCACACGCCTCGGAGCAATCATACCAGTGAGCCAGCTTCCAGGCACTGGGCGGCTGCTGTGGCGGCGCAGTGACGCCGAGGGCGTGCTTCGGGGTCGGCTGGATGGGTGCGGCTTGCTGGGGGTAGTTGGGTCGGCACGATGCCTACATCTTGGTGACGAGGACGGTGAAGCTCAGCCTTGCGTTGCCGATGTGGCCGATCACCTGCCAGCAGCCAGTGCTGGGGAAGGTGACGCCTGTTGGTTGGAATCCTGTGTCGCCGTATCCAGCCGTTACGTCGGCGTGGAATGGTGGGCCTGGCGCGTCGAGTCGTTGCCCGGTGACGGTAAGCGTCCCTGGCACTGAGCGCCACCAGCCCAGCTTCGCCCAGATCGAGCCGTCTGCTCGGATGGTCGCGTAGCTGCCGCCGCCCGGCAGTCGTCCGGCGCGGAGGTGGCCGTGCGGCCACAGGATGACGTGCAGGCTGCTGTTGCCGTGGTTGAAGCTGGTGTCGCCCGCGTGTAACGAGGAGGCAGACGGCCGCGTCACCGGACACCGCGTCACGTAGTGGACTGACGGGGTTGACGCTGCGCCAGACGATCCCGAACTTGGACTGTTTGCTGTGGGATGAGCACGATGCGACGACGCTGGCGACCAGGCACCCGAACACCGCGATCAACAAGCGCCGCATGGAAACGCCAGTATCTGAGATCGTCCGTGGCAATGGGGCGCTGGTTAGGGTCTGACGTGACCGGCTTGATTGTGGCTGCCGCGAAGACGGCGGGCGGCGAGGATCAAGAGCGCGACGGCACCGATCACTCCTGCAATCGCAAGGAGGGTACGCGGCCAGATGTTCGAGGGGTGCTGGCCGGGGGTAGGTGGCGGTGTCGCTCGCAAAGCTCCGGGCAAGGGGTCGTTCGTAATCGGGAAGAACATGTCGGACGGTGTCCCACGAAGGCCGATTTGAACGTCGCCAATCCCCCCTTCTGGGACGACAACGATGGCGCTGTACGTGCCGTTGTCTTGGGGGGCGAACGCCGAGGTCGCTAAGTCATGTGACGCGCTTCGGAGCCTGACAAAAACCCCGGAAGCGCCGAACGGAACGCGTGCCCCGCTCTGCACGAGCGACAGCGTCCAGGCGACCTTGATCCGATCTCCTGGTTTGGCATTCAGTGGGAGGCTCGTCGTGAGCGTGGCTTTAGCGCCTTCCTTCGCGGAGGCGGACGACGGCGTCACGCCGATGGCGACTAGCGTGAGCGCAAGCACAACGGCAAATCGTCCCACTACGAGAGGAAGTGTACCGCCCTCTCAACCGCAGGCCACAGCGCGTATCCAGCGGCGCTGTGAAGCCATGCCAGTGGCAGGCCGGGGCATCACCGCCACTTCTCCCCCAGGGCGGCAGAGCGGCGCTCAGAACGTCGAGGACGCGGGAGTGTCTCCGCTGGCAACAGCGTAAATCTGGCCGTTGCCACGCTCGTGGTCAGTGTTCTGGCTCCGACGAGTGCCTCGTGGTCGGGATCCAACTCATCTCGGACTTGGCTTGCGTATGGCCCCAAGGCGGTCGCGTTCCGATCTGATGCAGACGTGGTCTCAGCGTCCCGAGGCCATTGATTCCAAGCGCGACCGGCACATTTCCATCCAACCAGAGCCAGAATCGGCTCAGCCGGTCTGGACGTTGCTTGCCCACATCCAGTTGAGTAAGTCGGGGTACATCCTGCCTTCTCAGCGAGGCAACGAAACGCAATGAGGCTGCATTCGACTCGTACTCGCAGCCGAACAGGCGAACCTCAGCGATAGGTCAGCCAGTTCCAGATGACCACCCAGACGCAGTTCCCGATCCAACACTGCCGACAACTCCGGCACCGCGTCCACCAATCGCGGTTCACCACTCATCCTGCGGTCTGCCAATCCACGAACCGATTCTACCCCTTGGCCGGACGGAGAGCCTCATCGCCGTCGATGGAACCATTCCTACTGCGAGGATGACCATGTCCACCACGAACACCGCCCACACTGCCTCAACTGCGCGGGTGATTTGGACACCACGCGGGCTAATAGGGGGATTTCGTTACCCAGCCCGGAAGCGTCAACCGATTGGCCTGCGAGTACCGGACAAGCCGCTATCGCGTGCACCCACGATGGCGATAACGACTCTCCCGTTGCTCTCAGTCACCGCGGCATGCGCTCCCGTCCTCGCCATGTTCGAGTCAACGAAACGGGACGGGAACTGCGGGTGTTTGATCCAGGCATGGCCGGTACTCGCTGGCATTGATGTAGACGACGGAATCGGCGTTGCTGTCGTCGAACTGGTAGTGAAGGCAGCCGAGCCTGACGTTGCCGTCGTCTTTCATGACGATCTGTACGTCGTGGAGGCCCACCGTCAGGGTCGCATACTCACCAGGTTCCACGAACACTCGGTCGAGCATGGAGTACTCGACGCACTCCCCATTTGACCCCATGATGAAGGTGGTGTCTGAACACTCGCCTAGCTGCACCGTATACGGCAAGTCGTTGTGGATCGTGACCGTCGTTGTTCGCTCAGGTTGACTCGACCGGTACACGGCCACTATCGAAAGGCCCAGGATGCAGAACCCGGCGACCGCGAGAATCACACCCGGAAGCCAGTTCCTCCACTTGGCGCTCACGCCGCCTCGCGCACTCTGGTGGGACGACTCGGCAACTGCGAACTGGGAAAGCGGCTGCCCGCACGTCGCGCAGAACCTCGCAGCTTGCGTCGTTTCCGATCCGCAGTACTGGCAGAAGGACACGTCTGAGAGGATACCGCTCGCATTATCGCATCGCCCGAAGGCGATGAATGCCCCACCCCCGACCGCCGCTGCATGACGCCAGATTAGATGAGCCTGACGTGCGACGGGTTCCCGTGGCAGCCGCGCTGAGGACGGGTTTGGCCGTGCCTGAGCCGCTGGAGAGGCTCATTTGCAATGAGCCTTCTTTTCTGCGGTCGCCCTGCCGTCCGCGTTACGAGGGGTGCGCTCGTTCCGCCGCTAGCTGCTCAGCGGTATCAGAGCAGCTACCTTGAGGCGAGGCTGGGCGACGCCAACCGCGATCAGATGCACATACCGGCCGTTCGCGTCTGTCGTTGCGATGTCGAGTCGCTGGGAAGTCGAGTCGCTCAGAACGAAGACGAACTGCCCAAGACCTGCGCGCGGCTGATGCCGAACCGTGCCATCACCTCCGCGACAAGCTCGCGGCCGGGCTGGCCACACACCATGTCCCGCAAGATTCCCCACCGCTTGCGGCCATCACGCACAGCCTTCTTCGGCTCCACCGGCGAGTCTCCCCCGCCGAGAGTCTCATCCGTCTGACTCACATGTGCTGCACCTGTTGTACTCCTGCTGTCCCCCAGGCTCGTTCGACCGCGTGCCGTGACGATGCCGTCCTCTAACCACCCGTAGCCGCGTGTCCGGCCGCGCTCCTCCATGTGGCGGGGAAGTTGGTGGTGGTCGAAGTAGGCGGCGATGTCCTCGTCCGAGCAGCCCCGATTCACCAGTCGGCAGACAATGGCCTGCTCGATCTGCGAGCCGTCGATGGCGCTCCTCTTGCGTTCCTGCTTGGACGGCCGCTCCCGGACGTAACTGGCGAGATCCGCGGGCAGCGACAGCGTCGGCACACGCAGTCCAGGGCGAAGCGTCGAGGGCGCGCCCCGCCTGACTGGGACACCGTTGGACGCGCTGACATCCGCCACCAGCAGTTCATCCAAGTCGGGCAACCGCCACACGACTCCAGTCACGGCCATCACGAATGCCTGCAAGCCCGTCGTCTGATGCCATGCGCCTGGTAGCCGCGCCACACGGTCGATGTTGTGCTCGCTCGCTCGTCGCCCCAGCCGCGCCGCGAACTCGGCGGCGAGGCGACGATTCAGCACCTCGGTGTCCGGCGATGGGATCGGCCACGCCAGCTTCCAAAACGCCCACGACCCCTGGCCCGAGAAGATGTACACACTCGGACACAGGCCGCAGGCTCGCAGCATCTCCAAACGCTGCTCCGCCAGCACAACCAGCACATCGCGCTCCAGCACATCATCGGGCGCATCAAGATCCAGCCACACCACGTCGCTGACCACGGCGACGTTCTCCTTGCCCATGCCGTTGCCGACCCGATCACGCTTGCGGCCAACCGGGCCGAAGTAGCCAGCCCCCGAGCACAGCACCTCCTCGGGCGACTCCACCCAGACCGGCCGATCCAACCGATCCAGCCAGCGGATCTCAAACGGCGGACGCTGACCGCCAAAGATCACCGTCAACGCTTGAAGCGCCCGCTCCTCGTCGTAGGAGCCATGGATCTCGATCTGTTCCATATGGACTAGATCGCCCGCGAGACTGACGCCAGGCGGGGCGCGACGATGGGATCGTCCTTGTAGACCAGCAGGATAGTTTCGTAGAGCTTTGAGTCTGCACGCCGCTGGTAGTGCTTGCGATTGATGGTGCTGGCCCCATGGCCCATGATCCGCTCCACGTATCGTTCATGGGCGTCGTTCTCGTTCAAGCTGGAGTTGAAGGTGGCGCGGAACGTCTTTGCGCTGCCCTTCACCGCAGCCCTATCAAGCAGCACCGCTAGCGCCCGGTCAAAGCCGGTGTCTGAGAAGTGCCGCTGGTGCCGCGACTCCAGCACATGTTGCTGGCCGTCACGGCGGTTGTCCCAAGCCCGGATCAGCACCCCGCGCAGCACCGGGTGGATCGGGACGCGCCGGGGCTTGCCCATCTTGCCGACCGCGCCACGCTTGGCACCGCGTCCGTAAATGTTCAGGTAGTCCTCGTCCCAGTTCACCTGCTCCCACAAGAGTTTGGCGAACTCCATCTTGCGCAGGCCGGTGAAGGCCAGAGCGATGAAAACGACCTCTTCGGCGAGGCTCTCGACCTCGGCCCAGATCGCCCGTAGTTGGTCGCCCGAGAAGGTGTCCGGCTCGGCCTGATCCAGCTTGACCTGCTCTAGCAGCCTGGTCGGGTCGTCCGACACCAGGCGCAGCTTGATGGCGTACCGATAGGCAGCCCTGATGTGGGTCTGCCGGTTGCGAATCGTACCGGGGCTGTACTTCGACCGCAGCCCAAAGAAGAACTGCTCCACCTCCAGCACGGGATCGTCCTGCGGCGACACCCCACGTCGGCCAGGTACTGGTCGAACTGCGCCAGGCTGGTCTTGGTGTTCATCACGGTCGATGCTTCCCGACCGCTCATCTCCAAGTGGGCCAGATAGCCCTCGAAGAGCTTGTGCAACTTGGGCCTCTACTTTCAGCGATTCATCGTCTACTCTAGGTCTACTAGACTATCGGATGGGTCGGCTGGGAAAGACTCTTAGTAGAGCGAGAACTGGCAATCGTCGTCGAAGTGCCAACCCTGCTCCTCGCCCTCATCCATCGCCGTGATCACGAGCGAGATCAGGGGGTCGGCACAGCGGAACACCGGCTGCTCCAGCACCGCCGCCAGGAACTCGGCGAATCCCTGCCACTCGTACAGCGCCCGGATTGGCGAACCGTCGCCGATCTGGTCGTACGCGACGACGCTCATGGCGTGCCGATGGGCGGTGCGCACGGCGTCGTCACCCGGCAACCGCGGGTCGATCTCGTTCTCGTCGTAGGCGACGATGCCGCGCCGTTTGACGAATGCATGCGCCATCGCGGCATCTGCCTCAGCAACGGCCTGCAGTACCTGGGACTCGGGGAGGAAGCCGGGCAGCAGGCACAGACCGGTGGCCGCGATCTGCTCTCGGCAGCGGTCGATCAGCGCCGCGGCGGCGTCGCTGTCGAGGTCGTCGATCGGGTAGCGCGCGAGGTCGAGTGGCAGCGTGGGCACGGCCCGATCCTATCTAGACGGGCTCGGCGACGGGCTCCGAAGCGGGCTCGACGATCACCTCGGGCAGGTGCGCCGTCGCCATCCGCGCGGCCACGTAGATGCCGACCATGTCCAGGAAGCAGTAGCCGCCGGCGATGCCGCTGGGCGGGTTACCCAGCGTCGTCACGCCGATGAAGTCGTGCTGCGCCCAGGCCCAGTTGCCGACATGGGTGCCGATGATCTCGAGGTAAGCGGTGACCACGAACGCGGCGGAGTACACCAGCGGTGCGCGCCCGCGCAGGGTGAATGCGGCCAGGAACAGGTACAGCAGCGCGCCTCCCGTGTCGGGACGAGAACTGAGCGTGATCCCCCACAGAGCCCAGCCGGCCGCCACCACCAGCACCACCCGTGGGAACCAGGCGCCAATCCGATTTGTCCGCATCGCGCCGGCCGCCGTCAGGGCCGCCAGGTAGACGAGGCCGTGTCCGGGCGGCACGAAGCTGGGCACGTTGTGCAGGCGGTAGGTGTACAGGCCGAGCAGCGGCGAGGCGCTGTACTCCAGCAGGGTCGCCGCCACGATCACGGCGCCGACCTGAATCCGCACCGGGCGCGGCTCGCCCCGCAGGAGACCGATTAGGAGCAGCCAGGTGGCGGCACCTAGCAAACGCTGCAGATCGATGCCGGCCGAGCCGTCAGCGAGCAGCACGACCGGGATCCAGATCAGGGTCACGGCGGCGATCAGAAGGACGCGTGGCGAGCCGTGTGGCACCGCCTAGTGGTAGCGGACCGGCGGCGCCCGCACAAGCCCGAACCGGCGGCTGTGGGATCCTCTAGCATTGCCGGTCGTGGCATCAGAGCTGACAGCACCGCCGTACGACCACTGGCCACGGTACGACGAGCTGACCACACTGATCACGGGCTGGGAGGCGACCCGGCCGGAGCTGCTCGCGGTCGACTCGATCGGCCGGTCCCACGAGGGCCGCGAGATCTGGATCTGCGCCGTCACCAACCTCGCCACCGGTGCGGCCGCCGACAAGCCCGCGGTCTGGGTGGACGCGAACATCCATGCCACCGAGGTGACCGGCGCCGCCGCCGCCCTGCACCTGATCCACCACCTGCTGGCGGGTCACGGGCACGACGTGCGGGTGACGCGGGCGCTCGAGACGCGCGCCTTCTACGTCGTGCCGCGGCTGAATCCCGACGGCGCGGAGCTGGCGCTCGCCGACCGGCCGCAGCTGGTGCGCTCAGGCGTACGGCCGTGGCCGCTGGCCGACGCCCAACCAGGGCTGCACGAGGAGGATATGGACGGCGACGGGCGGATCCTGACGATGCGCATCCCGGACGAGACCGGGCAGTGGAAGATCGATCCCGCACATCCCCGGCTGCTGGTGCCAAGAGCGGCCGACGAGGAGGGCGACGGCCCGTACTTCCGGCTGCTCTACGAGGGCCGTCTGAGCGACTACGACGGCGAGATCATCAAGATCGCGCCGGCGCTGGCGGGGCTCGATTTCAACCGCAACTTCCCCTACGACTGGGCACCCCAAGGCGAGCAGGAGGGGGCCGGTCCCTACCCCACCTCCGAACCCGAGGTGCGGGCGGCGGTGCAGGCGATCGTCGACCGACCGAACATCACCCACGTGGTCACCTACCACACGTTCGGCGGCGTGCACCTGCGGCCATACGGCGCCAAGCCCGACGAAGAGTTTCCCCCCGCCGACCTCGAGACGTACACGCGAGTCGGCACCGCTGCGACCGCGATCACCGGATACCCGTGCGCATCGGTGTTCCACAACTTCCAGTACGAGCCCAAAGCCTTCATGCGGGGCGCGTTCGACGACTGGGTGTACGAGCACCTGGGGGTGTTCGGGTGGACGACCGAGTTCTGGAGCCCCCAGCGCCAGGCGGGCATTGAGATCGGCATGCGGTTCATCGAGTGGTGGAAGGATCACCCGATCGAGGACGACGTCAAGATGCTGGAGTGGTCAGATCGCGAGCTGGGCGGGGCGGCGTACGTGGATTGGTACCAGTTCGACCATCCCCAGCTGGGCCCGGTCGAGATCGGCGGATGGGACTACATGAACGGGCTCGGCAACGTGCCGCTGGCGCGGCTCGAGGGGGAGGTCTCACCGCACTCAGACTGGGCGGTGCAGCTGGCCCTGATCTCGCCGCGGCTGGAGGTACGCAGTCTGCGCGCCGAGCCGGTCGGGACCGGGGCACACCGCGTCCAGCTGGTGCTGCAGAACACGGGTTGGATGCCGACCAACGTTTCCCAGAAGGCGATCGACCGCAAGATCGTGCGACCGGTGGAGGTCGACATCTCACTGCCTGACGGTGGTCGGTTGGCGACGGGCGAACCGCACCTCGAGCTGGGGCAGCTGGGCGGCCGCGCGCGCGCCATCAGCATGCTCGGCTGGGGCTCGGCCGCGGAGCCAAGCAGCGAGCGGACGCGTTGCGAGTGGGTGGTCGAGGCGGACGCCGGGACGCGCGTGCAGGTAACGGCGCGGCATCCTCGGGCAGGCGTCTGCCGGGCCGAGGTCGTGCTCTAACCGTCCATCGGCAGCACCAGCGTGGGCGAGGCGATCTCGTGGTCGTCGGAGGTCGGCACGACGCCGGTGCCGATGGCGAAGAACTCGACCACATGCGAGCCCCAGCCGTGCGAACGCTCGTGCAGCTGCACCCCGACAACTCCCTCGGCGTCGACCGCCTGGGCCTCTGCCTGCATCCGTTCCATCGCAAGCTCGCGCGCGTCGTAGAGGGCCTGCGTGTAGTTCTCCATCTCGACGTTGCGGCCGACCTTCTTCAGAAAGCCGCCGATTCCCTGATGGGCGACGTGGTAGACGCAGCTACCCATCACCATCCCCACCGGCCGGTAACCGGCGGCGAGCAGCGTCCAGAAATCCTGCCCGGACAGGTCGGAGGTGAACGGCCGGCCCGTTGGCGCCCGGTTCAGCTTTCCCTCCCGGTGCTTGACGGCGGTGCCGATGGCGATGAACTCGGCCAGGTCATGGCCCCACTCATAGCGTCCGACGTCGAGCCGCACGCCGACGATGCCATCCGCTCCCAGCGAGTCCGCCTCCTGCTCCATTCGCGTCATCGCGAGCTCACGGGCGTGGTACATCGCCTGGGTGAGCACCTCCATCTCCATGTTCTCCAGCGGGTTGGAGATCTGCAGGCCGATGTGGTAGATCGAGCTGCCGACCACAAGCCCCAGCGGCTCAAACCCGGCCTGCTTGACGAGCAGGAACTCTTTCACCGAGAGGTCAGAGGTGAACAGGCCGCCGCGGTTCTGGTCGAGCCGCTGCTCGGAGGCCTCAGGAAGTCCCTCCCGGGAGTTTGGGTCGTAGCTCATGGCAGCTCCTGGTCGGTGGGGGGATCGCTCATCGAGATAACGGTGTAGGTGTCGGGCGAGGTGTCGCCCGCCGGGCCGGAGACGGCGGTGCCGATGGCGTGCACCGCGTAGATCACGCCGGGGAAGTGGTAACCACAATCCTCGACCTCGCGCTCGTGCGTCTCCTGCGTCCATGTGATGCCGACGATGCCGTTCGCGCCCAGCGCGTCAGCCTGGCCGCGCATGTGCATCAGGGCCCGGTTTCGCGCATACGACCAGGCGTCGGCGAACTCGACGAACTCGAAGTTCTGCCACCGCTTGCCGCCCACCGTCCGCAGCCGTTGCACCGTCTCAAGCGAAGCCGAGCCGTAGTAGACCGAACTCGCCGCGACCAGCCCAAGCGACCGATGACCGGCTTCCAGCAGCAGGCTCACATCCTGACCGCTGAGGTTGGTGTACGTGGGCCCGTCCGGCGTTCGCATGGAGGGCGCCCGCACCGCGGTGCCGGAGGCCCGAAACTCGATCAGGTCGGAGGTCACGCCGAGCACGTCCTGCGTGACCCGAAGACCTACCACGGCATCAGCCGCGGACAGCTCCGTCTCCTGACGGAGGCGCGCGAGAGCGCGCTCGCGGGCGTCGTTGAAGGCCGCGCTCATCGTGCGCAGCTCCTGTGGCATCCCGTACCACGAGAGCCGTGTCATCGCCAACCTGCCGGCGCTGGGATCGGCTCGCATGTTGGGCTGCAGCGCGTTCAGCCTGCTCCATCCCAACCGCTGCCAGCCGACGTGGTAGACGGAGCTGCCCATCACCTGGCAGACCGGCTGTACCTGGTGGCGCCGCAGCGCGGCGAACTCGTTGACCGAGAGGTTCGAGGTGAAGGGGATGCCCCCGCCCTTGAGCCGGCCGAGCCGTTCGCGCGCGTGCTCGGGGATCTTAGCCGGGCTCGGGTCGGCCTCTGGGCGGTCATCACCGGAGAACAACGTCATCAGGACAGCAGGCCTCTCAGCGCCTCGCGCCCGTCGCCGGTCTCGGCAACCTGCGCCGCGAGCGCCGCGGCCAGGGCCGTCACCCAGGCGTCCAGCGATGGCCGTTTGCGATCGAGCACGATTCCGCGCACCACTCGATCACGGGAGGCCAGGATGCCGCCCGGCGCAGGCTCGAGTGTGAACCGCTGGTCGCCGAGCGCGACCGTGACCCGGGCCACGACGCGCTCACGTGAGAGCAGTCCGGCCCTGCGCCGCTCGACTGTGCACAGTCCGGGGAACGCATCCTCGAGCTTCTCCGCCAGCACGGTCAGGTAGACCGCCAAGTCGGCGCCGTCCGCCCGTAGCGCCGCCGCCAGCAGGTCGATGTCATCGATCGGGTCGCTCATCCGCGACGAGGATAGAGCAGAGCGCGGCGGCCGTCACGGCCGGAGCCGGGGGCGGATGTCCACCCCCGGCCCGGTAGTCGTCAGACGCCGACCTGCACCGGCTCCAGCGCCTGCGCCAGAACCTCCTCGATCGTCATCACCGGATGGAAGGTCATGCTGTCTCGCACGTCGGCGGGCACGTCCTCGAGATCGGCCCGGTTGCGCTCCGGGATGATCACGTCGGTCAGCCCGGCGGCATGGGCCGCCAGCACCTTCTGCTTGAGGCCGCCGATCGGCAGCACCCGGCCCTGCAGGGTGACCTCACCGGTCATGCCGACCGTGTGCTTGACCTTGCGCTCGGAGAGCAGCGATGCCAGTGCCGTCACCATCGTGATGCCAGCGCTCGGTCCGTCCTTTGGGATCGCTCCCGCGGGAACGTGCACGTGGAAGCCGCGATCGTCAAAGGCATGTGGATCGATGCCCAGCTCGGCGGTGTGTCCACGCACGTAGGAGAGGGCGATCTTGGCCGACTCCTTCATCACGTCGCCCAGCTGGCCGGTCAGCTCGAGGCCGGTGCCACCGGCGATCGAGGTGGCCTCGACGAACAGCACGTCGCCGCCGGTGCCGGTCACGGCCAGCCCCGTTGCCACTCCCGGCACCGCCGTTCGGATCACGGCCTCCTGGTAGAAGCGCTGCTTGCCAAGCGCGTCACGCGCCAGCTCGGCTGTTACGTCGACCGGGGCGCTGGCCTGGGCCGAGGCGACTCGAGTGGCCGTCTTTCGCAGCACCGTGCCCAGCTCGCGCTCGAGCTGGCGAACGCCGGCCTCACGTGTGTACTCGGTCACGACCATGCGCAGCACCTCGTCCGAGATCGAGACCTCGTCCTCGAGCAGGCCGTTTCGCTCACGCTGCCGCGGCCACAGGTAGCCACGGGCGATCGCGACCTTCTCGTCGGTGGTGTATCCGTCGAAGCGGATCACCTCCATGCGGTCGAGCAGCGGGCCGGGGATGCTGTCGGCCACGTTGGCGGTCGCTATGAACAACACCTCTGACAGGTCGAGCTCGACGTCAAGGTAGTGGTCGCGGAAGCTGTGGTTCTGTGCCGGATCGAGCACCTCGAGCAGTGCCGAGGAGGGGTCACCGCGCCAATCGGCGCCGACCTTGTCCACCTCGTCCAACATGATCACCGGATTCATCGTGCCGGCGTCACGCAGCGCCCGCACCAGCCGCCCGGGAAGGGCGCCGATGTAGGTGCGGCGATGGCCGCGTATCTCGGCCTCGTCACGCACGCCGCCCAGCGACATGCGCACGAACTCACGGCCGGTGGCCCTGGCGATCGACTCGCCGATCGAGGTCTTGCCCGTGCCGGGAGGGCCGATCAGCGTCAGGATGGCGCCGGAGCGCTTGTCCTCCGTGATGCCGCGGTCCTGGCGCAGCTTGCGCACGGCCAGGTACTCGGTGATGCGGTCCTTGACGTCCTCCAGCCCGGCGTGATCGGCGTCCAGAACCTCGCGTGCATACACGGGATCCAGGCGCTCCTCGCTGCGCTTCGACCACGGCACCGCGATCAGCCAGTCGAGGTACGAGCGGATCATCGAGGACTCGCCCGACTGCTCGCCCATCCGTTCCAGCCGTGACAGCTCGCGCTCAGCGTGCTCGCGCACGCTGTCGGGCATGCCGGCATCGGCGATCTTGGTGCGGTACTCATCCGCCACCGATGCATCGTCCTCGCCCAGCTCCTTGCGGATCGAGTCCATCTGCTTGCGCAGGAAGTACTCGCGCTGCTGCTTCTGAGCACCGGTCTCGACGTCGTCACGGATCCGCTTTCGCACCTGCACCTGGGCCAGCGCGTCACGCTGGAAGGCGATCGCCAGCCGCAGCCGCTCGACCACGTCCAGCTCCTGCAGCAGCTGCATCTTCTGCTCGAACGAGAGGTCGGGCGAGTAGCCGGCACTGTCGGCCAGAGCTCCGGCGTCGGTGATGGAGCGAAGGAACGCGGCCACGCGGCCATCGTCGCCGCGCAGCTCGAGCTTCTCCTCGACCACGGCGCGGTACTCCTGCTCCAGCTGGCGCGTCTTGACCGGTGCCAGCGACGGTTCGGGAAGGGCCTCGGCCTGCACCCGCAGACGGCCCTCAGGGTCGGCTTCGGCCGCGCCCAGCACCGCCCGGTGCAGCGCGTTCAGCGAGACGGCGGTGACGCCGCGGGGCAAGCTGGCACGCTCGGTGACCTCGGCCACCACGCCCACCTTTGCGTACTCGTTGTCATGTGTGGGCACCAGCAGTACGCGCTCCTCGTCGCCCACGTCGACGGGAAGGGTGATGTTCATATTGGGGAAGACGACTGCGTCCTCCAGCGGTATCAGCAAGAAAGTATCCATGGTTGGCAGTCTAGCTCGATAGTTGAGGGGGTCAAATGTCCGATCTATCGACTATGATGTCCGCATGAGTAATGATGCAAGCGAGGCGTGGACGCTGCTGTTCCGCCTGTTCGTCTCACAGCGCGGCCGCGTTCCGCGGGTGGCCGCCGAGTTCGAGCTGTCACCGATGCAGGCCCACGTGCTGCGGCTGCTGGAGCCGGGAACGCCGCTGCCGATGCGCACGCTGGCGACCAAGCTTTGCTGCGACGCATCGAACGTGACCGGCATCATCGACCGGCTCGAGGAGCGCGGGCTGGTGCAGCGGGCGGCGGCGGCGGGCGACCGCCGAATCAAGATGCTGGTGGTGACCGACGACGGCGCCAGCGTGCGCCGGCGGATCGTGAAGCGCCTGTCCGAGGCGCCGGAGCCGATCAGCAACCTGTCACCGGCCGACCAGCGCGCGCTGCGTGAGATCCTCGCCCGCGCCATGACGGGTACCGCCTAGTGGCATCGGGTCAGGGGCGGAGGATCACGGCGCTGTTTCGTCCCTACCGGCGGCGACTCTCCGCGCTGCTCGGGCTGATCGTCGTCTCCGCGGCGATCAGCATGATCTCGCCATTCCTGCTGCGCGACCTGCTGGACAACGTGCTGACTCGTGGCTCGCGTCTCGACACCACCCGGCTCGCATTCCTCGTCGGCGGCATGGTCGCGATTCCGATCATCACCGGCGCGATCGGCGTTGCGCAGACGTGGCAGTCAAACCTGATCGGCCAGCAGGTGATGCACGACCTGCGAGCCTCGGTCTACACCCATCTACAGCGGCTGTCTCTGGCCTTCTTTACCCGCACCCGCACCGGAGAGGTGCAGTCGCGGATCGCGAACGACATCGGCGGCGTGCAGACGGTGGTCACCACCACCGCCACCTCGATCGTCTCGAACGCGACCACCGTGCTGGCCACGGCCGTGGCGATGACGGTGCTCGACTGGAGGCTGACGGTCGCGTCGTTCGCGATCCTGCCGCTGTTCGTATGGATGACGCGCCGCGTCGGGCGGGTACGAAAGGCGATCACGGCCACCAAACAGGGCTCGCTGGCGGACATCTCGACGCTGGTTGAGGAGTCGCTGTCGGTCTCGGGCGTGCTGCTGGCAAAGACGATGGGACAGACCGGCGAGCTGACAGACCGCTTCAGCGCCGAGAGCCGGCGGCTGGCCGACCTCGAGCTGCGACAGAGGATGGCGGGCCGCTGGATGATGGCGACCATCCAGTCGACCTTCGCGATCATGCCGGCGCTGATGTACGGCATCGCGGGATTGACGATGTCGCGAGGCGGCGCCGTGATCTCGATCGGTACCCTGGTCGCGTTCACCACGCTGCAGACGCGGCTGCTGTTTCCGATCGGCTCGCTGTTGAACGTCCAGGCCGACCTGCAGACGTCGACAGCGCTGTTTGACCGCGTGTTCGAGTACCTCGATCTTCCGGTCGAGATCGACGAGCGCGACCGGCCGGTGACCCTCGACCCGGCCGAGACGCGCGGCGAGGTCGAGTTCCGGCAGGTTGGGTTCCGCTACGAGGAGGGCGGCGCGGTGACGCTGCGCGAGATCAACTTTGTTGCCTCGCCGGGCAGCAAGGTGGCGGTGGTCGGTGAGACCGGCAGCGGAAAGACGACGCTCGGCTACCTGACGGCGCGGCTGTACGACGTCAGCGAGGGAGCCGTGCTGCTCGACGGCGTGGACGTGCGCGATCTCAGCTTCGGCTCGCTGCGCGCGACGGTTGGGGTGGTCTCGCAGGAGACGTATCTGTTCCACGGCAGCGTGCGGGAGAACCTGCGCTTCGCCCGGCCGGGCGCGAGCGACGAGGAGTTGGAGACAGCGGCCAGGGCGGCCCAGATCCACGACCACCTCGCCTCGCTGCCGGAGGGGTACGACACGGTGGTGGGCGAGCGCGGCTACCGCTTCTCGGGCGGCGAGAAGCAGCGGCTGGCGATCGCGCGGGCGATCCTGCGCGACCCGCCGGTGCTGGTGCTGGACGAGGCGACCAGCGCACTCGACGTCGAGACCGAGCGGGCGGTGCAGCAGGCGTTGGAGCAGCTGTCGGCGGGGCGTACGACGATCGCGATCGCGCACCGGCTGTCGACGATCCGCGATGCCGACCTGATCCTGGTGCTCGACCGCGGCGAGATCATCGAGCGCGGCTCCCATGATGAGCTGCTCTCGCTGGGCGGGCGCTACGCCGCGCTCGTCGAGCGCGACGCGATTCTGGCCTGACCGGCTGTCACGTCCCGCCTGCGGCTCGCGTTGCCCGTTCGTGACGAGTGCGGTCGGCTGGGGTCAGACCCCTCGCAACGCTCGCGGTGCGATCTCGTGACCGAATCGGCTCAGAGTCCGATCGCGGGCTGGGTGCGAGGTATACTTTGGATCCAAACTATGGCAGGCACTCCCCGCACCGCAGACCCGTACGCCGACCTCGACGTGATCGAATGGCCGAGCGCCGCGCACCAACCAGCTGGTGGTCGGTGTCCTCTCGCTGGTTGCGGCCATCACCGGCCAATGGTGGCTGCTGGCACTGGTCGCTCTGCAGCTGGCCGTCGGCCTCACCTTCGGGCGCCGCTTCTGCCTGCCCTGCCTTGCCTACTTCGAGCTGATCCAGCCCCGGTTCGGTGAGGGGCCGCTCGAGGACTCCCGGCCGCCCCGGTTCGCGAACCAGGTGGGCGTGGCCGTGCTCGGCTCCGCCACCGTGGCCTATCTGGCCGGCCTCCCCACCGTCGGCGCCGTGCTCGGCCTGCTGGTCGCCGCGCTAGCGCTGCTCTCCGCCGCAACCGGCTTCTGCACCGGCTGTGAGATGTACAAAGTCTCGGCCCGGCTGCGCGGCCTCGGCCGCGGCCACGGCCATATCGTTCGAATCGATCCGAACGACATCGGTGGCTCCCCGACGCAGAACACCGTCGTCCAGTTCACCCACGCGCTCTGCTCCGAGTGCCACCGGCTGGAGCGCAGCCTGCGCGACAGCGGCCGCACCGTGGTGACCGTCGACGTCCGCCAGCGACCCGACCTGGCTCGCAAGTACGGCGTCGGCGTGGTACCGACCGCCGTCACCGTGGACGCCGCAGGCGCGGTGCTCGCCCGGCTGGCCTAGCCGCTACTGCGGCCCCTGTCGGGGTGCCCACTGCGGCCCGCCGAACGACCAGTCCAGGTGCGGGTGGAACGTGTTCACGAACAGCACCCAGATGTACCAGCCGATGATCGAGGCGTACCCGAAAAAGGCACTGCTGCGATACACCGTCAGCATCACCGACTCGCCGGTATAGCGGCCCATCCAGGCCCAGAACGGATCGCTGGGCGCGATCTCCTCGCGGAAGTACCTGGTGGAGAACATCCGCCAGTAGCGCAGCAACCACACCGCCCAGAAGGCGTCCCACACCCCACCCCAGGACGTGTAGTAGGCGACCGCGTCGTGTGCCCGGCCGACCTCGCCGACGTACTCCCACAAGTCCAAGTGCAGGTGCCAGGTGGAGAGCGGAAACAGGATCATCACGCCCACCGAGTCGAGCGTGTCCGAGAAGTCGTGCGCTACGGCACCGATCAGGTACGAGAGCGCCCACACCCGGTTTCGCGTCAACAGCATGATCACGCCCGACACCACCAGCCCGTAGAAGGGACTGTGGGTGAACCCTGCCCCCGGCCAGCCGCGGTGGAACTTGACCGGATCGGAGAGGAGCGCGTCGTGGTGGGAGAAGCCGTAGCCGTACACAGCCCACTTGGTCAGCACGTCCGGCGAGTAGGAACCGAGCAGGCAGAACACCAGGCTGATCCGCGCGCCCATCTTGGCACGGAACAGGTACGGCTCGAGGTCGTGCGCGGCCCAGCTCACCGCGCCACCTTCGGCGCCAGCCAGGTGGCGAGCAGCACCAGCGGCACCATCTCCCAGAACCCGAGCAGGAAGAACGCCGGTGCCAGGACGCCCAGGCCGACCGCGATCACCAGCACGATCAGCCAGTAGAGCCAGACGGGCAGGCGACGCCGGTCGTGCTGCTGATCCTCGATCACGCCGGGCAGACTACCCGCCCGCGGCGACGTCCGCCGCGGCCATGGCGGCCCCCGGCGGGTGGCCACGCGTGGTGCCGCGGAGCAGAAGCGGCACGGGCGCCAGCAGCACCGCGCCGAGCGTGAGCGCCGCCACGATGCCGAGCGTCGATGCGACCACGCCGATCGCGAGCCCGCCGGCGATCTGACCGGCGGCGTTGCTCTGCGAGGCGAACGAGATCACGGTCGCCCGCGAGCTCGACTCAAGACCAGTGTTGAGACAGGCCTGGAACAGCGGATCCTCGACGCCGCGGGCGACCCCGGCGGTGATGCCGGCGCCGGCCGCCACCCCGAACCGGCGCGTCAGTGCGAACACCGCCGTCGCCGCGGCCAGCACGCCGTATGCCACGGCCAGCGGCTCCGCCGCGCCGCCCGGCCGCTGCCGCAGGCGCCGCGCGAGTCTGCCGGCCGCGACCACGCCCAGCAGCGCCTCGACCGCCATCAGGCCGCCCAGCCATACGACCGGCCGCTGCCCGCCGAGAATGCCCACGTCGCGCAGGTAGTGAGCCGTCGAGAGCCGGTCGAATGCCTCGCTGTATGCGCCGAACAGGGCCGCGATCAGCACCAGCCGGCGAAGCGCCGGACGCCGCCGCACCACCGCTGCGCCCGAGCGCAGCGTCTCGCGCATCTCGCTCCACGTCTCCCGCTCGGCCGCCGGCGTGCGGTGGAAGTGCCGCTCCGGCATCACCAGCGCGAGCGCGACGGCCACGGCGATCAGCACGCACCCGCCGACCACGATCGGAAAGCTGATGCTGATCTGCGCCAGCACGACCGCCAGCGGAATGCCCGCCAGCCGGGCGGCGCTCCACGCCTGCGAGCCGCGCAGCAGCGCAGAACTGGCCTCGTCCTCGCCCAGCTCGTCGTTCAACCAGGCCTGCTCGGCGCCGCTGCAGAACACCGCGCCCAACCCGAACAGCACCGAGCCGGTGAGCACCCCGCCCAGCGTCGGCACCAGCCCCTCGACCGTGAAGCCGATGCCGGTCAGGGCGACGCCGATCACGATCGAGAGCCGGCGGCTGAAGACGTCGGCCACGACGCCGGTCGGTACCTCACCCAGCATGCAGACGACCTCCAGCACGGTGCCGGCCAGCACCAGCTGGAATGCGGACAGGCCGACGGCGGTGGCCTGGTAGATCAGGTTGACGGTGACGATCAGGGTGAAGCCGAGACCCTGGATCGCGCACCAGCCCAGATACACGCGTCGCGCGTCGAGGCGGTGGACCATGCGGAGCTCCAGTCATCGAAGGGGCCGGCGCTGGGGCCGGCGTGATGGCTAGGAAGTGGTTCGCATGACCTGACAAGGCTACCACCGATGGAACCTTCTAGGCTGGTTTCGCGCTCGTACACGGCAGACGGAATGATGGGAGTCACCGGATCGCGACCAGAGCTGAGGTGGAGGCGGTGTTTCGCTCGCATGGAGGACGGGTGTGGCGGGCCGTGCTGGCGATGAGCGCCGGGCGCACCGCGATCGCCGACGACGCCACCGCGGAGGCGTTCGCACGCCTGTTTGCGCACCGTGAACGCGTGCGCGAGCCGGTGCCGTGGGTGTTTCGAATGGCGTTCCGGCTGGCGGGACAGGAGCTGCAACGCGACCGCACGTTCGCCCCGGAGGATTCCGCACACGCCGCCGTCGAGGACGCCTCGGCACTGCACTCCGACCTCACGGCCGCGCTGCGGCGGCTCTCGCCCGACCAGCGGGTGGTCGTGTTCCTGCACTACCACGCCGACCTGCCGATCGCCGAGGTGGCACGGCTGGTTGGGTCGCCGACCGCCACCGTCAAAGTGCGGCTGCACCGGGCACGGCACGCGTTGCGGCACTCGCTGGAGGAGGTGGCAGCGCATGGTGCCTGACGCGTGGAGCGATCTGGTGCGCGGGTTCGACGGCATCGATCCGCCGCTCGACCTGCGGCAGCGCGTCGAGCAGCGGGAGGCGAGGCTGCGTCCCACCGCGGCCCCCCGGTGGCACCTGCCGCGTGCCGCCGGCTGGGCGCTGGCGGCCGGCGGCGCGGCGGCGGTGGCGGTCGCGCTCGCGCTGGCGGCTCACTCGAGGCGGAGCGAGCCGCACGGCGGCTGGCGAGCGCCGGCGACCGAACTGGCCGCGGTTCGCGCGTCGTTCGCGCCGCAGCCGGGCTACTCCCGGCTGCCGTTGAGCAGCGTGACCGGCGGTGTCGCGGGGCAGCCGATGCCCACTCCACGACCCAGCTCGGCGCTGGCGTCGGATCGCACTCTCGACTCCGCCTGGCAGGACAAGAACCGGGATCTCGTGCTGATCTGGACATCGGGAGTCGTCGAGACGATCCGCGCCTGGCACGAGGGAAGCGCGGCCGACGCCTTCAGCCGGTTCCCGGCCGACTTCGATCGGCTGATGATCGGCGGAGATCTGGCCGTGGCACACGCGTCCAACCCCCGCGCGGGCGCGCTGCTCGGCTACGCGACGCGCGCCGAGATCCGCTACGGCACCCCGGCGTCGGTCGAGCTGCTGCGCGGCGGCTTCGCCGTGACGCTGTACCAGTACGGCGGGGATACGCTGCCGGGCCTGCTGGCCGCGGCGCGGACGCTGCCGCCGGGCGACATGGCGCCGACCGTGATCAACGACGGCCACACGGTGATCAAGGGTGGTACCGAGGGACAACGCGCGCTGCTGCGCTCGATCATGCGGGGCATCGACAGTCGCCTCGTGCCTGAGGTTCGAGTCGGTTTCGGGTCGGGGGCGGAGGTGACGTTCATCATCAAAGACGGCGAGACGACGCGGAACCTGGCCACATGGCAGGCATGGCTCGCCGCCGGCGCGTTCCGCGAGCTCTCGAGAATCCACGGGCTCCCCGAGGTGTCTGGCTACAACGTGAACGAACCCTCGTTGCCGATACCGTTCGGGCACTCGTTCCTCCCGCGCAACGCCGACCACGCCACCAGCAACGTCGGCGCCGAGACCCTCACGCTCTCGATCGAGCGCAATCTCGCCACGGCCCATCTCGCACTGGTCTCGCTCCGATTCGCGAAGCCGTTCAACCTCGCCCCGATCGTGATCGCCAGGACGGACGATCCGCGCGCGGAGTCAACCGGGTGGACGCCCAAGCTGAACCCGATCGGCAACGACGGCCTGCTCGAGGGAGGCTTCTTCGAGGTGATCGATGCGTCCGGCAAAGTGGTGTTCTTCGTCGCCCACTCCACGCGGACGCAGACCGGCATGTCGAACGCGGGAGACCTGAACAGCCGCTGAGACGACGCGTGCCCCGACGTGCCGGGTACAGTTCCCGCCGATGCCCCGCACGTATCCCACCGTGCTCGAACTGGTCGGCAACACGCCGCTGGTGCGGCTCCAGCGCATGACCGCCGGCATCGAGGCGACCGTGATCGCCAAGCTCGAGTACCTCAACCCCGGCGGCTCGGTCAAGGATCGGATCGGGCTGCGCATGATCGAGGCAGCCGAGCGCGAGGGCAAGCTGAAGCCCGGCGGCACGATCGTCGAGCCCACCTCCGGCAACACCGGCGTCGGCCTGGCGATCGCCGCCGCGATCCGGGGCTACCGCTGCATCTTCGTGATGCCCGACAAGATGAGCCAGGAGAAGATCTCGCTGCTGCGCGCGTACGGCGCCGAGGTCGTGATCTGCCCGACCGCCGTCGAGCCCGAGTCGCCAGACAGCTACTACTCGGTGTCCGACCGGCTGGCGGAGGAGATCCCGGGCGGCTTCAAGCCGGACCAGTACTCGAACATGGCCAATCCTCAGGCCCACTTCGAGACCACCGGGCCCGAGATCTGGGAGCAGACCGGCGGCGAGCTGGATGCGGTCGTGATCGCCCTTGGCACCGGCGGCACCGTGTCCGGCGTCGCCCGCTACCTGAAGCAGCAGAACCCGAAAATCCGCATCATCGGCGCCGACCCGGAGGGCTCGATCTACTCGCAGCCAAACGACGTCCACCCCTACATGGTCGAGGGCATCGGCGAGGACTTCTACCCCACCACGATGGATCTCTCGCTGGTCGACGAGTTCGTCACCGTCTCTGACCGCGACTCGTTCGTCACCGCCCGGCGGATGGCGCGCGAGGAGGGGCTGCTGGTGGGCGGCTCCGGCGGCACCGCCGTGTGGGCCACGCTCGAGGTGGCACGCACGCTGGGCGCGAACGCGACGGTGCTGACGCTAATCCCCGACGGCGGCCGCTCGTACCTCTCCAAGTTCTACGACGACAACTACATGCTCGAGCACGGCTTCCTGGAGCGCAGCGCGCCCACGCCGACCGTCAAGGAGGTGCTGCTGCACACCCGCGGCGAGCACGCCGAGCTGCCCGAACTGGTCACGATCGAGGCCAGCCACAAGGTGGGCGAGGCAATCGAGCTGATGCAGCGCTACTCGATCTCGCAGCTGCCGGTGGTGCGCAACAAGCCGGCCGACTCGCTGGCGGACGTGGTCGGCTCGCTGCAGGAACGCGGACTGCTCGACCGCGTGTTCAAGAACCCCGACGCGCTCAACGAGGGCGTCGCCCAGGCGATGCAGCCGCCGCTGCACGTGATCGACGGCGACGAGTCGATCGACCGCGTGTTCGCCGACCTGACCGCCGGCAGCCCGGCGGTGGTGGTCGCGATCGGCGGCCGGCCGGCGGGCATGCTGACCCGCTCCGACCTGCTCGAGTACCTCGCCCACCGGCGAAACGGGGCTTGAGCCAGCCGGTCTCCCCGGCCGAGCTGCGCCGCCGCGCGGTCGCAGCTCAGGGCTATGCCGCCCGCTCGCGGCTGGCCCGCGTGGCCGAGGTCGAATCGACCATCGCGCGGCTGGGCGCCGTGCAGCTCGACTCGATCTCGGCGGTCGAGCGCAGCCACCGCATCACGCTCACCAGCCGGGTCGGCGTGTATCCCCGCGGCACCATCTCGAAGCTGCTGAAGAGCGGCCGCGTCTTCGAGTACTGGGCGCACGAGGCGTGCCTGATCACGATCGCCGACTGGCCTCTCTACCGGCGCGTGATGCTGAGCAGCGACGACCACCCGTGGTGGGGCGACGTGCTGACACAAGAGAAGGCGCTGGCCGACCACGTGCTGGGCGAGATCCGCGAGCGCGGACCGCTGGGCTCGCGCCACTTCGAGGGCCAGCGCGAGGGCGGCATGTGGAACCTGAAGCCGGCCAAGCGCGTGCTCGAGGCGCTGTGGAACTCGGGTCGGCTGGTGGTCTGCGAACGGCGCAGCTTCCAGCGCATGTACGACCTGCCCGAGCGGGTGATCCCCGACCAGATGCTGGGCGCGCCTGTGCCAAGCGAGGACGAGTGCCTGCGGGCGCTGTGCCAGCGGGCGGTCACGGCCCGCGGCGTGCTGACCGAGCGCGGCATCGTCGAGCACAACCGGCTGCGCGGCGGCGTTGCCCGCATCCGTCCGCATGTCGAGCGACTGGTCGCCGACGGCGCGCTGCGGCGGCTGGCCGTGACCGACGGCGGCCCGCCGGTGCTGGTGGAGGCCGAGAGTGAGCCGGACGGCGCGACCACCGCCCCCGTGTTGCTCTCACCGTTCGACAACCTGCTCTGGGACAGGCAGTTCGCCGAGCGCGTGATCGGCTTCTCGCACCTGATCGAGGTCTACAAGCGCGAGCATGAGCGCGTCTACGGCTACTACGTGCTGCCGTACCTGCTGGGTGACCGGATCGTCGGACGCGTCGATCTGCGCAACGACCGCAGCAGCGGCACGCTGCGAGTCGTGGCCGTCCACCGCGAACCGCAGGTGCGCTGGGGCGCGCGCCACGAGCAGGGCCTGGAACGAGCGCTGGAGCGCTTGGCGGCGGCCGTAGGATGCTCGACTATCCTGCGCCGATGACTCACCAGTTCGACACCCGAGCGATCCATGACGGGCAGCCCCCTGACCCGTCCACCGGCGCGGTCGCCGTCCCCATCTACCAGACCTCCACATACGTGCAGGATTCAGTGGGAGTGCTGAAGGACGGCTATGACTACTCGCGCACCGCCAACCCCACCAGGCGGGCGCTCGAGCGCTGCCTGGCATCGCTCGAGAGCGCCGACCACGGCTTTGCGTTCGCGAGCGGCATGGCGGCAACCACCACCATCATGCACCTGGTCGATCCCGGCCAGCGGGTGGTGTCGGTGAACGATGTCTACGGCGGCACCTATCGGCTGTTCTCGAAGGTCTACCAGCCAAAGGGCCATCAGTTCACCTACCTCTCGGCCGAACAGTGCAACAGCGAGCTTGCCGATCATCTGGAGGGCGCCAGCATGCTGTGGCTGGAGTCGCCCACCAACCCGCTGCTGAACATCGTCGACATCGCCGCCGCGGCCAAGGTGGCGCACGCGCTGGGGGTGACGGTGGTGGTCGACAACACGTTCGCCTCGCCGTACCTGCAGCGGCCGCTGGAGCTTGGGGCCGACATCGTGGTGCACTCGGCCACCAAGTACCTGGGCGGGCACTCCGACCTGGTCTGCGGCATCGCCGCCACGTCGGATGCGGGCCTGGCGGAGCGGCTGGCCTTTCTGCAGAACTCGCTGGGCGCCGTGGCCGGCCCGTTCGACGCCTGGCTGGTGCTGCGGGGATTGAAGACGCTGGCGGTGCGAATGCGCCAGCACTGCGAGAACGCGCGCGCGGTCGCCGGCTTCCTGGGCGGCCACCCGATGGTCGACCGGGTGCTGTATCCCGGCATCCCCGACCATCCCGGCCACGAGATCGCGTCCCGCCAGATGCGCGACTTCGGCGGCATGATCTCGTTCCTGGTCGAGTCCGAGAAGCTGGCGCTCGATCTGGTCGCCCGCACCAGGGTGTGGTCGCTGGCCGAGAGCCTGGGCGGCGTCGAGAGCCTGATAGAGACTCCGGCGCAGATGACCCACGCCTCCACCGCAGACGCGCCGTTCGCGGTGCCGGCGAACCTTGTGCGGCTCTCTGTCGGCATCGAATCGGCGGACGACCTGATCGAGGATCTCGAGCAGGCGATGGGCTGAACTGTTCGCTCGCGTCCTTTCTACGAGGGCGTTGGCGGGCTGGGGGGCGCCGCGCGAGCCGAGACCGCGCCGGCCAATATCAGCGCGGCGCCCACCAGCGCGAACAGCGCAGGGGGCAGCAGGCCGCGGCCGCCAGCCGAGAGCGACGCAACCTCGAACAGCCCGAGCAGCACGATCGCAAGGCCCATCCCCAGCGAGAGCCGGCGCCACGTGATCAGCACCAGGCCGGCAAGCAGCACCGCTCCCACGATGTCGCGCAGCACGCTCTCGCCCTGTGCCGGGTAGGACGAGAACGCGAAAGGCGTGATCAGCGCGGCTGCCAGCAAGAGGTTGTGCCGCTCCGCCCTCGCCACCCAGGATGCCGCCGCCACCAGCGCCGCGATCGCCGCCAGCAATACCAGGAAGCGCGTCCAGCTGCCACCCGCGGCCAGGCTGACGCTGCCGTTGCCGGCCAGGCGCAACTCGACGCCCGCCACCGTCACCAGCGGCGCCGCCAGCAGCCACCGCGCGTCGCGGCCCAGGCCGTAAGCGGCGAGGAACACCACCGCTGAAAGCAGCAGGCCGTTCCCGGTGCCGTCGCGTGAGAATGAGAACAGGAAGATGAAGCTCGAGTTGGCGATGCCGGGATCCCACAGCAGTGCGGCCAGGCCGGCCGGAACCGTCAACGCGCCGATCAGCGCCGCCAGCGAGGCGTCGGACGAACCATCGACGGCATACGCACGGCGACGGAAGGCGACGTGCATGGCGATCATGGTCAGCCCGAACAGGAGCGAGATCGTGCCCGCCTCGTCACGTGACAGCTGGTTGCTTCGGGCGGTGAGAAAGCTGCCGAACGCGACCAGCCACGCCGCGATGCCCGCCAGACGAGCCGCGGTGGGAGAAAGGTGGCGCTGCACGAGCGAGCTTTCGGCGGCAGGGGATTCTGTCCTGCCACCTCGAAAACTGCTGCTCAGAGTCGTATACTCGCGGCCCGTGGTATAGCCCACTCCCCTACGACAGGAGGAAACCGCATGAGCGACGTGTCTCCAGGCGCAAGCCCAGGGCTGAGCGAGGACGAGAAGCTGCTCGCCGAACTGGGCTACAAGCAGGAGCTGGAACGCTCCTGGGGTGGGTTCACCAACTTCGCGATCTCATTCTCGATCATCTCGATCCTGGCCGGCTGCTTCACGAACTTCTTCGCCGCTTGGAACAACGGCGGCCCGGTCATGGTCTCGATCGGCTGGCCTGTGGTCTCGGCCTTCATCCTGATCGTCGCCTTCTGCATGGCCGAGATCGTCTCAGCCATGCCAACCGCGGGCGGCATCTACTACTGGGCCTCCAAGCTGGGCGGCCCGAGCTGGGGATGGTTCACCGGCTGGTTCAACCTGGTCGGCCTGGTGGGCGTGGTGGCCTCGGTCGACTACGCCTGCGCCTCGTTCCTGTCGTACACGATCGGGCTGTTCGACACGCACTACGACGCGTTCAACCTCAAGTACATCTTCCTGATCTTCCTGGGCATCCTGACGATTCATGTGATCATCAACCTGTTCCCGGCCCACATCCTCTCGGTCTGGAACAACACCTCGGCCTTCTGGCACGTGGTCGGCGCCGCGATCGTCGTGATGGTGCTGATCTTTGGCCCAACGTCGCACCAGAGCGCCTCCTTCGTGTTCACCCACTGGGTCAATAACTCAGGCTTCTCGGGTGGCACAAGCAGCCTCAAGTTCTTCCTCTACGTGGTGCCGCTGGGTGTGATCCTGACCCAGTACACGATCACCGGCTTCGACGCCTCGGCCCATCTCTCCGAGGAGACGACCGGCGCCGCGAAGGCGGCCGCCCAGGGCATGTGGCGGTCGGTGTTCTACTCCGCTATCGGCGGCTGGATCCTGCTGCTCTGCTTCCTGTTCGCTGTCAAGGACGCAAACGTCATCTCGGCCAGCAACCCCTATGGCGGCGGCCAGTCGATCGGCATCTTCGCCACCTCCCTGGGCCTGCTCGGCTTCAAGACGATCATGATCATCTCGACCATCGGCCAGTTCTTCTGCGGCGGCTCGGGTCTGACCAGCGCCTCACGCATGATGTTCGCATTCATCCGTGACCGCGCGGTACCGGGACACCAGATCTGGTCGAAGGTTGCCTCCAACCGAGCGCCGCGTAACGCGACGCTGGGTATGGCGGCGATCTGCGCGATCGTCACGCTGCCGGCCCTGTATGGCAACGCCGGCAGGGTGCCGATCGCGTTCTACGCCCTGGCCTCGATCACGGTGGTCGGGCTCTACATCGCCTATGCGATCCCGATCTATCTGCGGTGGCGGATGGGAGACTCGTTCGTGGCCGGCCCGTGGACGCTGAACGGCAAGTACAAGTGGATGTGCCCGGTGGCCGTGCTCGAGGTGGTGATCGTCTGCATCATCGCCTTCCTGCCCACCTCCCCGGGCGGAATCCCCGGCAACGCGGCGTTCGCGTGGAACAACGGCCTGATCAACTACTGCCCGCTGATCGTGGGCGTGGTGGCGCTGTACGCATTCCTGTCCTGGAACCTGTGGGCGAAGAACTGGTTCACCGGTCCCATCCGCACGATCGACGAGACGTCGACCGCGGGGGAGTGACCGCTCGGAGGAGCAACGACCCCTCGCCGCCCCGGGCGGCGGGGGGTCGTTCATGTCCGCGGGCTGGAAAGCTGGGCCAAAGATTCGCCGCTCCGGCTGGCCTTTGGTACCCCAGCCGAACGAACTTTCGAGTCGCCTCTACGATCCGTCCGTCTGGCTTCAACCTACTCGGCTGCCCTGAGCGGCGCAAAGAGAATGTACGGCGGATCGAGCCGCAATGCAAGCGTCTTTTTCGCGCTCTTTGCGAGTATTCAGCACTGAAAACGCCTAGACTTCACACATGACGGATCTCTCTCGACGGCTGGCGGTGGCTCGCGGTGACGAGCCCGCCGACCTGGTGGTGCGCGGCGGGCGGGTGCTGTCGGTGCACACCCGCGAATGGCTCGAAGCGGATGTCGCGATCTGCGACGGCTGGATCGCCGGCGTCGGCGAGTACCGCGGCGGCGAGACGCTGGACGCGGATGGCCGCTACGTCGCACCCGGCCTGATCGACGCGCACATGCATCTGGAGTCTTCGCTGCTGCTGGTGGACGAGCTGGCCAAGCTGCTGCTGCCGTTTGGCACCACCACCGTGGTCGCGGACCCGCACGAGATTGCCAACGTGCTCGGCAGCGACGGCGTGCACTGGCTGATCGACGCGTGCGAGAATCTGCCGCTGGACGTGTTCTTCATGGCGCCGTCGTGCGTGCCCGCGTCGCAGTTCGAGTCGCCCCGGCGCGAGCTGACACCGGGCGACCTGGAGGGCCTGCTGCGGCGGCGACGGGTGATCGGGCTGGCCGAGATGATGAACTTTCCCGGCGTGATCGGCGGCAACCCCCACGAGCTGACGAAGCTCGGGCTGCGGGGAGCCGCCCACGTCGACGGGCACGCGCCGGGAGTGACCGGCGCACGGCTGCAGGCCTACGCCGCTGCCGGCATCCGTTCGGACCACGAGGCGACGACGCTCGAGGAGGGTCGCGAACGGCTACGGGCAGGCGTCTGGCTGCTAATTCGGGAGGCGTCGGCGGCCCGTAACCTGGAGACGTTGCTGCCGCTGGTGCAGGAGTTCGGCCCGGGCCGGATCGCGTTCTGCACTGACGATCGCGAGCCCGCTCACATCCACCGCGACGGCCATATCAACGGGATGGTGCGGCGCGCTGTTGAGCTGGGCGTCGATCCCCGCGATGCGCTCATGATCGCGTCGCACAACGCCGCCACCTGGCACCGGATGGGCGACCGGGGGGCGGTCGCGCCCGGCCACCGCGCCGACCTGCTGATCCTGCCCGACCTGGAAGGCTTCCTCCCCGACCTGGTGCTGAAGCACGGTCGACCGGTGGCCGAGGTGCCAGCGGCGGAGGCGCCGGAGTGGGCACGGCGCACGGTGCGCGTACAGCCGCTCTCGTCCAACGATCTGCGGACGCCGTCGGACGGCTCGGCGATGCGCGTGATCGGCCTCGTGCCGGGTCAGATAGTGACCGATTCGCTGGTCGAGCAGCCGACCGTCCGCGACGGACTGGCTGTCGCCGATGTCGACCGAGACCTGGCCAAGATCGCGGTGGTGGAGCGGCACCTTGGCAGCGGCAGGATCGGCATCGGCTTCGTACGAGGCTTCGGGCTGAAGCGGGGAGCGATCGCGTCCACGGTCGCGCACGATGCGCACAACATCGTCTGCGTCGGGGTCGACGACGGCGACATGGCACGGGCCGTGGGACGGCTTGCCGAGTTGGGCGGCGGCATGGTCGTGGTCGATCAGCGCGGAGTCCGCGCCGAGCTGCCGCTTGCAATCGCGGGCCTGCTCTCCGACCAGCCGCTTGCGGTCGTGCTCGAGCAGAGCCGGCTGCTGTCAGACGGGGTGCGGGCGCTTGGCTGCAAGGTCGAGGCGCCGTTCCACGCGATGGGCTTCCTGGCGTTGTCGGTGATCCCGGCGCTCAAGATCACCGACCACGGCTTGGTCGATGTGGAGCGGTTCCAGCTGGTGCCACTGGCCGTCTGACGCGGGAAGCCTGGACCAAAGATTCGCCGCTCCGGCTGGCCTTTGGTCCCCCAGCCGAACGAACTTTCGAGTCGCCTCTACGATCCGTCCGTCTGGCTTCAACCTACTCGGCTGCCCTGAGCGGCGCAGAGAGAATGTACGC
Organism: Gaiellales bacterium; assembly: GCA_038212095.1. Taxonomy (GTDB): domain Bacteria; phylum Actinomycetota; class Thermoleophilia; order Gaiellales; family JAICJC01; genus JAICYJ01. Next base: position 90,278 of record JBBQUW010000001.1, on the reverse strand, counting down.
CACCCGGAGCGATCACGCAAGTACATAATTGCCGCTGTTTGCGTGTATTCGAAATCGGCAACGGCAGTAATGAGCCCGGGCCGGGCCCCCGGTGCCTGGCACCATCGAGCGACCACCCAGCGGCCAGCAGGCAGCGCGAACGTGCCAGGCACCGCCCTGGCGGCCGTTGCCAGGCACGGTAGTCAGGCGAAACGCGAACGGCAAAACGAGCCCCCGGTGCCTGGCACCATCGACCGACCACCCAGCGGCCAGTAAGCAGCCCGAACGTGCCTGGCACCCGCCCTAGCGGGCCGTTGCCAGGCACGGGAGTCAGGCGAAACGCGAACGGCGAAACGAGCCCCCGGTGCCTGGCACCGCGCACGCGGTGCCAGGCACCATCGAGCGACGACCCAGCGGCCGGCAACGTGGAGGCGGCGCCCTACGGCTGGTAGTAGGGGTTCGTGCCGGCGGCGTGATCGGTGACGTCGACCACGCGTGAGATCTCCGGTACGCCGGCCCGGATCGCCGACTCGACGCCCTGCTTGAGCGTGGCCGCGACCATGCCGCAGCCGACACAGCCGCCGCCCAGCCGCAGAAAGGCGCTGCCGTCCTCGACCGCAACCAGCTCGGCCGTGCCGCCGTGGGCGGCGATCGCAGGGTTGATCTGTAGCTCGAGCACCTGCCGCACGCGATCCTCGACGTGACCACTCAGCTCCGGCAGCGGGCCCATGCCGAGCGTCGCGCTGCTGGGCATCGGCGTCTTTGGATTGTCGATCACCAGCCCACCCCCGAGCTGGCTATCGACGTCGATGGTGGCCAGATCGAGCGCCGGCGCATCCAGCCGCGGCACCACGATCGCGATCTGTGGCAGCTCCACCACCACGTCAGTCTCGTCGATCTCGTCGGTTCGCAGGAACGACATGTCGTACTGGTACGCGGCGCCGGCTACGCCCACAATCTCGACCCACAGCGCCAGCCCGTCCGGCTCCTGCTCCAGCGCTCGCGCTTCCAGCACGCGCTCGATCGCAGCGTCCGTGATGGTGATCGACATACCAGAAGGATAGCGGCCGCCCCGCCAGCAACGCCCGTTTCGTGAGGTCAGGCAGCCTGACGCCGGGCGAGGTACAGGCGTTCCATCTCCGCGGCGGGCACCGGCCGGCTGAACAGGAAGCCCTGACCGAGCGGGCAGTTGTGCTCGATCAGGAAGCGCCGCTGCGCCTCGGTCTCGATGCCCTCGGCGAGCGGGTGCAGCCCGAGGTTGTGGGCCATCTGGATGATGGTCGCCACCAGCACGGCCGAGCTGCGATCGTGTGGCAGGTCGGCGATGAACGAGCGGTCGATCTTGAGCGTGGTGACGAGCATCTGGTTCAGGCGCGCGAGTGAGGAGTGGCCGGTACCGAAGTCGTCGATCGCGAGCCGCAGGCCGCGCTCGTGCAGCTCGGCGATGATCGGCTCCGAGCGGTTCGTGTCCGACATCATCGTCGACTCCGTGATCTCGACCATCATGCGGTCGGCACTGAGGCCGAAGCGCTCGATGGTGGCCAGCACCTGGCGCATCGCGGTCGGCTGCCAGAAGACGGCCGGCAGGTTGACCGAGACGTAGAGGTCGAGCCCGGCGGCGCGCCACGCCGCGCTCTGGCGGCAGGCCTCCTCGATCACCCAGTCCGAGATCGGTCCGATCAGGCCGGTGCGCTCGGCCAGCGGGATGAAGTCTCCCGGCATCACCAGGCCGCGCTCCTGATCCTGCCAGCGGATCAGCGCCTCGGCACCGACGATCTCACCCGTGTCGAGCGCCACCAGCGGCTGGTAGTGCAGCATCAGCTCGTCGCGCTCGACCGCCCGCCGCAGCCGGCCGGCCATCGAGAGCTGGGCGCGCGGGTCGTGTCCGCTGGCCGAGAACAGCTGGTAGCCATCGCGGCCGGACTCCTTCGCCTTGTACATCGCGATGTCGGCGTGCTTGAGCAGGCTCTCGGCGTCACCGGCGTCACCCGGGTAGACGCTGATGCCGAGGCTGGCGCTGGTGTAGATCTCCGTGTCCGACAGCACCATCGGCCGCTGCAGCGCCTCGCGCACCTGCTCCGCGACGCGGCGGGCGACGTCGGCCACATCGATGTCGGCCCCGTGCTCGTCGGTCTCGACGTCGGCGATCAGGATCAGAAACTCGTCACCGCCCTGGCGGGCGACGATGTCGGCGGCCCGGGTTGAGCCACTCAGGCGCGCGGCCACCTCACACAGCAGCTGATCGCCGGCGCCGTGCCCGAAGCTGTCGTTGACCAGCTTGAAGTCGTCGAGGTCGACGTACAGTACGGCCACGCCACGGCCGGCACGCTCCGCGCGCGCCAGCGCGACGTCGAGGTGCTCCTGGAACAGGATCCGGTTGGGCAGGCCGGTCAGCGGGTCGTGGTATGCCAACCGCTCTTCCAGCTCGGCGCGCCGCCGGTCGGTGATGTCCTCTCCCACCGACGCCGTGCCCGTCACACGCCCTTCGGCGTCGCGCAGTAGCGTGTTGTTCCACGAGAACAGCCGCCGCTCACCGGTGCGTGTGACGATCGAGCTCTCGTAGTGCGCGATCACAGAGCCGGCCGACACCATCCTGCCGGCTCGCAGCTCGAGCTCGCGCTCGTCTTCGGGCGTGAACGTCTCGCTCCACTGCCTGCCGATCAGCTCGTCCTCCCACCAGCCAGACAGCTCGGCCAGGTACTCGTTGCAGAACGTGATGCGCCCCTCGGTGTCGCGCGTGACCGCCGCCAGCCGCACGTTCTCGAGCATCTCACGGAAGCGCGCCTCGGACGCGAGCATGCCGGCCTCGGCCTCCTTCTGCTCGGTGACGTCGAAGATCACGCCCTGGATGAACTGCGGCACGCCGGCCTCGTCACAGACGGCGACGGCGTCGTCGCGGAACCACCGCGTGCGGCCGTCCAGCCCGATAAGCCGGTACGAGGCGCTGTAGGGACAGCCGGTCTCGACCGTCTTTCGGTACGCCTCGACCGTGTGGCGGTCGTCGGGATGCATCCGCTTCACCCAGCCGTCCGAACCATCCAGCCACTCCTCCGCCGGAACGCCAACCATGCCCAAGATCTGTGGACTGACGTAGACCGGATCGCCGCTGCCCGCCAGGTCGACGTAGGTGACCGCGGGCAGGTTCTCGACCAGCGCCCGCAGGCGGCTCTCGACCTTGTGGTGCTCATCGGTCAGCACGGCGTTGTGGACGGCGGCGGCGACCACATCGCACAGCGCGCCGAAGAAATCCATGTCCTCATCCCAGACGCGGTCGCGCACGTCGGCGATCTCCATCAGCCCGATCGACTCACCACGCGACACCAGTGGCATCATCAGCAGCGAGCGGTACCCCAGCCGCTCCAGGATGCTCCGCTCGGCAGGATCGATGCACTGGTCGCCGGTGCTGATCACGAGCGGCACGCACTGCTCCATCACACGCCGCGAGTCCGGGTAGTCGGCCAGCGGATACTCCTGGTCAGCCTGCGCGATCTCGCCCACCACGTGGTTCTCGTAGTCTGTCAGCGTGATCAGCACGTCCCTCTCCCGATCCCACAGCGAGACGGCCGTGGCAGCGGCGCCGGTGACGGCGGTGGCGTGGTCGGTGAATCGGCGCAGCACATCCTCCAGGTCAAGGCTGGACGAGAGCGTGCGCGACAGGTTCACCAGCGCGCGGAGACGGTCAGATGAGGCCATGAGGGTTCTGGTTCATCGGCGCCGGAGCGGCCGCTCTTGAGCGTGCCGTCCCCTCCACAGGCCGCTGCGCGGCCGCTCACGGTGGCGCTGATCCACGGCGGTTGCTGGCGGCAACGCTACGGGCGCGACCTGATGCGGGGAGTGGCGGCCGATCTCGAGCGTCGCGGATTCAGCGTCCGCAATCTCGAGTACCGCCGGCTGGGCCTGCTGCGGGGCGGTGGTTGGCCGGCCACGTTCGACGACGTGGCGGTCGCGATCACCGCCATCGAGGGAGACGTGGTGACGGTCCGCCACTCGGCCGGCGGGCAGCTTGCGGTGTGGGCGGCGTCCCTGCCAAACGTGGTCGCGACGGTCTCCCAGGCCGGCATTCTCGACCTCCGGGAGGCGGCCCGTCTGGGCGTCTGCGGCGGCCAGGTGAAACGGCTGCTGGGTGGGCGAGAGGAGCTGTTCGCGCAGGCGTCGCCGATCGAGCGGCTGCCGCTGGGCAAGCCGGCTCTGCTGGTGCACGGCCTGCGCGACGAGATCGTGCCGGTCGCGCAGTCGCGCCGTTACCGCGATGCGGCCCAGACGGCCGGCGACGATTGCCGGCTTGCGGAGCTCGAGCAGGACGGCCACTACGAGCACCTCGACCCCGCTTCGTCGGCCTGGCGTATCGTTGCCGAGTGGCTGCAGCGACTCTAGACAGCGCCGCGCTGGACGCCGCTGACCCGCTGTCAGCCGTGCTCGGCCGCTTCGCGCAGCCCGATCGGCAGATGGTGTACATGGACGGCAACTCGCTGGGCATGCCATCGCACGACGCCATCGACGCCATCTCGGGCCGAGCCGACGAGTGGCGACGGCGGCTGGTGGCAGGCTGGTCGGACTGGATCGAGCTGCCGGCGGCGGTCGGCGACTTGATCGGCGAGGCGGTGCTGGGCGCGGCCGCCGGCCAGGTGGTGGTGAGCGACTCCACCACCGTCAACCTCTACAAGCTGGCCTCCGCGGCGCTCGACGCGCGCCCCGACCGGCGGTCGGTGGTGATCGACGGCGACGAGTTCCCCACCGACCGCTACGTGCTGGCCGGGCTGGCGCAGCGGCGGGGGCTGGATGTTCGCCACGAGGTGGGCGACGACACCGCGCTGGTTGTGTGCTCGCACGTCGACTACCGCACCGGCGAGCTGCGCGACATGGCCGCCCACTCGGCGGCCGCGCACGCATGCGGCGCCCTGATCCTGTGGGACGTCAGCCACTCGGTGGGCGTCGTCGACGTGCGGCTCGATCGCGACCAGGCCGACATGGCGGTCGGCTGTACATACAAGTACCTCTCCGCCGGCCCGGGCGCGCCCGCGTTTCTCTACGTCCGTCGCGAGCTGTGTGACGCGCTGCGCAGCCCGATCCAGGGCTGGTTTGGCCAGCGCGACCAGTTCGCGATGGGTGAGCACTATCAGCCTGCGGACGGCATTGATCGCTTCCTCACCGGCACGCCCAGCGTGCTCGACCTGGCATCGATCGAGGCCGCGGTGCGGCTGGTGGCAGAGGTCGGCATCGAAGCCATCCGGGCCAAGAGCCGCCTGCTGACCGCCCATGCGATCGCGATCGCCGATCGCGACCTGTCAGACATCGGCTTCTCGCTCGCGTCACCACGCGACGGCGCGCGCCGCGGCGGCCACGTCGCGCTGCGGCACGAGGATGCATGGCGCATCACTCGCGGGCTGGTCGACCACGAATCCGTGCTGACCGACTTTCGCGAGCCCGACATCCTGCGGCTGGGGTTGCCGCCGCTGACGACGCGCTTTGCGGACGTCCAGCACGCCGTCGCCGCCACCCGGCGAGTGGTGGAACGGCGTCTGCACCTGAACTACGGCCGGGCGCGCTCCCGGGTCACGTGAGGGGGCGGTCAGAGTCCGCAGGCAGCCGCCGTGTTGGGCCACGGTGAGTAGCCGAGGTGGGCCACCGCCCGGCTGGCGACGGCCAGCTGGTCGTGTGCCGTCCAGTAGCGGGCGTCGTGGCCGCCGTACTTGGCGAGCTTGTCCGCACCCCAGTGAGCCATGAACGTGCGGCTCATCTGAAAGCCGCCGTAGTAGCCGGCTGAGCTGTATGCGACCCAGCTACCCTCGAGCGAGTGGATGCACATCAGCGCGGGAAAACGCCGAGCGCGGATTAGCTGGTAGCTGTGCGCCCGAGCGCGCCATCGCACCGCCAGCCACTGGAGGTATGGGACGCCCGTGGTGTGCATCTCGACCATGCCGGGCCGCAGCGTGACGCCGAGGCTTGCGGCGTAGGCGACCGCCTGGAGCCGATGGGCACGAACGCGGCTTCGCCAGAGCTTGACCGCAGTCTGCTTGGTGGTGGTGGTCGCCACGGGCACCGTGCCCTGGAGCTGTATCAACGTGTCTGCTGATGCAGATGTAGTGGTAGCCACGAGCATCATCGCGGCGACGATCAGTGCCTTCCGCAGGACGGAACCTCCTACTGGGGGACAGAGAATGCCCGCACGAAGGCAAAGCTTCGCGAGCGGGCAAAGCGACATCGGGACCCCGGAGTCGGTATGGAGCGCCTTAAGGGTAGCCTCCCCGAAAGTGGTATGCGCCACTTCACGGAGGTATCAGTTGATACACTGCCCACGAAGTTCAGTAGGCAAACCGTCGAGGGAGGTGGGGAACGATGTCTGAGATCGCCGAAATGCGCACCCCCACATGCCCCCGCCGGCTCGCATCTCGCTGACATCGCACAGCCCGCGCCTCCGGGGGACGACCACAACCCTGGAGAGCTGACCTTGAGTGTTCCCATCTGGTGGGCCGAGAACGACCAGGCCCCTGAGAGTGATCGGCTGTTGCGGCTGGGCTGGGATGCCGACCGCGACGCCGAGTTCGCAGCCATCGCCGACGGCACCCTGCTGCCGGGACGGATCGCCCGCGTCGATCGCGGCATCTGCAGCGTGTTCGCTGCCGACGGCGTTCATCGCGCGGGCGTGCCCGTGCGGTTCCCCCCGCCGGCGGTGGGAGATTGGACGGCGCTCCGCCCGGCCGTATCCGGTGGCGACGACGCCGTGCTGCGCCTCCTGCTCGAACGGCGCACCGGCTTCACCCGCCAGGCTTCCGGCGAGGAGACGATCGAGCAGGTGGTCGCGGCAAACGTGGACGTGGTGCTGCTGGTGAACGCGCTCGACCAGCGGTTCAGCCTGCGGCGGCTGGAGCGCTACCTGACGCTGGGCTGGCAGAGCGGCGCACAGCCAGTGATCCTGCTTACCAAGACCGACCTCTGCGAGGACGTCGAGGCCGTGGTGGCCGAGGCCGAGACAATCGCCTTCGGCGTGCCGGTGCACGCGATCAGCGCCGCCACCGGGGAAAACCTCGATCTGCTCGACCGCTACCTTTCGGCCAACCGCACCGTCGCGCTGCTGGGGCTGTCAGGTGCGGGCAAGTCGACCCTGGTCAACCGGCTGATAGGCGAGCAGCGGTTGAAGACGGCGGACGTGCGCGACGACGGCCGCGGGCGCCATACGACCACCCACCGCGAACTGATTCCGCTGCCCGGCGGCGGCGTGCTGATCGACACGCCGGGCATGCGCGCGGTCAGCCTGTGGGAGGGCGAAGGCGGCGGGCTGGAGCAGGCGTTCTCGGACGTGCAGGAACTGGCAGCGCAGTGCAAGTTTGCCGACTGCCGGCACGAGCAGGAGCCCGGTTGCGCCGTGATCGCCGCGGTCACCGCCGGAACGCTGCCGGCCGACCGACTGGAGAGCTACAACAAGCTGCTGCGCGAGATGCGGTTCCAGGAGATCAAGCAGGACAAGCGCGCCCACAGCGACGAGCGCAAGCGGTGGAGGACGCTGAACAAGGCGATGCGAAACGCCTCCCGGCCGCGCGGCGAGTAGCTCCCGGAGATGCACGGCGCCACCCTGACAGTGCGCGACCAGCGGCCGATCCGGGTGCTGGTCGCGCACGACGCCCAGACCGTGGCCGAGTTCGCACCTGGGCTCGGCATGGTCTGCTGCTCGCTGACCCACCGCGGTGAGCAGCTGCTGGGACAGCGGGGCGGTCTGTCGGCCTACGCCGAGCGCGGCTCGACGATGGGCATCCCGCTGCTGCACCCGTGGGCGAACCGGCTGAGCGGCCTGCGCTACGCCGCGGCGGGGCGCGAGGTGAAGCTCGATCGCGGCTCGCCGCTGCTGCACCTGGACGACAACGGGCTGCCGATCCACGGCCTGCTGGCCCGTCACATGCCGTTTCACGTCACGGCGCACGACGCGTCTGAGACCGCAGCGTGGCTGACGGCGGTGTTCGACAGCCAGCTCCATCCGGAGGTGCTCGAGGTGTTTCCCTTCCCGCACCGGCTCGAGGTGGACGCGCGCCTCGAGGGTGCTCGCCTGACAATCCGCACCAGCCTGACGGCGCTGGACGGCCCGGTGCCGGTGGCGTTCGGCTACCACCCCTACCTGCGGCTGCCCGGACTCGACCGGGCCGAGTGGAGGATCAGGGCGCTGTTCGCCACCGGCCTGGTGCTGGATCGGCACATGATCCCGACCGGTGAGCGCGAGCCAGCGCGGATGCTGGACGGCGCGCTGGGAGCACGCGACTTCGACGACGCGTTCGCCGACGTCGAAGCGGGCACGCGCTGCACAGTTTCGGGCGGCGGCCGCACGCTGGCGGTCGGTTTCGACCAGGGCTACGGCTACGCGCAGCTGTTCGCGCCTCCGGGTCAGGAGCTGATCTGCTTCGAGCCGATGACCGCGCCCACCAACGCGCTGGTGGACGGCCGCGGCCTGCTGACGCTGGCGCCGGGCGAGCACCACACCGGCGTGGTCTCGATCTCGATCGAGTAGCCGGCGGTCACGGCCCGTCAGGTAGCGTGGCCCAAGCGATGGACATCGACCTCTGCCACCTGCTGCTGCTGCCGGCCGGCGCGGCTCCGCCTGGCGAGCTGGAGCAGACGCCGGCAACACGCGACGCGCCGGACTTCTTCGCCGTCGAGATCGAGTTCCGCTCGGCCGGAGGTCGAGCGATCGAGGTCGACGGCGTGCGTGTCGATATCACCTGCCAGGTGCTGGACGACCTGGTGTGGCTGGCCGACTGCCGCTACCAGCTGACCGATGCGCTGGCCGACGACGCCCCCGCCCGCAAGCGGGCGATCGAAGACACGCGGCACGACCAGCTGCTGCTGCAGGCGGGCGCGTCGACCGGGATCGAGGTGCGCTACACGGTGGTGATGGTCGACGCGTGCCCGGAGCCGGAGGCGTTCGTGGCCGATCACGCCGCGCCGCTGGCCCGGTTGGTGCGGACGCTGCCCAAGCAGCCCGGTGCGCTGCAGGTCGAGGAGATCCTGCGCGCCCGCGCCAGCTACTCGCTCAGCGACCTGACGATCGTGGACTGGGTGGGCGGCGTCATCATCACCGACCACGGCGGGCACCAGTACGACATCGAGCTGCTCAAGATCGGCAACTATCAGCTGCTGCGCTACCGCATGCTCGATCGCGCAATCGAGCGCAACCTCGAGCAGCTGCGCACCCAGCTGGCTGATCCCCGGCCGCGCTGGCGGCCCGGCCGCCAGCGGACGATCGCAACCGTCGTCGAGCAGCGGCTGGAGCTACTGCTGGCGTTTGAGAAGACCGCCCAGTCGCTGCTGTTCATCGGCGAGTGGTACTCGGCGCGGGTCTACTGGCTGATCGTGCATGAGCTGTGCCTGAACGACTGGCGGGATGCCGTCAGCGCCAAGCTCGAGAGCTTGGCGGCGATCGACGCCACCGTGCGCGAGAGCCTGGTGTTCTCATGGCGGCGCGTGCTCGACATGGTACAGCTGGCCGGCTGGGCACTGCTGCTGGTGGGCTACTTCGTGCTCTTCATCCTGAACAACACAGGTTAGCTTTGCTAGGGCATGGTTAGTTTCCTGATCATAGAGTGAGTTATCAGTGCTATTTCGATGCACGAGAGAGCCGCTGCACCATCAGCACGGCCGCGTCGTGGGCTGCGAGACGGCCAGGGTCAGTGGCCGGATGCTTGGACGGCCACCCGGGTGACCCGTCCGGTGGACACGAAGAAGCTGATGCCCGGCAACTTGTTCGATGCGAATCCGACCTGGCAGGTACCGCCCGAGCATAGGACGCCCGGCAGGGTCATGACGGTGGAGAGGGGCGATCCTACGCCGACTCCCTGCGAGGTCTTGAACCGAGACGACTCTGTCTCGACCTCTTCGACACTCTGTACTCCACCTGTCACCGGAGTGACATAGCGCACCGTGATCTGCACTGCTGGGTATGCAACCGTCTCGATCTGCCACCTGTGCTGGGGGTCGCCCGCAGGAGTGGTCGAGAGGAGCTTGCCGTTACCGACTTTCTTCTCGACGGCTTGCCGATCCTCCCGAACCACAACTGGGCCGAGTGAACGCACGGTCACCAGCGCGCTGATGTGCCCGACGCTCTGAGTCGTCGTGGAGGACGCGCAGGCCGCGCACGCTGTCACCATCGCTAGGCCTGCCGTGCCCCTCGCCCATGCCGACACTCGACTCATCAGCACATGGTAGGGGCGGGAACGCCTGCCAGCTTGATTGAGGCCGAGGGGGGAGACGCTATCGTCGCGGGCGGCGTTGGGCGGGTCGTGGAGCGCCATGTTCGCGGGTACTCTGGCGAGATGACAACCCGCATCCCTTCGAGCGCCGCAGCAGTGTGCGTGCTGTCGTTGCTGGCTGGTTGCAGTGGTAGCGGAGGAAGCGCGATCCCCAGCACGGGCACGCAGGGTGGGACGCAGGGAGACACCCTGAGCGGCAAGCAGGCAGAGCTTGACGCCTTCCTGTTGGAGGTACACACCCTCCAAGCTGCCAGTCTCGTCCGCTACAAGGCCGTGCAGAGAGCCACGAACGGCTACTTCCACCGGGCGAACACGACCAAGGCTCTGCCTCAAACGCAGGCCGCCTTGGTGGTCAAGGCCGGAGCGCAGGAGCAAGCCGTGTCCCGGCGGATATCTACCGTCGTCGCGCCGGTCGCATTGAAGGCTGCATGGGCGAGGCACGCTCGGGCAGTGTGGGCGGATGGCCAAGCCATGAAGTCCCTGGGTAGAGCCGGCAATCGCGCTCGGGATGCTCGTCTGTTTGGCGGGGACTATTATCGGGATCGTTGGCAGCGCTCAGTCCGAGCATAGATGGGCACCCAGCCCGGTCGATGGCGGCGGCCATTTACAACAAGGATCGCTTGCGATCTTCAACGTGACACTTGTGCGCGAACTGATCGAACTACCTGCACCGTAACGACCACCACCGGCGAACGGTGCGCTTCAGACCGCCGCTTCGGGTAGGTGCGAGGTCAGCTAAGAGGTGAGGTAGCAATCGCGGCGAGACAAGGGGCGCAGCGCGGTTCGCCAAAGGGGCGGTAGACCGAAAGCTTGGCGCCACACGTCAAGCACGTTCCCGCCTCGCACGTCGTCGCTCGACGGCTTTGCGTCACCCAACCTGCGGTGTAGTTGCCCATCGCCGCACCAGTGCCAGAGCGCTTTCTCATCTAGCCAGTCTACACGTCCGAACCTGGCGGCGCCCAGCGCTCGTTCGCGGCGCCCCGCCTGTGAGAGCGGCGACCCGACAACCCGTGAGCGACAAGCGCCGAGAGGGTGCCGGTCGTGCAGTTGGTGATCAAGCCCAGCGGAACAAGGAGCAGTCCAAGGGCCGCCGTCGAAGATCTGCTCGACTCGACATCACGAACGATCTGGACTGCGACACCCGCTCCGCAGCAAAGCCCGATTCCAAAGCCTGTCAGTATCGCAAGAGGCAGCGATCGCCCGGCCCGCTCCAACCTCCACCCAACCGCCGCGCCCAGGATCAATCCGGGAGCACCGAAGAATGCTGCGAGATAGAGCAGATTCAGAATCCCCATCCGCCCAGTATGCACGCATCCTCGCGGCGTACGACGTCCGCGACGTGCTACGCGCTGAGTGCGACGATGACGGGCACCCAGGCGACGTCGAAGGCCACGCCCCAGATCACACCCGCGATGCACACGCTCTGGACTTGCCCCCACCTCCCTAGCGGCACGAACTCACGAACACGGGTCAAGACGTGCATCCGTACGTGGCGACCACGACGAGCGCGAACCACGCGAGCGACGCGATTACTAGTGCGTGCATCTAGGCAGCGTACCGGAGCCTTAGACGTCGGAAGCACCACGTCCGCGAAGCACCGCCCAGTTCGCGGCGAGGAGACCGCCGACAAGGAGACCAAGCAACCAGGAAGCGATCACGAAGATCGCTATAAGCAACCAACCATCATGCGAAGACGTTTCACCCCCGTGCAGCGACGTCGATGCGATCACAACCCGCAACCCGAATCCAGTGACCAAGGCGCCGGTAGCGACCGCCAGCCACAACCAGCCGCGACGTAGCCGCCAAACAACCAGCGGCGCACAGATACCAGCCACCATTGCGACGGTAACCACGATCGTGAAGACGACACCCGGATCCGTTTCTGTCATGGCCGGACTATCGCGCACCCAAACCGGCTCCGAAACACAACACCACGAGCGACTTCCCGTCGCTGCAAGGCAGTCCATTGACGAGGTCACACAGAGTCTCGGGCGGGGTCAATGAGCCTTCTGTCGGTCGTGCTGTGGCTTCACGGCCAGTGGCGGCGTGGGTGCATTCGTAACGTATGCCTGGGTTGGGCATCACGAGTCGCAGGACGGCTCGCTCGCTCAGGGAAACCTCGCCGCAGGCTTCATCGGCGCGGTGCGGGTGGGAGATGCTTCGGCCTGCAACATGCTCACTCCGTCTGCGAAGATCGACCTTCAACGGCTGCTTGGGGCGGGCGGCCCGGCCACGCAGAACCCCTACCATGACCGCTGCTTTCGCGCAGTGCTGACCGCTTCAGCAGATGCCCGTGCTCAAGCGATTAAGCCGTTCGCTGGTATACCTGGCGATTACTTCAGTACCTCGAACCTGTTCCAGGCTGATGTCCGAGGCTCAGGATTCCACAGCGCGTCTCATGGAGCCGGCCTCTGGTACAGCCACAGTGACACAGGGCATTTCGGCTTGATGATGATCGGGCATGACGCTTCGAAAGGTTGGGTCATCACATCGCTCAGCGTGCAAGATCGCTGCCCCGCATGTGGCCAGTAGAACCACATGCCACTCGCGACACGTCGGGAGCCGGCCACGCCCGCGCCGTCAGGCAACCAGCGCCATCAGCTCGTCCAGACGGCGGCGGCCCTCGCCCTCCAGGAATGCGCGCCGTGCGTCGCCGTCCATCGTCACGCACTCCTTCCAGATCGATCGGCCGGCGATGAACCCTCCCGCGCCGCCTGCCAGCGCGCCGCGCAGCTGCCCGACGAACGTCTCATGGTCGACCCCGGCCGACAGCAGCGCCCACGGGATAGTCAGCGCGTCGGTCACCGCGGCGCAGGCTCGCTCGTCGCCCGGGCACTCGAGCTTCAGGTAGCGCGCCCCGGCCGCCTCCAGCAGCAGCGCCGTCTGGCGCACCAGCTCCGGCTTGCGGGCCGCGAACTGCGCCGGATCCTCGCCTTCGAGCTGGAACACGAGCCCCTCGACCACCAGCAGCAGGTCGTGGGCGGCACAGTCCGCCGCCACCCTGGCAACGATGCGGGCGTTGTGGGAGTCGAGGCCCTCGCGATCACCGCGTACGTACACCAGCAGCTTCGCAGCCGTGCCTCCCATCCGACGCACCCCCGCCGCGCCGAACCGGTCGAGCAGCGCGGCCGGGCGGTGGCCCTCTCGTAGCGGCGCGCCTGAGACCTCGACCGAGACGAGCAGCCCGGTATGTGGAGGGAGCAGGCCGGCATCGATCACGTCCGGAAGGGCGATCTCCGGGTCGAGCAGCATCGCGGGCGCCTCGCCCCCGAGCACTGTGACCAGGTCGCGCTTGATCGCACGCAGCGTGTCGATGTGTGGCTCGATGCCGGCCCCCGCGAGGGCGGCGCGCATTTTGCCACGCTGATCTGCCGCCACGACCGCTAGCCTGCCGCCCACGGTCGAGAGCTGTGCCAGCGCGCGTTTCTCCGCCGTGGTGAACATTCTTGCTCATTTCTACCAGATATGAAACACTTTCGTGCATGACACGAATCGCATTCATCGGCGCAGGCAGCGTGACCTTCACCAAGAACCTCCTCGGCGACATCCTCGGCTTCGAGGAGCTGGCCGACGCCACCATCGCCCTCCACGACATCGACCAGGAGCGGCTGGACGCCGCCCAGGCGATCGCCCATTGGACGAATACGGCGCTGGGCGCACACGCCACCATCGAGGCTCACCTCGACCGCCGCGCCGCCATCGCCGGCTGCGACTTCGTCGTCAACATGGTGCAGGTGGGCGGTCACCCGGCAACCTTGATCGACTTCGAGATCCCGCGCCGCTACGGCCTGCGCCAGACGATCGGTGACACGCTCGGTATCGGCGGCATCTTCCGTACCCTGCGCACCGTGCCGGTGATGCTCGGCATCGGCGAGGAGATCGCAGAGCTGGCACCGGGGGCGTGGTTTCTGAACTACACCAATCCGATGGCGATGCTGTGCTGGGCGACCTACGCCGGCACGCCCACCGGCCGGGTGGTCGGACTCTGCCACTCGGTGCAGAACACCACCGCCGAGCTGGCCGAGGCGGTCGGCGTGCCCTTCGACCAAGTCACGTTCCTGGGCGCCGGCATAAATCACCAGGCCTTCATCCTGCGCTTCGAGCACGAGGGTCGCGATCTGTACCCCCTGCTGGACGAGGTGATCGAGCGCGACGCCGATATGCAACGACGGGTGCGGGTCGAGATGTACCGGCGGCTGGGGTACTTCCCGACCGAGTCCAGCGAGCACTCGTGCGAGTACCTGCCCTGGTTCCTGCATCACGACGACCAGATCGAGCACTTCCGGATCCCGGTGGACGACTACATCGCCCGCAGCGAGGAGAACCTGGCCGAGTACGCCGAGATGCGGCGGATGCTGGCGGCCGGGGAGAGCTTCGAGATCGAGCGCAGCCAGGAGTACGCCTCACTGATCATGCACTCGATCGTGACCGGCCAGCCGCGCGTGATCTACGGCAACGTACGAAACACCGGCCTGATCACCAACCTGCCGCAGGACTGCTGCGTCGAGGTGCCGTGCCTGGTCGACCGGGCGGGCGTCCAGCCCACCCACGTCGGCGCGCTTCCACCCCAGCTGGCCGCGCTCAACCGCACCTTCGTCAACGTCTGCGAGCTGACGGTGCTGGCAGCACTGGAGGGCCGCCGCGAGCACGTCTACCACGCCGCCATGCTCGATCCCAACACGGCCGCGACGTTGAACTTAGACCAGATCCACTCGCTGGTGGATGAGATGATCGACGCCCACGGCGCGGCGCTGCCGGACGGCATCGCGACGGCGGCCGCCCGCGCTTGATGGTGCGGGTGGTGCTGATCGGCGCGGGCAGCCTCGAGTTCACCAACAACCTGGTGCGCGACCTGGTCAGCCACGACGAGCTGGCCGACGCCACCATCGTCGTGCACGACCTCGACCGGGCCCGGCTCGACCTGGCCGCCGACGTCGCCCGGCACGTGGTCGGACGGCTGGGAGCGCCGGCCACGGTGGTCGCGGCGCTCGACCGGCGGGAGGCGCTGGACGGCGCCGACTTCGCCATCAGCACGATCCGCGTCGGCGGCCACGCGGCGGCAGAACGCGACTTCACGCTGCCGGCCGCCCACGGGCTGCGCCAGACGATGGCCGACACCTGCGGCGCCGGCGCGATCAGCCACGCGCTGCGGACGATCCCCTCGATGCTCGCGATCGGCCGCGACATGGCGGAGCTGTGCCCGCAGGCGTGGCTGCTCAACTACACCAACCCGATGGCGATGCTTGTGTGGGCGACGTACGCCGGCACGCCGCTGCGGCGGGTGGTCGGTCTCTGTCCGTCGCTGCGGAACACCGCCGTCGAGCTGGCCGAGCTGGCGGGCGTGCCGTTCTCGCACGTCACGTGGCAGGGAGCCGGCATCAACCACCAGGCGTGGGTGACGCGGCTCGAACGTGACGGCGAGGATTTGCTGCCGCGCGTCCGGGCGGCCTGCGCCGACGATCCCGAAGGGCTCGGACGCAGGGCGCGGGCTGAGCTGTTCCGCCGGCTCGGCGCCTACCCCAGCGAGTCGAGCGAGCACACGGTGGAGACGGTGCCCTTCTTCCTGCCCCACAGCGGGCAGATCGAACGGTTCCGGGTGCCGGTCGGCGAGTACCTGCAGCGCAGCCTGCGCACCCTGGACGAGGTCGCCGAGACCCGCCGCCGGCTGGCCGAGGGCGAGCAGCTCGAGCTGGACGACTGGCCGGAGGATGCGACGGCGATCATCCACTCGATCGTCACCGGGACGGTTCGCACGGTGCACGCCAGCGTGCGCAATGAGGGCCTGATCACGAACCTGCCGGACGGGTGCTGCGTCGAGGTGCCGTGCCTTGTCGATCGGGCCGGTGTCCAACCCATCCACGTCGGCGAGCTGCCGCCCCAGCTGGCTGCGCTCAACCGGCGCTTCGCGAACGTCTGCGAGCTGACCGTTCGCGCCGCCCTCGAGGGCCGACACGACCTGATCACGCACGCCGCTCTGGTCGACCCGAACACCTCCGCCACGCTGGCGCCGGCGCAGATCGTCGCGATGGTCGACGAGCTGGCGCCCTCGATCAGCCCTTGATCGCGCCCGACAGCGCCTGCACGAAGTACTTCTGGCCAATGATGAAGACGATGAACACCGGCACGGTGGTCATCACGTCGGCCGCGTTCACCGCCGCCCACTCGACGTGGTGCTGCGACTGGAACGACGTCAGCCCCACCTGCACCGTGTAGCTGTGCGAGTTGGTGATCGCGATCAGCGGCCAGGTGAGGTTGTTCCACGAGTCGAGGAACGTGATCACCGCCAGGGCGGCCAGGGCAGGCTTGGACAGCGGCAGCATCACCTTCCAGAACACACCCCACTGAGAGCAGCCATCGATCCGCGCAGCCTCCTCCATCTCGACCGGCAGGTTGATGAAGAACTGCCGCAGCAGGAAGACGCCAAACACGGTGGTCAGGTACGGCACGATCAGGCCGGCCAGGTTGTCGATCAGGCCGACGTCGTGGAGCAAGATGAACAGCGGGATCACGGTCACCTGGAACGGCACGACCAGCGTGGCAAGCAGCGCGATCAGCACCACCCGCCGGCCGACGAAGCGCACCCGAGCGAAGGCGTAGCCCGCCATCGAACACAGCAACAGCTGCGACAGCACGACGATGCCGCTGACGATCACGCTGTTCACAAACCAGCGCGGGTAGTCGGAGTTCTGCAGCACCTCCCGGTAGCCGGCCAGCGAGAAACCGCCCGGGATCAGGGCGGGCGGGTAGCGGTTGATCTCAGCGGCAGTCATGAACGAGGTGTCGATCATCCACACCAGCGGCAGCACCATCATCAGCGCCATCGGCATCAGCACCAGGTGCCAGGCGGAGAACGGCAGCCGCCTGCGGCGGGGAGCCTTCAGCGTGGCTGCTGCCGGACGCGAGCTGCCGACCGCCACGTCGCTCACAGCTGCGCTCCGTAGGTGCGGCGCTCCAGCACCGATACCAGCACCACCACGATCAGCGTGAACCCGAACAGCCCCACCGAGACGGCAGCGCCGTAGCCCGCCGCGAAGAACACGCCGCCGAACACGAGGTCGTAGATGTAGTAGGCGACCGTCTCGGTGGCGTGCAGCGGTCCGCCCTTGGTGGTGGCGTAGATCAGGTCGAACAGCTGCAGCGAGTCGATCAGCCCCCAGATGGCGAGGAACACCGTCTGCGGGGCAACCGTCGGCAAGATCACGTGCCGGAAGCGCGCCCACGCGCCGGCGCCGTCGATCGCGGCCGCCTCCAGCACCTCGGCCGAGACGTCCTGCAGCGCCGCCGAGTAGATCACGATGTTCAGCCCGATGTAGCCCCACAGGTAGACGGCCGCCATCACGTACAGCGCCTGATCCGGATTTTCGAGAAAGCCCTGGCGTGTGAAGCCCATCCCGTGCAGCAGCGAGTTCACGGCGCCGAAGTTGGGATCGAAGATGAAGGTGAACAGGATGCCCTCGGCCGCAGCCGAGGCGATGAACGGCACCAGGAAGCACGTGCGGTAGAAGCTCTTCAGCCTGATCCGCTGGTTCAGCATGATGGCGACGCCAAGGCCCAGAATCAGCTCCAGCGGTACCACCGCCAGCGTGAAGTAGACGGTGTTCGAGATCGCCTGGCGCAGCTCGCTGTCGTTGGGCAACGCCTTGTAGTTGGCGAGTCCGACCGAGTGTGGCGGCGAGATCAGGTCGTTGTGCTGGAACGACAACACGAACGCCCAGCCCATCGGCACGAACGTCAGCACCAGCACCAGCAGAACGGTGGGCGAGGCGAAGCCCCACCCGGCGATGTTCTCGGCCCGCCGCCGGCGGCGTCGCCCGCGGCGGGCCACATCTGCCGCGACGGTGGCTACTGCGGCACCGCCAGCAGCGAGTTGGTCTTGGACGCTGCGTCGTCCAGTGCCTGCTGTGGCTGCGCCCGGCCGAGCAGCACGCCGACGATCGCATCCCCCACGTACTTCGACAGCTGCGGGTACTGGGTGATGTTCGGCTCAGCCTGCTTCGCGTTCTGAAGGTTGGCGACGATCGTATCGACGCCCGGATAGGCGGTCAGGAACTTCTGGTACGCCTGATCCTTCATCACCGACGCGCGCACCGGCAGCGAGCCGGAGGCCAGGATCCACTGCGCATCCTGCTGGGGCGAATCGAGCCAGTTCAGGAAGCCCAGCGCAGCCTGCACGCGGGCCGAGTCGTGGTTGAAGATCACCCAGTCGTCCGGACCCGAGATCGTCTGGTGGTCGCCGTTCGTCCCCGGCAGCACCTGCACGCCGTAGTCCAGCTTCGCCGCCTTGTAGTCCAGCAGCTCCCACGGGCCCGAGATGCGCATGCAGGTCTTGCCGCCGATGAACAGCTGCTCGAGCTTGCCGTTGGTCGGGTCGAGGTACATCGAGTGGTCGACGGTCGCCATCTGCTGCAGCGTGGTGAGGGCGCTCACGCCCGCAGCCGAGTTGAAGGCGGCCTGCTTCTGGTCAGGAGTCAGAATCGAGCCGCCGCCCTGCCACAGCATCGGCCAGAACCGCCACGTCGTGTCCTCGCTGCTGTCGGTCGGATACCCGATGCCGAACGTCTGCGCGGCCGGGTTCGTGCATCGCTTGGCAACGGCGCGGAAGTCGTCCCACGACCAGTCGGCTGAGGGGTAGGGGATCTTCAGCTGATCGAAGACCTTCTTGTTGTACATCACGACCAGGTTGTCGACGACGGCCGGCAGGCCGATCACCTTCTGCCCCACCGTCAGCCGTGCGCGCTCCGAGCCCCAGTAGTCGCTCCAGCCGTAAGCCGGATCGTTGACCACGCTGTGGATGTCGGCCACCTGGGGGCTGCGGGCCAGGTTGGCTGCCCACGAGCCGTAGATGTAGGCGATATCGGGATAGGTGCCGGCCGCCAGCGCCGTCGTCACCTTCTGCAGCATTCCGTCCGTGGTGGTGCCGCCGGACGAGGTCTGAATGGTGACGTTGGGATGCAACGCCATGTACTGCTTCGCGAGGTTGGCCAGCAGCTTGTCGTCGGGGCTGGACTGGCCGTGCCACATCACGATCGTGACCTTGCCCCCGGATGACGCGGCCTGGTTGCTGGAGCTGCTCGACCCGCCGCACCCGGCTGCCGCGATCACCGCCGCCAGCATCGCCGTTCTGATGATCGCCCGCCTCATGCCGATCCCCTCTCTGGTTCTGGTCACGATCAAGCCCTCGAATCGGGCGAGTGCCGGTCGGTTGGCATTTCGCAGCATCGACGACCCTCGGTCACTTCTGCTCGATTGCGGCAAAAATACTGCATAAACGATCAATCATGCAAGTCCACCGATCAGATCGGCCGCCGTGTCGTGGTAGACGGCCGGCAGCAGCTCGGGCGGCAGGTCGAGCGCTGAGATCGCCCAGCGTCCCTGCGGGCCGACCGGATCCCACTCGCAGTACGGGAAATGCTCATCGTCGGTCTCGAGAAATCGGAAGTGGGTGGCGTACATCGCGGCGTCCGGCGGGAAGGCGTCGGTGCCAAACAGCACCCGGTGGGGGTGACGCACCAGCAACCGCCGGGCCGCCCGCGGCTGCCGGCCGAGCTCGCCGAGGCGGGCTCCGATATCAACGTTGAAGTTTGGGTAGCGGGTGAGCATCGCCGAGACCCAGCCCAGGTCTTCGGCATTACAGCCGACGTGGGCGCCGATGAAGACCGTTCCCGGGTGCGTCGCCACGACTGCCTCCAACGCCTCCATCAGCCGTTCGAAGCGGGGAAAGCGCGGGTCGCAGAACGACCAGTCGGGGTGTGCGAGCAGCTCCTCGTAGCGCTCGTTGCGCCCGTCCACCGGTTCGAAGAAGGCGACCGGGTCGGCGGTGTGGATCAGCACCGGCAACCCGAGCTGGCCGGCGACCGCCCACAGCTCCGCCAGCCTCGGGTCGTCCGGCAAGAGCAGCCGACTGCGCTCGTCCTCGAACCCGAGACCGAGGTCCTTCCAGACCTTGAGTCCGCGCGCACCGGCCGCGGCCGAGCGGCGCAGCGACGCGACCAGCCGGCCCTCGAATCCCGGCCGCAGGCACTCACGGAAATCGACGTGGCAGAAGGTCGCGAAGCGGCCGGGATGAGCGCGGTCGTAGCGGTCGAGGTTGGCCTCCAGCTCGTCGTCCCAACGGCCGTCCAAGTTGACCATGCCGCAGACGTTGGTCTCGTCCATCAGCGCGAGCAGCGCCGCGACGTCGGGCACCACCCAGCCGCCGTCGTCGGACAGCCAGCGACCCAGATGGTTATGGGCGTCGATCGCGGCATGCGCGGCCCGGGGTACGTGGTGTGCAGGCACCGTCAGGCACGGCACGGGGCGGTGGTCGCGCAGCAGCAGGCGGTCGTCGTCGATCACACCACCGTCACCTTGACGCCGGCGTCGGTCAGCCGGGCCAGATCTGCCTTGGCGGCATCAGCGTCCGTGACCAGCTCGTCGACCCGGCCCAGCTCGCAGATGCGAGCGAACGCGACCTGGCCGATCTTGGAGCTATCGGCCACCACCAGCACCCTGCCGGCGCGGTCGATCAGAGCGCGGTTGGTGTGGGCCTCGACCTCGTGGTGGGTGGTGAGCCCGGCGTCGATCGCGATGCCATCCACGCCCACGATCACCAGATCGACGTTGAGGCCGGCCAGACTCGCCTCAGCCAGCGGCCCGACCAGCTCGTAAGACTCGGCGCGCGCCACGCCGCCGGTCACCACCAGCTTGAGATTGGGGCGCACGGCCAGCTCGGAGGCGATCGAGAGCGAGTTGGTCACCACCGTCAGCCGGCGGCGGTCAGACAGCGCCCGCGCCACCTCGGTGGTGGTGGTGCCGCCGGTCAGACCCACCGCGGTTCCGTCCGCCACGCGATCGGCGGCGGCGGCGGCGATGCGCAGCTTCTGCTCGCCGTGGCGGGCGCTGCGGTAGCGCAACGGCAGCTCGTACAGCACGCCGTGAGCGATCGCGCCGCCGTGGGTGCGTGAGAGCAGGCGCTGCTCTTCGAGCAGCTGAAGGTCGCGGCGGACGGTGGCGGCCGAGACGCCCAGGTCGCGCGCGAGGTCGCCGACGCCGACGCTGCCGTTGCCCGACAGCCGCTCGAGAACAGCGCTCAATCGATCGGCCTGACGCACGATCGGGCCAGTCTAGCGATCGATTTGCAGGCTGTCCATGTTGCTTTCTGCTCGTTTGATCCCTAAAGTCTGCGGATATGAGCGAGATCAGCCGCGAGATCTCCACCCAGCCGGAGACGTGGCGGCGGGCCGCCGAGGTCGCCCCCTCCCACGCGGCGCTGTTGCCGGCGCCCGGCAGCCGGGTGGCCGTGATCGGCTGCGGCACGTCGCTGTACATGGCTCAGAGCTTCGCCGCGCTCCGCGACGCCTACGGCCAGGGGGATACCGACGCCTTCGCCGCCTCAGAGTTCCCGGTCGGCCGCCGCTACGACCTGGTGATCGCGCTGTCGCGCTCGGGCACCACCACCGAGGTGGCACGAGCGCTGGCGCTGCTGCCACCTCAGGTTCCCACGCTGGCCGTGGTGGCGGTCGCCGAGACGCCGGTGGCGCGCGCCGCCCACCGCGCGATCGTGCTCGACTTCGCCGACGAGCGGTCGGTGGTGCAGACGCGCTTCGCCACCACCGCTCTGGCGCTGTTTCGCAGCCACCTTGGCGACGATGTCGCGGCCGCGGCCCGCGACGCCGAGCAGGCGCTGTCAGCGCCGCTGCCGCTGCCCGTCGACGTCCACCGCCAGTTCGTCTTCCTCGGCCGCGGCTGGACGGTGGGGCTGGCGCATGAGGCGGCGCTCAAGCTCCGCGAGGCGGCGATCGCCTGGAGCGAGAGCTATCCGGCAATGGAGTACCGTCACGGGCCGATCAGCGTGGCCGACTCCCAGACGGCGGTGTGGGCGCTGGGCGACGTCGACACCACCGTGCTCGAAGACGTGGCCGCCACCGGGGCAACCGTGGTGCACGGTGACCTGGACGCGATGGCCGAGCTGGTGATCGCCCAGCGGTTCGCGGTGGCGATGGCCGAGAGCCGCGGCCGCGACCCCGACCGACCCCGCAATCTGACGCGTTCGGTGGTGCTGGCCGATGGCTGAGGTCGCCTTCCACAACGTCAGCAAGGTGTTCGCCGAGGGCGCGGTGGCGGTCGACGATCTCACCGCGACGATCGAGGACGGCGAGTTCATGGTGCTGGTCGGTCCCTCGGGATGCGGCAAGACGACCGCGCTGCGGATGGTGGCAGGGCTCGAGGATCCCACCTCGGGCGCGATCACGATCGCGGGAGAAGTGGTGAACGACCGCTCGCCGCGCGATCGCGACATCGCGATGGTGTTCCAGAACTACGCCCTGTACCCGCACATGACGGTCCAGAAAAACCTTGCCTTCGGCCTGCGGCAGCGCAAGGTGCCGGCCGAACAGGTACGGACGCGGGTGGCGGAGGTGAGCCGGATGCTGGGTCTCGACGAGCTGCTGCAGCGCCGTCCCGCCCAGCTCTCGGGTGGACAGCGCCAGCGGGTGGCCATGGGCCGGGCGCTGGCCCGCGACCCCAAGGCCTTCCTGCTCGACGAGCCGCTGTCGAACCTGGATGCCAAGCTGCGCATGCAGCTCCGCGCCGAGCTGAAGAAGCTCCACCAGACGGTCGGCACGACCGCCATCTACGTCACGCACGACCAGGTCGAGGCGATGACGCTGGGCGACCGGATCGCCGTCATGTCGGGCGGCGTGCTGCAGCAGCTGGGGCCGCCGCAGGAGGTCTACTCGCGGCCCTCGAACCTGTTCGTGGCCGGCTTCATCGGTAGCCCGCCGATGAATCTGCTCGCAGGAACCGCGCGGGAGGGCGAGGTTCGATTTGGCCCGCTCTCATTCATGCGGCCGGGGGTGCCTGACGGCGAGGTCGTGATCGGGCTGCGTCCCGAAGCGCTGGCGCCCGCCGGCGGCGAGGGCGTCCAGGTCGAGCTGACGGTCGAGATCGTCGAGCCGCTCGGCAACGAGGTCGTGGTGCACGGCACGGTGCCGGGTCGCACCGCCGGGCCCGCCGCCGCGGACGCGGTCGAGGGCCGCGCCCACGTGATTGCACGCCTGGGCGCCGCGACGCGGCTGGCGCCGGGTCAGCTGGTGCGGCTGGCGTTCGATCCCGCCGGCGCACACCTGTTCGACCCGGCCGACGGCCTTCGTATCGACCGCTGAGCGCCCCCGTCTGGATCGATCATCTCGCGGCATCAATCATCTAGCCTGCGGCATGGTCAAATCTGTCTGCGTGATCGGTGCCGGGTTCGCCGGGCTGGCCGCCGCCGAGGCTCTCTCCCTGGCCGGCGTCCGGGTGACGGTGCTGGAGCAGCGCGACCGAGTGGGAGGACGCGTCTGGTCGCAACGGCTGGCGAACGGTGCGGTGATCGAGATGGGTGCCGAGTTCGTCACCAGCGGCTACACGCTGCTGCCGGACATGGCCGCGCGGCTCGGACTGGTGCTGGCGCCGATGGGGATGAGCTTCAACCTGCGCCAGCCGGTGGGTGGCATCGGCGCCCAGCCCGCGCCGCCAACTGAGGCAACAGCGGCGGTCGCCGCCGCGCTGGATCACGGCGAGGCCGCGGACCTATCGGTGGCCGAGCTGTTGCGGCGGGTGCCGATCGACGCCGGCTCGCGGGAGCTGATCGCCTGCCGGCTGCAGGTCTCCTACGCCCATCCGGCCGAGCTGATCGCGGCGGCCGCGGTGCGCGACATCGGCCACCTGTTCGATCCCGCCGAGGCGCGACGGCTCGCGGACGGCAACCAGGCACTGGCGGTGCGGCTGGCGACAGGACGTGACGTCCGGCTGACGACACCGGCGCGCTCGGTCGCGTCCGTTCCCGGCGGCCTGCGGGTGAACGGCGAGCTGGACGTGGACGCGGTGCTGGTGGCCGTGCCGGCGCCCGCGTTCGAGCGGATCGCGTTCTCGCCGGCCCTGCCCGCCTGGAAACGCGAGGCGATCAGCCGCGTGGTGTACGGGCACGCCGCCAAGCTGGCAATGCCGCTGACGGTGGCAGCCGAGCCCAGCTCGGTGCTGTCGCTGCCAGAGCACTTCTGGACATGGACGGCACGGGACGGGAGCGGCACGGTCGCGCCGGTGGTGACCGCGTTTGCCGGATCGGCGGCCGCAGTGCGAGCGCTGGAGGTCGATCGAGGCCCGCAGCGCTACCTCGCGCGCGTGCGCGCGCTGCGGCCGGACCTAAAGATTGACGGCGCCGGAGCGGTACTGGCCACCTGGCCGGAGGGGGCCTACTCGACGCGCGAGGTGGATCGTCCGCAGGGCGACGACCGCCTGCTGGCCGAGCCGGTCGGCCGGATCGCGTTCGCCGGCGAGCACACGGCGGGTGAGTGGTTCGCCACCATGGAGGGTGGCTGCGAAGCGGCGTCCGGGCGGCCCACGACCTGCTCACCGGCGGCGCTTAGATCGGCAGGTCGCGGGCTGCGAACTGCACCGCCTCGCTGAAAGTGGGATATGGCTGGATGGTGTCCCGCAGCACCTCGATCGGCACCTCGGCACGGATCGCCAGCGTCAGCTGCCCCAACCACTCACCAGCCTCCGGGCCGACGGCCACCGCGCCCACCAGCACGCCGCGCGCGGGATCGGCCACCAGCTTGAGAAAGCCGGGTCGCTTCGGCCGTTGGTAGGTGGAAGTGCGGGCGAGACTCTCGATCCGGCGCTGGCCGGTCACCAGGCCCTCCCCCTCCAGCCGACCTACCGAGGCCACCTGCGGATCGGTGAACGTGACGGCCGGGACGGCGCGATGGTCTGCCCGTACAGATCGGCCGGCCATTGCGCCGGCGGCAACGCGGGCCTGGTACTTGCCGGCGTGGGTAAACATCGCGATGCCGTTCACATCGCCGATCGCCCAGACACCGGGCGCCGCGCGCATCGCCTCGTCCACCTCGATCCCACGGCGGCCGATCGTCACGCCCAGGTGCTCGAACCCGAAGCCCTCCGTGTTGGCGCGCCGGCCCGTTGCGACCAGCAGCCGATCACCCTCCACCATCGTCCCGCTCTCCAGGTGCAGCCAAATCCCGGGCTCGACGCGGGCGACGCCGCCGCCCAGGCGCAGCGTCACACCCTCCTCGGTCAACACCTCACCCAGCAGCTCGCCGGCGGCGGGATCGTCGCGCGGCAGCAGCCGGTCAGCCATGTCGACGATCGTGACACGTGAGCCCATGCGGGCGAAGAACTGGGCCAGCTCGCAGCCAACCGGGCCGGCCCCCAGCACGATCAGGCGGGCCGGGATCTCACGTGTCGTCGTGGCCTCGCGGTTCGTCCAGTGCTCCACCGTTTCGAGGCCCTCGATGGGGGGAATCGTCGGCAGCGAGCCGGTCGCGATCACCAGCCTGCCGTACGT
Organism: Gaiellales bacterium; assembly: GCA_038212095.1. GTDB lineage: Bacteria > Actinomycetota > Thermoleophilia > Gaiellales > JAICJC01 > JAICYJ01. Next base: position 64,745 of record JBBQUW010000001.1, on the reverse strand, counting down.
CAGCTCGCGTTCGCCGACCGAGATCACGCCGGGTCGCTGAACGCGGCCCTCCCCGCGCACCAGCTCGGCGCCCTTCTGCTCCAGCCAGCCGGCCTGTGAGGAGTCGTCCCAGCCACTCGTGACCGAGTCTCGGTGGAAGAACAGCCGCTCGGCGTCGACGGAGCCCGTCACCGCATCAGCCGCGCCCGGCACGTTGCGGGCCGCGGCAACCGCCTCCAGCGGCCGCAGCATGGCCTTGGTGGGCATGCAGGCAAAGTACGAGCACTCGCCTCCCACAAGTTCACGCTCGACCAGCGTGATCGGCGTGTCCGGCTCCAGCTCGCGCAGCGCCGAGACACAGGCCTCGCCGCTCGACCCACCACCCATGATGATCACGCTCTCGTTCATGACGCTCCTTCCGATGTCACCGGTAGTCTTCCCAGCGCGACAAGACGTATCACCGTGCAGGTGATCCCGGTGCTGGTGTGTGGTGACGGCCGGCCGCGGCGGTCCGAGTGGGGCGAGGAGCGGACAGTGTCCCGTATCGAGCAATGGATCGGGCTGGAGGGCGTACCGGCCGGGCGGCGGCTGAACCGCGGGAATGGGCCGAGACCCCCGGGGGCTCCAACCCGAGGGCCTCGGCGACCGCCACGCGAGATGCGCTGCGACAAAACCGGAGTAGACCCCAGATCCGCCCGCGCAACGTGGTAGCCGCGCACCCCGTAGGTGCGCCACGCCGAATTGCAGCGTACCGGACACCTTACTGCGTCACCCAAAAAGGGTGCCGTGACGAAACCGGCAGTACGGCGGCGGCCCGGTCAGCAATCGCGCGAAGACGCGGCGCCGACCATCGCGGGTATGCTGAGAACATGGTGCCGCGTATCGAGCTGCTGTGGTGGGACGGCTGCCCGTCCGTCGAGCGCGCGCTCGCCGATCTGCAACTGGCCGCGCGCGAAGCCGGCATCGATCCGTCCACCATCGCGCTGCGCGAGGTGGTCAGCGACGCGCAGGCCGAGCGCGAGGGCTTCGCAGGCTCGCCGACCATCCTCATCAACGGTCACGACCCGTTCCCGGCCGACTCTGGCATCGGGCTGTCGTGCCGCGTCTACCGCACCAGCGAAGGGCGGGCCTCGCCGACGCCCGATCTGACCGAGCTGCGAGCCGCGATCGGTAGGGCGGTGGCCGCGTGATCGCGACCGCGCCAGACTTCTCGCTGCGCGACACCGAAGGGAAGACGCACACGCTGTCGGACATGGCGGCACACGGACCGGTGGCGGTGATCTTTACCTGCAACCACTGCCCCTACGCGCTTGCCTGGCACCAGCGGCTGCTGGACGTGGCCGACCAGTACGCCGCCCGTGGGGTCGCCGTGCTGTTCGTCAACTCCAACGACGCCGACCGATATCCCGCCGACTCAGCGGATGCGATGCGGGCGCGCGTGACGAGCGAGCGCTGGAGCGCGCCGTACCTGCTCGACGCTTCCCAGGAGGTGGCGCGCAGCTTTGGCGCACGCACCACGCCGGACGTGTTCGTGATCGATCGCGACATGCACGTGCGCTACCGGGGCGCCCCGGACGAGGACTACGACGATCCAGCCGCCAACGCTCTGTGGCTGCGCGAGGCGTTGGACGATGTGCTGTCGGGGGTCGAGCTGCGCCGGCCCGAGACTGAGCCGATCGGCTGCGGCATCAAGTGGCGGCCGTGAGCAGGCACACGCGGCGGATCACGCCGCGGTTCAGCTGACCAGCCCGATCTGCCGATAGATGAAGCGTGTTCTCACGCCGGCATCTCCCGCCAGCACATTGGCTCGGCCGAGCCCTGCGACGCCACGGCGACGCGGTGTTCGAGTACGCCCTCTTCCTGACCGGCGATGACGCGAACGCCCGGTCGCTGCAACGGGCTGCCTTCCTGGACGCCCACCAAGCGCTGCTGCTGGGCGGCCGACTGCGCGCGCCGCGGGCGTGGCTGCTGCGGGCGGTGCGGGATACCGCGACGTCGAGCCGCCCCGTCGACGAGGAGCTGATGGTGCTGCGCTCGATCTGCGGCCTGCGAGGGGCCGACTCGAGATGGGTGCTGGGTGGCGACGCCGAGGCCGCTCGACGGGGTGAACGCCGCGGGATGAGGATCGCCGGCGCCGGCGCCGGCGCCGCGATGGCCGCCCGCGCCTCGACGGCGAAGGCACTGGCGGCGCAGGTGCCCGGATTCAGCGCGGCAAGCGCCACCGGCGCCACACATCTGATCGTCGTCTCGGCGGTCGCCGGCACGGCACTGGTCGGCACGGCGGCGATCACCACGAAGCTCGAGCAGCATCCACACCCACAGCCGATCCCGGTCACCACTGCGCACACGAGCCCGGGAAAGGCGTCGTCCGCCCCGGGTGCAAGCGGCCAGGGCAAGCAGCCGACCACCACCCGTGGAGCGGCCGCCGGCCACGCCGGGCATGGCGGCGTCCGGAAGGCGGGCGGCAAGGGCGCGGGTCATGGCACGGGTCAAGGCGCTCGCCAAAGCACGGGCCAGGGTACGGCTCGCCAGGGCACTGGCCGGGGCAGGGGACAAGCCGGGGGTCAAGGCACGGGTCAGGGTCAGGGCACGGCTCAAGGCAAGCGTCAGAGCACCGCAACCCCGCCCACCAGCCCTCCCAGGCGTCCGACCTCGCCCACGCCTCCCACCACTCGCTCGCACCCCAAGGGTGGCGCCGCCGCCTGACGCCGCGCAGCGGCTGGGATCTAGACGGGCCGGCGATATCGGGCCAGCGCGGGCGCAAGCACCTGCATCAGCGCCACCCCGGCGATGCAGATCACTCCTCCCGAGACGACGGAGAATCCGACCGAGGTGGCACTCGCCACCAACCCGGACTCCGCATCGCCCAGCCGGGGACCGCTGGTCACGACCGCGATGTGCAGCGCCGCCATCCGCCCTCGCAGTTGATCGGGTGCCACCTGCTGCATGAGCGTGTTGCGAAACACGGCCGATATCACGTCCGCCGCGCCCGCCGCGGCCAGCAGCAGCAGCGCAAGCCAGAACAGATCGCCCGGCACCAGCCCGAACGCCGCAATCGCGGCACCCCACGCCACGACGCTGGCCATCACCGCCATGCCCTGACGGCTCACCTGGGCGATCCACCCGCTTGAGATCGCCGCCAGCAGTGCGCCCGCCGCCGGGGCCGCATAGAGCAGGCCGAGCCCGCGCGGGCCGACTCCGAACGTGCCCGCAGCCAGCGCGGGAAACAGCGCCCGCGGCATGCCGAACACCATCGCGTTGAGATCGACGACGAACGTCCCCATCAGCGCGGGCTGGCTGCGGGCAAAGGCCAGCCCCTCCCTCAAGGCCGCCCACCCCGGTGCCGTTACAGCGCCGACCGGGCGCATCGCCGGAAGCCGCACAGCCACCGCCACACCCAACGCGAAGCCGACCAGCGCCACGGTGTAGGTGGTGGCGATGCCGAACGCGGCGAGCAGCACACCGGCAAATGCCGGACCGGCGATCTGGGAGGTCTGGTCGACGATCTGGTTCAGCGCCGAGGCGGCCGGCACCCGCTGCAGACCGACCAGACCGGGGATGACCGCGTTTCGCACCGGCGACTCGATGCTGGACGCGAAGGCGAGCAGCGCGGCCAGCAGGTAGAGCAGGCCCAGCGGCGGCCTGCCGGCGGCGCTCAGCAGGGCCAGCACCAGGCAGCCGGCCACCGACGCCAGCTGGCTGGCGATCAGCAGGGTGCGGCGGTCGAACGCATCGGCGATCGCACCCGATGCGAGCGAGCCGAGCAGCAGCGGCCCCAACGCCGCCAGGCCGATCAGGCCCACGTCCAACGAGGACCCGGTCAGCCGGTAGACCTGGTAGGGCAGCGCCACGGCGGCGAGCTGCGATCCCGCGGCGGCAACGAGATCGCCCAGCCACAACCGCCGGTACGCCGGCGAGTCGCGCAGCGGCGAGACGTCGAGCCAGAGCCCCGCCAGACGGCTCACGCCGTCGTGGATCGCGCCCGTGCGGCGCGGCTCCTCGCGCTTGCTCGCGACGTGCCGTCCAGCAGCACCTTGCGCAACCTGACGGCACCCGGCGTCACCTCGACGCACTCGTCCTCGCGGATGAACTCGAGCGCCTGGTCGAGCGATAGCAGCCGATGGGGAATCAGCCGCACGAGCTCGTCCGAGGTGGACGAGCGCATGTTGGTCAGCTTCTTCTCCTTGGTGGCGTTCACGTCCAGGTCGTCGGAACGCGCGTTCTCGCCCACCACGGCACCCTCGTAGACGTCCTCGCCCGGGCCCACGAACAGGGTGCCGCGCTCCTGCAGGTTGAACAGCGCGAAGCTCGAGGTCTTGCCGCTGCGATCGGCCACAAGGCTGCCGGTCGGCCGCGTCCGCATCTCGCCGTGCCAGGGCTCGTAGCGATCGAACACGTGGTGCAGGATGCCGGTGCCGCGCGTCTCGGTGAGGAACTCGGTGCGGAAACCGATCAGTCCGCGAGCAGGCACGATGAACTCCATCCGCACCCAGCCCGAGCCGTGGTTGACCATCTGCTCCATGCGCCCCTTGCGCAGCGCCAGGAGTTGGGTGACGACGCCCACGTAGTCCTCCGGCACGTCCACCGAGAGGTGCTCCATCGGCTCGCACAGCTTGCCGTCGATCTCCTTGGTCACGACCTGCGGCTTGCCCACGGTCAGCTCGAAGCCCTCGCGACGCATGATCTCGACCAGCACCGCCAGCTGCAGCTCGCCTCGCCCCTGCACCTCCCAGGTGTCCGGCCGTTCGGTGTCGAGCACGCGCAGCGAGACGTTGCCAACCAGCTCCTGGTCGAGCCGCGTCTTGACCAGCCGGGCTGTCAGCTTGCTGCCGCTGCGGCCGGCCAGCGGTGAGGTGTTTATGCCGATCGTCATCGCCAGGCTGGGATCATCAACGTGGATCACCGGCAGCGGACGGGGGTCGTCGAGGTCGGCAATCGTCTCGCCGATCGTCACGTCAGGCAGGCCGGCGATCGCGATGATCTCGCCCGCCCCCACCTCCTCCGCATCCACCCGCTCCAGCTCCTCGGTGACGAACAGCTCCGTCACCTTGACCCGCTGGATCGAGCCGTCGGCGCGGCACCAGGAGACCTGATCGCCGCGGCGCAGCCTGCCGTGGTGGACGCGGCACAGCGCCAGCCGGCCCAAGTACGGCGAGGCGTCGAGGTTGGTGACGAGCGCCTGCAACGGATGCTGCGGGTCATGCCGCGGCGCCGGCACGTGCGCCAGCAGCACGTCGAACAGCGGCTCCAGGTCGCTGCCGGGATGCTCCGGGTCGAGCGTGGCCTGGCCGGCGCGCGCATTGGTGTAGACGATCGGGAACTCGATCTGGCCCTCCTCGGCGCCGAGGTCGAAGAACAGTTCGTAGACCTCGTCCACCACCTCGCCGATGCGGGCATCGGGGCGATCGATCTTGTTCACCACCAGGATCACGGGTAGCCGCGCCTCGAGTGCCTTTCGCAGCACGAACCGGGTCTGCGGCAGCGGCCCCTCGCTGGCATCGACCAGCAACAGCACGCCGTCCACCATCGTCAAACCGCGCTCCACCTCACCGCCGAAGTCGGCATGCCCGGGCGTGTCTATGATGTTGATCTTGACGCCGCCGTGTCGCACGGCCGTGTTCTTGGCCAGGATCGTGATGCCCTTCTCGCGCTCCAGGTCGGTCGAGTCCATCACGCGATCGGCCACCGTCTCGTTGGCCCGAAACGCGCCGGACTGCCACAACATCGCGTCCACGAGCGTCGTCTTGCCGTGGTCGACGTGGGCGATAATGGCCACGTTTCGGAGGTCGTCGCGTGTCTCGGTCATGCCCCGACGATAGCGGCGACTCAGCCCGCGGGCGCTGGCGCCAGCAGCGGCCAGACCGCGTCGACCACCCGCGTCGGCCAGCTCTCCTCCAGATCGCCACCGGTCAGCGTCCGCTGGATGCCGGCGCCAAACAGCATCGCGACGACCATCTCGCAGTCGGTTCCGGCCCGCAGGGCACCGCGGGCGACGGCCGCCTCCAGCACCGCCCGCATGCGCAGCTGGCGGGGTGACACCACCCGGCTGGTGAACTGCTCGAGCAGCTCGGGATGCTGGTGGCGGTTGAGATAGAGCGTGCTGCATATCGCCACGCCGTCGCACTCCCGCACGCCGTCACGAAAAGCGGTCATCATCTGGACGAGGAAGGCGTGCACGTCCGCCGGCTCTCCGCCGCTCTCGATCCCGGGATAGCAGCCGACGGCGGCACAGACCAGCTCCGACTTGGTCGGATAGCGACGGTAGATCGTGGCCCGTGTGACGTCAGCCTCGGCCGCGACGGCCTCGATCGAGGTGCGTTCATAGCCCTGCTCTGCCAGCAGGCGCAGGGTGGCCGCGATGATCTCGCGGTCGGCGTCCTCGCTTCGGGGCCGGCCCGGCGGCCGGCGCTGCTGCTCGATCGACATCCTGGATTCCTCAGAGAATTTGACACCGGCGGGCCGGTTTTGATACACCACTGTACCGTATCGAAAACAACGTGTGGAGACAACCCCAATGAGCTCTCAAACCTCCGATCGTCGCTGGCTGATTCTGATCCTGCTGTGCGCGATCCAGTTCATGGTGGTGCTTGACGTCTCGATCGTCAACGTCGCGCTGCCAACCATCAAGACGGCACTCAAGTTCTCGGAGGCGAACCTGCAGTGGGTGGTCAGCGCCTACACGCTGACCTTCGGCGGCTTCCTGATGCTGGGCGGCCGCGTGGCCGACCTGCTGGGGCGCAAGCGCCTCTTCATGGCCGGGCTGGTACTGTTCTCGGCCGCCTCGCTGGCCTGCGGACTGTCCCAGTCCGACACCCAGCTGATCATCTTCCGCGCAATCCAGGGTCTGGGCGCGGCGATCATCTCGCCGGCCGCGCTGGCGATCCTCACCACCACCTTCCAGGAGGGCGAGGAGCGAAACAAGGCACTCGGCATCTGGGGCGCGATCGCCGGCATGGGCGGCGCCGTGGGCGTGCTGCTGGGCGGCGTGCTGACCGACAAGGTCAGCTGGGAGTGGATCTTCTTCATCAACGTGCCCGTGAGCGTCGCGGTGATCGCCTTCGGCCAGCGCCTGCTGCAGGAGAGCAAGGTCGAGATGGAGACGCGCAGCTTCGACGTGCTGGGTGCGATCACCGTCACCGGCGGCCTGACCGCGCTCGTCTACGGCCTGGTTACCACCGCCACCCACAGCTGGACGTCTGCCACCGTGCTGGGCTCACTGGCGGCCTCGGCCGTGCTGCTGGCGCTGTTCGCGGCCGTCGAGACGCGGGCGGCCTCGCCGCTCTTGCCGTTCTCGATCTTCCGCCTGCGCTCGCTGACCGGCGCCAACATCGTTGGGTTCCTGATCGGTGCGGCAATCTTCTCGATGTTCTTCCTGCTCTCGCTCTACATGCAGCAGGTGCTTGGGTACTCGGCTCTCAAGACCGGCTTCGCCTACCTGCTGGTCGCGATCACGATCATCATCGCGGCCGGCGCCTCGCAGGCACTGGTGACCAAGATCGGCGTCCGCACCGTGCTCGCCGTCGGGATGGCGCTGACCGTGGCTGGGCTGCTGTGGTTCTCGCAGGTGTCGGTCGGCGGCAGCTATCTGATCGACCTGGTGCCCGGATTCATCCTGGCTGGACTGGGGCTGGGCTTCTCGTTCGTGCCGGTGCAGATCGCCTCGCTGGTCGGCGTCGGTCACGACGAGGCGGGCATCGCGTCCGGACTGATCAACACCTCACAGCAGGTCGGTGGCGCGCTCGGCGTCGCCATCCTCTCGACCATCACCGTGACGCGTGTGAACACCTACGTCAACGACCATCCACCCACGCCGACCATCGGTCAGCACGCGCTGGTGAGCGGGTTCGAGGTGGCCTTCCTGGTCGGCGCAGGGCTGGCGCTGATCGGCCTGATCGCGACGCTGGTCTTCATCCCCCGCCACACCGAGATCGAGCCGGCGCTGGTGGCCGAGCCGGAGCCGGTCTAGACGGTCTGCGCGCGCTGTACCGCGGCCAGCCAGCCGCGGTACAGCGCGTCAGCCTGCTCGGCGGGCATCGAGGGCTCGTAGCGCGTGCCCAGGCGCCAGGCCGCCGACAGCTCGGAGGTGTCACGCCAGACACCCACGCCCACTCCCGCCAGCGCTGCGGCACCGATCGCGGTCATCTCCCGCTCGGCCGCGACCTCGACCGGCAGGCCCAGCAGGTCGGCCTGGAACTGCATCAGCCACGCGTTTGCCGCCGCTCCGCCGTCCGCCCGCAGCCCCGACACGCCGCCAGGAATTGCGTCCACCACGTCGCGGACCTGGTAGGCGATCGCCTCCAGTGCGGCCCGCGCCAGGTGTGCCCGACCGGTACCGCGCGTGATGCCGCAGATCAGGCCGCGCGCATCGGGATTCCAGCGCGGCGAGCCAAGACCGGTCAGCGCAGGCACGAAGTAGACGCCCTCATTACCGGGCAGCTGGGCGGCGAGCCGCTCGCTCTCGCCGGCGTCGACCAGAACGCCGAGGCCATCGCGCAGCCACTGCAGGGCCGCTCCGGCCACGAAAACCGACCCTTCGAGCGCGTAGGTGCCGGGCTGGGCGGCGGCGGTGCGAAGCAGCCCGTGCGGGGGTGGATCCGACCGGCCGCCATCGTTGACGAGCAGGAAGCAACCGGTGCCGTAGGTGACCTTGGACTGCCCCGGCGCCAGGCAGGCCTGCCCGAACAGCGCCGCCTGCTGATCCCCGGCGACGCCCGCGATCGGCACGCTCACGCCGCCGATCTGCGCCTCGCCCAACGTGCCGCTCGACGGCACGATCCGGGGCAGCAGATCGCGTGGTACGCCGAACAGCTCCAGCAGCTGGTCGTCCCACTCGAGCGTGTCCAGGGCGCACAGCAGCGTACGCGAGGCGTTGGTGGGGTCGGTGGCGTGAACGGCGCCGCCGGTCAGCTTCCAGATCAGCCAGGTGTCGATCGTGCCGGCGGCGAGGCCCTGCGGTGAGGAGACGGCGTGCTCCAGCAGCCAGGCGATCTTGCTGGCCGAGAAGTAGGGATCGGGCACGAGGCCGGTGCGTTCCCGGATCAGGTCGAACGGCAGCCGGGCGCACGCCTCGGCGGTGCGCCGGTCCTGCCACACGATGGCCGGTGCCACCGGTGCGCCACTCGCGCGATCCCACACCACCACCGTCTCGCGCTGGTTGGTGATGCCGACACCGCGCAGCTCGGACGCTCGCACGCCGGCGTCGGTCAGAGCCGCGGACATCGTCTCGACGACCGACGCCCAGATCTCCTCCGCGTCATGTTCCACCCAGCCGGGTTGGGGAAAGTGCTGGCGCAGCTCGCGGTAGCCGCGGCCGCGCACGGCCAGCCCGTCGTCGACCACCAGGCATGTGGTGCCGGTCGTCCCCTGGTCGATCGCGAGCAGCATCCGACGCCAGCCTACCGCTCCCCTTTTTGGCACGGTGAAGTAGGAGACACCGCGCGCACGCTGCGGTCAGGAGTGCGCGAAGCGGCTGCGCAGCACCAGCAGCCACGACGAGGCCAGCACGCAGCCCGCCAGCAGCACGGCGTAGACGCCCCGCGAGCCCGCCAGCTGGCTGATGCCGCCTGCGCTCAACGAGCCGACGAAGTTCGAGCCTCCCCACGCGAACGCCAGCAGGCCGTTGACGGCCCCCGCACCCATGCCCGAGGTGGTGGCCCCCCGCACCCCGAGCGGAAACGCCACCGTGTACATGACGGCCAGCGGTGGCGCCCGCATCAACAACATCGCCACGACGACCGCTACCGCGCCACCGAACAGCACCGGCAGCGTGACCAGTCCGTTCAGCGCCGCGCAGGTCGCCATAACGCCGAGCGTGACCATCGCAGCGCCACGGCGCGCAGTGATCGCGCTGAACGCGATGAACAGCACCGCCGCGATGGAGAGCGCGACGCCGATCCACGCCGCCGACCGGCCGGCGTGATCGAGCTGGGCGGGGCCGATCAGGTTGACCAGGCCGTCCGCGAAACCGCCGATAAGCATCCCCGTCAGCGCCCCGCCGATCAGCGCGTCACGGCGGGCGATTCCGGCGATCTCGCGCAGCGGGTGGTGGGCGTGCGACCGCTCGCGGCCACGGTCGCTGACGGCGAGCAGCGCCACCACCAGGCAGCTGGCCGCAGCCAGCACGAAGAACGGTGCTCCTCTGCCCACCCGGTCAGCCAGCACGCCCGCGAACGCCGGACCGGCCATGCCGCCGATGCCGGCCACGCTGATCACCACGCCCAGCGCCCCCGGTCGCTCGATGCCGGCTGAGTCAGACAGCCACGAGAGTCCGGCCGACCAGACCACCGCCGAGGCGACGCCGAACATCGAGCGGGCGGCCAGCAGCGTCCAGAAGTCCGGCGCCAGGCCCTGCGCGACGCACGACGCGACCAGCAGACAGCCGCCGGCCAGCGTCACCCGCCGCGAGCCGAGCCTGTCGGCGGCCAGCCCGCCCGGAATCGAGCCGGCCACGATCGCCAGGCTTGACGCCGAGAGCAGCACCCCGGCGCCGAATCCGGACAGGTGAAATGCGTGTTTGTAGGAGGGCACCAGCGGCACGATCGCAAGCAGCGCCACCTCGTCCAACAGGATCAGCGCGTACATCAGGAGCAGCAGTCGTCTCATCGCGCGAGTCTAGATGGTGGCCGGGTGTCGGCCGCCGCGCGATCATCTACCGTGCCAGCCGTGGTGATGCCGCCATACCGGATCAGGGAGTCGCGACGTGCGCAGAGGGCGCGGATCCGGGTGCTCGACGCCCGCACGGTCGAGGTCGTGGTGCCACAGGGCACGTCCGCACGATGGATCGAGGCGTTCGTCGGCGAGCATCGAGGCTGGATCGAGCGCCGGCTGGCGGCGGCCGCCGCGGAGCCGCAGCTCGGCCTCGACCGGCCCGATGTCGTCTGGATCGGCGGCAGCCCTAGGCCCCGTCCGCCCGGCGACGTGGAGCGGTGGTACCGCCGCCAGGCGCGGGCGAGGCTGACCGCGGTCGCCGAGCGCGAGAGCGAGCGGCTGGGACTGCGCGGATGGAGCCGGATCCGGGTCGGCGATCCTCGCGGCCGCTGGGGGTCGTGCTCGTCGCGGGGCACGCTCTCGTTCTCGTGGCGGCTGGTGATGGCGCCGGCCGAGGTGCTCGGCTACGTCGTCGTGCACGAGCTGTGCCATCTGCGCCACATGAACCACTCACCGCACTACTGGAGGTTGGTGGACGAGGCCTGGCCGACGCGTCGCGATCAGCAGGCGTGGCTTCGCCGGCACGGCGCGGAGCTCCACAGCTACCGGCCGTGAACTGCGGGCGCCGCTAGGGAGTCGACGTGGTGACGGTGGTGGGCGTGGTGTCGCTGGTGGTGTCGGTGACGGTCTCGGTCTCGGTCACCGTCTGGGTGACGGTGGTCGGCGCGGGCAGGTAGATGGTGCCGGCCGGCTGGAACGAGGACGAGGCCACGGTCGCACCGCGATGGCGGGAATCGAGGTAGCCGACCAACGTCGAGTCGCCGTCCCGTACCACCGCGGCGGTACGATCGGAGAGGAGCCGGACGATCGTCGTCGCCTGACCGACGGTGGTGCGCACCACCGGCTGCTGCACCGTGACCACCCGCAGCCGCTCGCCGCCGACCGTGATCGTGCTAGTGGCGCGAGCCGAGCTGGGACGCGCCCCAGCCTCAATGCCCACCGCGAACCCGCCGAACAGCAGCACCAAAAGGGTGACGCCGATGAGGAACGAGCGCAGCGGATGGTCGAAACCGCCGTGGTATCGCGAATCACGCACACGCTCACGCTAGCAGACGGCGTGAGACCGGCAACGTCCTCCCCAGGTCGTTGCCGGTCACGCCGCCGTTCAGCGTTCCACGATCCGCCGTACCGCCATCATGCCCGAGATGCGCCGCATACCCGGTGTCCCCACGATCACCGGTGCCGTCGCAATTATTGGTGCTTCGGTTGTCGAGGACTTCATCACCGTAGACCCCCCTCATCAATGAACCTCTCCCTCTCGAAGTAGCGGAGCGGCGACCGGCCGTCAATGGTGGGAGTGGATCGTTTACGAAATCCGTACCTTCTACCCTGCCAGCGCGCGCCGGAAAGCGAGCAACGCCATCGGCAGCGTGATGGCCCCGACCGCGAGTGCCGCGACGAAGCCCTCGCCCACCCGCTGCCACTCCCAGCCGGTCAGCATCAGGGCGCGCACGGCGTCGATCAGGTAGCTGATCGGGTTGACGGTGTTGACGGTCTGCAGCCAGCCGGGCAGCGCGCTCTTGGGCACGAAGGCGGTGGAGGCGAAGTAGAGCGGGAAGACGAGAATGCCGCCGGCGGCCGTCGTCTCGGGGTTGCGTGTTCGCAGCGCCACGTTCAGCGAGATGCCGGCCCAGCACGCGCCGAACAGCCCGCACAGCACCATGATCACCAGCACGCCAGCAAGGCCGGTGGCGATCTCGGCGCCCATCAGGCGCGCGACGATCAGGATCGCCAGCGCATGCAGGGAGAGGCGAACGGCGTCGGTGATCAGCAGGCCGAGCACGATCGCGGTGCGCGAGACCGGCGACGTGCGCAGCTTGTCGAAGAACCCGGAGTCGATGTCCTGCACCATCTGGAAGCCGGAGCCACCCGAGCCGACCATCACCGACAGTGCGACCTGGCCGGCGGCGAGGAAGTTGAGCGCGGAGCCCGAGCCGGCGTTGCGCAGCGTGCCGATGTTGGCGAACACGGACGCGAACAGCACCAGCTGCATCACCGGGATCAGCAGCGGAAAGACGATCCGGGTCGGAACGCGGGGGATCTCGCGGCCGGCGCGAGCTGCCAGCACGAGGCTGTCCGTGACCAGCTTCACGCCGCCTGCTCGCCTTCGCGGGCGCCGATCGTGGCGCCCGTGTTCCGGAAGAAGACGTCGTCCAGCGTCGGGCGCGACACCGGGACGGTGCCCGGGCGCACCGAGACGGCGGCCAGCCGCTCGACGATCGCGACCACGCTGGCCGCGCCGTCGGCCGTCTCCAGCAAGACGGCGTCGCCGGCTGCGGCACGCAGCACGCCAAGCGACTCCAGCGCTGCCCGGGCCGCCGCCACCTCGTGACGCTGCAGGGTCACGGTCACCAGGTCGGCGCCGACCTCGGACTTCAGCTGCTCCGGCGTCCCCGCCGCCACCACGATGCCGCGGTCGATGATCGCCAGCCGGTCGCACAGCCGGTCGGCCTCCTCCAGGTAGTGCGTGGTCAGCAGCAGCGCCGTGCCCTCCGACTGGAGCCGCCGCAGCTCGTCCCACAGCGCCTGACGAGACGTCGGGTCGACGCCGGTGGTGGGCTCGTCCAGGTAGAGGATGCGCGGCTGATGGACGAGGCCGCAGGCCAGATCGATCCGCCGTCGCATCCCGCCGGAGTAGTGGCGCACCTGGCGGTCGGCGTCCTGCTCGAGACCGAACAAGGCCAGCAGCTCGCCGGCTCGCGCGCGGGCCGCAGCTCGCGACAGCCCGTGCAGCCGTGCCATCATCAGCAGGTGCTCCCGGCCGGTCGAGTACTTCGCCAGGCCGGCCTCCTGGGTGGCGAACCCGATCGCGTGCCGCACCGCTGCCGGGTCGCGGACGACGTCGTGTCCGGCCACCCGTGCGCTGCCCGAGCTGGGCGTCAGCAGCGTGCCCAGCATCCGCATGGTGGTCGTCTTGCCGGCGCCGTTGGGGCCCAGCAGTCCGAACGCCTCGCCCTCGTCGACATGGAACGAGACGCCCCGAACGGCCTCCACGCCGCCGGAGAAGGTCTTGCGCAGCTGGTCGCAGGTGAGGATCGCTTCCGCCACGAGCGAGAGTCTACTTTTCGTCCGCCCGGCCGACCCGCAAGTAGGATCGTCGCACGATGCACGAGATCGCCGATTTTCTGCGCAGCCATCCGCCCTTCGACACGCTGGGCGATGACGAGCTGGACGCCGTCGCCGCCGCCAGCGAGATCGAGTTCACCGCGGCCGGCACCACGATCCTGGAGCAGGACGTCCAGGCTCCCGGTCACGCCTGGGTGGTGCGGCGCGGCACGGTCGAGCTGCTGGACGCAAAACGGGTCGTCGACCTGCTGGGCGAGGGCGAGATGTTCGGGCACGCGGCGCTGTTGTCCGAATGGCCGACGGCGCTGGAGGTGCGCGCGCACGAGGACACGCTCTGCTACCGGATCCCGGCCGCGGTGATTCGGCCGGTGCTGGCCCGCCCCGCGGCGCTGCGGTTCGCCGCCCGCTCGCTGTCGGGCCGGTTCGAGATGCGCCGGCGCGAGATCGACCCACTCGCCGCTCAGGCGCTCGACCCGGCGCGAAGGCCGGTGGGCGAACTGCTGCGCGGCCCGGCGGTGATCGCACCTCCCAGCATGACGGTGCGAGCGGCGGCCGAGCGGATGGTCGAGACCGGTTCGACGTCGCTACTGGTCGACCTCGGCGACACGCTCGGGATCGTCACCGACCGCGATCTGCGGGCGCGCGTTGTGGCCGCCGGCGCGCCGCCGGAGACGCCCGTATCGGCCGTGATGACCACGCCGGCCCGCACGATCGCCGCCGATGCCACCGGCGCAGACGCGCTGCTCGAGATGCTCGATCGCGGCGTCCGCCACCTGCCGGTGCTGGACGCCTCGCGGCGCGTGGTGGGCGTGATCTCGGACACCGACCTGCTGGCGGTCGAGACACGCACGCCCTTCCATATGCGCCGGGCGATCGGCTCGGCAACGAGCGTGGACGAGGTGGTCGCGGCCGCCGCACAGCTACCCCGCACGGTGATCGCGCTGCACGACGCGAGGGTGGCGGCGGTCTCGATCGGCCGCGTCATCGCCACCGTCCACGATGCACTCACCCGCCGGCTGATCGAGTTGGCCGAGCACGAGCTGGGAGCACCGCCGGTGCGCTACACCTGGCTGGCGCTGGGCAGCACCGCACGCCGAGAGGCATTTCCCAGCTCCGACCAGGACAGCGCGATCGCGTGGGCCGGCGATGGCGACGATCCTGCGGTGCGCGCCGCGATGCACGCGATCGCCGCCCGCGTGGTGGATGGGCTGACGCGCTGCGGCATCCCCGCCTGCTCCAACGGCGCGGTCGCGACATCGCCGCTGTTCGCTCGATCGCTCGGTAGCTGGGAGGCGACGGCGCGCTCGTGGCTCGACAACCCCGAGCAGGAGAAGGCGCTGATCCTGACCTCGGTGTTGATCGACGGCCGCCCGGTGTGGGCGGGCGGCGTGGCCGGCGAGCGGCTGGCGCGGGTGTTCGCGGATGCCCCTCGCCACCCGCTGCTGCTCCGCCGGCTGGGCGTCTTCGCGATCGCACACCGCGTCCCCACCGGCTTCTTCCGCGACTTCGTTGTGGAGCATGACGGCGCCCGCCGGGGCACCCTGGACATCAAGACCGGCGGGCTGGTGCCGGTGGTCGATCTCGCCCGCTGGGCGGCGATGTCAGCTGGGGCGGCCGGCGCCTCGACGACCGCACGGCTCGACGCCGCCGAGGCCGGCGGCACCCTGCCGGCCCGCGAGGTGGCGACGCTGCGGGTCGCGTTCGAGCTGTTCACGGACCTGCGCATGCAGCACCAGGTGGCCGCCCTGCGCGAGGGTCGCGCACCCGACGACGGCATCGACCCCAAGCGGCTCGAGCCGCTGACGCGGCGCTACCTCAAGAACGCGTTCCACGCCGTCTCCGACGTGCAGCGGACGGTCGCCGGCTCGATGGGCCTGCGGTCGCGATGAGGCGCACGTCGTGGCGTGAGGCACGGTTGCTCGTGGTCGACTGCGAGCTGACCGGACTCGACCGCGAGCGGGACGAGCTGATCGCGTTTGGCGCCGTGCCGATCGAGCGAGGGCGGATCGTGGCCGGCGCGATGATCGAAGGACTGGTGCGGCCGCGCCGCCAACCCACCGCCGACTCGGTCGAGATCCATGGCATCAGACCACAGGATCTGGAGGCCGCTTCGCCGTTGCCGGAGGCGATCGCGCCGCTGGTCGCGGCCCTGCCGGGTACCACGCCGATCGCGCACGCGGCCTGGGTGGAGCGGGCGTTCCTGGGGCCAGCACTCCGCACCGCCGGCACGGCGCTGCCCCGCCGCATGATCGACACGGCCGAGCTGTGGCGGCTGCTCGCGATCGTCCGCGAGTCGCACGATCCGGGCTACCGCCCGCTGCGCGAGATCACCGACGCGCTGGGCCTGCCCACGCATAACCCGCACCAGGCGCTGGGCGACGCGCTCACCACCGCCCAGGTGTTCCTCGCGCTCGCCACGCATCTGGAGGCGCTCGGCCACGGCAGCCTGCACGAACTGACCCGCGCCGGCAACCGCATCACCACCCACGCCGCGTTCCACGGCGGCCGACGTTAGCCCGCTCCGGAAGCCGCCCTGATCGCAGCCACCGTGCGCGCCAGCTCGCCGGACAGCGGCCCGGGGATGCGCTGCTCGAACGGCTGCGACAGCGTGCCGTAGTACCACAGCTGCTGGTCGCGGCCTGCTCCGAACTTGTCCCACGCCGCCGGCCCCTCCCGGCGCAGATCGGCGAGGGTCGAGCGAGCGTTGTGCAGCTTGTCCGCGCACGCCACCCGCAGCACGTCGGACGGGGCCGTCCGCATGCGATCGATGAACGCCTGCTTGCGGCCGCGCCACGGCGGCTTGGGGTGCTGGTCGGTGTCGCTGCACGCGTCCACGATCGCCGCCACCCGAACGTCTAATCGCCGTCGCAGGTCGTTCAGGTCGGTGCGATCGCCCTGGTCCTCGATCGCGTCGTGCAGCAGTGCGGCGATCGCCTCATCCTCCCCGCCGCCATCCTCCAGTACCAGCGCGGCGACGGACAGGATGCGACAGGTAGGGCACCTGGCTGCGCTTGCGTGAGTGACCCTGGTGCACCTGCGCCGCAAACATGAGCGCGGACTCGAATCGGTCGATGAGCACGCGCGGATGCTAGATGGGTGATTCGATGAGATGTGCGGCTACCCAGACCGGTGCCAGACCGCCAGCTCGTCGAATCGATCGCCGAGTCGCGTCACTATTCTCACTGATCGTGCCCGACCGGCCACTCGACACCGACCCCATCACCAGCGAGCGCGACGCGGAACGGCTCTCACCGGCGCCGCCGGTGCCCCGCGCTGGCCCTCGGCCGGCCGCCGGTCTGCGGCGGTTGCTGAGGATGGCAACGCTCGACACCGGGCCGCTTCGCCGCCACCGCGACTTCCGGCTGCTGTTCGCCGGGCAGGGCGTCACGTTCCTGGGCTCGATGGTGACCTACGTCGCGCTGCCGTATCAGGCCTACCAGCTCTCCGGCAGCTCGCTGGTGGTGGGACTGCTGGGCATCGCGGAGCTGTGCCCGCTGCTGCTCACGGCATTCCTCGGCGGCGCCCTGGCGGATGCCCGCGATCGCCGCCGGATGCTGCTCCTGACCGAACTCGCCCTGGCCGGCGCCTCGGGGGTGCTGCTGGCCAACGCGGTGCTGCCTCATCCGCAGCTGTGGCTGCTGTTCGTCGCCGCGGCGGCCCTGGCGGGGCTGGACGGCCTCCAGCGCCCCTCGCTTGAAGCGCTCACGCCGCGGCTGGTAGATCGGGACGAGATCCCCTCCGCCAGCGCGATCAGCTCATTTCGAATGACGA
The DNA here is from genome assembly GCA_038212095.1 of Gaiellales bacterium. Lineage (GTDB taxonomy): Bacteria > Actinomycetota > Thermoleophilia > Gaiellales > JAICJC01 > JAICYJ01. Next base: position 47,222 of record JBBQUW010000001.1, on the reverse strand, counting down.
TCGGCATGATCGCCGGGCCGGCCCTGGGCGGACTGCTGATCGCCGGCTTCGGGCTACCCACCACATACGCCTTCGACCTGCTGACGTTCCTGGTCTCGTTGCTGTTGCTGCGCCAGATGCGGGCCGCGCCACCGGCCACCGACCAGGCCTCGGTCAGCCTGCGCAGCATCGCCGAGGGTCTGCGCTACGCGGGAAGCCGCAGGGTGCTGCTGGGCACCTACACGGTGGACATCGTGGCCATGTTCTTCGGCATGCCGATGGCGCTATTTCCGGCCTTCGCCCGCGAGTTCGGTGGCGCCGGCGTGCTCGGGCTGATGTACGCGGCCCCGTCGGTGGGCTCGTTGCTAGCAACGCTGACCAGCGGCTGGACCAGCCACGTCCACCGCCACGGGGCGGCGATCTGTTTCGCCGCGGCCGGGTGGGGCATCGCCGTGGCGGCGGCCGGGCTGGCACCCAACCTGGCGCTGGCGCTGCTCGGCCTGACCGCGGCCGGCGCCGCAGACATGATCTCCGGCATCTTTCGCTCGACGGTCTGGAACCAGACCATCCCCGACCACCTGCGGGGACGGCTGGCCGGCATCGAGCAGGTCAGCTACTCCACCGGCCCGCTGCTCGGCAACGTCGAGTCGGGCCTCGTGGCGTCGCTGGCCGGCGTGCGTGGCTCGATCGTCTCCGGCGGAGCGCTGTGCGTTGTGGGCGTGATCATCGCTGCGGTCGCGCTGCCCACGTTCTGGCGCTACGACGCGGCCGAACAGGCCACATCGGCCACGGTCGCTACGGACTGAGCCGCAGCTCGACGCATGCCTCGTCCACGCCGGCGACCGGATACCAGGCGCGGATCGCCGCCGTCCCCGCCAGCAGAGGAGGGTCGTGGTGCGCCTCGTCCGGCGTCAGCGGAAAGGCGCGAACCCGGCCCGTGGCCAGCCCGCCCAGCCCGAACGTTCCGTTGCGCCGCGCCTCGACCAGGTAGAAGGCGGCCAGTGCGAGCGCGGGCAACAGTGGATTGCCGTCGCGGCGGCCGTATCCCAGCCGCCCGTAGGCGGCCTCCACCGCCTCGGCCACAAGCTCGGCAACCTGCGGCGAGGGCGCGCCGCTGCGATGGGTCGGCTCGCCGCCGGCCGGCTGCCGAAACACGGCCGCTGCCGGCATCGCGGCCGGTTCGAAGTGGCCGGGTAGCGCGAGGCCCGCGATTGCCGGGTGCAGCTCCACCACCAGATCGACGGTCTGCGCGATCAGCTCGTCGGCGAGGGCATCCGGGTCGGTCATGCGCCGCAGTCTCGCAGGCGAGACCGGCCCTCGCCATACTCCCGGGACGTGGGCCCGACTCTGAACCGCCTGGACAACCACCGCGTGCAGATCACGATGCCGCTGCCGTGGGCGCTCGACCACGTTCACTGCTACGCCGTCGCGGAGGCCGCGGGATGGACGGTGATCGACTGCGGGCTTGGCTCGGCGGCCACGCTGGGCTGGTGGCGTGAGGCGCTCGACCAGCTGGGCGGTGGCCCGGTCGAGCGGATCGTGATTAGCCACTATCACCCCGACCACATCGGTGCCAGCGCGGACCTGGCCGAGCTGACCGGCGCCCGCGAGGTGGTGCAGGGCGAACATGATCGCCGGTTGACGGTCTCAGCCTGGATCGATGAGGACGGCGGCCAGTTCGAGCGCTACCTGGCGGGACACGGCATGCCGGCCGATATGGCCGCCGAGTCGGCATCGGCCGAGAGCCGCACCGCGGTGCATCCCGCCCGGCCAACGCTGCTGGTGGTGGAGGGGGACACGATCGAGCTGGGCGGGGAGACCCATCGCGTACTGGAGCTGCCCGGCCACGCCGATGGCCACATCGCGCTGCTCGGGCTGCGCAGCCGCCGGCTGTTCGGCGGCGACGTGCTGCTGGAAGCGATCACTCCAAACGTCGGGCGCTGGCCGGACACCGAGACCGACCCGCTGGGCCGCTACCTGGAGACGCTGGGCCGGCTCTCGAGCATGGCGCCGGAGCTGGTGCTGCCAGGACACGGGCCGGCGATCACAAACGCGGCCGGCCGTGCCGGCGAGATCGCCCGGCACCACCACGAGCGGCTGGACGAGACCGCCGATGCGCTGGCCCAAGGGGCCGAGACCGCGTGGCAGGCGGCCCAGCTGATCTGGGCCGGCCAGCCGCTGGGCTTCCACGAGCAGCGGTTCGCCCTGGTCGAGGCGATCTCACATCTCGAGCGGCTGGAGGCGATGGGCCGCGCCGTGCAGGCCGAGCCGGCGCGGTGGCGCCCGCCGGCCTAAGAGCCGTACACACTCAGCTGTCGAAGCCGAGGCCGAGCCGGTCGAGCGCACGCAGGTAGAGTCCGCGTCGGCCGCCGTTGCGATCGGCTCGCGCAAGCTCCCGCACCGTCAGCTTGATGCCGGCATAGCGCAGCGGTTCGGGCGGGAATGGGAGCGGCTTGGAGCGGACGAAACGCAGCTCGGTGGCCTCGGTCTGGACGCCGTCCACCAAGTCGAGTGCGACGCGGCCGCCAAAGCGGCTGGCGGCAACGCCCAGCCCGGTGTAGCCGACCGCGTAGGCAAGCCGGCCGGACAGGGCGGTGTCGAACATGACGCAGAACCGGCTGCAGGTATCGATCACCCCTCCCCAGCGGTGTGAGAAACGGACGCCCTCCAGCTGGGGGAACGTCTCGAAGAAGTGCTGGGAGAGCAGGGCGAACGTCGCGTCGCGCTGCTCGAGCTCAGGCCGGACACCGTTGCCATAGTGGTAGACGGCGTCGTAGCCACCCCATAGCACGCGGTTGTCTGCGGTCAGCCGGTAGTAGTGGAACTGGTTGGCCGCGTCGCTGACGCCCTGGCGGTTGTGCCAGCCGATCGCCGCCAGCCGATCGGCGGTGAGCGGCTCGGTGACCAGCACGTAGTCGTAGACCGGCACCACGTGGCGGCGGATGGCCCGCAGCAGCGGCGGGTAGCCATTGGTCGCGAGCACCACCCGTCGCGCCCTCAGCGAGCCGGTCGGCGTGCTGATCATGACGCCGTCTGCCAGCTCGCGGATCGCCGTCACCGGCGAGCCCTCGTGCAGGCGCACGCCCCGGTCGAGGCAGACGGCTCGCAGGCCCCATGCCAGCCGGCCGGGATCGACCAACGCAGCGCCGCTGTGCTGCCAGATCGCACCGCGGTAGCCGGGCGAATCGAGCTGTGCGCGGACGGCGGCCTGATCCAGCCACTCCGCCCGGTGGCCGTGCGCGATCAGCACCTCGGCGAACTGGCGCAGCTCGTCGACTTCGTTGTCGGTGCGGGCGACGGTGAGGTATCCGGGGCTTTCCCACGCGCACTCGATGCCGTGGCGGGCGAGGTCGCGCTCCATCCCAGCCAGGTTCTCGTTGCCGATTCGCTCCAACGCGTCGATCTCGTCAGGGAACCGGGCGAGGCCGTTGGGCAGCCCATGTGTCAGCGACGCGTCAGCGAAGCCGCCGTTTCTCCCGCTTGCTCCCCAGCCGACCCGCTCGCCCTCCAGCAGCACCACGTCGCGCCCAGGCTGGTCACCGATGGCGTGCAACGCCGACCACAGGCCGGTGAAGCCACCACCGATGATCGCCAGGTCACACGTGCGCTCACCCTCCAGACCGGGCTGCTTCGCCGGTGCAGCATTCGAATCGAGCCAGAACGGCACCGGTGCGGCATCCGACCAAGGTGTCGTGGTCACGGCAGCGTGATCTGGTACGCCTTGCGCAGCGTCTCGTGCACAGTCCAGGTCGTGCGCTCACCGGCGCGCAGCACGCCCAGGTCGCCGGGGCCGATCTCGAACGTCTCGCCGCCCTCGACCGTGATCGTGGCCCGCCCGGAGACGACCACGAACATCTCGTTCGCCTCGGTATCGGCGACCGTGCCGGGCGTGATCTGCCATACGCCGCGGATCGTGCGGCCATCCTCACTCTGCCATACCACCTGGTTCGTGGTCTGCGGCTCGCCGGCGATCACGGTTGCAGGGTCAAGAGGGTCGGGCTCGAGTTCGAGCTCGGCGATGTGAAGGGCGAAGGTGCCGGTAGCGGTCATCGGCCGGATGCTATCGGCGGCCCCGATCGGCCTGCGCAGATCGGGGCCGGCGATGCAGCGGGTTCGGCGGTCAGCGACCGAAGATGCCGGACAGCAGGCCGGTCTTCCGCTCGACCGGCTCGGAGCGAGGCTCGACCGGAGCGGGCGCGCGCAGCTTGCATGCCACCTGGCCGTTCTTCTCGAAGTACCGCTGGTGGTACTCCTCCGCCCGCCAGAACGTGGAGGCGTCCGTGACCTCGGTCACGATCGGCCGGCCGAGGTGTGTCTGCATGGCCGCCAGCGAGGCCTCGGCGGCCGCGCGCTGCTCGGGCGAGAATACGAAGATGCCGGAGCGGTACTGGCTGCCGATGTCGGGACCCTGGCGATCCTTCTGAGTCGGATCATGCTCGCCCCAGAACACGGCCAGCAGCTGCTCGTAGCTGACCTGGGCTGGGTCAAATTCGACCTCGACCGCCTCGGCGTGCCCGGTGCGGCCACCGCAGACTCCGCGGTAATCGGGGTTGTCCTGGCTGCCGCCGGTGTATCCGACCGCGGTCGCGGTAACGCCATCGATCTGCATGAAGGCGTGCTCCACGCCCCAGAAACAGCCGGCTGCGAAGATTGCCTTCTCGGTCATGGTGGTGATCAGCTTCCTTTCGTCGGTACATGAAGTATGCACCAGCGCCCGCGGCGGTTTAACGAACCTGGGGCCGCGCCAATCTGAGGTCAATCGAGGTCGTGCGCGGCCGACAGCAGTTCATCGGCATCGGGCACCTGCTCGCTGCCGTAGCGCCTCGCGAACCGCACGATGCCGGCCCGGTCGATCAGGAAACACGACCGCACGGGCGTGTCGATCAGCCCGTCCTCGACCTGAGCAACGCCGAAACCGCGCACCGCGTCACCGTTCCAGTCGGAGAGCAGCGGATAGTCCAGCCCGAGCCGCTTGGCCCACTCGATGTGCGAGTAGGGGCTGTCGCGCGACACCCCGGCCAGGCGCACGCCGGCCTGCCGGAACTGCCCGCTCCTGTCACGCAGGAGCCGAAGCTCGCTTCGTCAGGTACCCGTCCAGTCGTACAGGTAGAAGGCGAGCAGCAGCGGCGTCAGATCGCGCAACCGTACCGGCTCGGCATCAACGCCGAACAGGGTCAGATCGGGAATCGGGTCGCCGGCCGCGAGCATGACCCGAGGGTAGAGCATGGGCGCCCGTCGCACCACGGCGACGTGTCGGCGCGCCCATCCTTTAGACTCTCGGCCGTGCCTGGACAGAACGATCTCCGCCTCGTCGGCGCCGGCCTCGGCCGCACCGGCACCAAGTCGCTTCAGCTCGCGCTCGAGCTGCTGCTCGGCGCGCCCTGCTACCACATGGCGGAGGTGTTCACGCATCGCAACCACGTCCCGATCTGGGAGCGCGAGGCGACGGCGACCGAGCCGAATCTGGACGAGGTGCTGGACGGCTACGTGGCCACCGTCGACTGGCCGGCGGCGGCCTTCTGGCGCGAGCTTGCGGCGGCCAACCCGACCGCGGTGATCCTGCTCTCGACCCGCCGTGATGCCGAGACCTGGTGGGAGAGCGCAGACAAGACGATCTTCGACGGGCTGCGCCGCGGCATCCCCGGCCCGGAGTTTCTGGCGATGTGGCAGCGGATCGCCCGGCGCGGGTTCACCGACCAGCTGGATCACGACCCGTCGATCGCGGCGTACGAGCGGCACAACGCCGAGGTGCGCGCAACAGCCGATCCTGCGCGGCTGGTCGAGTGGCAGCCCGGCAACGGCTGGCAGCCGCTGTGCGACGCGTTGGGGCTGCCCGTGCCCGATGAGCCGTTCCCGCACATGAACTCCACCGAGGAGTTCCTCGCTCGGCGCGCCGAGCGGACCAGCACCTGAAGGCGCCTTACGGCGGCCCCGGCTCGTCCGGCCGGTCGCTGAGGAACCGCTGGATCTCGCGCGCCAGCTCATCGCCGGACGGCAGCCGCTCGGCGGCCTCGTCGCCGACCATCTCCTCGAGTCGGGAGACCGTCTCGCGCAGGATCGCGTCGCCACCCATGGCGGCGTCGTAGCGCTCCCGCTGCTCCCGCTGCTCCTCGACCAGGGTGTCGACGTCGAACGTGACACCGAGATGCACGCCCAGCTTGTCCAGCAGGGCGATGCTGGCGGCGGCATAGCCGACGCTGGCGTAGGGCGGCACCTGGGCGAAGAAGCCGACCGCGGGCGTTCCGGCCGCGCTGACCGCCATCTCGAGCACCGAGATGGCCGCCGACGGCACGCGCAGCAGGCCCGCGGGGCCCTGCGTCTCGCCGACGCCGAGCAGTCCCTCCCGCGACGCCGTCGCCAGCACCGGCACCGGGCGCGTGTGCGGGACGGCTGCCGGCACGGCGCCCAGGCTGATCCACTGCATCACACCCATCATGCGGGCCAGCTCAGCGACGTCGGCAGCCAGCTCTCGCCAGCGCAGATCGGGCTCCGCGCCCGAGAACACCAGCAGATCGCGGTGCCCAACGCGTACGTGGCGGATCGTCAGGTCCGGCCACGAGAGCTCGCTGAGGCGGCCATCGTTGACGTCCAGGATCGGCCGCCGCGATCGGTAGTCGAACAGGGCATCGGCGTCGAAGGTGACCAGCGGCGGTGCAGCGCCGGCGATGTGCGCAACGGCGCCCGACCCGGCCCCGGCCGCGTCGACCCAGCCATCGAACGACGCCACCAGCACCGGGTCGTGGAGCGGCGGCCGCTGATCGGCGAATCGATAGAGGGACACTGTGGGCAGGATACGGGATCGCAACCGCGGTGGCGGACGCTCGCGGCCGGCGACGCGCGCGCGGCCGGTCAGCCCCAGGCGAAGTCCTGGGCGATCAGCCGGTAGACGAGCCGATTGTCGAACTGCTCGGGGCCGAGCATCGAGAGCACGACCACCTTGCCCTTGTGGAACATGATGTAGCGGTACACGACCAGCGTTGCTGCATCACTGGTAGAGCTGGCGGCACGAGCCTGCGTAAACACGACGCGAACGGCGGGCCCCGAGCCAAGCCTGACGGTGCGGGCGGGCGAGGTGACGGCGAGCAGCCCGCCCTTTGCCTTCTGCTTCTTCAAGGCAGCCGTGATGCCCTTCAGCTTCGGCGCCACCTTGGCCGGCCGCACTGCAACCGAGATCGCGTTGCCGAACTTGGCGATGCGGACGCTGGATCCCTTGTGGCTGACGTTCCACCCCCCCGGGTAGATCAGCCGGTACCCCGCAGCGCTGTGGTACGTCGGGAACAACAGGCCGGACTTGTCGGTGCCGCTGGCCGGGATGAAGGTCGATGTGCCGGTGGACGGGACGGGGCCGCTGACAGCAGTCTGCGAGCCGGACGGTGTTGCGGCGCCGGATGCGCCGCTCCCGGCCGCAGACCCGGAGCATCCCGCCGCCACCGCCGTCAGGAGCAGCGCGACGATCCGAAATGGTGTGCCGAGGTGATGGCCCATCGCACTCTCCTTACCCGTCCGGCGCGGAATCGATGCCGGCGGACTGCACAGATGCTACCTGGCTCGGATGTGCGCTCTGTGTCAGACGGCGTACGCGCTCAGCTGTACCAGCTCGCCCGCCAACGTCAGACCGGACCCCACGGTATCGCCAGCTCGCAGTCGCAGGTCGGCGCCCAGCCCCACTGAGGGCTGCTCGATCGACGAGGCGGCCGACAGGTCGCGCAGGAACCGATCGATCCGGTCGGCCGGAACCGGCGCCCCGTCCAGCGCCTCGATCCCGTCCAGCAGATACCCCTGGAGGAGCTTGGGGTGGAGCCGCGCGTACGCCTCGGGCCGTGACACGTAGTCCAGGCAGAGCCCTCCTCCCGGCAGCGCGAGCAGCGCGCCGCTCTGCCCCGGTTCGAGCGGGAACGCGCCCCGAAGCTCCTCCAGGTGGTTGTGGCGTGAGGCGAAGATGTCGGACACGGCCCGCGTCGGCGAGTCGACCCGCAGTCGTGCCGCCTTCTCGTCCACGGCCTGCCACACCTCAGCCTGCGCGGCGCCCAACGCCAGGGAGTCGTGCTCAAGGCGAAGCGCCTTGCGATGGCGCAGATCAGGATTGGCCGCCTGCGGCGCCGCGGCGAAGCTGCGGCTGCGATGCTCCCAACGACCGGCCTCGACGCACGAGACCGGAATGCGGGTGTCCACCCCGGCCGCGACCAGCACCGTCACGTTCATGATCCGGTCCTGCTTGGCGCCGATCAGCTGCTCACCGTCGTACAGCAGCACCGACCGGGGAAGAGGGTTGTGCACCAGCAGCTGCGCAACCGATGCCTGGTCGCTGATCTCGCCCACCACGAGCCCCTGATCGAGCGCTGCATCCAGCGTCAGGTAGTCGGCCGCGGGTGTGCGGCGAGGAAAGAGCGGCGTCACGGTGATACCGCGATGGGTGACAGGATCGCCGAGCTGGAGGTGAAGGTCGAGAGGCATGTGGCTCCTTGGTTTCGTGAACGAGCACCAGGAACGTCCCCGTGGCGCGTGGACGCCTTACACCGGGATGCCGTCAGCCGGCTGTGGGCGCGGCGGCGGCCTGGCGCCGGGCGACCTCGCGCCGCACGGCAGGGGCCACCTCGCCGCCGAACAGCTCGATCGAACGCATCACCTTGTCGTGTGCGATCGCGCCGACGGTGAACTGGATCATGAACCGCTGGTGGTCGAAGATCTCGTGCTGATGGAGGATCTTCTCGATCACCTGCTGCGGACTGCCGACGAAGTTGGCGCCCGGCAAGCTGGTCGACTCGTCGAACTGGCGGCGGCTCATGGGCGGCCAGCCACGCTCGCGGCCGATCCTGTCCATCATCGCTGCAAACGGCGGAAAGGCGTCGTCGGCCGCCTGCTGCGAGCTCTCGGCGACGAAGCCGTGGGAGTTGATCGAGAAGGGCGGCCGAGCCAGCCCCGCCTCGTCCGCCGCTCGCCGGTGCAGTTCCGCGAACGGGGCGAAGCGTTCCGGCATGCCGCCGATGATCGCCAGCGCGAGCGGCAACCCCAGCGTGCCCGCCCGCACCGCGGACTCGGGAGTGCCGCCGACCGCGATCCAGATCGGCAGCGGATCCTGGATCGGGCGTGGATAGACCCCGCGGTCGTCGATCGCCGGCCGATGTCCACCCCGCCAGGTGATCCGCTCCGCCTCGCGCAACGCCAGCAACAGTTCGAGGTTCTCGGCGAACAGCTGGTCGTACTCGCGCAGGTCGTATCCAAACAGCGGAAACGACTCGATGAACGAACCGCGCCCAGCCATGATCTTGGCCCGGCCGCCGGACAGCAGGTCAAGCGTCGCGAAGTCCTGGAACACCCGCACGGGGTCGTCCGAACCCAGCACGGTGACCGCGCTGGTCAGGCGGATGCGGCTGGTGCGCTCCGCCGCCGCCGCCAGCACGACCGCCGGCGCAGAGACGACGAACTCGGGCCGGTGATGCTCGCCCACGCCGAACACGTCCAGGCCTGCCTGGTCGGCCAGCTCGATCTCCTCGATCAGGTGTCGCAGCCGTTGCTGCGGGCTGACCGTGCCCGCGGCGGATCGATCAGTCGACAGCTCCCCGAACGTGTAGATGCCAAGCTCCATCGGTGGCAGTGTGCCACGCGCACCGATCACGCCCGGCTGGCCTACGGCTGGTGGATGCGGCCCGTGGCCAGGCGCAGGCGGTCGCGCAGCCCGATCGGCTGGGTGTCCTCGAGCGCGAGGTCGGGCTGCGGGTCGGGCTCGCGCGGCAGCGGCCGCTCGGTGGGTGCCGCAGCACTCCCACGATCGCGCAGCCGCCGTTCCAGCTCCTCGATCCGGTCGAGCAGCATCAGCATCGCGCGGCCGCTCGAGCGTCGCTCGCTGTCCCCGTCCGCCGACAACGACTCTGCCCACTCACGCAGCTGACCCCTCTGAGCGTGATCCACGACCGGATCATTGCACGGACGATCGCGCTGTGTACCTGCCGGATCCCGACGCCGTGCACCTGCGATAGTCCCCGGACGCCATGGATGAGACCCCACAGCGCCCCTCGGGTGACCCACTCGGAATGTCCGAGGATGAGATGCGCCGGTTGGGATACTGGGTGGTCGATCAGGTGGTCGAGCACTTCCAGCATGGTGCCGACGGCGCGGCGGTGCAGACCTCCACCCCGGCCGAGCTGCGGGCGGCGCTGGGTGGCCCACCCCCGGCCGCGCCCGGCGATCCGATGGCTGCGATGAGGTTGCTGGTGGACGTCGCGCTCGCCAACATGCAGCACGGCGACCATCCGCGGTACTTCTCGCGGGTGCCCGGCCCGGCGTCGTTCGCGGGCGTGCTGGGCGAGTGGCTGGGCACGGGGTTCAACGCGATCGCCGCTTCGTGGAAGGGTGGCTCCGGCCCGGCAACGGTCGAGCTGGTGGTGCTGGACTGGCTGCGATCGCTGCTGGGGCTGCCCGATGGCACGGAGGGCGTGCTGGCCAGCGGCGGCTCACTGGCGAACACCACGGCGCTGGCCGCAGCCCGCAGGGCCGACGGCGACGGGGTCGCGTACCTGTCGGATCAGACGCACTCGTCGATCGGCCGCGGGCTGCTGGCGATGGGGTTCCCGCCCGACGATGTGCGCGTGATCGCAACCGGCGACGACCTGCGGCTGACCGCCGACCTGGTGGCCGCCCAGCTGGACGGCGATCGAGCGGCGGGGCGGCGACCCGGCTTCGTGGTCGCCACCGCCGGCACCACCAATACCGGCGCCGTGGACGATCTGGACGGCCTGGCCGATCTCTGCCGCAGCGAACGCATGTGGATCCACGTGGACGGCGCGTACGGCGCGCCGGCAGCCCTCTGCGCGCGGGGGCGCGCTGTGCTGTCGGGCATCGAGCGGGCCGACTCGCTGGTGCTTGATCCGCACAAGTGGCTGTTCCAGCCCTACGACGTGGGCTGCCTGCTGGTGCGGCGCCCCGGCGCGTTGGACGCCGCGTTCCACATGACGCCGGAATACCTGCTGGACGTGCGCGGCGAGACGGCTGAGGTCGACTTCCGCAACCGCAGCCTGGAGCTGTCAAGACGCTCGCGAGCACTCAAGATCTGGCTCACGTTCCATACCTACGGCTTGGATCGGATCTCGGCGGCGATCGAGCACGGCATCCTGCTGGCCGAGAGCGCGGAGCGGATGCTGCGGGCGGATCAGCGGTGGCAGGTGGTGACGCCCGCCCAGCTCGGCATCGTGACGTTCGCGCTGCGCGGTGCGGACCACGCCCAGCACACCGCCAGCGCCGACCGGCTGGGCCGCGACGGCTTCGCAGCGGTCACCACCACCCGCCTGCACGGCCGCTCGGTGCTGCGGCTTTGCACGATCAACCCGCGCACCAGTGAGGACGACGTGGCCGAGACGCTCGATCGGCTGGCGGCCGCCCGCAAAGACTGAGCCTGGCGGCCGCCGGGGGAAACCCGCATATCGCTGCGGCATTCCTGGTGTTGCGAGTCGGTGAGCTCACGGAGGCGGCAGGTCGCGGCGGCGCCGACGATGCATGCATGCACTCGAACCTATTCTCGGAGGACATCATGAAGCGGATCGTCGTCATCGCAGTTGCCATCCTCGGCACCACTCTCCTGGCCGGCTGTGGAAGCTCCGCCGCCCAGCAGACCTCGACGCCCAAGAGCTCGGTCGGTACCGACGGTGCCAGCGCCGCCGCGCTCGTGATCGAGCACGCCACGGCCGGATGCCACAACTGGGCCCTGAACGGCTCGCCGATGGCGCCACACCAGGTCGCCCATCTGCAGCACGGCAACGGCATCACCGTCACCGATAACGATGTCATGCCGCACCAGCTGATTCAGACCGGCGGCCCGGCCGCGCAGATGGCCAGCACCAACATGACCAAGTCCGGTGCTCAGGCGACCGTAACCTTCCCCACTGCCGGCGTCTACAAGTTCACCACCAAGGCCGGCGAGGACTACACCAGCGGGATCGTCACCACAGGTGCCGACAACGTGTTGACACTGACGGTGTACGTCAGCTAACCGCGGCCCGCACAACCGTTCCATCAGGCCCGCCAACCGGCGGGCCTGACTGCGGTCCGGGCCACCGACTTCCGTACAACGTGCGGCGGGCGGCCATGAGATAGTCACCCCATGACAGACCACGCCGCGCTGGCGGAGCGCATCCACGGCATCCTCGTGCGGGCCGGCATCGGTTTCACACCGTCCAAGGACGGTCTCGAGTTCTTCGTGCCGATCCGAGACGGCACCGCGGCGGTGATGGTGCGGCCGGAGGAGTTCGGCGACGAGCCGGTGGTGTTCCTGCACTCGCCGATCCTGCAGGGGGTGCCCTTCGACGAGGCCGGAGCACGGGCGCTGGCGGCGGTCAACCTGCGCAACTGCGGCCTGATCTTTGGACGGCTGTGTTACTACGAGGGCGAGGGCGTGATCGCGTTCGAGTACGCGATGCTGGCCAGCCACCTGCAGGCCGAGGAGTTCCTGCGCGCGCTCCAGATCATCGCCGCGCACGCCGACACGCTGGATGACGATCTTCGCGCCGAGCTGGGCACGGGCCGCACCGCCCGCGACGTGTGGGGGCGGCCGCAGGACGCAGGCGCAGCCTGATCAGGCGCGAGCGAGGCCGCTCTGGCCGAGCGCGGGGTCCGAGCTGATCAGCACCCTGCGCCCCGGGCGCCGGCGGCGGGCGGTGATGCCGCCCCGCATCAGCAGCCGGCGCACGCGCTCGGCCGCGAGCACGGCCGAGTCGACCACCACCACGCCTTCGCCCGCAGCCAGCTTGATCTGCGTCGCCGCCGCGCTGGCATGGGGGCAGCCGAGCGCGATCGCGTCGACGCCCGCCGCAAGCAGACGCGCGACCTCGGACGCCACCAGCGGTCCCGGATCGCCACCGCCCTCGACGGCGTCGCGCAGTCCGGCCACGGCGCCCCATGTGACCAGCCCGCCGGCCCGCTCGCGCTTCAGCGAACGCGACAGCTGCGCACCGCGTACGCAGCTATCGCCAGTCACCAGCGCCACCCGGCCGAGCCCGGAGCGAGCGCTGGCCTGCGCGACGATGCCATCGATGCCGACAACAGGCAGCGGCGCAAGCCGGGCACGGATCTGATCGAGAGCGTCCGCGCAGCCCTGGGCCGTGGCCAGCACCAGCAGCTTCGGTGCACGCTCGGCAACGATATCGTCGGCCAGCCGCGAGAGCCGGTCAACCACAACCGCGGCCGACCGGCGGGCGTACGGTGCGTAGGCGTGGTCGGCCAGCAGGACCACGTCCTCCTTGGGCAGCGAACGGCTGATCGCGTCGCACACCGCCAGGCCGCCAAACCCCGAGGCGAGCACCGCGATCGGTGCGTCGATGCCGGCCGTCAGCCGCGCGGCCGGGACTTGGCCGGGTCGTAGATCGGGTACTCCGAGACGATCGCGGGAACCAGCCGACCGTCCGCCAGCGAGACCTCGACCTGCGTGCCGAGGGCGGTCAGATCGGCCTCGATGCAGGCCATCGCGATCAGCTTGTCCACGGTTGGCGAGCGCCCGGCCGATGGCGAGGTCAGCTTGCCGACGCCACGGCCGTTGGAGTAGACCGGCGTGTTGTAGTCAGGTGCGTCCTCGCCGGCGATCACCAGCGTGACCATGCGATGCGTGATGCCCGCGGACTGCTCCGCCTCCAACGCCGCCTTGCCGTGGAAGTCGGCGCCATCCAGCTTGACCATGCGATCGAGGTTGACGTGGAAGGGCGAGGTGACGCCGGGGAAGTAGTCGAAGCCCAGGAAGATCAGCCCGGCCTCGATGCGCAGGCTCTCGACGGCTGCCAGGCCATACGGTCGGATGCCGATCGCGGCGCCCTGGTCGAGCAGGCCCTGCCACAGCCGCTCGGCGCGCGCGGCCGGCACGTACACCTCGTAGCCAAGCTCACCGGAGTAGCCGGTGCGGGCCAGCCAGCAGCCCTCGACGCCACAGATCGTGACCGGTTCGGGGATGAAGCGGAAGTAGCGCAGCGCCTCAACGTCGGCGTCGGTGCAGGCGGCCAGCAGCTCCCGCGAGCGCGGACCCTGCACCTGGAGGTGGGGCAGGTCGAGCGTTGCGTCGATGATCTCGACCGCGAGGTGCTTACAGATGCGGCGAAAGTGATCGCCGTCGGTGTCCAGCGCGGTCACCACCAGCACGTCCTTGGCGTCCTTGCCGCGGAAGGCAACGCCGTCGCCCAACATCTTGCCCTGGTCGTCGCAGAAGGCTCCGTAGCGACACTGGCCGACCTGCAGGCCGGCCATGTCCGAGGTGAAGCAGTAATCGACGGCGGCCAGCGCGTCCTTGCCCTGGAAGAACCACTTGCGCAGCGGCGACTCGTCCCAGATGCCGACCGTCTCGCGGACGGTGTGATGCTCGGCGATCGGATCGCCGAAGTCAGAGATCCAGTCCCATCCCTCCCACTCGGCGAAGGTGCCACCCAGCCGCCGCTGGATGGCGTCGAACGCGGTGCGCAGCAGACCATCGGGGTACACACCCGAAGGGGCCGGCGTCTCGACCTGGAGCGCTGCGGCGGCAGCGGTATCAAAAGGGGCGGAGTCAGCATCGCGCGCGGGCATCGCCACCTCCACCGGCATGATCGTGGTCGGCGTCGCCCGCCGGGTGAGCTCCTGGTGTCCGGGCGGCAGCACCTGCGTCACGCCCAGCAGCGCGCGGGCCTGGGCCGGGCTGGTGAGCGTGCGATAGCTCTCGACCGGCTGCTTCTCCTGGCGGTCGAGGTTGCGGCGCAGGCGCCGCAGCTTCGCCTGGAAGCCGGCATCGAGGCCGGGCGTCGAGAAGATCGCCTGCTCGACGTAGCTCTCGACGACGCGGTTTCCGACCAGCGAGACGTCGGCATCGCGCGCAACGCCCGTGCGCGGCGAGTAGGTGACGACGGTCTTGACGTGGGAGAGGTAGGCGTTCCAGGTGGAGAGCACCACCTCGCCCTTGCAGCGGGCGCCGGTCTCGGGGATCGCCAGCAGGTTCACCTTGCGATCGTTGACCGCCTCCAGCAGGGCTTCGGTGGAGGGGTTGAGGATGGTGACCCACTTGTGCAGCGGCCAGATGTCGAGCTGGTTGAAGTCACCGGCCTCGCAGCCGACGCCGAACAGATAGGTGTCGCAGTAGCGGAAGAAGTTGCCGGTGCCGAGCGTGGCGCGCATGTGGTCGTAGAACAGCGTGATGGTGGCGCAGATCAGATTCGAACATCCGACCGGATCCATCGGCTGGGAGACGACCACGCCGAGCCGGTCACCGGGGACGTAGCCGCCCGGCCAGAGATCTGCCAGCGGCTGCTTCTTCTTGCCGCGTTCGACGGTGAAGTCGGTTGAGCTGAGGGCGTAGGAGGAGTGCATGCCGCTGATCCTATCGGGGTGCGGGCGGAGTGTCGATGTGCGGGCGGCCAGAGTTCGGCGCTCGCCCGCACAGCAACGATTCACCGACAACACCGCAACACCACCACGACAGGGCTTTGACTCCGATAATTACGCCCCGCGAGCCGGCGGCGGGCCGCGAGACGGGTCAGCCTTCCAGCAGCAGCCGGTCGAGGCCACGCGTCAGGCCGCGACGGCCGGGAGCGGCGCGGGCCGCCATCAGCGTTCCCGCCACGTACGGCGCCGGCGTGCCTCCGGCGTCGTGGCGGATCACCAGCCGCTCATCCGGCGAGCCGAACACCACCTCGGTCGAGACGACGAAGCTGGGCAGCCGTAGCGAGTGGATCTGCGAGCCCGCCACCGTCGCGCCGCGGGCCTCGCGCGCACCCGCGATCTGACCGAGCGGACGGCCGATCAGCGGCTCGCGCACCTCGGCCAGCCGCTCGGCGAGCTCGCGGGCCGTCCCGCTCGGCGCGTCGGGTTTGGCCGAGCTTGCGTAGTCGATGATCTCCCACTGCGGCAGGTGCTTCGCCGCCAGAAGCGCCCCGGCCAGCGCCATCGCGGCCGTCAGTGAGAAGTTGCCGGCCGCGATCACTCCCACCTGGCCACCGCGGGCGGCCTGATCGATCCGATCGAACTGCTCCGCCGACAGCCCGGACGTGCCGATCACGACCGCCACGCCCCGCTCGACCGCCGTCAGCACGTTGTCCAGCACGCACTCGTGCGACGTGTAGTCGATCATCACGTCCGCGGCCTCGATCGCCTCCGCCACCGATCCACGGACAATCACGCCCACCGGCTCACCCCCGAGCGCGCTACCGATGTCGCTGCCGGCGGCTGAGCGGGAGACGGCGCCCGTCAGTGAGAGGTCATCGGCCGCCAGCACCGCCGGCACCAACGCCGAGCCAGTCCAGCCGGTCGCACCGGCGATGCAGATCCGCACCATCCCGGCAGCCTACAGGCCCGCCAGCGAGCTGGGCTCCTCGTCCCCGACCGGCATCTGCAGGTGCGCCGTTTCGCGCAGTGGCCGCTCCTCGAGCCGCCACGCCAGCAGCAATGCCACCACCGCGAACGGCAGCAGGCTCAGGTAGACGACGTGCAGCGCGTCGGCGAACGCCCCCACCACGGCACCGTGCACACCGGCCGGCAGCGCCGCAATCCGTGCAGGGCTCTCACGTAGCGCGGCCACGTCGATCCCGGCGCCGCCGTGCGGCAGGTCTGCCGCCAGGTTCGCCGTCAGCCGGTTGGACAGGATCGCGCCGAACACCGCGACGCCGACAGCACCGCCCAGCGAGCGGAAGAACGCGACCGACGAGGTGGCGACGCCCAGGTCGCGGTAATCGACCGCGTTCTGGGCGGCGATCACGAGCACCTGCATCACAAGCCCGATGCCGGCGCCCACCACCAGCATCCAGACCGCGGCCAGCGCCGGCGAGGTGCCCACGCCCATCGTCGAGAGCATCACGAACCCGGCCAGCATGATCGCGGTGCCCGCGATCGGGAACACGCGGTACCGGCCGGTTCGGGCCACCGTACAGCCGGAGACGACGGCCGAGACGATCACGCCGACCATCAACGGCACCAGCAACAGCCCCGAGTTGGTCGCGCTCGAGCCACTGACGACCTGTAGGAACAACGGCAAAAAGACGATCGCACCGAACATGCTGACGCCCAGCACGCCCGCCATCGCCGCGCACACGACGAACACGCGGTTGCGAAACAGCCCCGGCGGCAGGATCGGCTCGGCCGCCCTCCGCTCCTGCTCCACGGTCAGCCCGCCCAGCACCAGCGCCGCCGCCGCCAGCCCGATGATCTCAGGCGACAGCCACGGGTACTCGGTGCCGCCCCACGAGGCGGCCAGCAGCAGGCTGGAGACGGACGCCACCAGCAGCCCTGCGCCCAGCCAGTCGATCGAGTGCTCGCGGCGGGCAAAGGGCAGGTCGAGCACGACCGAGGTAACGTCAGCGCCAGGATACCGATCGGGACGTTGATGTAGAAGATCCAGCGCCAGGACAGGTTATCGGTGAAGAAGCCGCCGACAAGCGGCCCGATCACGCTGGCGAACCCGAACACCGCACCCAGATAGCCCTGGTAGCGGCCGCGCTCGCGGGGCGAGAGGATGTCACCGATGATCGCCTGCGCCAGCACGATCAGGCCACCGGCACCCAACCCTTGGACGAACCGAAACGCGATCAGCTGCAGCATCGTCTGCGAGAGGCCGGCCAGCACCGAGCCGACCAGGAAGATCGTGATCGCGACCTGGAACATCAGCTTGCGGCCATAGAGGTCGGAGATCTTCCCGTACAGCGGCGTCGACGCGGTCGAGGCCAGCAGGTAGGAGGTAACGACCCATGAGAGGTGGTTGAGGCCGCCCAGGGAGCCGACGATGGTGGGCAGCGCGGTGGCGACGATCGTCTGGTCGAGCGCGGCCAGCAGCATCCCCAGGGCGAGCGCTCCGTAGATCACCATCACCTGCCGGTGGGTGAGTCCGCTCTCGGTGCGGGCCGTCACGCCAGCTCCGCGAAGTCGGCCGCGAACCGCTCGAGCAGCGCGGCGAAGCGGTCGCTATCGGCCGGCCGCCACTCCTCGATGGCTGCGGCGATCACGGCTCTCCGCTGGCCGCTGAGCCGGCCGTGCATGCGTAGCCCGGCCGGCGTCAGCGAGAGCAGCGCCGCGCGGCCGTCGGTTGGGTGGTCGACCTTCTCCACCAGGCCACGCTCCAGCAGCGGCTTCACCTGGCGGCTGGTGGTCGAGAGGTCGACGCCCTGCAGCGCCGCCAGATCGGACAGCCGGATCGCCCCCTCGGCGGCCATCCGACCGAGCAGCCACGCGCCAGACCGGTCGAGTTCGACGCCCGCCCGGGAGGCGGCGGCATCGTGGAAGCGAGGTGTCGACGCACGGCGTACGACCACGCCGAGCGCGTCGCCTATACGGTCGGCAGTGGCCTGCTCGTGCATCGGCATCTAGTTGCATTATGCAACTAGTTAGGCGCAGACGCCAGCGGGCGCCCGCCACGCGGCCTACTCGGGATACGCCTCGATTCCCTGGCGCTGCAGCATCCTGACAACGCTCGGCCGCTCGCTGAGCAGCGCGTAGTGATCGCCGATGTTGGGAAGCGTCCACGCCTTGCGGGGGAGGTTGCGGCCCCAGCGAGTCAGCATGTGCAGGTACAGATCGACGCCCGAGAACTCGCCCAGCACGTACTCACGGCCGTCCATCTGCGAATCGATCCAGTGGAACATCGTGTCCAGCTGGCGGGTGGCGCCGGACACCACCGCCCGGCACGCGGCCTCGTCGTCGCCGACGTGGCGCTCCGGGTAGAAGAACCACATGAAGGTCGCCTGCACGGTGTTGGTCAGGTACGTCAGCCAGCGGAAGGCGTCCGAGCGCATGTCCGTCATCGGCGGCGGCAGCAGCCCGCTGTCTGGGTACCGGTCGCCCAGGTGCAGCACGATCGCGGCCGACTCGTACAGCACCAGCTCGCCGTCCAGCAGCGTGGGCACGCGGCCATGCGGATTCAGCTCGAGATAGCCGCTGGGCGCGACCGTGCGTCCATGCTCTCGCACCACCAACACCGGCTCGTACCCGAGGCCCACCTCCTCCACCGCGGCCATCGCCGCCATCGCCGCCGTGCCGGGGAGGTAGAAGAGCTGGAGCATGGGCAGTAGTATCCCTCGCCCGCAGCCATCATGATCGAACAAGGAGCCAGCGTGGCCACAGCAGAGAAGCCCTTCATTCGGCAGGACGGCAAGGACAAGGTGACCGGACTGGGTCGCTACACCGCCGATCTGGCCATGACCGGCATGCTCCACGCCAAGTTCCGGTTCGCCGACCACGCCCACGCCCGCATCCGCAGCATCGACACCACCAGGGCCCGCGCGCTGACCGGCGTGTTCGCCGTCATCACCCACGAGGACGTGCCCGACGTCCGCTACGGCCCGTTCGTACAGGATCGCCGGCTGTTCGCCAAATCGAAGGTTCGCTACGAGGGCGAGCTGGTGGCGGCGGTGGCGGCGCTCACGCCCGAGATCGCGCAGCGCGCATGCGAGCTGATCGAGGTCGACTACGAGCCGCTCGAGGTGGTCAACGACATCGAGGCGGCGCTGCTGCCGGGGGCGCCGCTGCTGCATGAGCAGTGGGCGGAGTACGGCGCCTCGGACGACGTCGTCCGCGATGGCAACGACTGCTCTCGCTCGACGATCGTCAAGGGGGACGCCGACAAGGGGATGGCCGAGGCGGACATCGTCGTCAAGGAGCGCTACGTGGCCGACATGTCCCACGCCGTGCCGATCGAGCCCCACTCGATCGTCGCTCAGTGGCAGGGCGACCGGGTCACGATCTGGTCGTCGACGCAGGTGCCGTTCATCGCCCGCAGCGGCGTCGCCACCACACTGGCGATCTCCGAGTCGAACGTGCGCGTGATCGTGCCGCACCTGGGTGGTGGCTTCGGCGGCAAGTGCGAGTTCCACTACGAGGCCCAGGTGGCCGCGCTGGCGCGCACCGCGCGGCGGCCGGTGCGGCTCGTGTTCTCGCGGCGCGAGGAGTTTGTGGCGCCCGACCACCGTCGTGAGGGGCAGGTGCTGGAGCTCGAGACGGGCGTGCGCAACGACGGCTCGATCGTCTCCCGCCGCGCCCGCGTGATCCTCGATAACGGCGCCTACAGCGCCGACGCACCCTTCTTCCCGCAGCTGGCGGCGATGATGGCTGTCGGCCCGTACAAGGTCGAGAACGTGTTCGTCGATGCCAGCCTGGCGTACACCAACCACACGCCCTCCGGCTCGGTGCGCGCCCCCACCGCGCCGCAGTCGTGCTGGGCTGTCGAGCAGCACATGGACTCGGTGGCGGCCCGGCTCGGCATCGATCCGGTCGAGTTCCGCCGCCGCAACGTCGTCAAGCCAGGCGACGAGAGCCCGACGCGCCAGATCTTCGAAGAGATCGGCGCCGCCGAGACGCTGGAGAAGGCGGTCGAGATGATCGGCTACGACCGCGACCTGCCCGACGACGAGGCGATCGGCGTGGCGATCGGTTGGTGGCCCTCGTTCGGCATCGCCTCCGGCGCCTACATCAAGATCAACGGGGATGGCTCGGGCACCATCATCACCGGCGCGCAGGAGTGCGGCACCGGTGCGGTGATGGCGTTGCCGCTGCTGGCGGCGGAGATCCTGGGCATGCGGCCGGAGGACTTCCAGCTGCTCTACCAGGACACCGATGCCGGGCCGTTCGACTCGGGCGCCTCCGGCTCGCAGACCACGTTCAACAACGGCCGCGCGGTGATGGCGGCTGCCCGTGACGTGCGAGAGCAGCTGCTCGACCTGGCCGCCGAGGAGCTGGAGGCAAACCGCGACGACCTGGAGCTGGTGGACGGCGTCGCCCGCGTCAAGGGTTCGCCGTCGAAGAGCGTCACGATCCCCGACCTGGCCGAGAAGGCGCACGGCGACCGGCTGCTGCTGGGTCGCGGCGCCGACGCGGTGCCCGCGATGCCCGACTGCGACGCCTCCGGCTGCACCGGCCGGCTGGGCATGGAGTCGTTCCTGGCGCCCACCTTCATCACCCACGCCGTGCACTGCAAGGTCGACCGCGAGACGGGTGTGGTGCGGATCCTGAACGTGGCCGCCGTGCACGAGTCGGGCCGCGTGCTGAACCCGATCGGCGCCAACGGACAGGTCGAGGGCGGTGTCGTGATGGGCATCGGCATGGCCCTGCTGGAGGGCTCGTTGATCGGCGACGACGGCCGCCAGGTGAACCCCCACCTGCTCGACTACAAGCTGCAGACCGCAAGCGACTCGCCACCGATCATGATCGGCTGGGTCGACGCGCCCACCAAGGATGGCGCCGGCGGCCCGAAGGGGTCGAAGGGCATCGGCGAACCACCCTGTGTACCAACGCCGGGCGCGATCGCAAACGCGATCGCAAAGGTGACCGGCGCCCGCGTGCATCAGCTGCCGATGACACCGGCGCGGGTCTGGGAGGCGATGCAGTCATGAGCGGGGCCACTTACACGGCAGCCGCCTCGGTGGCCGAGGCGCTGGGCGCACTCTCGTCGGGGGCGCGGCCGATCGCCGGCGGCACCGACCTGGTGGTGGGCGCACGGGGTGGCAAGGCGCCGCTGCCCGAGGCGCTGGTGGCGATCCACAACCTGGAGGAGCTGCGCGGCATGTCAGCCGAGGGCGGTGGCGTGCAGATGGGCGCGCTGGTCACGCACGCCGAGATCGTCGCCAGCGAGGCGGTGCGCAGCACCTTCACGGCGCTCGCGGACGCCTCAGCGATCGTGGGCAGCCATGCCACCCGCCACGTCGGCACGATCGGCGGCAACGTGATGAACGCGTCACCGGCCATGGAGACGGGCGGCCCGCTGATCTGCTTCGACGCGATGGCCACGCTTCGTTCCAGCTCTGGTGAGCGCGAGCTGGCGGTGGCGGAGCTGTTCGCAGCACCCGGGCGCACCACGGCGACGGCGGACGAGCTGCTGGTGGCGGTCTCGCTGCCGGCTCCGGCCGCCGGCACCGGCAGCTGCTACGTACGGCTCGAGTACCGCCGTCAGATGGAGATCGCGATCGTGGGCGCGACGGCAGTCGTCACGCTGGACGGCGGCACCGTCAGCGATGCCCGAATCGCGATCACGGCGCTGGCGCCGACCATCCACCGCGTGGCCGAGGCCGAGGCCGCGCTGATCGGCGGCGACAGCGGCGAGGCGGCGGTGCGGTCGGCGGCCGACGCGGCGGCGGCAGCATCGCGCCCCATCTCCGACGTGCGCGGCTCCGCCGACTACCGGCGGGCCATGGCCGCGGTTATCACGCGCCGCGCCATCGTCGCGGCGCTTTCGCGGGCCCGTGGCGAGCATGTCCCAATCCCAGCGAGTCCCGCGCTCCACGGCGCGACCAACGGAGGCGCAGCATGAGGTACGAGGCAACGTTGAACGTGAATGGCGTCGGCTACCCGGTCGAGATCGAGCCGAGCCGCAGCCTGCTGAGCGTGCTGCGCAGCGAGGTCGGGCTGACCGGCTCGAAGGAGGGCTGCGACGACTCCGAGTGCGGCGCCTGCATGGTGCTACTGGACGGGCGCCCGGTCAACTCCTGCTCGTACCTGGCGCTGCAGGCCGACGGGCGCGAGGTGACCACGATCGAGGGTCTGGCCGCCGCGGACGGCGAGCTGCACCCGCTGCAGCGGGCGTTCCTCGACGAGGGCGGGGTGCAGTGCGGCTTCTGCACACCGGGCATGCTGATCTCGGCCAAGGCGCTGCTGGACGAGAACCCGCGTCCCAGCGAGGAGGAAATCCGGTTGGCCCTGTCCGGCAACCTGTGCCGATGCACCGGGTACTCCGGCATCGTCCGCGCGGTGCAGACCGCGGCGGCAGAGCTGGCGTAGCGGCGGTGGCGGTGGCGGAGATCACGTGAGAACGACGATCGCGGTCGCGCTGGTGGCGATGACGCTGGCGGCCACCCTGCTTTCCAGCGGCGGCCGCCCAATCCCGGTCTCTGCCGACCGGCCGGCCCACGCACCGACCCATTTCTCCTCGCCGTTCGCGGGCCTGTCACCGGCCCGCGATGTGTGGGGACGGTACGACCGATCGCCCTGACCGGCCGCAGCCGGATACCGCATCTACGTCCGAAGCCCCCGGGCGGCCACGGCCCACACCGCCTCCACCTGATCGTCGCGCACGGCGAACAGCTGGTCGCTCAGGTTGACGCAGGTGCAGACGTGCACCGGGTACAGCCGCAGCCGCTCGCCCACCGCCAGCGGCCGCGAGGTGCGGCCGACACCGTGCTCCTCGGTCATGCCGTCCAGCACCACGTCGCCCTCGACGCTGCGCGCCACCACCCGCCCCTGCTCGTCCGCGAGCGCCGCGTCGCCGGAGAACGTCTTGGAGCCGGCATCCACCGTCAGGCGGCCCTCGCGGTTGGTGCTGACCACCGTTGCCAGAATTGACAGCGCAAGGTCATCCTCGCCGGCGCTGCCCCATCCCAGCTGCATCAGGTCGTTGAAGACGTACGTCCCGGCCCGCACCTCGCTCACGCCGTCCACCTCGACAACGGCGCGGCCGGTGGGCGTGCTGCCCGCGCTGGCCTCCCCAAGGCCGAGCTCACGCGACAGCCGCGCCACCAGCTCACCCTCCTCGTGGCCCGCCTGCCGCGGCGTGACGGCTGAGGCGTCGGGGAAGCCGAGCCCGCGGTAGGTGGTCACGCCGTCCAGCCGCAGCCCGGGCAGCGCGGACGCCAGCGTCGCAAGCTCGCCCACTCGGCCGGGCGTCAGCCCGCACCGACCCAGACCGCTGTCGACGTCCAGATGCACGCCGATCGTGACGCCGGCCTCGCTCGCGGCCCGCGAGAGGCCGCGGGCGGCGACCTCGCTCTCGATGTTCACCACCAGCCGCGCCCGGCCGGCCAGCGCTGCGATCCGCACCCACTTCGCCTCACCCACCACCGGGTAGGCGATCACCAGGTCATCAAACCCGGCATCCACGTACAGCTCAGCCTCGGCCACCTTGGCGACCGTCACGCCGGCGGCCCCCGCGGCCACCTGCATGCGCGCGATCTCGACCGTCTTGTGCGTCTTCATGTGCGGCCGCAGGCGGGCGCCGGCGGCGTCAGCGGCGGACTGCCAGGTGATGATGTTGCGCTGCAGTCGGTCGAGGTCGACCACCAGGCAGGGCGTCGCGAGCTGTTCCGTTATCATCGCGGCAGCGTAGATCCTCGCCCGCTCGCTCGCGCATAGGATACGCCGCATGTCACTCAACGAACGTCTCACCCAGCTGCCTCTCAGCGTCGACGGCTACCGCCTCGAACGGCTCGAGCAGGCCGTCGCAACCGGTTTCACCCGCGTCACCACCACCGTCGTCCTCCACGGCAACGGACAGGAGGGTCGTGGCGAGGACGTCACCTACACGGCCGCCGACCACGACCACTTCCCCGACTCGCTGCCCCTGGCCGGCAGCGGCTCGACGGCGGAGCTCTCACAGCGGCTGGAGGGCCGCGACCTGTTCGCGGCCGCGCCCGAGCAGGAGGCATCTCGCGACTACAGGCGGTGGGCGTTCGAGAGCGCGGCGCTCGACCTCGCCCTGCGCCAGTCTGGCCAGTCGCTGGCCGAAGCACTGGGCCGTGAGGCACAGCCGGTGCGGTTCGTGGCCTCGACGCGGGCGGACATCGAGGGCTGGATCGCGGCCGACCCGAGTCTCGAGTTCAAGCTCGACCCGGATCAAAGCTGGGACGACGACCTGATGTCGCGGCTTGCCGCAACCGATCGCGTGCGGGTACTCGATCTGAAGGCGTACTACCGCGGCACGGTGGTCGACATGGAGCCCGATCCACGCTTCTACCGCACCATCGCGGAGCGGTTCCCGGATGTGGTGATCGAGGATCCGTGGCTGGACGAAGCCTGCCTCGAGGCGCTGTCCGGCGCCCGTGACCGGCTCAGCTTCGACGCGCCGGTGCACTCGCTGGCGGACATGGATGCGCTCGCCGTCGAGCCCCGCTGGCTGAACGTGAAGCCGTCACGCTTTGGCACGACCGCGCGGCTCCTGGAGTGCATCGAGGCCTGCGAGGCGCGCGGCATCAGGATGTACGGCGGGGGACAGTTCGAACTCGGTCGCGGCCGTAACCACATCCAGACGCTGGGGAGCGTGTTCTATCCGCACGCAGCCAACGATGTGGCGCCAAGCGAGTACAACGTCGGTGAGCCGAGGCCGGGGCTGCCGAAGAGCCCGCTACCGGCCGCCACCACGGCCGGGCTGGGCTAGGAGCGCCGCGGATGCCGGGCTACCAGCGGCGCGAGGCGCCGGGACGTGTGCGATACCACACGAGCAGCGCGACCACCGCGACCGTGACCACGGCCGCCGCCGCCCAGAACGCCTCGGCAAGCAGCGGATGGGACTGGTGCCACGTGACTCCGCCGACCGCCGCCAACGCCGCCGCCACCACCAGCCACGAGACCAGGAGCAGCAACTGCGGGCGCGAAATGCGGAGTATCGGCGGGATCACGTCGGCACAGTGTAGTGGCTTGCCGGCTGTGACAGCGGTTCGCCGATGACCCACTTCGTCACCCACAACGGCCTGCCGGTGCTGTTTCTGGCCGTGCTGATCGAGTCGTTCGGGATCCCGGTGCCGGGCGAGACGGCGCTGATCGCATTCGCGGTGCTCGCATCGCAGGGTCACTACTCGATCGCCGAGGTGATCGGGCTGGCGATCGCCGGCGCGATCATCGGCGACAACCTCGGCTACTGGCTGATCGGCCGGGTCGGCGGGCGGGCGCTGTTTCGCCGCTGGCGGTGGCTGAGCCAGTACGCCGACCGCGTGCTGCCGCGCGCCGAGCGGTTGATGGAGGCACATGGCGGCAAGACCGTCTTCTTCGGCCGCTTCATCACCGTGCTGCGCTACACGGCGGCCTGGGTGGCCGGCCTCGCGCACATGCCCTGGTGGCGGTTCCTGTTCTGGAACGCCGCCGGCGGCATCGCGTGGGCAACCGGCGTCGGACTGCTCGCCTACTACGCCGGCCAGTCCGCTGCTGACACCATCCAGCGCTACGGGCTGTTCGCGGCTGCCGCGATCGTCGCGGCGACGATCATCGGCGCCGTGCTGTTCCACTTCGGCAAAAAGCGGCTCGAGGACCGGCTGTGAAGCTCGGCCGGCTGTAGAGTGACCGCCATGTCCGGTGATGCCGACACCAGCGCCGATACCCTGGATGGGGCGATCGGCGAGGGCTGGGCGGGGGTCGATCCCAACGGCGCGCACGTCAACGTGATCCTGGCGCGGCGTGGCGGAGCCACCGCCGCCGCGCTGATGACCGCGTTCACGTCGCCCACGCCGGGGCACAGCCCGATCCTGGTCTGCGTCGGCGAGACGAAGGACGCCTACGAGCCGATCTGGCCACCCACGGTGATGATGAACAAGGCCACCACGACCCCGGGCAGCCGGCACGAGGCGCTGACGTTCGGCGCCTCCCAGCTCGGCATCGGACAGGGCGTGCTGGACGCAGTCGCCGAGGGCCTGCTGGAGCCGACCGGCGACATGGTCGTGTTCGTCGCGATCTGGGTGCATGGCGACGTCGACGACGAGACCGCGATGCGCAAAGCCACGCGGACGGCGACACACAAGGGCGTGGCCACCGCCGTGCGCGGCCGCGACCTGGCCGCGGCTCATGCGCTGGTGGAGCGCCGAGACGGCCTGCGCAACCCCTTCTACGGCGGCGAGTAGAGCGAGCGGGCGATCCCCCGCGGCGGCTCCGCTCAGCCGCCGCTGA
Organism: Gaiellales bacterium; assembly: GCA_038212095.1. GTDB lineage: Bacteria > Actinomycetota > Thermoleophilia > Gaiellales > JAICJC01 > JAICYJ01. The sequence goes on along the minus strand of JBBQUW010000001.1, from coordinate 20,684 downwards.
TGGCGGCGATCACGTCCACCCGCGAGCCGGCGGCGATGGCCGTGTCCAGCCCGGCCTGCTCGCGGTCGACGAACACGTTGATGTGAGGCCGGAGCGCCGGGCCGGGCTCGACCAGCCGGTCGCGCAGGCCCGGCCATCGCTGCTCCAGCTGGTCGAAGGCCTCCTGCACCGTGGCCGCGTCGACCTCGACCCGCCGCGGCAGGGCGTCGAACAGGCTCGGCAAGGTGGCGGGGAGGTGGAGTTCGGCCATCGTGTCTCAGCCCACCACGGCAACTTCGACCGATGAGATGCCAGGCAGGTAGCCGGCGATCTCGCTCCAGCTCTCGCCCTCATCGGCGCTGGCGAACACCTGGCCGGTGGAGGTGCCGAAGTAGAGCCCCGGCACGTCCATGCTGTCGATCGCCATCCCCTCGCGCAGCACGCCGAGGTGAGCGTTTTGTGCCGGCAGGCCGCGATCGAGCCGCTGCCAGCTGCTGCCGGCATCGCGCGTGCGCCAGACGGCCGCGTGCCCATCCGGCATACAGCGACCGTGGCCGGGGTCGAGCGGAATCACGTAGAACGAGTCGCGATCGTGGGGATGGGCGGCGGCCGCGAATCCGAAGTCGGTCGGCAGCCCATCGGTGATCTCGACCCAGGAGTGGCCACCGTCGTCGCTGCGGTGCATGCCGCAATGGTTCTGCTGGTACATCCGGTTCACGTCGACCGGTGACATCACCAGCTTGTGGACGCAAAATCCGACCTCGTCGTGTGGGCGCGGCCAGTCCGCCCGCAGCCCACGGTTGCGCGGCGTCCAGGAGGCGCCGTCGTCGGTCGTCTCGAAGATGCCGATGCCCTGGACGACCGCCCACAGGTGTTCCGCGCGGTCGGGGTGCGCCAGGAGACCGGGCAGACCGAGGTGGCCAGGGGGCTGCTGGCCGGGATCGTTCCAATCCGGCCGGCCGGGCTGGCCGTCGAGCGTACTCAGCAGCGACCATGTCTCGCCGCCATCCCGGCTCTGGAAGATGCCGGCGGTCTCGGCGCCGGCCAGCACGCGGCCGTGTGCCGCCGAGAGACCCGACAGCTTGGAGAGCCGCTGGCCGGTTCCGTCGTAAGAGAGACCCTCGCTGGACATCTTCCAACTCTCGCCCAGGTCGTTGCTGCGCCAGACCCCCGACCCGTGCCACTCGCTGGCGGCCGCGGCGTAGATCGCCCCCGAGTCGCGATCGTGGACGGCGTGGTAGATCGGCCAGCCGTCGCAGTAGGGACCGCGCACGCTCCAATCACGGCGATCGCCGTCGCTCTCGAGCACAAAGCAGCCCTTGCGCGTCCCCACCAAAAGCACGACCTGCGTCCCCATACCGCCACCTCCGCCTCGAAGTTGCCTGTGCAGTCTCGCCACTTCCGCCGACCCTGGCAAGGCCGAACCCTGCTACAGGAGCAATGACGGCGGCGGTGTCGAAAAATCATCGCTCCGGGCGCCGGGCGATCCGCGATCAGCTCGTCGGCACCTGAAACGCGATCGTGGTGCCGCTGCCGGGAGCCGAGCGTACCTCGATCACCCCGTGCGCCAGGTGGACGCGCTCCGCCATCGCTGCCAGGCCGAGATGGCGTCCCGCGTCCGGGCGCCGGGCGACGCGCAGCGGGTCAAAGCCTTCGCCATCGTCGATGATGAGGCAGTCCAGCACGGCACCGCGATCTGCGACCACCACCTGAAGCAGGGCCGCGCCGGAGTGGCGGCGAGCGTTCAGCACCGCCTCGCGCACCGTTCGGAACACCAACTCCTCGACGTGGGACGGGAAGCGCCGATCGACGACGTCCAGCGAAAGCTGACACCCGATCTCGGCCTGCACGTGCTGGCAGAGCGAGGTGATGGCGCCGAGCATCCCGTGCTGGTCGAGCTCGGGCGGGCGCAACTCGAACAGCAGCCGCCGGGCGCGCTCGAGCGCCGCCGCCAGGTTCGTTCGCGTCAGCTCCCGCACTGGGTCATCGCTGGGGCCGGCCATGCGGTCAAGGTTGAGCAGCGCAGCGGTGATCACCTGGATCGTGTCGTCATGCAACGCCTCGGCGATGCGGGCCCGCTCGGCCGCCTCGGCGGCGAAGATCGCGGCCTGCAGCTCCAGCCGTTCGGCGTGGGCGGCGGCCAGCTGATCCTCGGCGGCGCGGCGGGCCGTCACGTCCTCGCCCAGCGAGGCGATGTTCATGGCGCCGGAGTCGTCCCAGATCGGGGTGTTCGTCCAGGCGATCACGTGCACGCCGGTGGGCGTGCTGATGATTCCGTCGTAGGTCGGGATCACGTTGCCCTGCCGGAGCATCTCCATGAAGTTGATGTCCTCCTGGGAGTTCGGCCCGAACACCTCCGTCCAGGTGCGGCCCTCGACCTGCGCCGGTGTCAACCCCGCCAGCTTCGACAGCGCCGGATTTGCGAAGATGATCAGATCGTCTTCGGTGATGATCGCTGCCAGCAACGTCGTGTCCTCAAGCATCTGGCGCAGCCGCCAGTCTGCCGCCACGGTGCCACCACTGGCGTCGGACGACGTGTGCTCGGCTCGGCGAACATCGATTCGGTCGGCCTGATCTGGGGGCGGGTCGCTGACCTGGACTCCTTGAGGAGTGGGGTTGACGCGAGGATATCGTCTCGCGCGGCGCGCCGAGGGACTGGTTGACTTTCGCTGTCAGGCGCTCCCGGCTTCGGCGATCAACAATCATCGATGCTGGCCGATGAAGGCGGTACGCACGAGGGGTCGTGCGCCGGAACCGTACGATAGAAGGAGCTGACGTGCACCGGACACTTGGCCGCGAGCGCGGTAGCGTGGCATCGGAGGTCTCCTACGGCATGATGTGCGTGGGGATCCTGGTCGTTGGCGGACTGTGGGTGATCGCGCAGCTCGAGGGCGTCTCGTTCCACGTGCTGCTCGAGCAGTTGCGCCACGGCACGAACGCGCGTTGAGCGACCGCCCGCGGGGTACATGGAGAGGATTCACACGTCGAGACCGGGCGCGCGTCACCGTGGTTGGAGGGACGTCGCGGCTCGCGTCGAAGAGCCGATGATCTGAGCCGGAGGTGGGCGATGGGTAGGCGGTCGGGGGATCCGAGATGGGCGGGGGTTTGGCGGGTGCCCCTGCTTCTGCGGCGCGAGGTGTTGCGGCAGCGAGAGACCGCGCGACGGGTCTCGGCGCTGGCTCTGTACGTGACGTATGTGCCGCTGGCGGTGGTGGTCGAGTTCGCGTTCGGCGGGCCATCGCACGAACCGTTGCTGTTCTGGGCGGCGACTCTCTCGCTGGTGATGCAGACGGTTGCGGTCGCGGCCGTTCGGCGAATGCCTCTGTGGGGGTGGACGGTGTTGACGGTGGCGGTGCCGGTGTCGTTCGTGCTGTACGGGTTGGCCAGCCACGCCGCCGGCCAGGCCCTGGGCGTCGCGCTGGTCATCCCGGTGGGCTGGGTGGCGGTGTTCCTCCCGGGCCGGGTGGTGGCGCTTGCGATCGGCGCGAACTGCCTGGCGGTCGCGAGCCTGCTGCTGAACGGCGCGTCGCGCGGCGAAGCGGCCCTCTCGGCGGTCCGCATCCTGACCGTCACGATCGTCGGAGTCGCGATCCACGCGGTCGTCTCGGCGCTTCGTCACGAAGCCGACAACGCAAGGCTGCGAGCCGATACCGACCACACCACCGGAGTCCTTACTCGCGCTCCGATGCTCGACCTGCTGACCCGGTCGCTCGCCGAGGAGACGCCCGCGACGCGAAGCGGCCTCGCCATCATCCTGATCGACATCGACCACTTCAAGGCCGTCAACGACCGGCACGGCCACCTGGCCGGCGACCAGGCGCTGCAGCAGCTCGCCGGCCGGCTCCGTGAGACGCTTCGCGATCAGGACGTGCTCGCCCGTTGGGGCGGCGAGGAGTTCCTCGTATGCGCCACCGAGATGCCGTCCGAGGCTGCTCTCCATCAAGCCTGCGAGCGCTTGCGAAAGCGCGTCGCGGAAGCATCGTTCTCGCTCGACGGCCACAACCAGAGCCTCACCGTGTCGATCGGCGCCACGCTCACCAACGAGCCCTATCCGATCTCAGCGCTGATCGCCACTGCCGATGCAGCGCTGTACGCCGCCAAACAGGGCGGCCGCGATGCCACCCGCATCCGACTCCCTGAGGCACACCACCTCCAGGTGCCGGCCCGGGCTGCACAGCTCACCCACATCCGACACGCCGTCCAGGCAGCCGCCACCCAGGCGGGCTTCAGCGCCGAACGAAGCAGTGATCTGCAACTCGCGGCCAGCGAGGCCAGCGCAACGCTGCTCCGCCAGGCGGAACCCAGCACCAGCCTCGCGATCGCAACGCACACCCACGGCGACTCGATCACGATCACGATAACCCGGCACCCGCACGACGTGGTGCCCGACGGCCTCGCCGTATCGCCCTACATCGTCGGGGTGAATCAGCGACGCCAGCGCCGAGGCCAGGGAGATGGAACCGTCCGACGGCAGGCCGAACAGCTCCAGCATGCGCACGTCCGCCTCCGTGCGATCCTCCTGGGGATACCAGAGGAACGTTCCCATCCCCGAGGCTTCCAACGCCAGCCGCAGGCGCTGATCGTTGAGCCGATCATCCTGCGATCCACGATCCATATCAGTTGTCATGAGACTCGGTGGCTTGGAGCGGGGCGGATGGTTCAGCAAGGATCGCAGAATCCGTCCGCCTCCGCTCTGCCACGCAACCCGGGACGGCCAGACGGCCGTCCCCGGCGGTTACGAGACTGCTGTTCGGCCGTGCCCGGCGTAGCGGGCATAGGCCCAGACGAGCAGCACGGCGATGATCACCGCCGTGCTGAACCCTCCGCCAAAGCCGAGCAGTGGCCGAACGACCAGGCCCGCTACGAGCGTCGCAACGACGCCCAGCCCGATCGTCATCGGGATGCTCATCGGATCCTTCCCCGGGTGAAGCAGCCGGCCCAGCGCGCCCACGATGAGACCGCCGACGATCAGCGCAATGATGAACCAGAGCATGGAGAACCTCCACGGACGGTGGCGAGAACTGCCACGGGAAACACCAACGTGGAGGTGATTCCCCAAAACGCGTCGGCTCATGCGTCCGGCACGTTTCGCCTTGCGCGGGGCGGGGCACTCGATAGGCGACCCGTATCCGACGAGAGGACCACCATGGACGATCCCCGAGAGCTCTTCCTGCACGAGCTTGGCGACATCCTGTACGCCGAGCGCACGCTGGTGAAGACGCTGCCCAAGCTGGCCGAGGAGGCCACGGAGGCGAGTCTCGCCGATGCATTCACGAAGCATCTTGGCGAGACCGAGCAGCACGTCGCCAACATCGAGAAGGCGTTCGAGATGGTCGGCGAGACCGCGAAGGCGGAGAAGTGCCCCGGCATCGAGGGGCTCAAGAAGGAACACGACGAGTTCGTCGCCAAGGAGAAGCCGAGCACCGACGTGCTCGATATGTTCCTGACCGGTGCCGCGGCTCGCACCGAGCACTACGAGATCGCCGCCTACACCGGGCTGATCACGATGGCGGAGGCGCTGGGCGAGACCGACGCCGCCAAGCTGCTCGGCGAGAACCTGAAGCAGGAGAAGGCCGCGCTCGAGACGGTCACCACGATCTCGGAGAAGCTGGCCGGAAAGATCCCCGCAGGCGTGTAGTTCCGACCGGGGGTCGGGAGCCGGGGTGTCGCGCCGGAGTGACAGCGCGGCACCCCGTTTTCGTTGCAGCTATACGGTTTCCGAGCACGCGCCTCCGGCCGGCGAGTGCGAGACGTCAAGGCTGGACTGCTGTTCTGCTACCTGCCCGGCCGTTCGGGATACGGAACGGCCTATAGCCCAGGCACCGCCGCGGTGAGCTTTGCCGCGAGTCGTGCTGGCCTTGCGCAGCACCCGTGCTCATGCCGGAGGCGCCGTTAGGCTGCCGATATTCGGTGTCGAGTGATCCGCGACTGCCCGGCGGGGTCAGCTTGCGCCGGATCGCGCGGAGGATCGAAGAGATGGTCATGAATCCCACCGTACAACGTCCAAACGCCCCGCGCCAACTTCCCGTGGACATACCTTGTCTGGGATGCCGATGGTACGAACCAGAGCCGACGCGCGGATTCGAACCGCGGACCCCATCATTACGAGTTCTAGCATGTACGTGATCAGCCCGCTTGGTTGAGCGGATCTCGGTCCTGATCTGTCCGACAGCGTCCGACGGCGTCCAGGGAGATGCTCCACCGATGCTCCAGTGACCCGGTCAACGGGTTGGCGGGTATAGGCGCCGAGTACGCCGAGTGGGAAGTTCCCCTCGAAGCTTGGACGTCGGCGTGACAGGCGACCGACCGGCATCCCACGAGTCTCACTGGGGATCGGCGATTGCCGCTCTGGAGAGTCGCGACCGCAAAGGCAGGTGGCGGCAATGCGCGTGATGGTGGCACACCCGCTGAACAACTGAACCCTGAAGGCGGTCCCCCAAGTTGAACCCCCAACGGCGGTCCCGCTGGACATGGTGGGTCTGTTATGATGACCATATGATCATCATCACGAGTGATCAGTACCGCAGGAGCCCTTCCAAATGACCCTCTTGCCCGGTTGGCGAGTCGGACCGGCCTACCTTCGTTTTCATGGAGTTGTGGAAGGTGTCTGACGTGATGAGTTTTGCTGGTGTCTCTCGTAGCACTGTCTATCGGTGGATGCTGACAGAAGGGCTGCCGTTTCTTCGCGTTGGCGGCGCGCGATTCATCCCCGACTCAGTCCTCGAATGGGCCAGTGCGCGTGAGCGCACCACGTTTTCTCATCAGACGGCCCTGATGACGACTCGTCCTGGCGTGGCCGTAACGCGTGAGGCCCTCCTCGCACTGGGTCCAAAGGAGTAGCGAAATGGCTTGGGTCGAGAAACCGCTTCAACTGGCGGACGGCAGTTGGCACGCGCGAGTGCGAACCCGCGCAGGCGGCGCAGGTACGCCCTTTGAGGACCGCTGGGCAAACGGCGACAGTCGCCAAGCTTGTCTCGAGGTGGCGGAGTTGGTTCGACTGCAGATGGATGCCTCGCGGCAGATGCGCACCCGTTCGCTCGGTGCCACCAACATGACGGTAAGTGAGTTAGCGGCGACGTGGCTGCTTGACTTCGTCGCCGTCAAGAATAAGCCGAGGACGTATCGCGCCTACGTCGGACTGGTCGATCGCTACCTGCTTCCAGTGATCGGCGCCCGGCGCGCTCGCTCGCTGACTCCACAGGATGGACTGGCCTGGGCGGCTGAGGTACGCCGCATCGCTGCCTCCGCTGCCCCAGGTGGGGGCGGCGCGGCGACTGACAAGGTGGTACGAGTCGTCCACGGGATGTTCGAGTGGAGCCTCAGGCTACAAGCGGTAGACCATAACTTCGTGGCCAACCTACCAACCGCCACCCACAAGCCTCCGGTTCTGAAGCGGCGCTACGCCCCGACCCCCGAGCACATCGCGCTTCTTCGCGCGATCGTCTTGTCCGCCACCTTTGAGAGACGCATCAGCGAGACTCGCCGGCTCGACTCGGCGCTGATCATCAGCCTGCTTGGCTACGAAGCCTTTCGCCAAGAGGATCTCGAGGCGGCCACGCTTGGCCAGGCGCTTTTTCCCTCAGGGGAGGTTCGCGAAGCGTTCGAGATCTACGAAGGCAAGACACCGGCTGCGGCACGCGAACCTGAGCTGTGGGAGTTGGTCAGACGCGAATTCGACGAGTTGGCTCTAAGACGCGCGCCATACGCGATCAGCGACCCTCTGATCCACGGCGAGCGTGGCGGCGCCTTCTCGCGACGCAACTGGCAGCGTGACGTCTGGGAGGAGGCTCGCATGATCGCGATCGCGACTGATCTCGTCGGCCTACCCGGTGCGCCAAAGGATATCGGACAAGTTCCGGACTTCATTACGCCGCACATGCTGAGGCGCGGCGGCGCGTCGATGATGGGCTACGCGGGAATCGAGGAGATGACTGTGCGCGAGCACCTCGGCCACGACGATGTCACGGTCACTTTGCGGTTCTATCAGAAGCCGCACAAGGGCGGCGGGTGGCGGCGCGACAAGAGCATGGATGATCAGATCGAAGCGGCAGAGCGCTTCATCGACAGCCCCGGCGTTAGGCGCAGAATCGAACAGGCGGTGCTGGAGACTGCCGACGCCAGGCGGCAACGAGCGCAGGCGATCGCAGCGAAGCACCGGGCGTATCGCAAAGCGAGCGGGCGTCGATGAGCGGGGGCGCATGGGCGCTTCTCGCATATCACGAGGTCGATATTCGTAAGGAGCCAGGGCAGCGGCACCGCTGAGCGGCTGCCGAGAGCCTCGAGAACCGATTGATGCGACGGGCGGAGCCGACTTGAACCTCCACGGCCCATTCGGGCCACAAGGCCCTCAACCTTGCGCGGACCGGTATATGGGGCATGGTTGAGCCATGTTGGGTCAGCTCAGATCAGCTCAGATCAGCTCATTTTGGTACGACGCTCGTACCAGAGCCGAATGGCGCTCTCGGGAGTCGGCGGATCGGAGCTGATCAGAACGTCGCTGGCATGGGTCTTCTAGACGCCGCTCCCGCACGCTGCCACGAAACTCCCACCAACCGATCCCCTTCCCCACTCCGCCCCGCTCGAGTTCGAACCTGCTCGCTGTTCTGTAGAGTGTCGCCTAAAGGCACCACCTGACCCGGGGGCGGGCCCGCAGCTATTCAAGGAGATGAGCCGGTGGCAACGAACGACGAAGGTCTCGAGCAGCCCCGGACAGGGCCCGATGTCTTTGACCCATCTGTCGGCCGCCCGATCGAGCGCGCTGCGGCGCTGTTAGTCATGGCAGATGCCTGGGATGGCCGTACTAGATCTCCGGACGCTTCAGGCCGTCTTGAATTCGACGACCCGGAGATTGCCGATCAGCAACGAATATTCCCGGCCCGCAACGAGATCCGCTCCGGCCCACCTGTTCAAGAGGAGCAGGTTCGGCTCTTGCTGCGGGAGTACAACGTCGACGCAGGCGCCGCGAGGCGTCGTGATGTCAGGGCGCGGCGGAACCTGGCCGAGGCTGTCTACAGCTCACCGACAGTCGAGTCGATGGCAGCGTTGGCCTTCCTCTCGCTTAGAGACCCGGACGCCTTAGTTCGTGTCTCTGCGGCGTCGTCGTATGCGCGGTTTGCCGTTGATATTGCACCATCGATCGGCGTCCTGCGTCGCGGGATTCGTAGTCGTCGCCCGTTGGTTCGCGACATCGCCCAAGCCACGCTCTCGTAGCTCGGGCCTGAGTCGCTTCCCCGCCGCCGTACGCGTAGCGGTCAAGGGCCAGCGGCCCGCTCCTCCCAGGACACCGTCATCGTGCACGGCACATGGCCGGGGAAGGACAGGTGGTGGGCACTACCTGCCCCATTCCCAACAATGATTAGGAAACAGGTCTGCTCGGGTCTCTACTCCGGATCAACTCCCTTTGCGTGGTCGGGTCAGTACTCACAACTCGCCCGCGCCGCCGCGGCTGTAGAACTCGTATCGTGGCTGACTCGCGCGGGCATCCGCAGGCCCCCTCACTTGATCACTCACAGCCACGGTGGGAGCGTGGCTATGCTGGCCAGCCACCAAATGGAGCTCGATCACCTCATCGTCCTAGCTTGCCCGGTACACCAATCGCAGTACTGGCCAAACTTCGGCGCGATCCAGCGTGTCGTATCATTCAGAGTGCGATGCGATCTTGTTCTGTTGGCGGATCGTGCGAGCCAACGATTTCGCGACAGTCGCGTCGAGGAGCCGCTCCTCGACTGGTGGTTCTCCCACTCTGCCCCGCATACCGTCGAGTTCTGGCGGCGGTTCGCTCTCCCAAACTGGTTCTAGATAGTTGCGTTCTGGCGCAGCGCGCGTCTGAGTTCGGCCTCAGACCACTCGCCAGAGCGAAACTGATTCACAAAACGGGTGATGTCGCCCAGCACCATGCGGCCGTATCGATCGCTTGGAGCCGGCAAGGCACGAATCTGCGTCTCATAATTATCGATCGTGGTGGTGCCGTCGAGGTAGCTCGTGGTCGCCAAGGCGATCGGTGCCCAGGTCGAATCGGCGCGCAAAGCTCGTCGCTGGGCGGCGTCTTCGCGTCGTCCGTCGGCGATCTTGGGCAGCTCTCGCGCTAGATCGGCTAGCCCACTAAGAAGTTGCCGGCCGATGCCGCCAGAATATTCGTTGCCGCGAGCCATGCCATAAGCGTAGTCCGATCCGGCACCTGAGCCGACATTTCGCTTAGTCGAGGGCGGTTGGTCAAGGCGTGGCAACCATGAGGCTCGCTAGATGGCCGCACAAGAGCAGGGTGACATTGCTGGGCCGCAGGCGTCCTCGCCCCCGGCCAGTTCCATTTCTCGCACCTTGCCCGTCGGCCGTCGCAGATCCTCCACCGATCGCCTTGGATCCAACACACCCAGCGACCGGTAGAGTGGGCCGGTGCCGAGCGAGCGAGCCAAGCAGCCACTATGCGAAGAGCTGGCCTTCGTCCTTGGCGAGCAACGAGTCTCCCAGCGGGAGCTAGCCCGCAGGCTCGGGGTCAATCAAGCGCACCTCAGCCGTGTCTTGGCCGGTCAGAAAACGCCGACCAACCCCCTGATCGAGGCGATCGCCGAAGCGCTCTCTCTGCCTGAGGACTACTTCATCGAGACGCGCGTGCAGCGGATCAGCGAGGCGCTGATGGCCGATCCGGCACTCCGGGAGGAGATCTACACACGAATCAAACGGCCTAACCGACGACGATCGGCCGGTCGCTAGCCCGCCGCCCCGTCTGCCCGCGTCCCCTGCCGCGGACTCTGTCCGACCTCCTCTTCGTCCCCTCTTGGCTGGCGAGTCAGCGCACGCCAACCGTCGAGGAAGGTCGATCATCGCTCTGACGTAGCTCGTTGCTCAGCCGTCACTCCCCCACCCTCCCGCGATTCGCCGGAGGAGCCGCCTGCCTCAGCGAGGAGCGGCTGTCGCCAGAGGCTCGCGTTCCCGACGGTTGGTCAGGTCAGCAGACAGCTCCCGGCCGATCTCTCGATGCAGCCAACGCCGAAACCGGCGGATGTGGACAAGATCGTCCGTCCGCGCCAAAGCCGTCAGATCGGCGACGGCCGTCTCGGCTCGAAGATAAGCCGCCAGCGAGGCATTGCTCGGATCCAACGTATGCCAAGCTTGAGCTTTCACCATCGGGTCTCTCCGAGCTTCTCGATGAACGCTTCGCTCGCCGGATGCATCGGACCGGGCGGCGCGGTCCGGCGAGCGTAGTGCTCTTCATCCTCCTCGCATCGCAGAATCAACAGCAAGTCGGAGACCGGCTTCCGGTCGCGGTAGCAATCTGTGTTCCAGATCTCCCGCTCGGAGCCCGGCCAATAGAGCTTGTGCAAGAGCGCGAGCAGGTTTCGGCGTGAAAGCGTGACGGTGACCCGCCTGTCCAGATCGAGATCGAGGCGGGCCATCAGCCACGCCCCGGCTGAAAGGTGGCCAGCGGGTGCTGCCAGCGGGGGGCAGCTTCCTGGTCAAACCGACCGTCCATCTCCGAGAGCACGAACAGATCCTCACCGATCCGGTCGGCGACTCTCTGCAGCGCCGACCCGTCGAGCGTCAGGTCGATGTCGCCAAACCACAGCTTTCCCTGCAAGGGCGTGAACAGGTTGGCGTTGAAGGCGACCTCGTGGTCTGGATACCGGGCCCGGTAGGCGCTCTTTGAACCCGAGAGCATCCGGCCCATCGACCCAAGTAGTTCCTCGACCGTGGCTGCCGCCTCGTCGTCTCGGTCAAACTCACAGTTGACCGGGAGCACCGGTCCATCGAGAAGAATTTCAACAAAGCCGGATGCGCCCACCTCATTCTCGCCTCGCCCTGCGTTTGCGCTCTCCATGCTTGCCTCCTATTATGATGATCGTCTGATCATCATCATAGCGTACCAGGGCCGGCGGATGCCTTCGGAAGCCGGTTCCTTTAATATGTCCTTGAAGCGTCGGCGCCGAAGGTTAACGTGTCCAAAAGTCAACAGAGCCTGGTACGGCATCTAGCGAACGGGACTGTCCGCAACCCCGGCGGGTTCAATTCAGGGAGAGCACGATCGCCCAAACAATCGACACGGCGGTACGGCAGCGGGCCGCCCCGGACTCGTCCCAGGGCGCCGCCGCTACACGATGGTCGCCCGGACGCACACGGGCAGCCCGGCCCTTACCGACCCAGCGCACCTCCACGCTCATCGCCACATCACCTCACGCGGTCCGCGACGGGCGTCGACCGGTCGCGCGGCGGCGTTGTCTTGGCCGGCCAAGACAACGGCGGTAGCAGCGACCAATCGCAGCCCCAGCTCCTGACGATGTCGATCCGGACCTCCGCGAGGGGTTTGGGCACGTCTAGATGCGGAGTCGGCGCACGACTTGACGCGCCCGTATGCACACCGCAAGCGGTGCTAGTCCTATTCCGGGCGATCAATCATCCCGCTCGACGGAACGAGGCCGTCCAAGTTCTAAACTGACTACCCCAGAGTCACTGTAACCGCGCCCGACCGGTCAAGTGGCGCATGGCTTCGCCCACGCTTCTCGCTGTCGGTTCGCGTATATACCTGCCTCGATCGGGTCTCGGCACGGTGCGGCACCGCTCCCAACCCCATACGTGCTTGGACGACCGACGGCCGGTCGTTGCTGAACGACACGCGCGGCAGGACGTCCGCTGGTTCACGGTCGGCTCAGCACACCAGTCGGCTACCCGGCGAGCAAGCCTCGCACCCCATCCAGCCGACCTCGCAGTTCGCTGACCTCGGCCTCCTGGGCTTTGACCGCTTCGGCGAGCGCTTGGACGCTCTCCACAAGCTGGCCGACGATCTGGTCTATACCGTTGCTAGTCGTGACAGCTTGCCCGCGCGTGGCGCTTTGAGTGGCCGCCTGGCGGCTTGAGACGGATCGGGAGGACACTGCCTTTCTCCTCGCCTTGTGTGGCTTCACAGTCCCGCCGGCCCGGGCAACGCGGTAGTAGTTGGCCGCTACCGTCCCCGTGTTGCGACCAGTGTCCTCGGCCACCTGCTTGAACGCCTCGCTCTTGTTCCTACCCTGCTTGACGAGCGCCTCGACCTGCGCGAACGTCTCGCGGCCGACCGAGCCGTCGCGGCTACCCTTGCGCTTGTCGGCCTGGGTCTTGGCGGGCTGACGGCGCTTCGTATTGACACGCCCAGTGGCCTTCGGCTCCACCCTCGAAGCCGTCTCCGCCGGCACGCCGGGCTCGGTCATATCGATCGCTGGCACATCCAGCACCCGCTCCTTCACCACGGTGGGCTGAACGTCGTAGCCGAGAACCTGATTCATGTGGGCTTTCCTTTTGGTGGGGAGATGTTGATCGTACCCGAGGCGGCCGCGTCGGCGCGGCCGGGTTGCGATGCTCGGCGCGTTCTCTCTCTCTCTCTCTCTCTCTCTCTCTCTCTCTCTCTCTCTCTCTCCTGGCCGTCCTGGCGGGTCTCAAAGCGCTACTCCGCATGGTTCAGCGACAGATGCCCCGTGCGGTCACGTCGGAAAGGTTGCGCGTTTTGGCACATGTCACCGACTTTTTGGAGGGAGCCGCAATGCGACCCCCACGGACGAAGGCGACGCCATGACAGTCAGCTCGCGGCCGTTGGCGCGGGCACGCGGCATAGGCCGGCTGACAGCTCGCGTTCGACAAAGCCGACTCTGCGGTACAGGTCGAGCGCGTGATACTCGCGATCAGCGGCGATGACGAGCGTGTCGACCTTGAAGCGTTCCGCCCCCAGCTGTGCCGCCTCGTAGAGCAGGCGGCTGCAGATTCTCTGGCGGCGCCAGCCAGGATGCGTGTCGACGTGCTGGTAGCGAGCGATACCGCCGCCGACGTCGAACAGGCCCAGCGCACCTGTCAGCGTGCCGTCCCTAGCGCGCGCACCGAGCCAGAAGCCCTTGCCCGCCTCGATCGCGCGCTGCCTGCGGGCGACCTGTTTGCGCTGATACTGCCGGTGTCGTTCGACCCCCTCCTTGGCGGCCATCTTGGGATCGGACGCAAGGCCGAGCGCGACTACCTCGTCCCCCGCAGCCGCAAGATCGACCTCGACCACTTCCACGTGCGAGATGTCCTTGTCGCGCAGGCGGATGTTGCGGGGCGACGCTGCAAGGATCGACGTGCGATGCAACTCGAAGCCCGCCTCCACGAACTCTGCTGACGCGCCCTCCTGTCCATCGGCGGTGTCCCACTCGAAGGTGCGGTGGTCGAAGCGATCGCCGAATGTCTCGTCCCACAACGCGAGCCATAGCTCGAGATCGCCGTGCCGCGGCGGCCCGGGGAACACAAGCATGTTGCCGCCAAAGTGCAGCGGGTTGTTCAGGTTCTCCACGGCGACGAAGCCGTCGCACACGGCGCAACGCGCGTCGTCGTAGAGCACGCCGATGTCAGTGCGCAGCTCAAGCGTGCGAAACAGATCAACCGCCGCTAGGGTCATCGCACGAGTCCCCTCCCGGCGACCCTCGCCCGATCATCGATGTCAGCGAGGCGTCGCCGGCGTGGCGACCCCCAATCTCGGTGATCATCTCGTCGAACTCAAACATGGTCGACCACACACCGATTCTTCGACCTCGGAGCACATGCGGCGAGCCGCTATGACGAGCGCTCCGGCTAGGAGTTTTCCGACGAGTATCACCGCCAGCAGCACATAGAGCTCGTTGCTGGACAAGGTCGGAACCGCCGTGGCACTGTCGAGCATGATGCTCATCGTTTGCTATGCTCTCGCTTTCGTTGCCAACCGTCAACGATGCCATGTTGGGCGGAACTGCCATTGGCTGCAGGAGATCGGGTTCGCTCATCGCGGAGCCGGGGTTTGCCTCGGTTGCTCCGGCGCGGAGAGATTGCGGTTGTGATCTTCCTGTGCTGTTCCGCGCTTGTGGCTGGCGCCCTCTTAGCCGTGAACCTGAACAGCGAGCCAGAGGCCCTCGGCGCCAGCTCTACGGGCACGACCGGTCCGGCCACTGGAAATACCCCTCCGCCCGCGTCGACCGTCTCGCTGAAACAGCAGAAACTGGCGCAGGAGGTCGAACAGTTGAAGCTGCAGAACGACGATCTGCGGCGACATCAGTCGACGCTTGAGCGGTACGTCAGCGACTATGGCGGTGTGACGGCCGGGCTGGTGGCCCTGCTCGGGGTCCTGGTCACGATCTGGAAGCAGATTGGAGACCAGTCCCATCAGCGGCAGGCAGATCGCGGCCAACGCGATAAGGATCGCGCTCAGCGAGAAGCCGACAGCGCGCGTGACCAGGACGCACGACTCCAGTCGGCGGTGATGAATCTCGGATCTGCCAGCGAGGCGGTGCGGGTCGGGGCGGCGGCAACGTTGATCTCGTTCGTCAGGCCGGAATACCAACGCCTCTTGCATGAAGTGCGGCTGATCACACTGGCCAACCTCAAGATTCAGCATGACCAGTCCGTCCGTCGCCTGCTGGTACGTGCCTTCGGCGCGGCAGCGCGAACTGGAACGCCGTTAGCCGGTGTAGAACTCGATCTTGCCGGCGCCCATCTCGAGCGCGCCGAGCTGTCAGGCATCACCTTGGCCGGCGGGGATCTGGGCTTTGCCCAGTTGACGAGTGCCGACCTGCGAGGCTGTGACTTGTCGCGGGTGCACGGGCGGGAGGCTGTCTTGACGCGTGCCCGCATATGCGGGCCCGGTACCAGCCTTGAAGCGGCACGTATGGAGAAGGCAATCGCCGCCAACACGAACTTTCAAGAGGCCCGCTTGGTTTCAGCCCATTTCGAAGGGGCCGACCTGACCAGGGCAAAGTTCCAGCGCGCGCAACTTCAGGCAGCTCATTTCGAGAACGCCACGCTGTACGGCGCCAAGTTTCAGCAAGCCGATCTGAACGACTGCTACTTCACCAATGCACGCTTGGACGACGACGTCCGCCGAACCATCGTTCGCGCCAAGAACTGGCAGCATGCCCATTTCTCTGCCGATGAACGGGCGGCGCTTGATCGCCTAGAGGGAGCGCACGCTACTGAGGATAACAGCTAGCCGCGATGGCGCCCCCGAACCGGCGCCAAAAAATGGTGGCTCGACGAGGGGTCACCGAGGTCTTAGCGACCGCAGTCCCAACGAAGAGCCACCTCCCTGATCGTAGCACCCGGCCGGCAGAAGCACAGCTCTTTTGTTTCCTAGGCACGAATGCCGCGGGTTGGCGGTCTAGGTTGGTCTCTCTCCTAGATCTCCCGACACTCTCGGGGTTGATCGGCATGTCTTGAGTTGGCGGACGTCGCCGCCGTTTTGGGTGGCGGCGACGTCCGCTGTTGGGCTCACGCTTTCGGGGTCTTCCAGGACTCTCGAAAGGAAGTGAGCCGCATGACGGATCATGACGTTTTGTACGGCTACCGGTTGGCGCTGTTTGATCTGGCAGGTCGCACCAGTGTGAGCCATGCCTGTCGCAGCTTTGGGGTGCACCGCTCGACCTACTACCGGTGGAAGCGGATCGTCGAGGGCCACGGCTTGGAGATGCTGCGGCCGCGTGAGCGGCGAGCGCCGCGGATGCCAAATCAGCTGTCGGCGGTGATCGAGCAGCGGATCGTCGCGTCCAGTCTCGGCCATCCAGGGTCTGGGCCGGATCGGATCGCCTCCGAGCTGGCACGACCGAAGTGGGGCGGAATCATCGTCTCTGCCAGCGGCGTGTGGCGGGTACTCAGGCGCCACGGCCTCAACACGGGGCGAAGCGGCTGTCGCTGATCGCCGGCTACAGGGCGCCGTACGAGCCGCCCCGAGAGGCACTCCCAGAGCCGCATATCGACGTGTCGCGGCCGGGCGAGCTGGTGGGCATGGACTGCTTCTTCGTCGGTCGGCTGCGCGGCGCCAAGCACCCTGTTTGGCAGGTCACCGCGATCGACTGCTACTCCTCCTATGCCTGGGCTGATCTGGTCGCCTGTCCCACCGGCCAGCCCACCCACCAGCAGACCAGCAAGCTGGCTCGCCGCGTCGCCGCCGACCTCGCCCAGGCGGGCTGGAAGCTCGAGCGCGTCATCACCGATAACGGCAACGAGTTTCGGGCCAGCTTCGACCAACTCCTCGAACACCGCCAGATCCGCCACACTCGGATCCGCCCCGGCCGGCCCCAGACCAACGGCCACGCCGAACGCGTACACAAGACGATCCTCGACGAGTGCTGGCGACCCAGCTTCGCCCGCTATCTACACATCAGCTACGGCGGCCTCCGTCGAGACCTCGCCCAATACCTCCAGCTCTACAACACCGACCGCGCCCACAACCGCCGCATCACCCAAGGCCGAATCCCCACCGATATCATCGACCCCGCCCACAAAATGCAACCCCCTACATGACCCACACCTGTCGCTACAACTCGGGGAGAGTCCAACCTAGCGAGCTTACCGGCGAGGGAGGCGAACCTAGCAATGGCGATCAGGCCAGCGCGGGCACGTGAGCTTGCGCACGGCCTCCCAGTGGTCACTCAGATGGTCACTCAGCACCATCAATCGCCCTTCCAGAGCCACACTCTTCAAACCCGGCAGATTAGCCCATCGGTTTGTAGGTTCGACTCCTGCGTTGTTCGAACTCGGCCGCGGCAATCTACAAAAGACGCCGCCCGAACAGTCTCGCGTTTCCCCAGGTAGCCTGAGCGCCACATTCGACGCAATCGGTCGCGACTAGCTGTGAAGACAAGGTGAGCGTCCTCGCGCCGCTAAGTGAAACTGCGAAGTGGAACGCCTGCTGCATAAACGAGATAGTCCGTTGAGCAACGATCCTGTTACCATTTGTGAATACTTGGAAGAGGACTCGCGGGTGGTTAATGGAGTTCGCTAAAGAGTCATCGCCGAGCCCGACGCTGACGTGAAGTGAACTGTACCCGGGCGGAAGTGTGTAGGTAGTTGTAACCGGTGTATCATCACAGCACGTCTCGGGATGCGTCTGAATGACGCTGTTTCCATAAGGAATGCTGGCTACGGTCTCCAACCCAGTCGTGGGATCCATATCGCTACCGCCTGTCGCGGTCATCGCATCCAGCCACCGAGTAGGACGAGGTGGTAGGTGGTGCTTCGCGCCCGAGCCGCCCCCACCGCTCGAACTCCCTCCGCCCGAGCCCCCTCCCGCTGGGGTTTGGCCATCGTGACTTCCTGCCTGGGGAGCCGATTTTGCCTCAAACCACGACGAAAAGTCTGCTACGTAATAGATAATGGCTAGGGCTGCGGCGACGGCTGTAATGACTTTTCCGCTGCCGTTCGGAGGCGGTTCGACACGCGTCGAGTCTACCTCGAGTCAGGCATGGCGGGTAAGCTCCGTAGGCCGAGACTCGCTGGAAAGAGCTGTCGCAGGTGCCTGTGCACCCGCGGCCATCTTGGCGGCGGCCGCGCAGTCTGGCAGCGGCAGCTCAGACTGGGGCGCCATCGACGCTCGAGCACGGATAGCCATCAACATTCTACGCCCCAAACGGGATCGAACGGGATGTCGTCGCACACGGAGCCGGGTTCGGCACCTTTGGAGATTGAGCTACCGCGTGGCGCGGGCCTTCGCGGCCCGCTCTCGGCGGCGGGACTCGGTCGTGCGCTGCGAGCTCATCAGAGGGATTGCCACAAGACAGCAGACGCGGTAGGGTGGGAGAGGGATCGTGCGCATCCGCCGCGCGCTACTATTGCTCTATGTCTGTATCTGATCCGTACTCCGCACTTCTAAACTCGATTCAGAAGGGTCCGTCGGCGACGGCTGATCCTGACGCGTCGACGACTTCCAACGACATCTTGGCGAGCTTGGTCGAGTCCCCGCAGCCGTTGCCGGTCGAGCGCCTGCGCCAAGAAAAAGGCATCGCAGTGGTGGAGTTCTACCGCGGTCTCACATCACTGCTGGAGGTGGGGCTTGCCAAGGTGAGCGGAGATCCAGGCGAAGAGCTCGTCGAACTAACTGACCGGGGTTCTGCTGCCGCTCGCCATGGCGACGTTTGATTGGCCCGCGGTTGGTTACTACGCGCTAGCGGGCGCGATCGGTTCTGCCGTCGGCCTTGCTGACTTAATCGAGCGCTACAAAGACGCGCCGGTGCGAGCCCTGCGGAACCTCCCGGCGCTGTTTTACTGCATTTTGAACGCCGCCGCTGCGGTTCTCGCGTTGGCATTTGTCAAAGGCTTTGGTTGGCACTTGGCGCTCAACCCCACGGTGGCCGGGACACCCTTGGCCCAGGCGTCCACCGCGGGGGTGGCTTCGGCGGCGCTTTTTCGCGTCTCGCTCCATATACGCCGGGCCCGGCCGGAAGACGCCCCTGTAGTTGTGGGTCCCAGTAAGATCCTCGACGCCTTCATGCGCGCAGCTGATCAGGGCGTTGATCGAAGCCGCGGATCCGATCGCGCTAAGGACGTGCGGCTCATCATGGACGGCGTGAACTTCGCGGAGGCCGCGGTGGCCCTTCCGCTGTATTGCGCCGGCTTGATGCAGAACCTGTCCAGGCAGGATCAGGACGTTCTGGGCGCAGCAGTGCACGCGCTCAATACCACGGATCTAGAAAATGACGTCCTTGCCCAACTTCTCGGCCTTCTGCGCAGAGATTGGGCTCCCACCGGTAACGTATGCCGTTGAGGCGTTGGGCGATTCAGTCGAGGCGACCATCTGCAGATACCTCAACAGCCGCATCCCTGTAATAGCACTAACGGCCGATCACGCAACGGTCCTAATCGGCTATGGGCGCCGTCGCGGTGAGAACGTATTTTTCGTCCAGCACGATGACTCGATAGGCCCTTATGAGACTATGACGTCGTCAGCCGCCTGGAAGGCTCTTGTGATTCCCATGCCAGGCCGACTCTATCTCACAGGAGAGGAGGCTGAGGCTGCGGCGCGCCGACAGTTTTCACAAGGTCTGGCTGGATCGCCGATTGAGTTCCCGGACGAGCGCTGGCGCCTACGGACGTATGCCTCCAGAGCAAGCGACTATAAGCAGGCCCTGGAGCGGCGCCGTGTTCCGGTCGCAATTGCAAGCCATCATCGCGCCGTCGCCACATCGAACTGGATCTGGGTTGTGGAGCTCCAGGAGCGTGACGCGGCTAACCGCGGACGCAACTGCGTTCGAGGCGAAGTGGTTGTCGATGCCACCAGCGACCCAGATGATCCGAACTTTCTGTTCGCGCATTTTGCCGATCGTTCAGTAAGGTGGGGGCGATCGGGAGCCGTGCGTACTGACGGAGGTACGGGCATCTCCGCCGTCTTGAGCGGGACGGCGCTGCATATTTCGTAGGACACCGGCTAGCGTACGCGAACATCGAGCTCGGCGACAGCCTCCTGAGCCGCCAACAGATCACGACGTTCAGATCGATATATCTCGAGAGACTCCTCCGAGAGTTCGGCCTCGGGCGCGTCGCGCTCAACCGTCGGTGGCCCAGTCTGGGCCACCTCAAACAATCGTTGAAGTTCCTCCGGTTGCCGAGCCATTAGGAGTCAATCATACGAGTAGATATGCAACATGCCAATTCAATACGAGCGATACTGCGGCTAGGGGGGCGGGACATCACGGCACACCATACAGCACCGGGTCGTCGGATCGTGATTCAGGCCAAGATCTCGAAAGCCGGGTCGGTAGGCAAGGCGACTGGATCGGCGGACGCCGCTTGATGCAGTTCACTGGCAGCGAGCAGCGCGGGTCGTATCCGGCGCCGACCGGTCAAGTGGCGCATGGCTTCGCCCACGCTTCTCGCTGTCGGTTCGCGTATATACCTGCCTCGATCGGGTCTCGGCACGGTGCGGCACCGCTCCCAACCCCATACGTGCTTGGACGACCGACGGCCGGTCGTTG